>NZ_JBFTQT010000005.1:0-294594 GCF_056399145.1 Rhizobium sp. 01N48
CTGGCGACTGTTCGGGTTCGATGGAACGACGGACCTGGCCCCGGCTCTGACGCGGGCTTTAACGCCCAAGGGGGTAGCGGGCTCCGGTCCGTCACCGCAGGGAGGAGCTAGATCCGATGCGGCAATCGTCAAGTTACAAGGGGGGTATCACACCCACAAAGCTCAAACGGCTATCAACTCAACCGCAAGAGCCCCCCAACCCTCAGGCATCACTCCCCGCCAACTCCTCGAACGTCGCCAGCCCACGCTTCACCAGCATCGCATCCGGGCTCGGCAGCTTGCCGCGGAACGCGCGGTAGGTATCCTCCGGATCGACCGACCCGCCCACCGAATAGACGTGATCGCGCAGCTTCCTGGCTATCTCGCCATTGAACGCATCGCCCGTCTCCTCGAAGGCCGAAAACGCATCGGCGTCGAGCACTTCCGACCACATGTAGGAGTAATAGCCGGCCGAATAGCCGCCGGCGAAGATGTGCTGGAAGTGCGGCGAGGCGTGGCGCATCACCATTGACTTCGGCATGCCGAGCTCCTTCAGCACCTCACCCTGCACCGTCATCGGATCGGCGACCGCGTCCCGCGTATGGAACGCCATGTCGACTAGCGCGGACGAGGTGAACTCCACCGTGTTGAACCCGGCATTGAAGCTGCGCGCCGCCAGCACCTTGTCGAGGAGGTCCTGCGGCATCGGCTTGCCGGTCTCGAAATGCACGGCGTACTGCTTCAGGATCTCAGGCACCGTCAGCCAGTGCTCGTAAAGCTGCGACGGCAGCTCGACGAAATCGCGCGACACGCCGGTTCCAGACACCGAGGGATACGTCACGTTGGAGAGCATGCCGTGCAGCGCATGGCCGAACTCGTGGAACAGCGTGCGGGCATCATCCAGCGACAAGAGCGCCGGCTTGCCTTCGGCCGGCTTGGCGAAGTTGCAGACATTGTAGATGATCGGCAGCTCCCCCTGAGAGCCGTTCTTCAGCGGCAGCTTGTGCTGCGACTGGAACGCGCTCATCCAGGCGCCCGAGCGCTTCGACGAACGGGCGAAATAATCGCCGAGGAACATCGCCACCAGCTTCTCGTCGCGGTCGCGGATCTCGAAGACGCGGACATCGGGGTGATAGGCGGCAACGCCCTTCTTCTCCACCGCGTGAATGTCAAACAGACGCCCCGCCACGTCAAAGCAGGCGTCGATGATCTTTTCCAGCTGCAGATAGGGCTTCAGCTCCGCCTCGGAGAAATTGAACTTTTGGGCCCGGATCTTTTCGGCGTAGAATCGCCAGTCCCAGGGCATGACCTCGTGGTTCTTGCCCTCGTCGGCGATCAGCCTGGCGATATCCGCCTCTTCCTCGCCGGCGCGCTTTACCGCCTTCACCCAGACCTTCTTCAGAAGATCGTTCACCGCATCAGGCGTCTTCGCCATGGTGTTGTCGAGCTTCAGCTCGGCGAAATTGCCGTAGCCGAGCAGCTTCGCCACCTCGGCGCGGAGTTGAAGCGTGTCGCGGATGATGCCGCGATTGTCCGACGGGCCATCATTCTCGCCACGCGCCACCCAGGCCTTGAACGCCTGCTCGCGCAGCTCGCGGCGCTCGGAGAAGGTCAGGAACGGCTCGATGATCGAGCGCGACAGCGTCACCGCGAACTTACCATCCTCGCCGCGCTCGCGCGCCGCCGCCGCCATCGCGTCCTTGAGAAAATCGGGAACTCCAGCGAGATCGTCGCCGTCTGAAAGGATCAGCGCCCAGCCCTTCTCGTCGGCAAGCACGTTCTGGCCGAACTGCGTGCCGAGGCCCGCCAGCTTCTCGTTGATGCCGGCGAGCTTTTCCTGCTCCGCCTTTTCAAGCTTGGCGCCCGACTTGACGAAGCCCTTCCAGTGCCGCTCCAGCACCCGTGTCTGCTCCAGCGTAAGCCCGAGCTTTTCGCGCGCTTCCCAAAGCGTGTCGATGCGCGCAAAGAGCGCTGCATTCATGCCGATCTTCGAATAATGCCGCGACATCTTCGGCGAGATATCCCGCTCTAGCGCCTGGATCGTGTCGTTGGTATGCGCGCCGGCGCGGTTCCAGAACAGGGCCGACACCCGCGAGAGATCATCGCCCGCAAGCTCCAGCGCCACGATCGTGTTGTCGAAGGTCGGTGCTTCAGGATTGTCGGCGATCGCATCGATCTCCTCTTCGTGCCGGGCAAGGGCCGCATCGAAAGCCGGCGCGAAATCGCCGTCATTCAGCGCCTCGAAGCGCGGCAGACCATTGAGGCCGTTCCAGTCGGTGAGAGCGGGGTTGTTGGCGGGCATACGGACATCCTTATTTGGCGGGCTTGTCGGCGGGGCGTGTTGTCTCGGAGACCAATATAGGAAGGCAGCACGGCGATTGGTATCGCCACCTTGAGCGAGCGGCCGCGCCACCTATACGAGAAGTTGATCCCTAAAAATGCTATATAAGAATTAACTATTTGTTAACGATTGACGATTGTGCGGCGCACACGGTATTTTTGCTCAATCTTTTTTAATCATGGATGCAGGCAATGGAAATCACATCGCTGCGGTTTTCGCCGAATTTATCTTTCCGGAAATATTCCGATAATTCGCAATTTAACAACAGCTTGACCGAAACCTTCAGCTCGGTTTCGAATGCTTCGTCGACCTTCAGGATCGACGAAGCGACATCGGCTCAACCCGATTTTTCGGCCATAACAGCCGCCGATCTGCGCAACCACGCGCGCCAGAATTTCGACAACGGCACGCTCGACCAGGACACCTATGCGGCGATCTCCGAACCGCTGCCGATGCACACCATCGACCCGTCAGGCAACGTTCTCGATCTCTCCGACGTCACCGACGGCACCAGCTTCAATTTCAGGGACTATTACAAGGACCAGCTGCAGATCGCCATGTCGATCGGCGATCCCGAGACGGTGAAGACCCTGAAATCGGTCGTCAGCTTCCTCGACGTCTGACGCGGCAGCGGTTGCGCCCGGCGCAGGCCGATCAAGCCTTGCGCCACCCCATCAACCCCGGCGTCGCATGCAGCAGAGCCTGCACGGCAAACCCCATGAACAGCACGCCCGAGCAGCGCACGATCAGCCGCTCATGCGCGCGGTAGAACCGCCGCACCGCCCCGGTGCCGACAATCGCGATCAGGATCATGTCGGCGACGATGAAGCCGAGGAACGACACGGCAAGCAGCACCGGCAGCGTCTGAAACTGCAGGGCGCTCGCCGAGCCCGCCACCAGTGCCGTGAAAGTCGCGAGCGCCACCGGATAGCCCTTCGGATTGGTGACGCCGAAGATCAGCCCGCGCCGGAACGGCCGTTCGACAACCATCAGCGCCTGCCCCTCGCCCTTCGGCTTGGCGCGAAACGCGTTCCAGCCGATCCAGGCAAGATAGAAGCCGCAGGCGAGCCCCAGCGCATCGAACACGAAACTCCCGATCGTCTTGGCGCCGATGATCGCCACCAGCGCCAGCGACGCCCACAGCGTATCGCCCACCAGATGCCCACAGACAAACTGCGCCCCCGCCCTTCTCCCCTGCCCGGCCCCGATCCCCAGCAGCGCCAGAAACGCCGGCCCGGGAATGAGCACGTAAAGAAGTGCAGCCAGAAAGGCGCCCGCGAGCAGCGATTGCGTCATGAAGAATCCCCCGTGAAAAGACCGAGATTATGCGGTGTGGCGGGGACGTCAAGCGAGGAGGAGAACCGAACCCTCAACATGCCGGTCATGCCCAGGTAAAATCGTTCAGTCACAGCCACCCGAAGAAAACGTAACCATGCGCCGACCGCGATCGAAATCGCGCCAGTCGGCAGGCGTCGGCGGATGCTCCAGGGCGATGTCACGGTAGAGGTGGAGGGCTGGGGCCTGACGCGGTCGCCTGAACCACCATTGCTTTAGTGCATGAATAAACGGCATGATGCAGTCGATGCTCCCATTCACAGGGAGCCAGTTTCATGGGCCTTGCAGCGCAATGGAAACAAAGTCTGATCATCGCAAGCATGATGAAAATCGATGGATGCAGCGCGGGTTGCCGGCTTGGCCCGTCTTGATCTCATTCGTTGAGGTTGTCGATTGCGGGAGCGTGACGAGGGCCGCCGAACACCTGAACCTGACACAGAGCGCCGTAAGCCACCACATCGCGCAACTGGAGCGCTTCCTGGGCGAACGGCTGTTTGAGAGATCAGCGAAAGCAATGAAGCCAACGGCGCGCGCCGAGATGCTGGCTGCGCGCTTGCGCGATCAGCTTCGGACGCTATCGGAGATCATCGAAGCTGCCAGACCCCGCGCCGGGCAACATGATCTTCATGTCGTCGTCGCGCCGGAGTTCCACCGCTACTGGCTTGCCGACCGGCTGGGCGACTTCGTGGCCTCTCACGGACAGATAGCGCTTCGAGTGAGCCAGGATTATCGCCGTGATGTGTTTTCGGATGGCGACGCCGATCTGCAGATCCGGCTGGCGCGTCCAATGGCGGCGGAAGATGGATTCACGTTATTGTTCGACGACGAACTCGTCGTCTGCTCCCCCGAGCTGGCGGCCCGCCTGCCCGCGAGAGAGGCGTTCTCCGTGGCTCCGTTTTTGACCCACACGGACGCCTATCAAACCGGCCTCGACTGGCGCCGCTGGGTGTCCGAGTTTTTTGGCATGGAGGGCGGCAGCCAGATCGAAGATCGGCTGGCAGGCATGATTGTCCTGCCAAGCATGGAAGACATGCTCGCCGCCTGCAGGGACGGCAAGGGCTTTGCACTGGTGCGAACCACACTCGTGGCAAACGATATAGCCGCGGGCCGCCTGGTGAAGGCCGTGACAGAGAAGCTGTCGGCGGACGTCAACTATCACCTCGTCTATCGCCGCGACTTCGCCATGTCGCCGGCAGCGCAATTGTTCGTCGACTGGCTTCGCGCTCAGACGGCGGCAGCGCCGCAAATCCTATCCGCCCAACCTCATTCAAACTATTGATGAACGCGTTCCGCCGCCGCAATGGATTTCGCGGATCGCGCGGATTAGCCTTGGCCATCGATTGCGCTGGTTTCATGAGGAAAGCCATTTCCCGATGCCCATTCTCGACGCGACCGCCGTCCACCCGATCACGCTGCCGGATGGCACCATCTACAGCGATACCGTCTATTTGAAAAACGTCATTGCCCATCCACGCATGGAGATCGGCGACTACAGCTATTACACCCACTCGGGCAAACCGGAAGACACCGCCGGCATCCTCGCACCCTATCTCGGGCATGGCGTCCGCGAGCGCCTTATCATCGGAAAATTCGTGCAGATTGCCCGTGGCAGCTACTTCATCACCAGCTCGGCCAATCATCCGATGAATGGCTTCACGACCTATCCGTTCCGGATCTTCAAACCGGAAACCTTCGGCTACAAGGACTTGCCGGTGAAGGATACCGTTGTCTGGCATGACGTCTGGATAGGCCATGACGCGGCCATCATGCCGGGTGTCAAAATCGGGTCTGGTGCCATCATCGCCGCTGGATCGGTCGTTGCCCGTGACGTTCCGCCCTATGCCGTCGTCGGCGGCAACCCGGCAACGATCATCCGCATGCGATACCCCACGACGGTCATCGATGAACTGCTGGAGATCGCATGGTGGGACTGGCCTATGGACAAGATCGAGGCAAACTTGGCTGCTCTTGAAAGCGGTGATCTCGCGGCGCTGAAAATGGCATAACGCAAATATCGCAAGGGGTGCTCCCGCAACCGTTCGCGCGCCTCGGCATTTTTGCATTGCCGGATCAGATAGCTTGCGTCAGAAAAGACGAAGTCCTGCTTTCCAGGCGTTGCGAGCGCCACCAGCCAATCGAGTACCCGCATGCCCCCATTCCGGATGAGCGCAAGGCGAACGAGCATGCTCGGCGCGCTGCTTGCCACCCTCGGCCCGATCTCCATGTCGATCTACACGCCCGCCATGCCGGAGCTGGTGGGCGCCTTTCACACGACGGATTCGGCGATCAAGCTGACGCTGTCGCTTTATTTCGCCGGCTTCTCGATCGCCCAGCTGCTCGCCGGCCCGCTGTCCGATGCCTTCGGCCGCCGCGCCGCGACGCTTCTCTTCGTCGGCATCTACATGGTGGGAAGCCTGCTGTCGGCGTTTGCGCCCGGCATCGAATGGCTGCTCGCCGGCCGCCTGATCCAGGGGATCGGCGCCTCGGTCGGGATCACCGTTGCACGCGCCATCGTCCGCGATCAGTTCACCGGCGCCGATGCCTCCAGGATCATGAACCTGATCGGCATCATGATCGCCATCGGCCCGGCAATCGCCCCGACCGTCGGCGGCCTTGCACTCGCCGCCTTCGGCTGGCAGTCGGTGTTCTTCCTGCTCATCGGCTTCGGCCTGATGATCTGCCTCTCGGTCCTCGTCTTCATGCGCGAGACCAGCACACCCGACCGCCGCCGCGCCCTCCCCGGACCGCTGCTACAAGCCTATGCCGAGCTCGCCCGCGAACCACGCTTCATCTCCGCCTCGCTGGTGCTCGGCGGCTCGATCGGCGCGCTCTACGCGCAGGCGACGATGCTGCCCTTCATCCTGATCAAGGTGGTCGGCCTCTCGCCCACGGCCTTCGGCCTCGGCATGCTGATGCAATCCGGCTCCTATTTCCTCGGCTCCGTCGTCCTCAGGATGACATCGGCACGGCTCGGCGGCGATGGCTCGGTGCGAACAGGCCTCGGCTTGCTCGGCCTTGCCGGCATCATGATCGCGCTCTCGGTTGCGCTGGTGACCCCGAGCTATCTCTCGATCATGGCCCCCGTCGCCTTCCTGGCCTTCGGCCTCGCCTTCCTCACCCCGCACATGACGACCTCGGGCCTCTTCCCCTTCCCGCATATCGCTGGCTCCGCCTCGGCGATGATGGGCTTCATCCAGATGGGCGGCGGCTTCACCGGCGGGCTCATAGCTTCCCTGATTGGTGCGCCGCTTATGGCCTTTGGCACCATCATCCCGATGATGGCCCTGATCGCGATCCTCAGCTACCTCTGGTTCGTGAACGCCACCCGCCGCGCCGCGAGGGTGTCGCATTCCAGTCTAGGGGAATGACGCGTGGGGCTCGCCGTCGCCGATCGTCCAAGGTCCGCCACGTCAGCACTGCCGGTCATCATATCCAGGCCGCCAATTTTCTCGTTCAAGCAGCATTGCAACTTCGGCGTTGGCAAAGCCTTGCCTCTTGCCGCTGGCTGCTTTAGCTCATGAATGAAATGGAGCAGACCTAATGATTTTCATGGTAATCGCGGTCCCGATCGTCTTGGTCTGCTTCCTGCTGTTTCCCCGCCACACGCTGATCGTCGTTGCCGCCCTGGCCTGCGTCGGCGCCGCCGTTGGTCTCTATCTCTACTTCCAGCAATCAGACCGGCTGAACTCCGCAAGTCTGGTATCCGGCACGAGCAGCGGAACCAGCGGTTGCCAGGATCCGGACAAGCCGGTTTTCGTCGAGCTGTCGAATGCCTCTGACCGGCAGGTCAATATCGTGCGCTTCCGGCTGATTGCGAAGCGTCCGGGGTTCAGCGGCGAGGTCTATTCGGATTATTTCAGCAGCGACAAGATCATCGCGCCGCATAGTGAGTACGGCAGTTGCTGGGCGCTTAACCGCTACAGGGGCCTGGACACCCTGCCGGGCCGTCCCGCACCTGCTGATTTCGAATGGTCCGTCGATATCTCGTCGGTCGATTTCGCCGGCAATTAAGCAAGGCCCTGAGGCTCGGGCCATAAGGCCATCAGCCAAAGAAAAACCGCCTGCAACATTCCTGCTGCAAGCGGTTCTGATCGTCTCGAACTTGTCGTCTGGATCAAGGGCGACAGCGTCGCCCTCTCTCGCTCTTCGTCTTACTTGCGGTTACCCATGAACTGCAGCAGGAACATGAAGAGGTTGATGAAGTCGAGGTAGAGCGTCAGCGCGCCCATGATCGCCTTGCGGCCGGCCATGGTGGCGTCGTCGGCGGCGTAGTACATTTCCTTGATGCGCTGCGTGTCGTAGGCGGTCAGGCCCGCGAAGATCAGCACGCCGATCACCGAGATCGCGAACTGCATGGCCGAGGAGGCCAGGAAGATGTTGACGATCGAGGCGATGATCAGACCGAAGAGACCCATCATCAGGAACGAGCCCATGGCCGAGAGGTCACGACGGGTCGTGTAGCCGTAGAGCGAGAGCGCGCCGAACGAGGCGGCCGTCACGAAGAAGGTCTGCACGACGCTCTGGCCGGTGTAGATCAGGAAGATCGACGACAGCGACAGGCCGACAAGCGCTGCATAGACCGCGAAGGTCGTCTGCGCGGCCGATACGCTCATCGAATTGATCCTGAAGCTCAGGAAGAAGACCAGCGCCAGCGGAGCGAAGATCACCACCCACTTCAGCGGGCTGGTGTAGATCGCGGCGCCGAATGCGGTCAGCTGGCCGTCGGAGACGGCGAATGTGAATGCGAAATAGGCGGCCAGGCCGGTGATCGCCAGGCCGATAGCCATCAGGTTGTAAACCTTCAGCATATAGCTGCGAAGGCCCTGATCGATCTCGCCGGTCTGGACACCGCTCTGAACGCGGCCCTGGTAATTTCTTAGGTCAGCCATGATTTCCTCTTGTCAGCCCCGAATGAACACGGTGTCGGGTTTTCTTGCCCGGGCGCCGCTGCGGAGCTTCAGCATGCCTGCGGATAATATGAGCCTTTCGTCCTTTGCAAACAAGGGCCTTGCAACCCGCGATCGGGTTAAATCGCCGTAAGGTGCCGGAATTATTTCAACCCGGCCACTCAGAGCTCGCGCAAAACGGGTGCCGCCTTCTGGCCGAGAATGCGCCAAGTGCCGATCAGGCCGATGCCGACGGTCAGCACCAAGGCCGTGACGATCGTCATTCCGGCGACATCAGGCAGGAACTGCGAGGGGATCTTCATGATGCGGGCGACGATGAACCAGGCCGCGACGCCGCCCGAAAGCAGCGCGAAGACGGCGGTTGCTAGGCCGAGGATCAGATACTCGTAGCAGAAGGCGCGCATCAGCATGCGTCTCGTGGCGCCGAGCGTCTTCAGCACCACCGCATCATGGGTGCGGGCGCGGTTGCCGGCGGCGAGCGCGCCTGCGAGCACCAGGACCGAGGCGATGAGGGCGACGGAGGCGGCAGCGCGGATCGCGGTCGCCAGCTGCGCCACCAGCGAATTGACGATGTCGATCGCATCCTTCACGCGCACGCTTGTTATCGTCGGATAGGTGTTTGTCACCGATTTCAGGATCGCGGCTTCCTGCGAGGATGTCGCCTTGGGATCGGTGAGCGTTGCCAGCCAGGCATGCGGGGCGCCCTTGAAGGTGTTGGGCGAGAAGACCATGACGAAGTTGATCGACAGGCTCTCCCACTGCACCTTGCGCAGATTGGCGATCTTGGCCGTCATGTTGCGGCCGAGCACGTTGACGGTGACGGTATCGCCGACCTTGAGGCCGAGTTCGCCGGCCTCTTCCGCCGAAAACGAGACCAGGGGTTCGCCGCTGTAATCCTTGTCCCACCATGTGCCCTCGGTGAGGACCGCGTTTTCGGGAAGCGTCTCGGAGTAGGTGATGCCGCGGTCGCCGCGCAGCACCCATTGGCCTGATGGCGGCACCTTGCGCTTGGTCACGTCCTCGCCGTTGAAGGCAAGGATGCGGCCGCGCAGCATCGGTACCTCGACGAGCTTGCCCTCGGGCGCATCGGTTTTCACCAGATTGCGGAAGCCGTCGAGCTCGGCGCCCTGGATATCGACGAAGAAGAAGTTGGGCGCGCCGTCGGCCATGCGGCCGGTGAGCTGCTGTCTCAGATTGCCGTCGATGAGCGTCAGGGTGACGAGCAGCGCCAGGCCAAGGCCAAGCGAGAGCACGACCGAGGGCGTGAGCGCGCCGGGGCGGTGGATGTTACCGATCGCCAGCCTCAGCGCCGGCGAATTGACGCGCGGGCTGCGGCGGGCAAGCCAGGCGATGCCGGCTGCGACCAGGCGCAGGACGACGAAGGCAAAGGCGATGGCGCCGATGAAGACGATCGCGATGAAGCGATCATGGGCGGTCGCCACCGCAAGGGCTGCCAACGCCACAAGGAAGACGGCGGCCATCAGAATGTAAGGCCAGGAGGGCAGGCGGCGGGCCTCGAAGCCCTGCTCGCGAAACAGCGCCGTCGGCGGCACTTCGCGGGCATGGCCGAGCGGCATGATGGCGAAGGCGAGCGTCGTCAGGATGCCGAAGAGGACGGCGAGCGACAGCGCCACCGGATAGAGCGTCGGCGCGGTCGAGACCGGCAGAAACTGGGCCAGAAACTGGGCCGCCAGAATGGGTGCCAACGCACCGATGACGAGGCCGATGGCGATGCCGCCAAGCGCGATAAGGCCGATCTGGAAGAGATAGATGAGGACAACAGTCGAGGCCGGCGCGCCCAGGCACTTGAAGGTGGCGATCGTCGTGCGCTTGGCATCGAGAAAGGCGCGCACGGCATTCGCCACGCCGACGCCGCCGACGATCAGCGCGGTCAGACCTACCAGCGTGAGGAACTGCGAGAAACGTTCGATGTTTTCGGTGAGCGAAGGGGCGGCGCGGTCGCTTGTGCGGATCGACCAGCCGGCCGAGGGGAAATCCTTGGTGGCGCGGTCGCGGATGCCTGCCATCTCCGATCGATCGTTCAGCTTGACCTTGTAGCTGTGCTCGACAAGGCTGCCGGTCTGGATCAGACCCGAGGCCTGCAGCGCCTGGCGGCTCACCATCAGGCGCGGCGCAAAGCCGAAGCCTTCGGAGACCGCGTCCGGCTCGGTCTTCACCGTGCCGGTGATGTTAACGATGACGTTGCCGAGCAGCAGCTCGTCGCCGATCTTGAGGCCGAGACGTTCCAGAAGCAGCGGCGCGGCCAGCGCGCCATAGGTGCCATCCTGATCGGCAAGAAGCGTATGCAGCGGGTAGTTGGGCTCTGCCTCAAAGCTGCCATAGAGCGGATAGGCGTCGTCAACGGCCTTGACCTCAACCAGCGCCTGATCGGATCCATCCGGCTTGCGGGCCATGGAGCGCAGGCCTGTCGAGACCGAGACCTTGCCGAGCGAGCGCAGGAAATCCAGCTCGTTGGCGGCTGCCTCGCGATTGTTGAGCTCGAAGCGGACGTCGCCGGCAAGGATCTCCTGGCCGCGCGTGGCAATCGTGTCGGTGATCGACTGCGAGACCGAGTTGACCGCGGCAATCGCACCCGTGCCGAGCGCGATGCAGGCGAGGAAGATGTAGAAGCCTCTCAGGCCGCCGCGCAGCTCACGAAGGGCAAGACGGCAGGCGAGCGCGATACGCGGGGTGATCAGCGTCATGCAATGGCCACTTCGGCTTCAATCGCGGCGCTGTCGCCTTCTATCTTGCCGGAGCGGACGCGGATCTGCCGCGAGCAGCGCTTGGCGAGCGCGTTGTCGTGGGTCACGAGCACCAGCGTCATGCCGCGCTCGGCCTGCTTGGAAAACAGAAGGTCGGCGATCTGGCGGCCGGTGTCGGTGTCGAGATTGCCGGTCGGCTCATCCGCGATCAGAAGCGCCGGCGATGGCGCAAGCGCGCGGGCGATCGCCACGCGCTGTTGCTCGCCGCCGGAAAGCTGGCCGGGATAGTGGTTCAGCCGGTCGCCGAGGCCGACGGATTTCAGCTCGCGACGGGCGATCTCGAAGGGGTTGGCGACATTGGCGAGCTCGAGCGGCACGGCGACATTTTCAAGCGCCGTCATGTTGGCGATCAGGTGGAAAGACTGAAAGACGATGCCGATGTTGCGGCCGCGAAAGTCCGCGACCTGATCCTCGCTCATTGTGTGCAGGGGCGCTTCGTTGATGTTGATTTCGCCGCTGTCGAGCCGCTCGAGACCGGCCAGCACCATCAGCAGCGTCGACTTGCCGGAGCCGGAGGGGCCGACGATGCCGACCGATTCACCGGCGGCGATCTCAAGGTCGATGCCCTTCAGCACATGCACGGAAGCCGCGGCACTGCCGAGCGTCAGGTCGGCCCGTTTCAGATCGATGATGGTTTTTGCCAACGGTAAATGCCCTACCTATATGAAAGCCCAGCTGCCGCCAATTTAGGGACAATGGAATGAGATTTAAAGTTGCGGGTCTTCACATCGCTGTCATCGTCTTTTCGATGATGCTTTCGGTTTCAGCGCAGGCGCGCACGATCAATCTCGTCGGTTTCGGCGACAGCCTGATGGCGGGATACCAGCTGCCGCCCGGCGACGGCTTTCCGGAGAAGCTGCAGGCGGCGCTGAAGGCCAAGGGGCTCGATGTTACGGTGGCGAACGCAGGCGTTTCCGGCGACACCACGACGGGCGGGCTTGCGCGCATCGACTGGTCCGTGCCCGATGGCACCGACGGGGTCATTCTGGAGCTCGGCGCCAACGACGCGCTGCGCGGGATCGCGCCCGAACAAAGTGAGAAGAACCTCGACCAAATGATTACCCGGCTCAAGGAACGCGGTATCGCGGTCTTCCTCGCCGGCATGATGGCGCCGCCGAACATGGGTGGCGACTACGCGGCGCGGTTCAATCCGATCTACGAGAAACTCGCCAAAAAACATGGACTTACGCTCTATCCGCTCTTCCTCGACGGCGTCGTTCTCGATGCGTCGCTGAAGCTGGAAGACGGCATGCACCCCAATTCCAAAGGCGTGGATACCATGGTTCAAAAGATGGAACCGGCAATCACACAATTCATTGGAACGTTGCCGACTGTGAAGAATTAGGGACTTGCGCATGTGATCAATGCGTGATTCCGTGTGAGCACCTGCAAAAGATTCGGGGAGTGCTCGTTATGCCGAGACTGTTTACCGCCCTCGAAATTCCGCGCAATGCGGCGATGAGCCTGTCATTGTTGCGCGGTGGTCTCCCTGGCGCCCGATGGATCGATGTGGAAAATTACCACATCACCCTGCGCTTTATCGGCGATGTCGATAATCGCACGGCTGACGAGATCGTCGACCGGCTCGACCGCATCGACAGGCCGGAATTCCAGATCAAGCTCGACGGTATCGGCGCTTTCGGTTCCAAGAAGCCGCATTCGGTTTGGGCCGGCGTGACGCAAAATCCCGAAATGTATGCCCTGCAGGCCGAAATTGAGCGGATCTGCCAGCGGATCGGCCTTTCTCCTGATCCGCGCAAGTTCACTCCACATGTGACGCTGGCGCGGCTGAAATCCTCGCGCGTCGACGATGTCGTGCACTATCTCGCCGGACGCGGCAATTTCCAGACCGCATCCTTCACCGTGCCGCGCTTCGTGCTTCTCTCGTCGCGTGATTCGGTCGGCGGTGGGCCTTATCTGACGGAAGAGGTGTTCCCGCTGCGCGAGGCGCTGTCGGCGCCGAGCGTCGACAACAGCTTCCTGCAGCCGGCCAAGAGCCTGGCATAAACGGCCTCGAAGCCGTCGGCGCCGCCATAATAGGGATCGGGGATATCCTCTCCGCTCCCGAGCGCCAGATCACCGAACAGATGGACATTCTCTGCCGCGGGATCGAGCGCCTTCAAGGCCGCGACGTTGTTTCGGTCCATGGCAATGATCAGATCGAAATCGGCAAAATCATCTCTGCGGATGCGCCGCGCGCGCTGAGCTGATATGTCTATGCCGTGTTGGCGGGCGGTCGTGATCGACCGTCTGTCGGGCTCATCGCCCTCGTGCCAGCTGCCGGTACCGGCGGAATCGATGAGAAAGCGGTCGGAGAGGCCTGCTTCGGAGGCGAAGTGGCTGAAGACGCCTTCGGCCAGTGGCGAGCGGCAGATATTGCCCATGCAAACAAACAGGATACTGGTGCGTTTCATAAGAGACCCATGGTGAACGCAAAGGACAATCGCATGAAACGGGACAAACTGGAACGCCAGGCGATTAGCGATAAACTGGCGAAACTTGAAGGCTGGTCGCTCGGCGACAGCGGCAAGTCGATCACCAAGAGCTACAAGTTCAAGAACTTCGTCGAGGCCTTCGGCTTCATGACGGAGACGGCCCTTGCCGCCGAAAAGCTCGACCATCATCCGGAATGGTTCAACGTCTATTCCAAGGTGGATGTGACGCTCAGCACCCATTCGGCCGACGGGCTGACGGAGCTCGATTTCAAGCTGGCGGGCCTGATGGAGAAGGCGGCGGCGCGGCGGATCGATTGAATCGCAGCTCAAGACCCCCCATATTCTGGCCTGACCTCAAAGGGGCCAAGTGGAACATAAAGGGCCAACTGGACATGGACGACGTCAAATACGGTGAAATCCTGCTGCCGGGCGATGAAGAAACGCAGGAGCGGCGGGAGAAGAGCGTTCGGCAGAAATTCTGGCCGACCTTCCGCAAGGCGGCGCGCAAGATCCCCTTCTCGCGCGATGTCGTTGCCGCCTATTACTGCGCGCTCGACCGTGAAACACCGCTTAAGGTGCGTGGCACGTTGCTCGCGGCACTTGCCTATTTCGTGCTGCCCGTCGACATGATCCCCGACGTGCTTGTCGGCATCGGCTTCACCGACGACATCGCCGTCCTCTCAGCCGCCTTCGCCATGGTCAACCGCCACATCCGCCCCAACCACTACGAAGCCGCCGACAAGGCGCTGCAAGACGCGCCCGATCGCGTGCGACCCGAGGATATGAAGACGGTTTAGGCCGCGCTCACGCGTTTTCCGCTTCCAGCACCTTCTTCAGCTTGCCGAAGGCCAGCCGGATGCGGGATTTGACGGTGCCGAGCGGCAGGCCGGTCGATTCGGCGATTTCGGAGTGGGATTGGCCGAGGAAGAAGGCGGCGCGGAGCATTTCGCGCTGTTCTTCGGGCAGCTGGCTCACCGCTTCACGAACTTGTGCATCGCGATCGCCATTGGCGACCAGCTCGTCGGCGCCGATCTCGGCGGTCGGCTGCAGCGCCGGATCGTCCTCATCGAGGATACGGGCGCGGGCGCGGCGCTGCAGGTCGATGCGGCGATTGCGGGCGATGCGGAAGAGCCAGGTGGAGAGCGACGAGCGCGTGGCATCATAGAGATCGGCCTTGTGCCAGAGCACGATCATGACCTCCTGAACAAGCTCTTCGGCCTCGCTTGCGGTCATTTTCTGCCTGAGAAGCCAGGATTTCAGGCGTGGGGCGAAGTAGTCGAACAGGATGGCGAACGCCTGCTGGTCGCGGCGTTCCGCCACAGCCCCAGCTAGGGCAGCGAAGCGCTGTTTGTCCTCGGCGTCCATTCCGTTCGAAAGCCCCCTGGCTCGATGAAATCCTTGACGGATTTCCACTCCTTATTCACGTACATCGGTTTTTCGAAACGTCAAACTCTTGCCGTTATCTTTATGTCTTAAATTCCTTAAGAGCGATGGTTTCAGATCATTTCCGGACTACATCATCCCGAGCGTTAATCCGGCGCTCAACATTGACACCCGGGTGGAAATGGCACAGGCACGGACTTCTCGCGGCCTGCGTTGACGCTTTGGTAACCTGAATTAAGTCAAAATAAAGCAGATCGTGATTATGCGCCGCCCGCTCGCTCGGGCTCGAATCGCAAGAACCGGCAGGAATATCCATGTTTGTAAAAAGTACCGTACTCGCCCTTTCCCTCGTTCTCGCCGGCGCCGGCATCGCATCCGCACAGTCCAAGAAGCCCGCAGCCGCCGCGCAGCAGCCAGCCGCCGCCGCTTCCACCGCGCCGACCCGCATCCAGCAGTTCCAGGCATGGGGCGCCTATTCCTACAAGCAGGGCAACAGCACCGTCTGCTACGTCCTCTCGGTGCCGACCGAGAAGAAGCCCGCCGGCATCGACCACGGCGAGAACTTCTTCATCGTCTCGCAGCGCCCGGGCCAGAACATCTCCTACGAGCCGCAGGCGATGATGGGCTACACCGTCAAGGATGCCTCGAAGATCAACGTCGTCATCGACAACAAGACCTTCGTGATGTTCACCAAGGACAAGGCCGGCTGGGTCGAGAACGCCGCGCAGGAGCCGGCACTGGTCGCCGCCATGAAGGGCGGCCACTCGATGACCGTCAACGCCGTCTCGCGCAAGGGCACGGCGACCTCCTACAGCTATTCGCTGGCCGGCATTTCGGCTTCGCTGAAGCAGATTGAAAGCTGCAAGTAAGGTTTTTTTGATTGCCGGTGACTGCGGTTGATGGGGTGCCGTGTGGCCCCCTCATCCGCCTGCCGGCACCTTCTCCCCGCTGGGGAGAAGAGACCAGTGGTTGGCCGCTCGCGCCGACCTTCCCTTCGCCCCAGCGGGGAGAAGGTGGCCCGAAGGGTCGGATGAGGGGGCCACTCGGTAAAGCGCCGACGGCTTTATCCATAAGTCGCCAAACCACACCCCATCCCCTTGCGCCGGCCTTCGTCGTTTCCATCTATAGTGACGGATGGCAAAAATGATGCTAAAGGCGCGCACAACAGCGGATGGATCGCGGCTTGGCCGCCAAGTTCCGCATTCACTTTCTGCCTTCATGCCCGCTCCGCCCGCCAGTCATTCGGACTATCGGGAGGATCGCATGTTGAATTCGGGATTAGATTAAATGTCCGTCATGGATGCGATGACCGTTCTCAAGCCCGCAGGCAACCAGCCGGCGCGCGGCGAAGCATTGCCGAAGCCGTCGCTGATCGGCCTCACCCGCGAGGAGATGGGCGCCGCGCTGCGCGAAAAGGGCGTGCCGGAAAAGCAGATCAAGATGCGCGTGGCGCAGCTTTGGAACTGGATCTATGTGCGCGGGGTCTCCGACTTCGACCACATGGCCAATATCTCCAAGGACATGCGCGAGACGCTGAAGACGCACTTCACGATCGCAAGACCCGAGATCGTCGAGGAGCAGGTCTCCAACGACGGCACCCGCAAGTGGCTGCTGCGCTTTCCGGCGCGCGGCGCCGGTCGTCCCGTCGAGATCGAGGCGGTCTATATTCCTGAAGAAGGTCGCGGCACGCTCTGCATTTCCAGCCAGGTCGGCTGCACGCTCACCTGTTCCTTCTGTCACACCGGCACGCAGCGCCTGGTGCGCAACCTGACGGCGGAAGAAATCCTGTCGCAGCTCCTGCTCGCCCGCGACCGGCTGGGCGACTTCCCCGATCGCGAAGCGCCGCAGGGCACGATCATGCCGGCCGAGGGCCGCAAGGTCTCGAACATCGTGATGATGGGCATGGGCGAGCCGCTCTACAATTTCGACAGCGTCAAGCAGGCGCTCCTGATCGCCACCGACGGCGACGGACTTTCCCTTTCGAAAAGACGCGTCACGCTCTCGACCTCGGGCGTCGTTCCGGAAATCTTCCGCACCGGCGACGAGATCGGCGTCATGCTGGCGATCTCGCTGCATGCCGTGCGCGACGACCTGCGCGACATCCTTGTGCCGATCAACAAGAAGTATCCGCTGAAGGAGCTGATCGACGCCTGCCGCAAGTATCCGGGTCTCTCCAACGCCCGTCGCATCACCTTCGAATATGTGATGCTGAAGGATGTAAACGACAGCCTTGAGGATGCCAAGGGGCTGATCCAGCTGCTCAAGGGCGTGCCGGCGAAGATCAACCTCATTCCGTTCAATCCCTGGCCGGGCACCAACTACCAGTGCTCCGACTGGGCGCAGATCGAGAAGTTCGCCGATTTCATCAACTCGGCCGGCTATGCCTCGCCGATCCGCACGCCGCGCGGCCGCGACATCCTCGCCGCCTGCGGCCAGCTGAAATCGGAATCGGAGCGCATGCGCAAGACCGAGCGCCTGGCCTTCGAGGCGATGATGATCGCCAACCACGGCTCGGATGACTGACGCTTGCGTGATGGGTGCGCGAGTGATCAGCAAGTTTGATCCTCCCAGCATCTTCTAATGATTGATTTCATGGGCCGCTTTTTCTAAAAGCGGCCCAAAAGCATTATTGGAGGATACCCATGCGTTCTGTACTGCTCGCTGCCGTGGCCGCGACCCTTGCCCTTTCCCTGCCTGCGAAAGCCGAAGACGTGACCGTTGCGGTTACCGCGATCGTCGAACATCCGGCGCTCGACGCCGCCCGCAAGGGCGTTCTCGATGTGCTGAAGGCTGCCGGCTACAAGGAAGGCGAGAACCTGAAGTTCGTGTTCCAGTCGGCGCAGGGCAACCCCGCGACCGCAGCCCAGATCGCCCGCCAGTTCGCCGGTGACGGCCCCAACGTCATCGTTCCGATCTCGACCCCTTCGGCGCAGGCCGTGGTTTCCTCCACCCGCGATATCCCCGTCGTCTTCACCGCCGTGTCCGATCCGCTCGGCGCGCAGCTGGTCAAGAACATGGACAAGCCCGGCGGCAACGTCACCGGCCTCTCGGACATGTCGCCGGTTGCCGAGCACGTGGCGCTGATCAAGGAAATCCTGCCGAACGCCAAGACGATCGGCTACCTCTACAATTCCGGTGAAGCGAACTCCGTGTCGCTGCTCGCGGTTCTGAAGGTTGAGGCTGAAAAGGCCGGCCTGAAGGTCGTCGAATCCGCCGCCACCAAGTCCGCCGAAGTGCAGGGTGCCGCCCGCGCCCTCGTCGGCCGTGCCGATGCGATCTACGTACCGACCGACAACACGATCATCTCGGCGCTCGAGGGTGCCGTGGCCGTTGCCGAAGAGGCCAAGCTGCCGCTCTTCACCGCCGATACGGATTCCGTTTCGCGCGGCTCGGTCGCCGCTCTCGGCTTCAACTACTACGACGTCGGCAAGCAGACCGGCGAAATCGTCGTTCGCATCCTGAAGGGTGAGAACCCCGGCGATATCCCGGTCAAGGTCGCCGCCGGCAGCGATCTCGTCATCAACAAGGGCGCGGCCGCCAAGATGGGCGTGACGCTGCCTGAGAGCGTGCTGAAGCGCGCGACGAAAACGATCGATTAAAGAAGTAAGTCGCTGAGGCGAATGGCAAGTTGCCTGCGTAAAGAGAAGCTTTGTGTTTCTCCCGACGCGACGAACCTACTTTCTCCGCCCTCATTCCTGTGCTTGTCACAGGAATCCAGCCAACCCAAGTCTTTGGGTTGAAAAGACTCTTTCGCATCGCAGACGCGATGCTGCTGGATCCCGGCACAAGGCCGGGATGAGGGATGATAGGGCCCAATACGGGTGCCAACGTTTTTCACAGTTCCGGCCGCTCCTGTTTGCACGGGGGCGGCTGATGGTATTAGAGAGCTTGCGTCCGCGGGAGGCGGGCCGGGAACAAGAAAGGGCAAAAGCCTTGAGTCAGATCGCATTCTGGGGAGCCGTGGAGCTGGGGCTGGTCTATGCCTTCGTCGCGCTCGGCGTTTACCTCGCATTCCGTGTGCTCGATTTTCCGGATCTGACCGTCGACGGCTCGTTTCCGCTCGGTGCCGCCGTCACCGCGGTGCTGATCATTGCCGGCGTCAATGCCTGGCTGGCGGCGCTGATCGCCATGGCGGCGGGGGCTGCGGCCGGCATGGTGACCGCCATGCTCAACGTGCGCTTCAAGATCCTCAACCTGCTCGCATCCATCCTGACGATGATCGCGCTGTTTTCCGTGAACCTGCGCGTCATGGGCAAGCCGAACGTGGCGCTGATCAATGCCGATACGATGATCAGCCCGTTCTTCGGCCATGGCCTGCGCGATTTCTACGTGCGCCCGCTCTTCGTCGGCGTGCTTGTCGTCATCGCCGTAATCGTCGTCTGGCGCTATCTTGAGAGCGATTCCGGCCTCGCGATGCGCGCGACCGGCGCGAACGCCCGCATGGCCCGCGCACAGGGCGTCGACACCAACCGCCAGATCTACCTCGGCATGGCGATCTCCAACGCGCTGGTGGCGCTCGGCGGCGCGCTGTTTGCGCAGACCAACGGTTTTGCTGATGTGACCTCTGGTGTCGGCACCATCGTCGTCGGCCTTGCCGCCGTCATCATCGGCGAGACGTTGCTTGGGAAGCGCGGCCTCTTGATCGCGCTGATCGGCTGCGTCATCGGCTCGATCCTCTACCGCATCGCCATCCAGCTGGCGCTTTCCAGCGACGTGATCGGCCTGCAGGCCTCCGACCTCAATTTCGTCACCGCAGTCCTCGTCACGGTGGCGCTCATCCTTCCCCGCCTGCGTCGCGGAGGTGCCTCGTCATGATCTCGCTCAAGGATATCAAGGTCGTCTTCGGCAAGGGGACGCCGCTGCAGAAGCAGGCGCTGAATGGCGTCAACCTGACGATCGAGGAAGGCTCGTTCGTCACCGTCATCGGCTCCAACGGCGCCGGCAAGTCGACGCTGTTGGGCGTGCTCGCCGGCGATGTGCTGGCAAGCGAAGGACAGGTGATGATCGGCCACACCGACGTGACCCGCAAGCCGACGGCTGCGCGCGCCGGTCTCGTCGCCCGCGTGTTCCAGGATCCGCTGACGGGGAGCTGCGGCGCGCTGTCGATCGAGGAAAACCTGGCGCTGGCCGCACGGCGCGGCGAGCGGCGGGGACTGACCTCGGCGCTCGGCCCACGCCGGCGCGAGCATTTTCGCGAACGCATCGCCGAGCTCAATCTCGGGCTTGAAACGCGCATGAAGGACCGCATGGACCTGTTGTCCGGCGGTCAGCGGCAGGCGATTTCGCTTGTGATGGCGACGCTTGCCGGCTCCGAGGTGCTGCTGCTCGACGAGCATACGGCGGCGCTCGACCCCGGGATGGCCGAGTTCGTGATGGGGCTGACGGACCGCGTGGTTTCGGAGCGCAAGCTGACGACGCTGATGGTCACCCACTCCATGCGCCAGGCGCTGGACTACGGCCACCGCACTATCATGCTGCATGGCGGCGAGATCATGCTCGACGTCTCCGGCGACAACCGCAAGGACCTGCAGGTCGAGGACCTGATCGACATGTTCCGCAAGATGCGCGGCCAGACGCTCGACGACGACGCGCTGCTGATCGGCTGATAGAGAAGATGATATCCACCCCGGGACCGCCAAGCGCTCTCGGGGTTTTTATTGATGTCAGCGTGCCTGGGTGAGCAGGATCTTCGCCGCGAAGACGGAGAAGACGCCGGCGAAGGTGTAGTCCATCCCGCGCAGAACCTTCCTGTTGTTCTGCAGCCAGCCGGCCAGCCAATCGGCGGCGAAGACGACGGCGGCGTTGACGGGCATGCCGATCAGGATGAAGCAGAATCCGAAGAAGATCAGCTTTTGCGTCACCGTGGGATCACCGGCGCTGACGAACTGCGGCAGGAAGGTCATGAAGAAGATGATGACCTTGGGGTTCAGAAGGTTGACCCAGAAGCCGGAGGAGATGTTGGCAAGCGGCGTAGCCTTTGCCTCGTCGACCTTCTTGATCGACAGCTTCGAGCCGTAGCGCACGGCCTGAATGGCAAGCCAGAGCAGATAACCGGCGCCGCCCGTCTTCAGAATCAGGAAGGCGGTGGGTGAGGCGGTGATCAGCGCCGAGATGCCGAAGGCGACCAGCATGGTGTGAACGACGATGCCGAGGCTGGTGCCGAGCACCACGAAGAGTGCAGCCTTGGTTCCCTGTGCCAGCGATCGGCTGATCGACAGCGTCATGTCGGGACCGGGCGTGGCGGCCAGCAGAAGCGTGGCCGCGGCGAAGGCGAGAAGCGTCGGCAGGCTCGGCAGAAAATCCATGGAACACTCGTAAAGCCGGTTATGAAAGCAATGCCTCATATCCGGCTTTCAAGGAATGCACCAATCAAACCTTCTAATAGGCCCGATCGCTTCAGCCGTTACTTGCCCTCAAGAAACGCCTTGAAGCGATCGGCGTAATCGGGATGCCAGCGCGACAGCGGCGGGCGGTTCTCGATGATGTCGCCGACGGCCCAGGCCATGCGGCGCTCGTCGACCGGGCGGGCGACGTCGTTGTCGGGGCAGAGGATGTAGAAATCGCCCTTCTCGAGGCTCTCGATCATGAAGTCGACGGTCTGCTCCGCCGTCCAGGCAGCGGCCGGCTTCTCACCGCCAAATCCCTTGGAAAGCCCGGTGAAGACGAAGCCGGGGATCAGGAGGTGAGCGGAAAGCTTGCCGCCCTCGGTGTTGCGCAGCTCGTGTTCCAGCGCCTCGGTGAAGACCTTCACGCCCGCCTTCGAAACATTGTAGGCCGGGTTGCCGGGAGGGGTGGTGATGCCCTGCTTGGAGCCGGTGTTGATGATCAGGCCCGGTTCGCCATGAGCGAGCATATTGGGGCCGAAGGCGCGCGTGCCGTTGACCACGCCCATCAGGTTGACGCCGAGGATCGCGTCCCAGCCGCTGTCGTCGCTGAAGATCGAGGTCTCCGGCCCGATGCCGGCATTGTTCATCAGCACATGCACCTTGCCGAAACGCTCGACGACCTGACGCTCCAGCGTCTGAAGTGCGGCCTTGTCGGAGACATCGGTCTCGACGGCCAAGACACGGTCGTCACCGGAACCAGCCGCGACCGCCTTTGCCGCCGCGGCCAGTCTATCGGCGCCGAGGTCGGCGATGACGACATTCATGCCCTTGCTTGCAAAGTGCTTGGCGGCCGCCAGGCCAATGCCCGAGGCGCCACCGGTGATGACGGCAACGTTGGAGGGCTTGATGATATTGGTGAGATCGGTCACGGCTTCGGCCTTTCGCCTGGGATTGTTCGCTCGCAGCCAGATATGGTAATCTCGGAGGGCAAGTCAAACCACGGGCAAAGACCAAACCGGCAGGAGCTCCCGCATGGGCAGGTTGGAGACCATCCGCCTCGACGCGCAGATGGAAGAGTTCATCGATACACAGCTGCGAGACGGCAATTACGGTTCCGTCGACGAGGTCGTCGACGCGGCATTGCGTGTGCTGCAGCACAAGGCCGAGCGTGATGCTATCGAGGCGGCGATCATCGAGGGCGAGCAGTCAGGGGAGCCAGAGGAGTTCGACGGCGAGGAATTCCTGAGCGAACTACATCGCAAACATGTCCGCTAGGCACCGCTCCTACCGGATTTCGCCAAGAGCGCGCCAGGATCTCGACGATATCTGGCTATATACGTTTCAGACGTGGTCGAAAGAACAGGCCGACAGCTACTATCGCGGCTTGGTCGGCTGTTTTCCTGAGTTGGCGAGCGGAGCCAAGCGAGGCCGCTTCTCGGATAGTCTCCGTCCCGGCTACAGGGCTTTCGCCTATCAATCCCACTACATCGTCTACAAGGAGACCGACCGGCTGGTCACTATCATACGCATCCTGCATCGTCGCATGAACATCACAAAGCACTTCTAGCGACCCGGTTTCTCGACGTCCTTGCCCTTGCGTCCGGCGTCAATCTCGCTAAAAGTGCCCGGCGATACCGGGTCTTGCGGCTAGCCGCGACCCTCCTGGCACAACGGATCTCATCATCATGGCATCGCACAAAGACGTAAAGAAAGTCGTCCTCGCCTATTCCGGCGGTCTCGACACCTCGATCATCCTGAAGTGGCTGCAGACCGAGCTTAACGCCGAAGTCGTCACCTTCACGGCCGACCTCGGACAGGGCGAAGAGCTCGAGCCGGCGCGCAAGAAGGCCGAGATGCTCGGCATCAAGGAGATCTACATCGAGGATGTGCGCGAGGAATTCGTGCGCGATTTCGTCTTCCCGATGTTCCGCGCCAATGCCGTCTATGAAGGCGTCTACCTGCTCGGCACCTCGATCGCCCGTCCGCTGATCKCCAAGCRCCTGATCGACATCGCCAAGAAGACCGGCGCCGACGCCATTGCTCACGGTGCGACCGGCAAGGGTAACGACCAGGTTCGTTTCGAGCTTTCGGCCTATGCGCTGAACCCCGACATCAAGATCATCGCTCCCTGGCGCGACTGGTCGTTCAAGTCGCGTACCGACCTGCTCGCCTTCGCCGAAGCCCACCAGATCCCGGTTGCCAAGGACAAGAAGGGCGAAGCGCCGTTCTCCGTCGACGCCAACCTGCTGCACTCCTCTTCCGAGGGCAAGGTTCTGGAAGATCCTGCTGTCGAGGCGCCCGAATACGTGCACATGCGCACGATCTCGCCGGAAGCCGCACCCGACAAGGCCACAACAATCAAGGTCGGCTTCGAGAAGGGTGATGCCGTCTCGATCAACGGCGTGCGCATGAGCCCGGCGACGCTGCTCGCAGCACTCAACACCTACGGCCGCGACAACGGCATCGGCCGTCTCGACCTCGTCGAGAACCGCTATGTCGGCATGAAGTCGCGCGGCGTCTACGAGACCCCCGGCGGCACGATCCTCCTTTCGGCCCACCGCGCGATCGAGAGCATCACGCTCGACCGCGGCGCGGCGCACCTCAAGGACGAGATCATGCCGCGCTACGCCGAGCTGATCTATTACGGCTTCTGGTTCTCGCCGGAGCGCGAAATGCTGCAGGCGCTGATCGACAAGAGCCAGGAGCATGTCGAGGGCGAAGTGACGCTGAAGCTCTACAAGGGCAACGTCATGGTCATCGGCCGCGAGAGCGACAAGTCGCTCTACTCCGACACGCTCGTCACCTTCGAGGACGACCAGGGTGCCTACGACCAGAAGGACGCCGCCGGCTTCATCAAGCTCAACGCGCTGCGCCTGCGCACGCTCGGCAAGCGTAATCTGGGCAGGTAAGCGGCATCTGCCGATTTGGTTTCGAAAGGCCCGCCTCGTGCGGGCCTTTTTGCGTCTTGGGGGCTTGTTTTGCGCGGAGGTGCCAGCTGTCCACACACGCCTCCACATATGCGACGCCAACGGAACACGCGCTCCTCTCAACCATCACCGCCCGTCCGCTTTCCCCTTGCCAACCGCCTCCCGGGATGCTCTTCAAGCAACAACACCACCCCTCCAGACACCGGCCCGCCCCATGCCCATTCTCATCCGCGACGCCACTCTCTCCGACATCGACGCGATCACCACCATCTACCGCGACTCCGTCCTGAACGGCGTTGCGAGTTACGAGATCGCCCCGCCCGACCGCGACGAGATGGCGGCGCGATACCAGGCCATAGTCGACAAGGGCTATCCCTATATCGCCGCCGAGGACGAGCATGGCACGCTCATCGGCTATGCCTACGCATCGGCCTTCCGCACGCGTCCGGCCTATCGGTTCATGGTCGAGGATTCGATCTATCTGGCGCCGGAAGCGCGGGGCAGGGGTGTCGGCAAGCGTTTGCTGGAGGAGCTGATAGCGCGCTCGACGGCGCTTGGTTTCCGCCAGATGATAGCCGTTATCGGCGGTGCGCACCCGGCCTCGATCGCGCTGCATGCAAGCCACGGATTCGAGGAAATCGGCCGCATCAAGGGCTCCGGCTTCAAGCAAGGGCGCTGGCTGGACACGATGTTGATGCAGCGGGCGCTTGGCGACGGTACCTCGACCGATCCCGATCCACACACCTATCCGGCGACGCTGTTCTTGGGGTGATAGCGCCTATTTCTCGACGAGCTTCAGCGACTTGTTGAACACCTTCAGCACCTGCTGCAGGTCGTGGCCGCGCTTCAGGATCTGGCCGTGGGTATTGACGACGGAATAGGCGCCCTGCTTGGCGGCGAGCTTGGGGTTTTTCTCGATACGGAAGAGCGGCATTTCGCCGGAGCGCTTGAAGACGGAGAAGACGGCAAGGTCCTTCAGGTGGTCGATCGCGTAATCCCGCCACTCCCCTTCGCCGACCATGCGCCCGTAGATCCACAGGATCGCATCCAGCTCTCGCCGGTGAAACGTCACCGGCAACGGGTCCTTGCTCTGCTTGTAGTCCCTGATATCCACGACGACGGGGGAATCGCTGTCGGTGGCCCGATTATTCCCACGCCGCAAATCCGGCTGATCTGTCATCAGGCTCGAATGCCTCCGTTCGTGACACGCGGGTGACAGTTTGCCTTAGCGTTTACAAATTGCAAGCGCGACCTTGCGCGCATTAAGCATAGTCTGTGCAATCTGCCGCGTGCCCCATTTCAGTCAAAACAGCGCCTCAATTAAAAGTGAAATTCGCTCGCACTTGACCGGCGCATCCTCAGCGGGTTCGCCGACACTGAATTCTGCGCATCGTCTTTCGGCACTTTGGAGGAGATGTGACTGTTTGGCGCCAGCGCGCCAAAGGGCCCGGCTGATCGTATCGACCTTAACCCCAGCCCCGAATACGATCAGTCGGGCCGCCCCGCTTCCACCTGAAAAGACAGATGAAATTCTTGGAAGCGTGTCGCAATCCTTCGGATTCGCTGGTCACGCTTCAAGTCTTTGTTTTGTCGCATGTCGTCGCCGCAAAACCGCTGCACACTTTTGCGCGACATGCTTATGCCTAACGGCTCAGATGTTCTTGCCGGCCATGACCACGGTGGCGCCAAGGATCGCCGATGGCGTTCCGTCGGCCGTGGACGACTGAAGCAGCACCGCGCAGCCCTCGAGATCGGGCTTCTGCAGCACGGTAGCTGGCAGCGTCAGCTTTGTTTCCTTGCCGTCCCACATGCCAACCGTCTCGACATCCGAAACGCTGTGCGTATAGGCGATCTTCTGGCCGCTGTTTTCGCCCTTCTGCACTTCGATCGTCTTTTCGCGATCGAAATAGACCATGACGACACTGGCCTTGCCCTGACCGGGCGCGACGTTGATTTCGAGCTGATCGCCCTTGACCTCGGCCTTGATCGGAACCGTCAGCCCTTCGCCACCGGTCAGAAAGCCGTCGACCTTCTTCTCGATGCCGCCGATATCCGAGCCCATGACATGATCGCGGCCGTTCACCACCACCTGCGGCGTGTAGACATTGGCGCGGCCCATGGTCTTCGCATAGCCATACTGGCGTTCGGTGTTTTCCTTCGAGCTCAGCGTATCCGCCCAGCCCATGTAGTTCCAGTAATCGACGTGATAGGCGAGAGCGATGATATCGCCGCGCTCAACGAGCTTGCGAAAGGCCGCATCTGCGGGAGGGCACGAGGCGCAACCCTGAGAGGTGAACAGTTCGACAACGCCTTTGGGCGCCTCCTCGGCGAGCAAAGGGCCCGCCAGAGCCACACCTGCAATCAGCGAAATCAAAAACCGCGGCGACATTGCACCTCTACCTCTTTTCCTCTCCACCTTGCCGAAACGCCGGCCTAAATCGCTGGCCAGACACGCACGCAAGGGCTCCGTCTCTTCAACCTAGAGATAATCGCTCCCGATCCAAACGAAAAATCACGAACGGGTGAGACGGAGCCCGCGTGGGACAACTCCGCAACACTTCGCCGTGAGCCAGGCCGCTTGCAGCCCTCCCGAACGCGAAAAAACCGCCGGAAATCGCTTTCCGGCGGCCATTATCAGGCAGGTCTTAAAAATCAGCGCCGATCAGGCTGCGAGATCTCGCAACACCGTCTGCAGGATGCCGCCATTGTTGAGGTAGATGACCTCGTCGAGCGTATCGACGCGCGAGAGCAGCGGAACGTCCTTCACGGTGCCGTCGCCATAGGTGATTTTCGCGATCTTCCTCTCGCGCGGCTTGATGTTCTCAAGCCCCTCGATGGTGACGATCTCGTCGCCCTTCAGCCCCAGCGTCGCCCAGGTCGTGCCCTCCTCGAAGACGAAGGGGATGACGCCCATGCCGACGAGGTTCGAGCGGTGGATGCGCTCGAAGCTTTGCGCGATCACGGCCTTGACGCCGAGCAGGTTGGTGCCCTTCGCCGCCCAGTCGCGCGACGAGCCGTTGCCGTATTCGACACCGGCGAAGATGACGAGCGGAACGCCCTCGGCCTTGTACTGCATGGCCGCGTCGTAGATCGATTCCTCTTCCTTCGACGGGTAGTGGATGGTGTAGCCACCTTCCTTGCCGTTCGGGCCGAGCATGTGGTTGCGGATGCGGATGTTGGCGAAGGTGCCGCGCATCATCACCTCGTGATTGCCGCGGCGCGTGCCGTACTGGTTGAAATCGGCAACGCCGACATTGTGCTCCAGCAGATAGGCGCCGGCGGGCGAGGCCGCCTTGATCGAACCGGCCGGAGAAATGTGGTCGGTGGTGATCTTGTCGCCAAAGAGACCAAGGACGCGCGCACCCTTGATGTCGGAAACGCCGGAGCCGGTCTTGCCCATGCCGACGAAGTAGGGCGGGTTCTGCACATAGGTCGAGTTGTCGTCCCATGCATAGGTCTGGCCCGGGGGAACCTGCACGGCCTGCCAATTGGCATCACCCTTGAAGACGTCGGCATATTTCGTCTCGTAGAGTTCGCGCGTGACGTATTTCTGGATGAAGGCCTGCACTTCGTGCGAGGTCGGCCAGATATCCTTCAGATAGACGGGGTTGCCGCTCTGGTCCTCGCCGATCGGCTCCTTGGTCAGGTCCTTCTGCACCGTGCCGGCGAGCGCATAGGCGACCACGAGCGGCGGCGAGGCGAGATAGTTCGCCTGCACGTCGGGCGAGATACGGCCTTCGAAGTTGCGGTTGCCGGAGAGAACGCCCGAAACGATCAGGCCCTTGTCGTTGATCGTCTTCGAGATCGGCGCCGGCAGCGGACCGGAATTGCCGATGCAGGTCGTGCAGCCGAAGCCGACGAGGTTAAAGCCGAGCTTGTCGAGATCGGCCTGCAGGCCGGATTTCGCCAGATACTCGCCGACCACCTGCGATCCCGGCGCCAGCGAGGTCTTAACCCACGGCTTGGTCTTCAGGCCCTTGGCAACGGCGTTGCGGGCGAGAAGGCCGGCGGCGATCAGGACCGATGGGTTGGACGTGTTGGTGCACGACGTGATCGCGGCGATCGCCACGTCGCCATGGCCGAGATCGAAATCCGTGCCTTCCACCGCATAGCGATTGGAGAGCTGGCCGGGCTTCTTGTAATCCGCATCCATCGAGCCGGCGAAACCGGATGCGATGTTCTCAAGCGGGATACGGCCTTCGGGACGCTTCGGGCCGGCCATGGCGGGCACGACGTCGCCGAGATCGAGCTCCAGCGTATCGGTGAAGACGAGATCGGAGCCATCGCCTTCGCGCCACATGCCCTGCGCCTTCGAATAGGCTTCGACCAGCGCGATGCGGTCATGCGAGCGACCGGACATGGTGAGGTAGTTGATGGTTTCGCCATCGACCGGGAAGAAGCCGCAGGTGGCGCCGTATTCCGGGCCCATATTGCCGATCGTCGCGCGGTCGGCGAGCGGCATGTTGTCCATGCCCGGGCCGAAGAATTCGACGAACTTCGAGACAACGCCCTTCTTGCGCAGCATCTGCACGACCATCAGCACGAGGTCGGTCGCGGTCACGCCTTCCTTGAGCTTGCCCGTCAGCTTGAAGCCGATGACTTCGGGAAGCAGCATCGACACCGGCTGGCCGAGCATGGCCGCTTCCGCCTCGATACCACCCACACCCCAGCCGAGAACGCCGAGACCGTTGATCATCGTCGTGTGGCTGTCCGTGCCGACGCAGGTGTCCGGATAGGCGATCGTCTCGCCGTCCTCTTCCTTGGTCCAGACGGTCTGGCCGAGATATTCGAGATTGACCTGGTGACAGATGCCGGTGCCCGGAGGCACGACGCGGAAATTCTGGAAGGCCTGCTGGCCCCATTTCAGGAAACGATAACGCTCGCCATTGCGCTGATATTCAAGCTCGACGTTCCTGGAAAACGCCTGCGGTGTGCCGAATTCGTCGACGATGACGGAGTGGTCGATGACGAGATCGACGGGCACCAGCGGGTTGATCTTTTCCGGATCGCCACCGAGCGACACCATCGCGTCGCGCATCGCCGCAAGGTCGACCACGGCGGGAACGCCGGTGAAGTCCTGCATCAGAACGCGCGCCGGGCGATAGGCGATTTCGTTTTCGACCGTGCCCTTGTTGTTCAACCATTCCGCGACACCAAGGATATGCTCCTTGGTGACCGACTGGCCGTCCTCGAAGCGCAGCAGGTTCTCAAGCAGAACCTTCATCGAATAGGGAAGCTTGGAAACGCCGGGCAGGCCGTTTGCTTCGGCCTTCGGCAGGCTGAAATAGACATAGTCCTTACCATCGACGGTAAGGACGGAACGACAGTTAAAGCTATCAAGTGATTTAGACACGAGAGACCCCGTTTCTGATCGCGAACACAATTGTGCGGACGCCTATGCACTAAAGGCACATCAGGATGCGGGTACGGCCATTTCCGCGGTCCGCACATGAAGTCAGACCTCATGTTCGGCGCTAGGATGAAATTCACGCCGACCGCTGGCGTGGTGATCAACATATAGATAGTTTCGGCGAAAGCTGCCAGAGAGGCGCCCACCATTTTTGATTTTTTTGCATCGCATGACTGAAAACCTGAACCCCGGAACCCCCATGCATCTCCAAGCCTCCGATCTCGCCGCCTTCAGGGGCGAAGAGCTGATTTTCGAAGGTGTGTCCTTTAGCCTGACCTCAGGCGAAGCCCTGGTTTTGACTGGCAAAAACGGCTCCGGGAAGTCGACCCTGCTGCGCGTGCTGGCCGGCCTGCTACGGCAGGAAACGGGCACGATCACCGTCACGAACGCCAACGGCGACACCGACATCCGGCTCCCCGAGATCAGCCACTATCTCGGCCACCGCAACGCCATGAAGAGCGAGCTGACGGTGGACGAGAACTTGAGCTTCTGGCGCCGCTATCTCGGCGATACCCATCTTGGCGATAGTGGGGGCGGCACCGGCATGTCGATCGAAGACGCCGCCGATGCCGTGGGCCTCTCCGGTATCACCCATCTCCCCTTCGGCTACCTCTCCGCCGGCCAACAACGCCGCTTCGCCTTCGCCAAGCTGCTCGTCTCCCACCGCCCCGTCTGGATCCTCGACGAACCGACCGCCGCTCTCGACGCCAGCGCCGATCAGCTCTTCGCCGGGTTGATCGAGGCGCATCGTGGGGCTGGCGGCATCGTGATTGCGGYGACGCATCAGCCGCTGGGGTTGAGCGATGCCAGGGAGTTGCGGATGGCGGGGTTTTCGGGGGTGAGAGCTGGGGTGTGGGGGTGATGGCGATGTTTGCAACAAAAACCCCTCCCCAACCCCTCCCCACAAGGGGGAGGGGCTTGCCTGTCGCAACCGCTCGGCAGAACACCAACCTGTCAACCGGTACGAAGACGAAATGCGGGAATTCTACAGCGCCCCGGCTTAGCCCCTCCCCCTTGTGGGGAGGGGTTGGGGAGGGGACTTCAGCGGCGCCCACCGAGGCCGTGTTGTTCCTTCGTAGCTACCGTCGCGCCAGGATTACCCCCCTCTGCCCTGCCGGGCATCTCCCCCACAAGGGGGGAGATTGGCTAGGTGCACCCGCTCGCTCCACCTTCGTTGGTTGGCGTAAACATCGCAACGAGTCGATCTCCCCCCTTGTGGGGGAGATGCCCGGCAGGGCAGAGGGGGGTACCCCACCCACGAACCTCTCCATAACCCTCCCCACCCCAAAGAGGGCCCACCCATGACCGCCCTCCTGTTCCGCGACCTCAAGCTCTCCATCCGCGCCGGCGGCGGCGCTCTCGTCGGCGTGCTGTTCTTCCTCACTGTCGTCGCCGTCATCCCCTTCGGCGTCGGCCCGGATCTCGCACTGCTCGCCCGCATCGGCCCAGCCATCGTCTGGATCGGCGCGCTGCTCGCGGCGCTTCTCGGCCTCGACCGCCTCTTCCAGGCGGAGCGTGACGATGGCGCGCTCGATCTGATGCTGATGCAGGAAACGCCGCTGGTGCTGACCGTGCTCGTCAAGTGCCTCGCCCACTGGCTCGCCACCAGCCTGCCGCTGGTGATCGCCTCGCCGCTGCTCGGGCTCTTCATGAACATGAGCGAGAAGGCGATCGGCGCCACCATGCTGACGCTGTTGGTCGGCACGCCCGCCATCACGCTGATCGGCGCGGTGGGCGCCGCCGTCGCAGTCGCACTGCCGCGCGGCGGGTTGCTGGTGTCGATCCTGGTGCTCCCGCTCACCATCCCGGTGCTGATCTTCGGCGTCAGCGCGACTTACGCGGCGGTCGAGGGACCGGCCCCCTTCATGCCGCCCTTCCTGATCCTGATCGCGCTGACCCTCTTCTTCGCCGTCATCGGCCCGGCGGCGGCGGCGTTGGCGCTCAGGAACACATCGGATTGATCATCGGCTTGATTGCCCGGGGCGGCGGATCGCGCTAAGGAGACGGCATGACCGAGAATAGCCTTGCCATCACCAAATTCAGCGATCTCGCCAACCCCACAAGGTTCCTGGCGCTCGCTTCCCGCCTCATCCCGTGGATGGCCGGGTTCACCGCCCTCTGTTTCATCGTGGGGCTGTATCTCAGCTTCACGACCGAGGGCGACTACCAGCAGGGCGAAACCGTCCGCATCATGTATATTCACGTGCCGGCAGCCTGGCTGTCGATGATGGGCTACACCATCATGAGCCTGTCGGCGATCGGCACGCTCGTCTGGCGCCACCCGCTGGCCGACGTCTCGGCCAAGGCTGCAGCCCCGCTCGGCGCCGCCTTCACGCTGATCGCGCTCGTCACAGGCTCGCTCTGGGGCAAGCCGATGTGGGGCACATGGTGGGTCTGGGATGCGCGGCTCACTTCCGTCTTCATCCTGTTCCTGATGTATCTTGGCCTGATCGCGCTCAACCGCGCCATGGAAGACCCGAGCAAGGCCGCCCGCCTCTCGGCCGTCCTGATCCTCGTCGGCTTCGTCAATATCCCGATCATCAAGTTCTCGGTCGATTGGTGGAATACGCTGCATCAATCGGCAAGCGTGCTGCGCCTGGACGGCCCGGCGATCGACCCGGAATTCCTGCGCCCGCTGCTGGTCATGGCGATCGCCTTCACCATGCTCTTCCTGACGCTGCATGTGATGGCCATCCGCAACGAGATCTGGCGCCGCCGCATCGCCGCCCAGCGCCGGCTCGCCGCGCGCCTGGCAAGCCGCGAGGGTTAAAGAGATGACACAGTCCTACGCCTTCTACGTCTACGGCTCCTACCTCTTCGCTGGCCTGATCACCATTGGTGTGACGCTTTGGACCTGGCTCGACGGCCGCGCCCGCCGCCGCGAACTGGCCGCGCTCGAAGCCTCCGGCATCCGCCGCCGCTCCGCGCGCGCCAAGGATGCGCCCGAAGCGAAGGCCAACGCATGACCGACGCGCCGAACACCGAGCCGACGTCCGCCACACCGGCAGAAGCACCGAAGGAAAAGCGCGGCCTAGGCCGCTACGCCTTCGCGCTGATCCCGCTTCTCGTCTTCGCCGGCATTGCCGGCACGGCGGGCAAGATGCTCTACGACCAGGATGTGCACGGCAAGAACATCTCCGAGATCCCCTCGGCGCTGCTTGGCACCAAGGCCCCATCGCTCGACCTGCCGCCGCTCGAGGGCGCCAACCTGCCGGCGCTCACCGATGCCGCCGTCAAGGGCAAGCTGACGCTGGTCAACGTCTTCGCCTCCTGGTGCATTCCCTGTCGCGAGGAGCATCCGATATTGAAGGAACTGGCAAAAGATAGCCGGCTCAATATCGTCGCAATCAACTACAAGGACAAGAACGACAACGCGCTCGGCTTCCTCGGCGAACTCGGCAACCCCTACAAGGCGATCGGCATCGACCCCAAGGGCCAGGCCGCGATCGACTGGGGCGTCTACGGCATCCCTGAAAGTTATCTGGTCGGGCCGGATGGGACGATCCTCTACAAGCGGGTTGGACCGTTCGACGATATCAGTTTGAAAGAGGGGCTTTATCCGGCGATGGAAAAGGCTTTGGGGAAGGCGGGGTCGTAAGGGCGGCTTTGGTAAGGTTTTGCGCGGCGCCTGCGAGATAGTGAGCCTTCGCGCCCGGAGCCCCCTCATCTGCCTGCCGGCATCTTCTCCCCGCTGGGGAGAAGGGACTCGGGGCGGGCCGCTCGCTCAACCTTCCCTTCGCCCCAACGGGGAGAAGGTGGCCCGAAGGGTCGGATGAGGGGGCTCCGGGCGCCAACGCCAGCTACATCCCAGCACCAAATCAGCCCACCACTCACTCACCCCACCAAAGACCGCGGCACCACAAACCTCTCTAGCACCCCACTCCCAGCCGTCACATCCCCCCAAGCCACCGCGAAATCAATCACCGCCAAAGCCCCCGTCGGAAACTTCTCCCGGAGGCCGGAAAGCCTCTCCCCATCCGAAACGAGATCGATCGCCAACTCCTGCAGCCCCGGATTATGCCCGACAACCAGCAGCGTCCGAACCGAAGCATCGACACCACGGATAACCGCCGCGATCCGCTCCGCCGCCGCCTCATAAATCTCCCCCACATCCCGCTGCTCGATATCATCAGGCAGCTCGGCGCCGACGAGCGCCCAGCTCTCCTGCGTGCGCCGCGCCGTGGACACCAGCGCGAGATCGGGAACCAGCCCCTCGCGGGCCATATAGCGTCCCATCAAAGGTGCCGCCTTCAAACCGCGACCGCCGAGCGGACGATCATGGTCGTCGACGCCATCGGGCCAGGCGGATTTGGCGTGGCGCAGCAGAAGCAGGCGGTATCGCGGGAGCGTGGTGTCTGGTGTCATGAGGCTCTCCGGATGAGGATGGCGGGAGTGTAACCCTGGAAACGAAAAAGGACAGGCCCAGCCCGTCTAAGAGGCCAAGCCTGTCCTTTCCAATCCATGCAATCCAGCCTCTCCCGTCACCGGAAGAGGCCGAAAACCCTTAGTTCCACTCGCGGATATCGACGAAGTGGCCGGCGATGGCCGCGGCAGCCGCCATGGCGGGCGACACCAGGTGGGTGCGGCCCTTGAAGCCCTGGCGTCCCTCGAAGTTGCGGTTGGAGGTCGATGCGCAACGCTCGCCCGGCTTCAGGCGGTCGTCGTTCATGGCGAGACACATGGAACAGCCAGGCTCGCGCCAGTCGAAACCGGCAGCCTTGAAGATCTTGTCGAGGCCTTCGGCTTCCGCCTGTTCCTTGACGAGGCCGGAGCCCGGAACGATCATGGCGCTGACGGTGCCGGCAACGGTCTTGCCTTCGACAACCTTGGCGGCGGCGCGCAGGTCTTCGATGCGGCCGTTGGTGCACGAGCCGATGAAGACGCGATCGACGGCGATGTCGGTGATCTTCGTGCCCGGCTTCAGGCCCATATAGTCGAGCGCGCGCCACTTCGACGTACGCTTGTTCTCGTCGGCGATCTCATCCGGGTTCGGAACGATGCCCTGCACCGAGATGACGTCCTCGGGCGAGGAGCCCCAGGAGACGATCGGCGGCAGTTCGGCGGCGTTGAGCGTGACGACGCGGTCGTAATGCGCGCCTTCGTCCGACTTCAGCGTGTTCCAGTATTTGATCGCCTGGTCGAGCGTTTCGCCCTTCGGCGCGCGCGGCTTGCCCTTGATGTATTCGTAGGTCACGTCGTCAGGCGCGATCAGGCCGGCGCGGGCGCCGCCTTCGATCGACATGTTGCAGATGGTCATGCGGCCTTCCATCGACAGCGCGCGAATGGCTTCGCCCGCATATTCGATGACGTAGCCGGTGCCGCCTGCCGTGCCGATTTCGCCGATGATGGCGAGCACGATGTCCTTGGCGGTGACGCCAGCAGGCAGTACGCCGTCGACCTGCACCAGCATGTTCTTCGCCTTCTTCTGGATCAGCGTCTGGGTGGCCAGAACGTGTTCCACTTCGGACGTGCCGATGCCATGCGCCAGCGAGCCGAAGGCGCCGTGCGTCGAGGTGTGGCTGTCGCCGCAGACGATCGTCATGCCCGGCAGGGTGAAGCCCTGTTCCGGTCCGATGATGTGGACGATGCCCTGGCGCTTGTCGCTTGCCGAATAATATTCGACGCCGAACTCGGCCGCGTTGATCGCCAGCTGCTCGACCTGGATGCGGCTTTCCTCGTTCTTGATGCCGAGATGGCGATCGGGCGAGGTCGGCACGTTGTGGTCGACGACCGCGAGCGTCTTTTCAGGCGCGCGAACCTTGCGGCCCGTCATGCGCAGCCCTTCGAAGGCCTGCGGCGAGGTGACTTCGTGGACCAGGTGGCGGTCGATGTAGAGAAGACAGGTGCCGTCGTCCTGTTGATCGACCAGGTGGTCGTCCCAGATCTTGTCGTAGAGGGTACGAGGTGCGCTCATGGCGATACATCCGTTATTATGCAAAGGGCGTTGCTATGCAGTGGGGGTATGGAGCTTGGCGGCGCATAGGCCACCGGCCGTCGGTCGATCAGAAAGGGATCAACGAAGTCGGCTGTTGAGCGCACCGGAAACGGTCGCAAAGAAGCGTGCCGGCAGGCGGTAGTGATCCTGCAGCACGAAAATATGCGCCCCAATGCAACTGAACTTGGATTCCATGAGCAGTCACTTACCAATTTTTCCGATGCTCGGCAATTCGATTCATTAGCGCTTTATCGCCGTCCGTCTCTGCCGCGCATCCGTTTCTCGATCTGCCTAAGGCCAAGCGACAGGCCGATCGTCAGGATCAGGTAGATATAGGTGACGATCGAATAGGTTTCAAAGAAGCGGAAGGAGCCGGAGGCGTAGATCTTGCCCATCTGCGTGATATCGGACACCCCGAGCACCGAGACCAGCGAACTGTCCTTCACCATCGCCACGAAATCGTTCGACAGCGGCGGAAAGATCACCTTGATCGCCTGCGGAAACACCACGAGGCGAAAGCGATGATAGCGCGACAGGCCGAGCGCCTTGGCGGCCTCGATCTGCCCGTGATCGACCGACTGGATGCCGGCGCGGAACACTTCGGCGATGAAGGAGGAATAGCCGATCATCAACGCGATGATCGCCCGCCACATCAAGGAGAACTCGCGCACCAGCACCGGTTCGGTCAGCCCGGCATTGACCAGCGGCGCGGTCAGGAAATTATAGGCGGCGACGAAGGCCGGCGCGCCGACGAAGGCGACGTAGAACAGAAGCACCAGCATCGGGATGCCTCTGACAACCTCGACATAGAAGCGGGCGATCTGGCGCAGCGCGACGCTGTCCGACAGCCCGAGCAGGGCTATGCCGAGCCCGAGCAGCGTCGCCAGCGCAAAGCCGACAAGCGTCACGAAAATGGTGATGCCGACGCCGTTGAACACGGTGCGGAACACCTGCGCGTAGACGTCGTTGGCGATGATGACGGCGGCGAGCGCAAGGCCGATCACGACAAGAGCGACCAGCCACCAGGGATAGTCGCCCTTCTCCTGGCCGGATCGACGTCCAAGGGGGTTTGGCTGCGAAGCCATCATGCTTCAGTCCGGGCGCGGCAAGCGATTGAGAAAGACGGGATCATTGACCCATCTTGTAGTCGAGGAACCATGTCTTGTTGAGCTTGTCGAAGGTGCCGTCGGCTTTCAGGCTGGCAATGGCCGCATTGACGGGACCGACCAGATCGGAGCCCTTCGGGAAGATGAAGCCGAAATCCTCGGTGCCGAGCGGCCCGCCAATGACCTTCAGCCCGCCATTCGACGCATCGACATAGCCCTGCGCCGCGACGCTGTCGGTCAAGACCACGTCGACATCGCCGGCCTTGAGCGCCTGCACCGTGGCGCCAAAGGTCTCGAACAGCTTGATGCGCGGGTTCTGCTCGTTGCCGTCGAGGATCTCGTAGACGGCGGCATAGAAGGGCGAGGTGCCCGGCTGCGCGCCGACCAAGCCGTCGTTGAAGGCGCCGAAGGTCTTGGCGTCGGTAAAGCGCGTCTCGTCGCCGCGCACCAGCATGAACTGCTGCGAGCGCATGTAGGGATCGGAGAAATCGACCTTTGCCTTGCGGTCGTCCTTGATGGTGATCCCGGTCATGCCGATATTGTACTGGTTATCAGACACCGCCTGGATCATCGCATCCCAGCTGGTGTTCTGGTACTCGACCTTGAAGTTCAGCCGCTTGGCGATCTCGTTCATCGCATCATATTCCCATCCGATCTGCTTGCCGGTCTTCGGATCGACGAACTGCAGCGGCGGATAGGCGTTCTCGGTGACGACCACGACCGTCTTGCCCTTCAGATCGGGAAGCTCGGCGGCGGTGGCAGCAAACGGCGAAAGAGCGAGTGCGGTCAGTCCGGCAAGGACGGTGCGACGAAACAGCATGAAATATCTCCCCAAAATAGCGCTCGCGGAAACTGTCATGTTTGCAAAGCCGCTGGCAAGGGGATTGGCGTGTGCGGATGGGGGAAATCGGGAATGGTGGTTTAAAAATGGGGGTGTTCGGGGGACGGAAATTCGTGAGGGTGTTCGGTCAGTCAGAAGACCCCTCCCCAACCCCTCCCCACAAGGGGGAGGGGCTTGCTGGGCGCGCCGGTGGCGGACAACCGCAACTCTCAATAGTCGCAACGCTTATAGTTTGGCACGGCGCGAGCCACAGGTTAGCCCCTCCCCCTTGTGGGGAGGGGTTGGGGAGGGGACTTTACTCTACCCCTTGAACAAATTCCCAATCGGATGTCGGATCACCCATCCCTCGCCCGTCCTTAGGGTCCAACCCATCGCATCAACTCGGAGGAACACCCCATGCCAAGCACCATCCGCCTGCACCGCGTTCTCGCCACCAAGCCCGAGAAGGTCTACCGCGCCTTCATCGAAGCCGACGCGATGGCCAAGTGGCTGCCGCCGAACGGCTTTACCTGCAGCGTCCACCATTTCGAGCCGACCGTCGGCGGCACCTTCAAGATGTCGTTCCGCAACTTCACATCGGGCAACAGCCATTCCTTCGGCGGCGAGTATCTCGAACTTGTTCCCGGCGAACGCGTGCGCTATGTCGACCGCTTCGACGATCCCAACCTGCCGGGCGAGATGGAAGTGACGGTCGAACTGAAAAAGGTCTCCGTCGGCACCGAAATCAACATCACCCAGGCCGGCATCCCCGACCTCATCCCGCCGGAAGCCTGCTACCTCGGCTGGCAGGAATCGCTGCGCAATATGGCGCGGCTGATCGAGCCGGAGATTGCGGAGTAGTAGGCGACAAAGACCGCTCCAACTTTACTGAAGTCCCCTCCCCACAAGGGGGAGGGGCTAACCCGGGGCTCGCGAAGTGCCAAACCATAAGCGTTGCGACTATTGAGATTTTGCGCTTATCACTGACAGTACGCCCAGCAAGCCCCTCCCCCTTGTGGGGAGGGGTTGGGGAGGGGTCTTCGTCACACCTCACCCACCGACCAAATGCCTCTTTTGATTGCATTAACACAGAACCGCTATCCTGACGTCACCAAGGAGCGCGTATGATATCCGCCCTTGGTATTCGCCGTCTGCGGCGTTGAGCAGGACTGACATAAGCGGGATGACAATGAGGGACCCACCAGAAGCCAGCTTTCCTCGCCGCGAATTCAGGAGAGCGAAGCGGCCCGTCTACATCGGTCTGCTGGCTGGAGGCGTTATACTTCTGTATCCGGTTGCCACGGGCGCCACGAAGATACTTGGCCCCGAGTTTGGCGTGGCTCCCCGAATAGTGCTCACTTTGGCATGTTTGGCCATCTACGCCGTCGGAGCCCGCGCACTTCTATCGCGGTGGGATTTTGATGAGGTCGTCTTGGCGTTTGATCACCAAGGCATCCAATTCACACCCCGTGGCACCGGACGCATACCCTGGGCGTCGATCGCCGGCATCAAATACCACGAAGTGGGGCGATTCCGGGAGAACAAGATCATCGCGATCAGCAAACGGGATGCCGAAACAAAGGAGACCAGAATTGATGCTCACCTTCTCCGCGGCAGCAGGCCGCGAGAACTATATGAGACCATGAAGCGTTACCATCGTCACTTTGCACCGGCGACGAATAGCAAGGACGACGCGAATGTCGGTACCTATGCCTCATCGTCATGGACAGGACTGGACGACGATTGAAGCCATGCAGCGGCGGCTGCCGATCGGCGCAGCCAGCCTCATGTGCAACAAAAAAGGCGACCCGGAGGTCGCCTTTTTCGTCAATCCTTGCGGATGAAGCTTATTCCGCTGCCGGCTCGGCTGCGGCGGCTGCTTCAGCTGCTGCTGCTTCGGCAGCTGCCTTTTCGGCGGCTTCCTGTGCTGCCTTTTCGGCTGCCAGAGCCTGAGCAGCTGCAACCTTCTCAGCTTCCAGACGTGCCTTTTCCTGGGCGAGAGCAGCGCGCTCGGCGTCGTTGAGCTTGCGGGCGCGGACGCCGGTGTCTTCAACGATACGAGCCGACTTGCCGCGACGGTCGCGCAGGTAGTAGAGCTTGGCGCGACGGACCTTACCGCGGCGAACGACTTCTACGCTTTCGATGGCAGGCGAGTAGACCGGGAATACGCGCTCGACGCCTTCGCCGTAGGAGATCTTGCGGACGGTGAAGTTTTCCTGCAGACCGCCGCCGGAGCGAGCGATGCAGACGCCTTCGTAGGCCTGTACGCGGGTACGCGTGCCTTCCGTGACCTTCACGTTGACGCGGACGGTATCACCAGGAGAAAATTCCGGGAGCGTGCGCTTGGCTTCGATCTTGGCGACCTGTTCGGCCTCAAGCTGCTGAATGATGTTCATGTGTCAACCTCATTGTTGGTTCGACAACCAGAGCGCCCTGCGATCAATCCTTGGGTCTAGCCTCGGATCTATGCCTCTTCAGGCAGGGGCGAATGCGTCTGTCTTTCTTTGCTTGGTTGATGGGAGATTCCCATTCCGGGGGTGCGCATACTCTATCACGCGGGCTTTGTCACCCCTTGAGGGGTAAGATTCGTCAGTAATAGCGGCGTGGCAGGTAATGTGCGCCATTGCTACACTGCTGCTGTCGATGCGTAGGATACCCCCTCTGCCCTGCCGGGCATCTCCCCCACAAGGGGGGAGATCGACCCCTGGCAACGGCATCCCCAAACAATGAGCGTGGAGCGAGCGGGTGCGCCCAGCCAATCTCCCCACCTGTGGGGGAGATGCCCGGCAGGGCAGAGGGGGGCGCCTCACGGCACAGCGCGAAACCAAACCCCACCCACCCCCTGTGCATTATTTGATTAAATATTTGTCAAATGCCCAAATCGGGAGCAAGTTCGATTGTGGCCATTTTGTGGCCCGCGAATCCTAGGAGGGGATTACATGACATCTGGCAATCCGTCGCCCTCGTTATACAACGAGGATCTGGCGCCCGCTCGGGAGAGGAAGTGGGGCGCCTTCAGCATTTTCAACGTCTGGACCTCGGACGTTCACAGCCTGTGGGGCTATTATCTCGCCGCCAGCCTTTTTCTTCTGTGCGGCAGCTTTATTAATTTCGTCATCGCCATCGGCCTCGGCTCGCTTGTCATCTTCGTGCTGATGAGCCTCGTCGGCAATGCCGGCGTGAAGACGGGCGTGCCGTTCCCGGTTCTGGCGCGCGCCTCCTTCGGCACCTTCGGCGCCAATGCGCCGGCGCTGGTGCGCGCGGTCGTCGCCTGCTTCTGGTATGGCGCGCAGACGGCGGCCGCATCGGGCGCCATCGTGGCGCTACTGATCCGCAACGAGAGCATTCTCGCCTTCCACCAGAACAGCCATTTCCTCGGCCACTCGACGCTGGAGGTGATCTGCTACGTCATCGTCTGGGCGCTGCAGCTTTTGATCATCCAGCGCGGCATGGAAACGGTGCGCAAGTTCCAGGATTGGGCCGGACCGGCCGTCTGGATCATGATGCTCGTCCTGGCCGTCTACCTCGTCGTCAAGGCCGGCACCTTCTCCTTCGGCAGCGAGATCCCGCGCGACGTGCTGATCGAAAAGACCAAGGATGCCGGCGTTCCCTATGAACCGGGCACCCTGCCTGCGCTCGCCGCCGTCGCCGCCACCTGGATCACCTATTTCGCAGCCCTCTACCTGAACTTCTGCGATTTCTCGCGCTACGCCAAGGATGTGAAGACGCTGCGAAAGGGCAATCTCTGGGGCCTGCCGATCAACCTGCTCGCCTTTTGCCTCGTGGCGGGCGTCACCACCACGGCGGCCTTCACCGTCTATGGCGAGGTATTGCTGCATCCCGAAGCCATCTCGGCCAAGTTCGACAGCTGGTTCCTGGCGCTGCTGGCGGCCCTCACCTTCGCGGTGGCGACGCTCGGGATCAACGTCGTCGCCAACTTCGTCTCGCCGGCCTTCGACTTCTCCAACGTCTTCCCCCGCCATATCAGCTTCAAGCGCGGCGGCTACATCGCGGCGTTGATCGCGCTGGTGCTCTACCCCTTCGCCCCCTGGGAGACGGGTGCCGCTCACTTCGTCAACTTCATCGGCTCGACCATGGGGCCGATCTTCGGGGTGATGATGGTGGACTACTATCTGATCCGGAAGGGCGAACTCGACGTCGCGGCGCTCTACCGCGAAGACGGCGAATTCCGCTTCCAGAGCGGCTGGCACGTCAACGCCTTCATCGCCTTCGCAATCGGCGCGCTCTTCTCCTCCATCCTGCCAACCTTCACGTCTGTTCTGCCGGAATGGTGGGGCACCTATGGCTGGTTCTTCGGCGTCGGCATCGGCGGCGGCGTCTATTATCTCCTGCGCATGACCACCCGAGGCTCCGCCGTCGGTGCTGCCTCGCGATAATGCAGTGCCCGGCTTCGGCCGGGCATTTTTTCTTCGCGAGATTTACTCGTCCAGCAGATCCGGCCGCCGCTCACGCGTCAGCGTCACCGCCTGCTCGCGCCGCCATTTCTCGATCGCGCCGTGATTGCCCGATGTCAGCACCGCGGGGATCTCGCGGCCCTCCCACTCCTGCGGGCGCGTATAGTGCGGGTGCTCCAGCATCCCGCCCTCGAAGCTTTCGTGCAGGCCGGAGAGGTCGTTGCCCATGACGCCGGGGAGGATGCGGACGATGGCGTCGAGCACGGTGAGTGCCGCCGGTTCGCCGCCCGAGAGCACGTAGTCGCCGATCGACACTTCTTCCAGTTCTCGCGCGTCGATCACCCGCTGGTCCACGCCCTCGAAGCGACCACAGACGATGATGACGCCCTCGCCCTCGGCCAGTTCGCGCACACGCTTCTGCGTCAAAGGCTTGCCGCGCGGGCTCATCAGGAGGCGCGGGCGGGTGTCGTTTTCGGAGACCGTGTCGATGGCGCGGGCGAGCACATCGGGCTTCAGCACCATGCCGGCGCCGCCGCCGGCCGGCGTGTCGTCGACGGTACGGTGCTTGTCGGTGGCGAAGTCGCGGATCTGCACGGGCTCAAGCGCCCACTGGCTGCGCTCCATCGCCTTGCCGGCAAGCGAATAGCCGAGATGGCCGGGAAACATCTCCGGGTAGAGTGTCAGGACCGTCGCCCGGAAGGCCATCTTATCGCTCACTTCTTTTTCTTCGGCTCATCTGGCGTGAACGACGGGCCGTCATCATCGTTGTCGACGAGACCTGAGGCCAGCGGATCGATGGTGATCTTGCCGGCTTCGAGGTCGATCTCCAGGACCGAGGCTTCCGAAAACGGGATCAGCACCGGGCGCTTGCCGGGACCCTTGAGTTCGAGCAGGTCGCCGGCGCCGAAATCGAAGATGCCGGTGACGGTGCCGTAGCTGACGCCCTGGTCGTCGACGGCCTCAAGACCCTCGAGATCGGCATAGAAGAACTCGTCTTCCTCGAGCTCGTCGTCGGGCAGGTTGTCGCGGTCGATATAGAGTTCCAGACCGTTCAGCGCTTCGGCGGCGTTGCGGTCGTTGATCCCCCGGAAGCGCACGACGACGACATTCTTCATCTCGCGGATCTCAAGCACCTCGAAGGTGCGTCCGTCCATGCTGTGCAGGTGGCCGTAATCGCCGAGCGCGGTCGGATCGGCGCTGTAGGACTTGGCGCGCACTTCGCCGCGCAGCCCCTGCGCGCCACCGATCGTTGCCATCAGCACCGGATTTTCTAGCTTTGTCATGGCGTCCCTAATGTCGAAGCCGGAGGTTTGGTTCGTCATAACCGAAGTGAACGGGAATGGAAACGAAAACGGGCGGCATGTCGCCATGCCGCCCGTTCGATCAAGGCCGAAGCCCGGAATTATTCCGCGGAAGCAGCAGCTTCTGCAGCGTCGGCGATCTTCTGAGCCTTTTCAGCTGCACGCTCCTGAGCGCGCTTGCCTGGCTTTGCCTTTTCCGGGTTGTTCTTGGCTTCGCGCTTTGCGATGCCGGCTTCGTTGAGGAAGCGCAGAACGCGGTCGGTCGGCTGTGCGCCCTGTGCGATCCAATGGGTGATGCGCTCGGCGTCGAGCTTGACGCGGGCATCGTTGTCCTTGGCGAGCATCGGGTTCCAGGAACCGAGGTTCTCGAGGAAGCGGCCGTCGCGCGGCGAACGGGCGTCAGCGAGAACGATGTGGTAGTACGGGCGCTTCTTGGAACCACCGCGTGCGAGACGAATTTTCAGTGCCATTTTCTTTACTCCTTGGATGTGTCTGAACCGCTTTTTGTTGAAGCGGCCTTGTTACTTTGCAGCAGCGCCGTTTTCGGCGTGATCCGCTGCGATCTGCTCATGATGCCGGATGACTTCCTTGATGACGAAGTTCAGGAACTTCTCGGCGAAATCCGGATCCAGATTGGCATCCTTGGCCAGGTGGCGAAGGCGTTCGATCTGGTATTCCTCGCGCGCCGGGTCCGCCGGCGGCAACTTGTACTTGGCCTTGAGCACGCCGACCTCTTTGGTGCAGCGGAACCGTTCGGCCAGGATATGCACCAGCGCCGCGTCGATATTGTCGATCGACTGGCGATAGCTCAAAAGCTGGGCTTTGATTTCAGGATCAATCATAGTCTGGGCGACCCCTTCACTTCTTCTTTGGCAGGCCGGGAAGGCCCGGGAAACCACCGCCGAGGCCGGGCAGCTTGGCGCCGCCGAGACCTGGCAAACCACCGCCACCGAGGCCCGGCATGCCGCCGCCCGGCTTGCCGAGGCCGGCCGCTTCCGCCTGCTTCTGCAAGGCTTCGAGCTGCTTCGGATCGATGTTGGAGAGATCGGGCATGCCGCCCATGCCGCCGCCGAGGCCACCGAGGCCCATCTTGCCGGCAAGGCCGCCCATCATCTGCTTCATCATGCCGCCTTTGCCCTTGCCGCCCATCATCTTCATCATGTCCGCCATCTGGCGGTGCATTTTCAGAAGCTTGTTGATGTCGGAGGCATCGGTACCGGAGCCGGCCGCGATGCGCTTCTTGCGCGAATGCTTGAGCATATCAGGGTTGGCGCGCTCGGCCTTGGTCATCGAGGAGATGATCGCGAGCTGGCGGCCGAAAAGGCTGTCGTTGAGGCCGGCCGAAGCCATCTTGTCCTTCATGCCAGCCATGCCGGGCATCATGCTCATGATGCCGCCCATGCCGCCCATCTTCTGCATCTGGCGCAGCTGATCGGCGAGGTCGTTCAGGTCGAACTTGCCCTTGGCCATCTTGGCGGCCATGGCGGCCGCCTTTTCGGCGTCGATGTTTTCAGCGGCGCGCTCGACCAGCGAAACGATGTCGCCCATGCCGAGAATGCGGTCGGCGATACGGCGCGGATGGAACTCCTCGAGTTCACCCATGCGCTCGCCGACACCGATGAGCTTGATCGGCTTGCCGGTCACCGCGCGCATAGAGAGCGCGGCACCGCCACGGCCGTCGCCGTCCATGCGGGTCAGCACGAGGCCGGTGATGCCGACGCGTTCGTCGAAGTTGCGCGCCAGGTTGACGGCGTCCTGACCGGTCAAGCTGTCCGCGACCAGCAGGATTTCATGCGGGTTCGACTTTTTCTTGATGTCGGCCATTTCGACCATCAAGGGCTCGTCGATATGCGTGCGGCCGGCGGTGTCGAGGATGACGACGTCGTGGCCGCCGAGCCGGGCTGCCTGCACGGCGCGCGCGGCGATATCGGTCGGCGACTGACCGGCGATCACGGGCAGTGTGTCGACATTGGTCTGCACGCCGAGCTGGCGCAGCTGCTCCTGGGCGGCCGGGCGTCGCGTATCGAGCGACGCCATCAGAACCTTCTTCTTCTCGCGGTCGGTGAGCCGCTTGGCAATCTTCGCAGACGTCGTCGTCTTGCCCGAGCCCTGCAGACCGACCATCATGATGACGACCGGGGCAGCGGCATGCAGGTCAACGCCCACGCCTTCGCCGCCGAGCATCTCGATTAGCTCGTCATGGACGATCTTGACGACCATCTGGCCCGGCTTGATCGACTTAAGGATCTCGGCGCCGACGGCCTTTTCACGGACGCGATCGGTAAAGGCGCGCACCACGTCGAGCGCGACGTCGGCTTCCAGAAGCGCACGGCGAACCTCGCGCAGCGCTGCGGAAACATCGGCTTCCGAAAGCGCGCCACGGCCTGTCAGTCCATTCAGAATGGATCCAAGACGGTCCTGGAGGTTCTCAAACATTGGCTCTTCCTTGTGATTTCCGGATAGGGAAACCTTGTGCTTTTCCTTGACGAAAACAAGACGCATAGCCAAAAAGCACCCGAGGGCGCATCGCGCTGTCGGGTGTGGACCTCCGGGATCGATTTATACCTTTGCGGGTCCCGGTCGGTGGCTCGAGTCTTGAAGCTCGTCGCAGATTGAGCGGCGGTAAACAGGAAAACGGTCGGAGAGTCAAGGCAATCAGGGCAAATAAGCGGTTTTCGGCCTTTCAAAAGCCGGCGCGGCAACCCAAATGCAGATGCCCGAACAGCATATTACGGCGACAAGGCTCCCACCGCATGGCAAACGCCAAACCCAAAAATCCCTACTATCAAGGCCCGGTCACCGATCATTTCGACGGCACCCGCTTCTTCAATCCCGGCGGCATCGCACCCCTCGGCTTCCGCGCCATGCTGCGCTGGCAGTTCAACGGCGAGCGGCAGAGCTGGCAAAAACAGGTGCCGAGCCCCTTCCCGCAGGCGAAACCCGATGCCCGCGTCGAAGGCGACGGCCTGCGCGTGACCATGGTCGGCCATGCCTCGATGCTGGTGCAGGTGGCGGGCCTCAACATTCTCACCGACCCCGTCTGGTCGGACCGCGTCAGCCCCTTCTCATTTGCCGGCCCGAAGCGCGTGACGGCCCCCGGCATCCGCTTCGAGGACTTGCCCAAGATCGACCTCGTGCTCGTCTCGCACAATCACTACGACCATCTCGATGTCGCGACGCTGAAACGGCTGCAGGCGGCCCACGGCCCGCACTTCGTCACGCCCCTTGGCAACGACACCATAATTCGCCGCGCCGCGCCCGATGCGAAAATCTCCGTCATGGACTGGGGCGACCGGATCGCGATATCAGATGGCATCACCATCGACGCCGAGCCGGCGCATCACTGGTCGGCACGCGGCACTGGTGACCGCAGCATGGCGCTTTGGGCCGCCTTCGTCATCTCGACTCCGTCAGGCAAGATCTACCACGTCGGCGACACCGGCTTCCACGACGGCATCAACTACCGGGCCGCCGGTGAAAAACACGGCCCCTTCCGCCTCGCCATCCTGCCCTTCGGCGCCTACGAGCCGCGCTGGTTCATGCAGGGCCAGCACCAGAACCCCGACGAAGCCGTCCGCGGCATGCAACTCGCCAACGCCGCCCACGTGGCCGGCCACCACTTCGCGACCTTCCAGCTCACCGACGAGGCTATGGACGCGCCGGTGAAGGCATTGGAGGTCGCATTGCGCGAGCATGACGTGGCGCCGGCACGCTTCCGGCCACTCAGGGCCGGCGAGGTGTTCGACGTGCCGCTGGAGTGAAGTGCTCCCATTTTCTTCAGCCCATCCGTTCCATCTACGCAGCCTTTGCTCTAAAGCCCTTCCAACAGAATTGGAAAAGGCAGCGCAATGGGCTTCTCGATCACCACCTGGAACATCAATTCGGTCCGGCTGCGCATGCCGATCGTCGAGCAGCTCTTCCTCAAGCATCGCCCCGATATCATTTGCCTGCAGGAAACCAAGGTGCCGAACGAGCTGTTCCCCTTGGCGCCCTTGAAGGCCATGGGCTACGAGCATGTGATCATCCACGGCCAGAAGGGCTATCACGGCGTGGCGATCGCCTCGCGCTTTCCGCTCGTCGAGGATCACAGCACCGATTACTGCAAGGTCGGCGATGCCCGACATATTTCGGCGGTGTTCGAGCGTGGCGGCAAGCGTATCCGCATCCATAATTTCTATGTGCCCGCAGGCGGCGACGAGCCGGATCGGGCGATCAATCCGAAGTTCGGCCACAAGCTCGACTTCATCGAGGAGATGAAGTTGCTCAAAGCCGATGGCGAGGCCAATACATCGGCGATCCTGGTGGGCGATCTCAATATCGCGCCGATGGAGCACGACGTCTGGTCACACAAGCAGCTCCTGAAGATCGTCAGCCACACGCCTGTCGAGACCGAGGGCCTGCTCGAAGTCATGAAGCGTGGCCAGTGGCTCGACCTGATGCGCCAGAACGTGCCGGAGACGCAGAAGCTTTATACGTGGTGGAGCTATCGCGCCAAGGATTGGGAAGCGGCCGATCGTGGTCGGCGTCTCGACCATATCTGGTCGTCGCGCGATCTTGGGCCACATCTGCAGCGCATCGAGATACTGAAAGAGGCGCGCGGCTGGGACCGGCCGTCCGACCACGTGCCGGTGACGGCGCACTTCGATCTCTGATCAGCTCAGAAAAGAGCCTCAGGCGAAGCGGTGGAGCTCGGCGGCGGCCTTGGCCGCCAATGCCGCGATATTGTCGCGGATGCGCTGCTGGATCAGCAAAGCCGCATCCGGATATTCCTCGATCAGCCGGTGAAACAGCGAACGGGTGATGCGGATGATCGCCGTGTCCTCGCGGGCGATCGCCGTGAACTTGCGCTCGACGAGCGTGACCAGCGCAAGCTCCGACAAAAGCGTGCCGGACCCGACCACAGCCTGAACCTCAGGCCTGTTGTCGCGTCCGGTGTGGCTGAGTTCAACGCTGCCGCTGACGATGACGTAGGCGCTGTCGGCGGGAGAGCTTTCGCGAAAAAGCATCTGCCCGTTCGAAATCACGCGCCGATCCGCGCCGAAGGCGATCAGCCTCAGCTGATCCTCCGACATTCCGTTGAAAAGCGGAAGCTGCGCAAGCAGCTGGATATCGTCATTCAGCGCCATGGTTACGGAACGATCTTGTAGCCGCCGTTTTCCGTGACCAGGATTTCGGCGTTCGACGGATCGCGCTCGATCTTCTGGCGCAGGCGGTAGACGTGGGTTTCGAGCGTATGGGTGGTGACGCCGGAATTGTAGCCCCAGACCTCCTCGAGCAGCACGTCGCGGGTTACGACCTTCTGTTCGGCGCGGTAGAGATAACGGATGATCGCCGCTTCCTTTTCGGTGAGGCGGATCTTCTGGCCGTTCTCCGTGGTCAGCAACTTCTGGCTCGGCTTGAAGACATAGGGGCCGACACTGAAGGTGGCGTCCTCGCTCTGCTCGTGCTGGCGCAGCTGCACGCGAATGCGGGCAAGCAGAACCGCGAAACGGAACGGCTTCGTCACGTAGTCGTTGGCGCCGGCCTCGAGGCCGAGAATGGTATCGCTGTCGGTGTCATGGCCCGTCAGCATGATGATCGGCGCCTTGAGGCCGCCCTTGCGCAGAAGCTTCACCGCCTCGCGTCCATCCATGTCGGGAAGGCCCACATCCATGATCAGGAGATCGATAGCCGTCGCGCGGGCGCGTTCGACACCCTTGGCAGCCGTGGATTCCTGGAGAACCGTGAACTCGTCATAGAGCGAGAGCTGCTCCGTGAGGGTTTCGCGGAGGTCGTCGTCATCATCCACCAACAAAATGGTGCGTGCTGTCATGCGGCTATGTCCCTCGCCATCTGGTTCACTATTCCTACGCCAACTTTAGGATGTTGGCAAAGATCAGCATACCAAGCTGTTATCGTATATGGTGCTATATGATTTCAATCATTGCCCCTGCAATTGCACAAACATGTGAGAAACATGGAAAAAACAAGGCGGACACCGTCTTTGCAACCAACGATCATCACCGTTAGACCAGCGCCGGGGCAGAAAAGCCGGGCTTTGCTGCAATTCGGCACAGTCGTGGTGCCCGCAGCGATCGGCCGTTCGGGCCGCACCACGCGCAAGCGTGAGGGTGATGGCGCCACTCCGATCGCCGAAATGCGGCTGATTTCGGGTTTCGTGCGCGGCGAAAAAACCTCCGGTTTGCGAACGCGGCTACCGATTCGCCTTATCCGCGAGGACATGCTCTGGTGCGATCAGCCCGGCGACGCCAACTACAACAGGCTGGTGAAGGCGCCGTTCAGCAAAAGTCACGAAAAGATGAAGCGCGACGACGGGCTCTATGACGTCTGCCTCGTCATGGACTGGAACATCAGCTCAAGAGCCCGCAATCGCGGCTCGGCGATCTTCTTCCACCTGATCCGCCCCGGCTACAAGCCGACGGAGGGCTGCATCGCCATTCACCCGCGTGACATGAACCGGATCCTGCCCTACTTGCGCAAGGGCACCGTCGTCAGGGTTTTGTAAGCCCGACGCATAGAGCAGGGGTGATATCGCGCGCCGGCTGACCTATATGCAATCCGACCGACGCCCGGGCTGAGAGGCGTTTCGGGAAATGGCGGGATACCCGCCGTTCAACACGCCCCGTTCCATTCATCGCTTTCGCGGAGATTTATTGTGGCACAGCAATCCATCATTACGTTTCACGACGGACATTCCATTCCCCAGGTCGGCCTCGGCGTCTGGCAGACACCCAACGACATGGCGGCACCCGCGGTGCGCGCTGCTATCGAAGCCGGCTATCGCCATGTCGATACGGCCGCCGTCTATGAAAACGAAGAGGGCGTCGGCGAAGGCATCCGCTCGTCGGGCGTCGACCGCAAGGACGTCTTCCTGACGACCAAGCTCTGGAACGCCGACCAGGGCTACGACACGACGCTGAAGGCCTTCGACAAGAGCCTGAAGCGGCTCGGCACCGATTATGTGGACCTCTACCTCATCCACTGGCCGGCGCCGAACCGCGACGCCTATGTCGATACGTGGAAAGCCTTCATCAAGCTGCGCGAGGAAGGCCGGGCGAAGTCGATCGGCGTCTCGAATTTCTATCCTGAACATATCGAGCGACTGATTGCCGAGACCGGCGTCGTGCCCGTCATCAACCAGATCGAGCTGCATCCGGACTTTCAGCAGAAAGTGGCACAGGAAGCGCACAAGAAGCTCAACATCGCCACGCAGTCCTGGAGCCCGCTCGGCCAGGGCAAGCTGATCGCCCATCCGGTTCTAGCGAAAATCGCCGAGAAGCACGGCAAGACACCGGCGCAGGTGATCATCCGTTGGCACATGGATAGCGGCCTCGTCGTCATCCCGAAATCGGTAACGCCGTCGCGTATCGTCGAGAACTTCCAGGTTTTCGACTTCAAGCTCGATGGCGACGACATGGCCGAGATCGCCAAGCTCGACAGCACCTCGGCGCGCATGGGGCCGGACCCGAAGACGGCGACGTTCTAAGGATTTGATCTAGAGGTGTGGGCCTGGAGCTTGTAGCTCTAGGCCCCGCCCTGCCAGGTCTTCACCGCCTCCAGCGGCCAGACGAGCATCAGCACGTTGAGCGTCAGATTGTCCCGGATCATGTAGCCGGTGAAGATCTCGAAGAAGATGGCGATCGTGACCGTCAGCCAGACCGGCGCGCGCCAAGCGAAGAAGAAGCCGAGCGCCATGAACACCGTGTCCATCGCCGAGTTCAGGATGCTGTCGCCGTAATAGTCGAGCGAGATCGTCGCCGTGCGGTAGCGGTCGATGATGATCGGGGAGTTCTCCAGCAGCTCCCAGCCGGACTCGATCACCAGCGCCAGAAGCAGTTTCATCGCGATCGGCTTGCCACGCAGCACCAGATGCGCCAGGCCGTAGAACAGGAAGCCGTGGATGATGTGGGACGGCGTGTACCAGTCCGACATGTGCTGCGAGTTGCCGCTGGAATTGACGGTGCCCTCCCACAGCTTGATGTAGCCGCAGGTGCAGATCGGCGTGCGCCCCATCAGATATTCGGCGACGATCTGCGCGATGAGCACGCCGAGGCAGGCGATGAACCAGTAGGTCTGGTGCTTGGCTCTGTCAGTCGCCTGCAGCGCCGTCACTGGCCGGCCTCGCCCTCGGGCGCGATCGTGTGCTTCATGATGACAGGCATCTGCGCCAGCGTGAACAGGATGGTGATCGGCATCGTGCCCCAGACCTTGAAGGCGACCCAGGTATCGTCGGAGAAATTGCGCCAGACGACTTCGTTGAGCACCGCCAGGAACAGGAAGAACACGCCCCAGCGAACGGTGAGCTTGCGCCACCCCTCGGCGTCGAGCTGGAAGGCGGCGTTGAAGACATAGCCGAGCAGTGACTTGCCGAAGAGCAGGCCGCCGAGCAGCGTGAGGCCGAACAGCGAATTGATGATGGTCGGCTTCATCTTGATGAAGGTCTCGTCCTGCAGGTAGATCGACAGCGAGCCGAAGATCAAAACGACGATGCCCGAGACGAAGGGCATGATCGGCAGATGGCGAAGAACGACCTTCGAGATGACGAGCGAGATCACCGTCGCCGCCATGAACAGCGCGGTCGCGACGAAGAGCGGGCCGCCGAGCGAGGCGAGAACCGGGAACTTCTCCACCAGCCAGGGACCGCGCAGATTGGCGAAGAAGAAGATCAGCAGCGGCCCGAGCTCCAGCGCCAGCTTGAGCATCGGGTGATGCTTGTCTGTCGCCGACGGGGTGATATCGCTCTCGGTCGTCATGAGGTCCCTAATCCGTTCCCTAGTCAGTTCTTATCGTCAGTCTTTGTCGTCAGTCTCTATCCCGGACGCTTGCGCGCCCTTGCGGGCATATCTGTGGCATCAATCGTGATCGGCGGCAATGGCGGCGACTTGATCAGCCCCGCGCGTCTCCGAGGCCGGCGATCGCATGGGCGAAATCCTCGGCCTCGAAGGGCTCCAGATCGTCCACGCCCTCGCCGACGCCGATGAAATAGACCGGCAGCTTGTGCTTGGCGGAGATGGCGACGAGGATGCCGCCGCGCGCCGTGCCGTCAAGCTTGGTCATGATCAGGCCGTTGACGCCGGCGACGTTGCGGAAGATCTCCACCTGGCTCAACGCGTTCTGGCCGGTGGTGGCGTCAAGCGTCTGCAGCACCGTGTGCGGCGCGTCCGGATCGAGCTTGCCGAGCACGCGCACGATCTTCTCGAGCTCGGCCATCAGCTCCGTCTTGTTCTGCAGGCGGCCGGCGGTGTCGATGATCAGCACGTCGCATTTCTTCTGCTTGGCCTGCTCGAACGCATCATAGGCAAGTCCGGCCGCATCGGCGCCGAGCTTGGTGCCGATGAATTCCGACTTGGTGCGGTCCGCCCAGATCTTCAGCTGCTCGATCGCCGCCGCGCGGAACGTATCGCCGGCCGCCACCATCACCTTCAGCCCGGCGCCTGACAGCTTGGCGGCGAGCTTGCCGATGGTGGTGGTCTTGCCGGTGCCGTTGACGCCGACGACGAGGATGACATGCGGCTTGTGGCTGAGATCGAGCTGCAATGGCTTTGCCACCGGCTTCAACACCTTGGTGATCTCCGCCGCCATGATGCGGCTCACATCCTCGCCCGACACGTCCTTGCCGTAGCGTTCCGAGGCCAGCGTATCGGTGACGCGCAACGCCGTCTCGACGCCCAGATCGGCCTGGATCAGCAGGTCTTCGAGATCCTGCAGCGTGTCGTCGTCGAGCTTGCGCTTGGTGAAGAGCGCCGAGATCTGGCCCGTCAGCTGCGACGAGGTGCGCGCGAGGCCGGCGCGCAGGCGCTGGAACCAGTTCAGCTTGGCCGGCGGGACGATAGTGACGGGTTCGGGGGTCTCGGTGGCGGTGGAGAAGCCCTTGGGGAGGATGGGGGAGTCGGTGTCGGTCAGAGTTGGTTCTGTGGAGTCGACAGAAGCTGGCTCGGAGGGCGTGGTACCCCCCTCTGCCCTGCCGGGCATCTCCCCCACAGGGGGGGAGATTGGCTGGGCGGGCTCGCTCGCTTCATCCTCGACCGTTTCGTCGACTGAAGGCTGCAGGTCAATCTCGTCCGTAGGCGGAACTGCCTGAACACTCACTCCATCGTCAGCTGTCTGGTCGGGCGACCCCAACGAGTCGATCTCCCCCCTTGTGGGGGAGATGTCCGGCAGGACAGAGGGGGGTACCGCACCCTCGGCGTCAGCGACGTCTGCCTCAGCATCAGACTCCGCCTCAGCCTCCAGCAAGGACAACGGCACCAACCCGACATCATCGGTAGCCAGTGCCGTCGGCAAATCCTCGGAAACCTCGTCCTCGGAAACCTCGTCCTCGGCAACATCCTCGCCATCGGCGGAAGGCCCACCGGCCGTCTCCACCTCTTCCGGCAATACCGGATCGGTGGCAACGGGCAAGTCTTCCACCGGCGCGGATGGCACCGGCGCCGTCACGTCAGCAACAGGCGCCTCCGCGACCGGCTCGACCGCAACCTCGGGGGCCTTGGTCTCGACCGTATCCGGCGCCTGCTCTTCCGCCGTCTTGTCGGGGCCGAAGGTGAAGACCTTTTTGATGAAGCTGAACGCCATGAGAATTCCGTCAGGTCAGGCCGCGGAGGCGGCCGTCAGTTGCATGTCGAGGTGCTTGCCGTTGTGGCCGACGATATCGACCTCAACCAGCGCGCGGGGGCTTAGCCCCGGCGCTGCGACAAGCGTGAAGTTTTCCGTATGCGCCAGTCCGTTGTTTTCCACCAGCAGCCATTGCCGCGTGCCGACCATGCGATCGAGATGGGACTGATGCAGCATATGTCCAGTGGCGCGCAACCGCGCCGCCCGCTCCTTGACGAGCGTCCGGTCGAGCTGCGGCATCCGTGCTGCCGGCGTTCCCGGTCGCGGGCTGTAGGGGAAGACGTGCAGATGCGCGATTTGCGCGTCCTCGGCGAGCCTCACGGCATTGCCGAACATCTCTTCCGTCTCGGTCGGGAAACCAGCGATCATGTCGGCGCCGATCGAGATCTCCGGCCGCAGCCTTCTGGCCTCGTTGACGAAGTTAAGCGCATCGGCGCTGGAGTGTCGGCGCTTCATCCGCTTCAGGATCATGTCGTCGCCATGCTGCAGCGACAGGTGCAGATGCGGCATGAAGCGCGCTTCGTCGGCGATGAGATCGAGGAGATGCCGGTCCGCCTCGATGCTGTCGATCGACGACAGACGGAGACGCCTTATATCCGGCACCTGCTTGAGAAGCGTCTTCGCGAGCAACCCGAGCGTCGGCTCGCCCGGCAGGTCGGCGCCGTAGCTGGTGGCGTCCACACCCGTCAGCACGATCTCGCGATAGCCGCTTTCGGTGAGCTTGCGCGCCTGGTCGACCACCGATCCCATCGGCACCGAGCGCGAATTGCCGCGGCCATAAGGGATGATGCAGAAGGTACAGCGGTGGTCGCAGCCATTCTGCACCTGGATGAAGGCGCGCACGTGGCCGTCGATATGCTTGACCATCTGCGGCGCGGTGGCCTTGACGCTCATGATGTCGTTGACGCGCAGCTTCTCTTCGGCCGAGACGCCAAAATCCGGCAGCGCGCGGTAATTGGTGCTCTTGAGCTTCTCTTCGTTACCAAGCACCGCGTCGACCTCGGCCATCTCGGCGAAGGTGTGTTTCTCGGTCTGCGCGGCGCAGCCGGTGACGATGATGCGGGCATGTGGATTGTCGCGACGCGCCCGGCGGATCGCCTGGCGCGCCTGACGCACGGCCTCGCCCGTCACGGCGCAGGTATTGACCAGAATGGCGTTGTTCAGCCCGGCCTTCTCGGCCTCGGCCCGCATCACTTCGGATTCGTAGGTATTCAGACGACAGCCGAAGGTGATGACCTCGACCCCGCTCACTTGGCTTCCGCCCCCGGAGCCTCGACCGCCTCATCACGCTGCCAAACGCCGGTCACGGGATCGACGGTGCCGGACCATTCCCATTCGGCGGGACCGGTCATGACGACATGGTCGTCCTCACGCCATTCGATGGTGAGCGGCTGCCGGCTCGGCGCGGTTGCGACGTCGATCGTGACCTTGCGGCCGGTGCGGCCGGTGCGCGCGGCCGAAACGCCTGCGGCGCAGGCGGCCGAGCCGCAGGCAAGCGTCAGGCCGGCGCCGCGTTCCCAGGTGCGGGTGCGCAGGCTTGCGTCGGACGTGACCTGCGCCAGCGTGATATTGGCCTTCTCGGGAAACATCGGGTGGTTTTCGAGCAGCGGTCCGAAGCGCTCCAGATCGAAGCTCATCGGATCCCTGTCGACCCAGAAAATCGCATGCGGATTGCCGATCGACATGGCCGAAGGCGAATGCAGTACCGGATTGTCGATCGGCCCGATCTGCAGCTCGATGCGGCTGGTATCGAAGAACTCTTCCGAGAGCGGGATCTTGTCCCACTGAAACACCGGTCGGCCCATGTCGACCGAGATCGTTCCATCCTCGTTCTCGGCTGCATTCAGGATGCCGGCGACGGTCTGGAAGGTGAAGACCTTCTTGCCCGTCTCGGCCGAAAGCGCCTGCACCACGCAACGCGTGCCGTTGCCGCAGGCCTGTGCCTTGGTGCCGTCGCAGTTCAGGATATCGATCCAGGCATCGGTGCCTTCGGCCTTCGGATCGTGGATCGCCATGATCTGGTCGAACTGGGTCTCAGAAGCCGCATTGAGCGCGATCGCGGCTTCGGGCGTAACCTTGTCCTTGCGCCCGCGCATGTCGACAACCAGGATCTTGTTGCCAAGCCCGTTCATCCTCGCGAATTCGACCGTTGCGCTCATTGTCTCATGTCCATGTGTGTTTGGGCTGTATATGGCGGAAATGCGCGGGAATTACCAGTGGCGGCGTGATCGGCCCATCCGCTCCTGTCGTCAGCGTGGCGACGGGGAAAATTTCACGGCACGACCAAGAAACATCGCGACATTATCAGCATGATAGCCGAATTCGGCGCACCCCGTTATCCCCGTCACCCGCAATCGCCACACACTGATGACGTCATCGGACAGGGAGCCGGGTTCGCGAACCGGTCACGCCAAGGTTGGCATCCGGCGTTCGGTGATGGTTGTGAAGAGGTGGTTCCAAGGCTGTCAGGGCCAAGGGATCATCCGGCAAGGAAAGGCCGAGAGACGCTCCTGTCGGCCTGGACGACCCGGAAACCTTGAAGCAATCGGGCAGGTGGAAACGCCTGACACACATACCAGCTATATAATGCCGCCTGCCCGTTCCCACTTTTTGGGATGCTTTTGCCAGCCGTCGCCGAGCTTTGCTCCGCGCGGAGTTTTGTGGTGTCGTGGTGGGCTACTGTGGACGCCCGAGGCCACCCATCCTCACTCATTCTCGCCCTTGTGGCGGGAATCCAGCAGACGCGCGTCCGCGCGGCGAGAGACTCTTCTTCCGATACAACACTGGGTCGTTCATGCACGGCGCGGACGCGCCATTGCTGGATTCCTGTGACATCGCCCGAGCGACGCTTGGGTACAGGAATGAGGGCAGGGAGACATCGCCGCCCTGCCAGCCAACCATCAATCGCGATAGGCAGCCGTTCCCGGGATGACCTCGTAAGGCACCTTGAAAACCTTGTCGTCGAACTGCACGCCGGTCTTGACGTTGAACACCATGACAGAGGTGTCCTTGCCCTGGTTGTCGGTGATCGTCCATTGGCGCAGGTCATAGGTCTTCGGGTCGAACATCATGGTGATGGTCGAGTTGCCGAAGACGGTGTTGTTGCCGAGCGCGATGGTCGTCAGGTCGGACTCCTCCTTGACGCTCTTCACCGAGCCGGCCGACAGGTCGATCTTCTGTGCGAGAAGCAGGCTGAGCGGCGTCTTCGACAGCGGATAAAGGTCCCATGTCTTCAGCTTCATGTTGCCGATCGCCACGTTCTTCCCATCGGCGATCACGCGGATCGGCGACGGGTCGTCGTAGTTGAAGCGCAGCTTGCCGGGGCGCTGGATGAAGAATTTGCCGCCTGTCTGCTCGCCCTTGGGGCCGAACTGCACGAACTCGCCCTGCATGGTGGCGACCGAGGAGAAGTGGTCGGCGATCGCCTGCGCGGTGCCGCTTGTGGACGCAGCCGCGGCCGCCTGGGCGAAGACGTTGAGCGGCAGCGCCGTGGACGCAGCCGCGACAGCAAGCGCACCCAGCATGTGGCGCCGTGTCAGCGTGAAGCGGTCCAGGAATGTGTCGGAGTGGTTCATGAAAGTCTCCTTTATGCAGTCTGCATGCTGCCGAAACGCGGCGTCTTCATGGCGTCCTGGCGCGACCGGCCAAAGGTAACGTTTTCGCGCCGATCAGGTTTCCGTGAAGGACCAGTACATGCGAGATAAATCGCGCTGAAAATGCCGGAATCAAGGGCGCGCACGCCCTTACCGGTCGAGAATATCGCCTTCGGTGGGAACCAGGATCTCGCGCTTGCCGGCATGGTTGGCCGGGCCGATGATGCCCTCCTGCTCCATCCGCTCGATGAGCGACGCCGCGCGGTTGTAGCCGATGCCGAGACGGCGCTGGACGTAGGAGGTCGAGGCCTTTCCGTCGCGCAGGACGATGGCGACGGCCTGGTCATAGGGGTCGTCGGAATCCGCGAGATTGCCGGTGCCAGCAGGCCCGCCGCCGTAATCGCCATCCTCGTCGTCATCGGCGGTGATGGCATCGAGATATTGGGGCGCGCCCTGCGTCTTCAGATAGGCGACGATGTCTTCCACTTCGCCATCGGCCACGAACGGGCCATGGACGCGCTGGATGCGGCCGCCGCCGGCCATATAGAGCATGTCGCCCATGCCGAGCAGCTGTTCGGCGCCCTGCTCGCCCAGAATGGTGCGGCTGTCGATCTTCGACGTCACCTGGAAGGAGATGCGGGTAGGGAAGTTGGCCTTGATCGTGCCGGTGATGACGTCGACGGATGGGCGCTGCGTCGCCATGATGACATGGATGCCGGCGGCGCGCGCCATCTGCGCCAGGCGCTGCACGGCGCCTTCGATATCCTTGCCGGCGACCATCATCAGGTCGGCCATTTCGTCGATGATGACGACGATATAGGGCAGCGGCTTCAGGTCGAACTCTTCCGTCTCGTACATCGCCTCGCCGGTCTCCCGGTCGAAGCCCGTCTGCACGGTACGCGAGATCGCCTCACCCTTGGCAAGCGCCTGCTCGACGCGGGAATTGAAGCCGTCGATGTTGCGCACACCGATCTTCGACATCTTCTTGTAGCGCTCTTCCATCTCGCGCACCGTCCACTTCAGCGCCACGACGGCCTTCTTCGGATCGGTAACGACGGGCGAGAGCAGATGCGGAATGCCGTCATAGACGGAGAGTTCGAGCATCTTCGGATCGATCATGATCAGGCGGCACTGCTCCGGCGTCATGCGGTAGAGCAGCGACAGGATCATGGTGTTGATGGCGACAGATTTACCCGAGCCGGTGGTGCCGGCGACGAGCAGATGCGGCATCTTGGCGAGATCGGCGATGACGGCTTCGCCGCCGATCGTCTTGCCGAGCGCCATGGCGAGCTTGGCCTTGGAGGTCTCGAAATCCCTGGAGGCGATCATCTCGCGCAGATAGACGGTCTCGCGGATATTGTTCGGCAGTTCGATACCGATGGCGTTGCGGCCTGGCACGACGGCGACGCGGGCGGCGATCGCGCTCATCGAGCGGGCGATATCGTCGGCAAGGCCGATGACGCGCGACGACTTGATGCCGGGCGCAGGCTCCAGTTCGTAAAGCGTGACGACGGGGCCAGGACGGACATGGATGATCTCGCCCTTGACGCCGAAATCCTCGAGCACACCTTCAAGCATGCGGGCGTTCTGCTCCAACGCATCGGCCGACAGCGTCGAATCGCGCACGACGGCCTTGGGCTCGGCGAGAAGATGCATCGACGGCAGCTGGAAGCCTTCGGGGCGGATGAAGGAGCCCTGCTGCTCGCGCTCGATACGGGCGCCGAGCTTGGGGCGCTGAGCGGCCTGCTGCACGCGCGGCTCGGCGCGACCGCCGGCCTGCTTGGCAGGCGCGCGCATCATCCAGCCATTGTCGTCCTCGTCGTCGGGCAGAATATCGGCCGGGCGCGGCGGCATGTCGCTATCGTAGCCCATGTCGTCGTCATCATCGTCGTTGAGCGAGATCGACGGCGCCGACACCACGCGGCGCGGCGAACCGGCTCGGGGCGCGATCGACGGATCCATCGAGGGATCCATGCGCTCGCCGCGTTGGGGCGCCTTGGCGCGCACCGGCTCGTTGAGCTTGCCGAACTCGTCGTCATTGAAATCGTAGGGCGCGTCGTAATCATCGAGCTTGCGCTTGCGCGGACCCATGCCGAGCATGCGGCGCATGCGGGCCTGGCTCATGTACCAGGCATGCGTCAGCGCGCCGAAGGCAAGCCAGCCGCCCTCGTCGTCTTCCTCGTCCTCATCGCCCACCGAGCGCAGCTTGGAGCGGCTGGCGGCGTAGTTTTCTTCCTCCTCTTCGGCCTCTTCCTCTTCGGTGCGGCCGACGATGCCGGCGGCAAAGAGCATCATCCAGACGCAGGGCACCGCGAAGATGCAGCCGACGGCGGTGGCGAAGGTTCCGGTCGGATAGGCGCCGACGAACAGCGCTGGGAAGCGCAGGATCATGTCGCCGATAACGCCGCCGATGCCATTGGGGATCGGCCAGGTGAGCGGCGGCGGAAAGCAGCCGAGAACGGCGCAGGAGAGAACGGAGCCGAGGCCCCATGCGGCGGCGCGCGCCGGAATGCGGGTGAAGCGGCGGCCGGAGATCAGCGCCAGCGCCCAGGCGACGACGGGCAGCAGCGCCACCACGCTGGCAAGGCCGAAGAATTGCATCAGGATATCGGCGAAGGCGGCACCGCTATAGCCGAGCACATTGGTGGGCTCGTTGCCGGTGGCGTAGGAATAGCTCGGATCGGCGACGTTCCAGGTCGCCAAAGCCGCGACGGCCAGTGCCAGCGCAATGAAGATTGCAAACCCCAAAAGGGTCTGCGCCTGCCGGAAAATGAACCCCGAAAGGGAGAAACGGTCCGGCCGGCCATCCATTGCTGGCGATGTGCTTCTTGCCATGTGTTGTACCCGTCCAATGCCTGATGCGTGCGAATCGCCAATGCGCTTCGCGCCCAATGCGTCCGCTCCACCTAACCAAAGGACGGTTAAAGCGATGTTAACCATGAGCGCGCTGGTCGACGGATACGGAAATAAAAAGGCCCGAACCTTTGAAAGGTCCGGGCCAAGAGCGGCTAGAGTGTTGATCAAGCCGCGACGGGCTGTTGAGCGGCGCCCATTTTTGAGCGCCGCAAGCCTTGTTTAGGAGTGGTAAGCGGCTTCGCCATGCGTAGCGAGGTCGAGACCTTCGCGTTCGGCTTCGACGGCGACGCGCAGGCCGACGATGACATCGACGATCTTGTAGAGGATCGCCGAACCGATGCCGCACCATACGACGGTGATTGCAACGGCGGTGAGCTGGGTCATGACCTGGCCACCCATCGTCACGCCTTCGGCGTAACCGACGCCACCGAGCGATGCGCTGGCGAAGATGCCGGTGAAGATCGCGCCGAAGATGCCGCCGACGCCGTGAACGCCGAAGACGTCAGCCGTGTCGTCGTAGCCGAACTTGTTCTTCACCACGGAGACGAAGAAGTAGCAAAGCGGCGAGACGATGAGACCCATGACGATCGCGCCCATCGGGCCGACGATGCCGGCAGCAGGCGTGATGGCGACCAGACCGGCGACCATGCCGGAAGCGCCACCGAGCATGGAGGCCTTGCCGCGGGTCATCGTTTCGACGGCAGCCCACGATACGATGGCAGCGGCGGTTGCAACGAAGGTGTTGACGGTTGCGAGCATCGCGCCGCCGGAAGCTTCGAGGTTGGAGCCGGCGTTGAAGCCGAACCAGCCGACCCAGAGCATCGAGGCACCAACCATGGTGAGCGTCATCGAGTGCGGAGCCATCATGTCCTTGCCGAAGCCGATGCGCTTGCCGACGAGGATCGCACCAACCAGACCGGCGATACCGGCGTTGATGTGAACGACCGTGCCGCCTGCGAAGTCGAGCGCGCCCATCTTGAAGAGCAGGCCATTTGCGTCCCAGACCATGTGTGCGACCGGGAAGTAGACGAAGGTTGCCCACAGCGCGCAGAAGAGCACCGCGGCCGAGAACTTGATGCGCTCGGCGAATGCGCCGACGATGAGCGCAGGCGTGATGGCGGCGAAGGTCATCTGGAACATCACGAAGATGAACTCAGGAATGACGACGCCTTGCGAGAAGGTGGCTGCCGTCGTTTCCTTGGTCACGCCGGAGAGGAACAGCTTGGCGGTACCGCCCCAGTATGCGCTTTCCGAGCCACCGAAGGCGAAGGAATAGCCGTAGATGACCCAGATCAGCATCATGACGGCGCCGATCATCGTGCACTGCATCAGGACCGAGAGCATGTTCTTGGCGCGGACCAGGCCGCCGTAGAACAGTGCGAGGCCCGGAACGAGCATGAACAGCACCAGGATGGTCGAGACGAACATGAAAGTGGTGTCGCCCTTGTCCGGAACGGGTGCGGCGGCGGCAGCCGGAGCGGCAGCGGTGGCGGCATCCTGCGCGAAGGCGACGACCGGCGCGAGAAGCGCTGCGGACGCAGTGGCAAGGCGCGCCAGAGTGGGAGAAAACTTCGAAATTGACATAGAGAAAAGCTCCTTGGCTCTACCGTTACTTACAGCGCTTCTGCATCGGTTTCGCCGGTACGGATGCGCACGGCATGGTCGATCGAGTAAACGAAGATCTTGCCGTCGCCGATCTGACCGGTCTTGGCCGACGACGCGATGGCTTCGACAGCCTTGTCGACGAGCTCGCTTGCGACGGCGATCTCGATCTTCAGCTTCGGCAGGAAGCTGACCGCGTATTCGGTGCCGCGATAGATTTCGGTATGTCCCTTCTGGCGCCCGTAACCCTTCACTTCGGTCACGGTCAGGCCCTGAATGCCGATCGCCGTAAGGGCTTCACGCACCTCATCCAGCTTGAACGGCTTGATAATGGCCATCACAATTTTCATCTGGTTTCCCATCCTTCGTTACCCTCGGCACGGAGCCGACTCTCCTTGCCACTGCCGTTTGCGACCAGCGACCGACCTCTTACATTCAAGGCCCGTGCCAGATTCGAAACGATTTGTTAAGGTATTGAAAAATAAGGAATATATTTGCAGGCGCCATTAAACAGGCAAGTGATTGCCTAATAATCGCTCAAAAAATACACAAACGATTAAATTTGCATCCAAATTAGTCATTTGCCCTTTTACGAATCAGACCCTCCTGCGCCACCGACGCAATGAGCACGCCATCTCGCGTATAGAGGCTACCGCGCGTCAAACCTCGCGCACCGGATGCGGACGGGCTGTCCTGTGTATAGAGAAGCCAATCGTCGAGCTTGACCGGGCGGTGGAACCACATCGAATGGTCGAGGCTGGCGACCTGGATCGTCTGGTCGAAGATCGAGGTGCCGTGTGGGTAGAGCGACGTGTCGAGCAGCGTCATGTCGGAGATATACGCAAGCACCGCCGCCTGGGCGTGCCGGTCATCGGGAACCGGACCATTGGCGCGCACCCAGACATGCTGGAGCGGATCGAGCTTCTTGTCGGAGAAATAATGGGTCAGCGAGACCGGCCGGATTTCGATCGGCCGCTCGCGACCCCAATATTTGCGGATCGCCTCCGGCGCATGCGCCAGATAGCGCTTGGCGATCTCGTTCTCGTCGATCAGCGTCTCGGGCATCGGCACGTCGGGCATGGCGACCTGGTGCTCGAAGCCGGGTTCGACGATCTGGAACGAGGCCGACAGCGCGAAGATCGCCTTGCCGTGCTGGATGGCAACGACGCGGCGGGTGTTGAAGCTCGACCCGTCACGGATGCGCTCGACCTGGTAGATGATCGGCACCGAGGGATCGCCCGGACGCATGAAATAGGCATGCAGCGAATGCACCAGCCGCTCAATGTCGACGGTGCGCTGCGCCGCCATCAGCGCCTGCGCTATCACCTGCCCGCCGAACACCCGCTGCCAGCCGACCTGCGGGCTGGTACCGCGGAAGATATCGACCTCGATCGGCTCGAGATCGAGCGTTGCGAGCAGGGTTTCCATCGCGGTCGGCTTTTCGGTGAGGCGCGTCATTTTGTATGGCTCCGGCAGGTAGGAAGTGTGGCGATGATGATCTATATAGATCAATAGGATATTCTAAAAGAACGGGACGGGCGTTATGCGTGACATGCTTGTGGTTGGCGGGGGTTATGTCGGTCTCTCCATGGCTGTCGCGGTCAAGCAGGCGGCGCCGCATCTTGATGTCGCGGTGGTCGAGGCAGCCCCTGCGGACGTCTGGCGCAAGGACCCGCGCGCATCCGCCATCATCGCCGCCGCCACCAAGATGCTCGACGTTTTCGGCATCTGGAACGAGATCGAGCCGACCGCGCAGCCGATCACCAAGATGATCGTCACCGATTCCAAGACCTCCGATCCCGTCCGCCCGATCTTCCTGACCTTCGATGGCGAAGTCGAGGACGGCAAGCCCTTCGCCCACATGATCCCGAATGTCGCGATGGTGGGCGCGCTGCGCGGCGCTTGCGAACGGCTCGGCATCGAGATCACCCACGGCCTTGGCGCCACCGGCCTGAAGACGCTCGACACCCACGCCGAGATCACGCTCTCCGACGGCAGCACGATCGAGACCAAACTCGTCGTCGCCTGCGACGGCGTGCGCTCGCACCTGCGCGATCTGGCGGGCATCAAGACGGTTCATTGGGAATACGGCCAATCCGGCATCGTCACCACGGTCGAGCACGAGCGCCCGCACAATGGCTGTGCCGAGGAGCACTTCCTGCCCTCAGGCCCCTTCGCCATCCTGCCGCTGAAGGACAACCGCTCCTCGCTGGTCTGGACAGAAACGACGGCTGACGCCAACCGGCTGGTGCGCTCCGACGACCTGATTTTCGAGGAAGAACTGGAGCGTCGCTTCGGCCACAAGCTCGGCGCGCTGAAGGTGGTGGGCGACAAGCGCGCCTTCCCGCTCGGCCTGACGCTGGCGCGCGCCTTCGTCGCCCCGCGCCTGGCGCTCGCAGGCGACGCCGCCCACGGCATCCACCCGATCTCCGGCCAGGGCCTCAATCTCGGCTTCAAGGATGTGGCGGCGCTCGCCGAAACCATCGTCGAAGCCGATCGCCTCGGCCTCGATATCGGCTCGATCAACATTCTCGAGCGCTACCAGGCCTGGCGCCGTTTCGACACCTTCCGCATGGGCGTGACCACCGATGTGCTGAACCGCCTGTTTTCCAACGATCTCGCGCCGATCCGCATCGCCCGCGACTTCGGCCTCGGCCTCGTCGACCGCCTGCCAGGCCTCAAATCCTACTTCATCGGCCAGGCCGCCGGCACGACAGCGGCGGGCAACCCGCGCTTGCTGGCGGGCGAGGCGATTTAGGGCGTAGCCTCAGGCTAGTGGTGGTCGGCTGGCGAAAACAAATATGCCGATCAAAATCAAAGCCGTTGCGAATACGGGAAACCAACCCCAATCTTCGCGCGTGGGCATGGCTGCCTTGATACGACTGGAATCAAGCGTAGCGTTGCCTGACGCGCGAGCCACTCTAAGCCGCCTGCGATAGCCAAGGTAAAGGCCGTGCCCGGCATAAAGAAGAAGACATGCCGCCGTAACGCCGAGCGGCACGAGATAAAACGACCAGTAGAGGCTGTCCGTCATGGTTGGCGTCTCAATCTCGAAAGAGTGGCATGACCGACTAAATGTAGCACGATAGCGCAAAACATCCAAACGCCTGCGGTGGATGCCGGATTTCCTACGTTCGGCAACAGCTCAAGTCCGGCCGACGTAAAGAACGGCGATATCACGCCGCCAACCAAAAGCGCGGTTGCCGCGCGGTCGATAAAGTTCGCGAGAAACTTCGTCGCTTCTATTTCCACCAGATCTGGCTCGAGCCTTTTCGTGCCCGCTGTTTCTTCACTGTCGCCCATGGAAAAGCCCGGATTGCTTCAGCACGCATAATTGCAACCTTGATTTGCAGAAGCAACAGAATTTATCAGAAAGAAACGGGCTTGCTCTATTCCTCGATCTCGCGCGCTTCCGATACAAGCATGATCGGAATGCCGTCGCGGATCGGGTAGGCGAGCTTTGCCTTTTCGGAGACGAGCTCGTTGTGTTCGCGATCGTACGTCAGCCGCCCCTTGGTCAGCGGGCAGACCATCAGTTCCAGAAGCTTGGGATCGACGCGGCTCAGTTTTTCGTCCATGCGACCGCTTCTACTGCAAAATCGTGTCCGAGTCACCGAAGACCCGGGCAAGGACGATCTCGGTGATGGCGATCAGCGTTTCCGCCCGCGTCTTCAGATCCGGCGCCTCGAGAAGCGCCTGCTTTTCCGCTGGGCCGAAGGGCGACATCATCGCGAGCGAATTGACCAGCGTCATGTTGCTGGCGCGCTCCACGCTTTCCCAGTCCGCCTCCAGCTTGTTGGCCTCGAGATAGGCCTTGAAGGCGGCGAGAAGCGCCGCGCGATCGACCGCGTCCTCTTCGTTGCGTGCCGAAAGATCTGAGATGAACGGCGCGATGCGGAAGGTGCGGTAAGGCTGGTGCGTGTCCTTCTCGTCGAGCAGACGGAAGCGGCAGACGCCGGTCAGCGAGACGATGTAGCGACCGTCGCCGGTCTCGGCAAACGAGGTGATGCGCCCGACGCAGCCGACGGCACTGAGATTGCCGTCGCTATTCTTGTCGTCGCTCTCGCCAAGCGCCGGCTGCACCATGCCGATCAGCCGGYTGCCTGATATCGCCGYGTCGAACATGGCGAGATAGCGCGGCTCGAAGATGTTGAGAGGAAGCTGGCCGGTGGGAAGCAGCAGCGCACCGGTCAAGGGGAAGACGGCGATCGTGTCAGGCACATCGCCGCTCTTCAGATATCGTGCATTCCCCACTTGCATCGGCACTCGTCCCGCATAATCGGCGGACCTAAACCACACGTCCGCATCTAAACGAATGTGGGGTACCCCATCGAAAACGCAAGGGTCGATGGCGGCAAACCGAAAGGCGAAATGTCGCTGATGCTTAAGAGAACAGCAGCGCAGAAAGCTTGCGCCGTCCAGAAACGCTGGTCGGATCCTTGAAGCCCCAGACCTCGAAGAACTGCAAAAGCTGGCGGCGCGCGCCGTCGTCGTCGAAGGTGCGGTCCTTGCGCATGATGTAGAGCAGGTGATCGGCCGCTTCCTCGCGTGCACCCTCGACATTGCGGATCTTGGCGAGCTTCATGCGCGCCTCGTGATCGTCGGGGTTTGCGGCAAGCGCCTGCTCAAGAGCCACGGGATCGCCGAGCTTGCGGGCTTCCTCGATCTGCTCGAGCTTCTTCACCACCGCCTGGATCGCCGGATCCGCCGCCATCTCGTCGGGGAGTTCGTTCAGTGCCTCGCGCGCCCGCTCGTGTTGGTTGGCTGAAATCATGCACTGCGCCATGCCGGCGAGCGCCTTGGCGTTGTCGGGATCGGCCTGCATGACGGCGCCATAGAGCTGTGCTGCGCCATTGATGTCACCGCTGGCGAGCAGACCATCGGCCTCGACGAGCACGGCCTCGATCTCGGCCGCCTGATCGGCACCCGCGGGACCGGCGACGCGATCGATGAACTCACGGATCTGGCTTTCCGGCACCGCACCCATGAAACCATCGGCCGGGCGGCCGCCGACAAAGGCGATGACGGCGGGGATCGACTGGATGCCGAGCTGGCCGGCGATCGAAGGATGATCGTCGATGTTCATCTTGACGAGCTTGACGCGGCCTTGAGCCTCGTTGACCACCTTTTCGATGACGGGTGTCAACTGCTTGCAAGGGCCGCACCATGGCGCCCAGAAATCGACGAGAACGGGTTGGTTGCGCGACTCCTCGATGACGTCCTTGCTGAAGGTCGCCGTCGTCGTATCCTTGATATAGCCGCCGCCGGCCGCCATCGGCGCTGGTGCCGCTGCCTGAGCCGGTGCTGCAGGCGCGCCGCCATAGCTTGCCGTTGCCGACATCTGGCCGAAGGAATTGCTGTAGGGATTGTCGTTGCCGCTCATGAGTATCTCCCGCCGCGCCGGTCAGCCGGCTTTTCTAGCGTTAAAATCGTATGTCAGGACGTCACTTTCAAGACAAGCGGCGTGTGACCGGTCGCTTCCATGAAGCGGACGAGGTCCGCACTTGCAATCGACGTGGTCGCGTCGTTGGACAGCGGATGGCAATTGATAATCTCGTCCTTCATGAGATCGGCATCAAGAACGAATGTGACCTTGTGGTCGGAATCATTGATCGCGCCGAAGGCCGTGACCGAGCCCGGAATGACGCCCAGATACTCCATCAGCTTCTCCGGCTTGCCGAACGACACCTTGCTGGCAGCACCGATCAGCGTGTGCACCGTCTTCAGGTCGACCGAGGCATTCTCCTCGACAGTGAGCAGGAAGAACTGGTCCYTCTTGTCCTTCACGAACAGGTTCTTGGTGTGGCCGCCGGGAATCTCGTCGCGCAACGCCACCGATTCGGCCACCGTGAACACCGGCGCATGCGTCTTCGTGCTGTGCTTGATGCCGAGCCCGTCGAGAAAGGCGTAGAGTTCGGCTGCGGTCTTCGGCGTCTTCTCGGTCATGGCTCGTTCCAGCACTCTATTGGGATAAGGCGCCCCCTGATTACGTCTCCCTCCCCTTTTTTGCAACGTGCCTATTCGCCGCTTTTCCCTGCATTTGCGGCATTTTAGGTGGGATCGGGAAAGCTTCTCAAATTTTTCTTCGCCTTTCCGTCATTTCCCTGTTGCATTTGAAAATCGTTTGGGCGATATAGCGCCCGTCGCCGCAAGGTGGCGCCCACGGTCCTCTCTAACTACCACAGGCCGTCGGGATTATGAGCGGGTGTAGCTCAGTGGTAGAGCACAACCTTGCCAAGGTTGGGGTCGAGGGTTCGAACCCCTTCGCCCGCTCCAAATCTTCCCAACCGACAGAAATATGATGCATTAGGCGCTCCAGAGCGCCTTGTTCGTATGTCGTCATCCCTATTGCCGACTGTTCACACCTCCCCTTCTGCTCCACCATCGCATCCATCGTTGCGTCGCGCACATTTTTGTGCGCACACTCGGCGATGGAGAACGGGATGAGATACGTATATTTGGCGGAAATCCAGCCCGATCCCGATGGAGGGTATCTCGTCACCTTTGCCGATGTTCCTGAAACGATAACCCATGGCGGCGACCGCAACGAGGCCATCGCCAGCGCGCAAGAAGCGCTCGGTCTCGCGCTTCGCGGCATTGTTCAGGACGGCCGCGCAATACCGGTCCCCTCCGCGAAAACAGGCATTGCTATCGCCGTCGATCCCGAGGACGCGATCAAGCTCGCGGTGATCGAAGCCTTCAGACAAGCCGGCATCTCCAAGCGCGAACTGGCGCGACGTATGGGCAAGACGGAAAACGAGGCCCGCCGCATCCTTGATCCCGACCATCATTCGAAAATCGGCGCATTGCAGGAGGCGATGCAGGCGCTAGGCAAGACGATCGTGGTCTCCGTTCAGGAAGCGGCCTGAGCAACGCCCCAACCGAACCCCTCAAAAAACATTGATTTGCGCATCGCACCTGCCCATGTTGAAGCAAGGGGTAGGATAACCGATTGGGCGGGAGAAGATGCTGCAACGGACCGAGGAAACAGATGCCGCGCTGGTCGACAGGCTGCAGCAGGCGGCGTTCAACTACTTCCTGAAACATTCCAACCCCGATAACGGGCTTGTCGCCGATACATCGGTCGCAAACGTGCCCTGCAGCATCGCGGCGGTCGGTTTCGCGCTGTCGTCCTACACCGTCGCCGTCGAGCGCGGCTGGATGACGAGGGCGGACGCGATAGCCCGCACCACGACGACGCTCTGCTTCTTCGCCAACGGCCACCAGGGCCGCGAGCGGCATGCGATCGGCTACAGGGGCTTCTTCTACCACTTCCTGCACATGGACACCGGCCACCGCGCCTGGAACAGCGAGCTCTCAACCATCGACACGACGCTGCTCGTCGCCGGCGTGCTGACGGCAGCCGCCTATTTCGATGGCGACGACGAGGCCGAGACCGAGATCCGTCGGCTGTCGACGCTGATCTACGAGCGCATCGACTGGCATTGGGCGCTGAACAAGGGCGAGACCATCTGCATGGGCTGGAAGCCATCAAGCGGCTTCCTGCGCTGGCGCTGGCAGGGCTATGACGAGGCGGTGCTGCTCTACACGCTGGCGCTCGCCTCGCCCACGCACCCGATCCCGCAATCGAGCTACGACGCCTTCACCTCGAGCTACTCGTGGATGCTCTTCGACGAGAAGTGCTATCTCTATGCCGGGCCCTTCTTCATCCACCTCTTCTCGCACGCCTGGATCGATTTTCGCGGCATCCGCGACAGGCCGATGGCGGCGCGCGACAGCGATTACTTCCGCAACACGCAGATTTGCATCGAGGTGCAGCGCGACTACGCCGAGCGCAACCCCGGCCATTTCATCGGCTATTCCAGGGATGTCTGGGGCCTGTCCGCCTCCGACGGTCCACCACCATCGCGCAGCCGCCATGGCGACCGGCGCCCGAGCGTGCTGGGCTACGCCGCCCGAGGCGCGCCACTCGGCCCCGATGATGGAACGCTTGCCCCTTGGTGCGCGCTCGCCGCCCTGCCCTATGACCGCGAAGCGGCGATTTCAGGCACGCGGGCGCTGCTCCAGGCCTATCCCGACCTCTGCTACGAGGGCCGTTTTCCTGGTGGCTTCAACCCTTCAGTCAAGACGGCGGGACCGGAGGGGTGGGTGGACGACCGCTGCGTCGGTATCGACCAGGGGCTGCTTGTCATGTCGATCGAAAACGATCGCTCCGATTTTATCTGGAGCCTGATGCGCAAGTCCGACATCATCCGCACCGGCCTGGAACGCGCAGGCTTTACCGGCGGCTGGCTGGAAGACGACGCGGAAGACGAAGAGCTCAAGATCGCCTGACGGCGTTTAGCGGATGGGCGAGCCCAGAGGATAACCCTCAGCGCACGAACACATGCGCCTTTCCGGCAATTTCCAGCCGCACCCGGTCGCCGCGCGAAGGCAGCGCCACGCTGGAGGTCTTGATCAGGATCGGCGGCAGCGCCACGCCGTCGAGCGAGACGGCAACCGTGCAGGTCGCGCCGCCGAAATCCACCTCGACGACACGCCCGCCATAAGGCTGTTCGCTGCTGTCGGTGACGACGCGGATCTGTTCGGGCCTCAGCATGATCTCGACCTTGCCCTGATGCTGGCTGTCGACGGCGACATGGCCGAGCGCGCAATCGGCATGGCCGTTGCGGATGATCGCCGGCAGCATCACGGCATCGCCGAGAAACAGCGCCGTCTCGCGATCGCGCGGCGCCAAATAGAGCGACTGCGGCGATCCGGCCTGCACAAGCTTGCCATCGCGCAGAACGGCCACCTGATCGGCGTAGGACAGCGCCTCGGCCTGGTCGTGGGTGACAAGAATGCTGGTGATGCCGGCCGCCTGCAGCATGCGGGCCACCGCCTTGCGCATGTTTTCGCGCAGGCCCGTGTCGAGCGCCGAGAATGGTTCGTCGAGCAGCATCAGCCGCGGTTCGCGGCCGAGCGCGCGCGCCAGCGCCACACGCTGCTGCTGGCCGCCGGAGAGCTGGTGTGGGCGGCGCGTGAGCATGCCGCGATCAAGCTCGACCATGTCGAGCAGGTCCAGCACCCGCTTGTCGCGGTTATCAGCGCCACGGGCAATGCCGAAGCCGATATTGCCGGCGACGTCGAGATGCGGAAACAGCGCGCCTTCCTGCGAGACGATGCCGATGCCGCGCTTGTGCGCGGGCACCGCCGCCGGCCCATCGGCCAGCAATTCACCGTTGAGCGTGACGCGGCCCTGATCGGGCTGCTCGAAGCCCGCGATGATGCGCAAGAGCGTCGTCTTGCCGGAGCCGGACGGGCCGACCACCGCCGTGCGGCTGCCCGCCGTCACCTCCAGCGAGATGTTGTCGAGCGCCTGCACCTGACCGTAACGCTTGCTGGCACCTTCGATCGTAAGCAGCGTCATTGTCCGGCAGTCCGTTTCGATTGAGCATGGAGAAGAAGGGTCAGCGGCAGCGACAGCACGACCATCATGAAGGCGTAAGGCGCGGCAGCGACGTAGTCGATCTCGCTGGTCAGCGACCAGAATTTCGTGGCCAGCGTCTCGACACCGTTGGGCGAGAGCATCAGCGTCGCGGTCAGTTCGTTGGTGATCCCGAGCGCCACCAGCGCGATGCTGGCCGCAGCACCAGGGGCTGCAAGCCGCATGGTGATCTGCCGCACCGCCTGCCCCGGCGTGCGCCCAAGCGCCATCGCGGCGCGCTCCAGTTCCACCGGCGCCTGCGCGATGCTGGCACGAAGGCCGACCATGGCGCGCGGCAGGAAGAGCAGGATATAGGCGAGCAGCAGCGTCGCGAAGGTCTGGTAGAGCGGCAGCACGAGGCGCACGGTGATCGTCACCAGCGCCAGCGCCACGACCACGCCAGGCAGCGAGCCGACATAATAATGGCAGGCCTCCAGCACGCGCTGCACGCGGCCCGGCGCACGCACCGAGAGCCACGCCATGGGGGCGGCGGCGATCGTCGCCAGGATACCGCCGGCAAGCGCCAGCACGATCGACTGCACGAAGGCATTGCCCACCTCGACGCGCCATATGCCGGCGCCGCCGAGATAGAGCCAGCGCACCAGCGTGACGAAGGGAACGCCGAGCGTCAGCGCCGCGACGACAACGGGCAGAAGCACAGCCGGCACCGCGAACCAGCCGAGACGACGGCGATCGGCCGGGCGCGCCGAGCCGGAACCGACGCGGGCGTAGCGCTCATTGCCGCGCACCAGCACCTCGATCGCGAGCAGAAGCAGGCAGCAGGCGACCAGCACGCCGCCGAGCATATTGGCGGCCGGGCTGTTATAGGCCGACTGGAACTGATCGACGATCGCGGTCGCAAACGTGTCGAAGCGGATCATCACGAAGAGCCCGTATTCCGACAGCAGGTGCAGCGCGATCAAAAGCGAGCCGCCGCAGATAGCAAGTCTCAGCTGCGGCAGGATGGTACGGAAGAACACCGCCCAGGGCCCGAGCCCGAGCGAGGCGGCAGCATCCTCGATCGCCGGATCGAGCCGGCGAAGGGCCGCTGCGACGGGAAGATAAAGGAACGGGTAATAGGCGAGCACCGAGACGAAGACGCCGCTCTGCAGCCCGCGCATGCCCGGCACGAGGCTCACCCAGGCGTAGGAATGCACGAAGGCCGGCACGGCAAGCGGCGCCACGGCAAGCCAGGCCCAGAGCCTGGCGAAGGGAACATCGGTGCGCTCGGTGATCCAGGCAAGCGTTACAGCCAGCACGATCGACAGCGGCACGGTGATGACTTCGAGAGCAACGGTATTGACGAGCAGCTCGCCGACACGCGGACGAAACACCAGCTGCTTCACCGTTTCCCAGCCGACATCGACGGTGATCCAGCCGATGAAACCGAGGGGAACGAGGCTGAACAGCGCGACGATGGCGGCGAAGACGACGACCGGCGCATAGGGCATGCCCCGGCGCGGTCGCGCCAGTCCTGCCGTCGGCCGCGCCGCCGGCATCTCGGAAGCAAGCAATCTATTGTCCTGCAGCAAGGCCGCGCCTTTGACACGCTGAAAAAGGAAGGCAACCGCCTTGAACAAGCGGTTGCCGTGTATCGTCATGGCCTAAAGTTTTCTTGAGGCAAAAGCAACAGTTTTGCCCTGGCTGCCCGCTGCAGCCGTTAGATCAGGCCTGCGGCGGTGATCATCTCGACCACCTTCTTGCTGTTCAGCTGCGACGCATCGACCGCAGGCGCCTGCAGGTCGGCCATCGGCACCAGCTTGTCGTTGGAGGCAGCACCCTTGCCGACGGCATACTCATAGGAGGTGCCGTTCTTCAGGATCGCCTGCCCGGCCTTGCCGGTGATGAACTTCAGGAAGGCCTGCGCCTCTTTCTGGTGCTGGCTCGACTTCAGGATGCCGCCGCCCGAGAGGCTGACGAAGGCGCCCGGATCCTGGTTCTTGAAGTAGTGCAGCGCGACGTTCTTGCTGTTTTCAGCCGTCGCCGCCTGATCGCCGAACCAGTAGTAATGATAGATGATCGCGCCCTCGACCTCGCCTGCATTGACCGCCTTCATGGCAACCGTGTTGCTCTTGTAGGAGGTTGCGTTTTCCTTCAGCGCCTTCAACCAGGCCGCCGTTGCCTCCTCGCCCTTCAGCTGCAGCAACGCGCTGACGATCGCCTGGAAATCGGCGCCGACAGGGGCAGCGCCCCAGCGGCCTTTCCAGGCCGGATCGGCGAGATCCATCATCGACTTCGGCAGCTTGTCCTCGGTGAGCTTGGTCTTGTCGTAGGCAAACACGGTGGAGCGCGCCGCGATCCCGGCCCACATGCCGTCCTTCGGACGGAACTCTTCCGGCAGTTGGTCAAGCGTTGCCTTGTCGATCGGCGCAAACAGGCCGGCGGCATCGACCAAAGTCATCGCCGGCGAATTCTCGGTGAGGAACACGTCGGCGGGCGACGCCTCGTCTTCCTGGATGATCTGGTTGGCGAACTGCATGTCGCTTCCCTGCCGCATCGTCACCTTGATGCCGGTTTCCTTGGTGAAGGCGTCCACCCATTCCTGGCCGAGGCTCTGGTGCTGGGCGTTGTAGACGACGATCCCTTCGGACTCCTCCTCCTGCGCCTTGGCGCCCGAAGCGAGCGATGTCGCGGCAAGAAGCATGGCGCCGAACGCGGCGGCCTGCGAGAGGCGATTAAGGGAGACGGTCATGATGCCCTCCATGGCATTTCATCTACGGTATCCATGATATTGCAGCGGTATATTTTCCTTGGCACTCGATTTCAAGTTTAGGCGACCGGCAGGGCATCACAAAGGCTTGAAATAATTGGTATATTTTAGAACGGTTCTAGAGCGACCGGATAAGTGCGATCAAATCGTCCTCGACGTCGATGCCGTTTTCGATCGCCGCGCGCCGGGCGTTCTGGCCGCGACGGCCGGGTAGCCGGACATCGGGATCGGATGTGATTTCCTCGGCGAGCCGGCCCATACGCGCGGCGGCAACCGCGCCACCGGTGGCAGCGGGATTGATGACGATGAGCATATGGCCGAGCGCCGGCGCATCGCCCTGATCGTCGAACAGCGACGAGGCCTCGAAGGAGAAGTTGGCGCCGGTGAGCGCGCCGGCCATGATCTCGACCATCATCGCCAGCGCCGCGCCCTTGGCCTCGCCAGATGGGATCATGGTGCCGGCCAAGGCCTCGACGGCGTCGGTGGTCGGCTGGCCATTGCGGTCGAAGGCCCAGTTGTCGGGGATCGGTACGCCCTTCTGCCTGGCCGCCATCACCTTCCCACGCGCAACCCGCGACAACGCCATGTCGATGACAACGGGATCGGCATCCGGCACGGGTGCGGCAAAGGCGATCGGATTGGTGCCGAACACAGGCTTGCGGCCGCCCCAGGCCGCCATCGAGGCCGGCGCATTGGCGACCATCAGCGCCACCAGCCCCATCTCGGCGAAACGCTCGACGGTGAGCGCCAGCACGCCGGCGTGATGCGAGCGGCGGAAGGCGACGGCAACGATGCCCTGCTCGCGCGCGATCTCGGGAACGATGGACAGCGCGAGATCGATAGCCGAATAAGCGTATCCGTGATTGGCGTCGATCTGCACGACGGCGGGTAGCGGGCGTGAGAGGGATGGCGTCGCGAAGCCATCGACCTTGCCGGCCTTCGCCTGCTTCGAATAGGCCTCGACGCGCCGCAACCCGTGGTCGCCCTGCCCGGCGGCTTCCGCCGCCACAAGCGCGCGGGCGACCGAACGGGCATTCGCCTCGCTCACCCGGTTTCTGGTCAACCCATCGAAAACCAGGGTCTCAGCGGCGGCGAGTGTCAGATGCATGAAGGACCTGCGAAATGAAAAAAGGCGATAACGCGGTTACGTTATCGCCCTTCCTGCAATGCAGCAATTGATCGCGGTGCTTATTCGACGTCGAACTTCACGCCCTGCGCCAAAGGCAGCGTCTTGCCGTAGTTGATCGTGTTGGTGGTGCGGCGCATGTAGGCGCGCCATGCGTCGGAGCCCGACTCGCGGCCGCCGCCGGTTTCCTTCTCGCCGCCGAACGCGCCGCCGATTTCCGCGCCCGATGGGCCGAGGTTGACGTTGGCAATGCCGCAATCGGACCCGCGTGCCGAGACGAAGGTTTCGGCTTCGCGCATGTCATTGGTGAAGATCGACGACGACAGGCCCTGCGGCACGGCATTGTGGTCTTCGAGAACCGCGTCGAAATCACTGTACTTCATGACGTAGAGGATCGGCGCGAAGGTCTCGTTCTCGACCGGACCGGTCTGCGCAGGCATCTCGACCAGCGCCGGGCGCACGTAGAAGGCGTCAGTCGCACCGTTTTCGACACGCTCGCCGCCGGTGACCTTGCCGCCCGCAGCCTTCGCCTGCTCCAGCGCCGACTGCATGTTTTTGTAAGCCTGGCTRTCGATCAGCGGACCGACGAGCGTGCCTGCTTCCAGCGGATTGCCGATGCTGACGGAGCCGTAGGCCTTCTGCAGACGCGGAACCAGCGCGTCGTAGACGCTCTCATGCACGAACAGGCGGCGCAGCGTGGTGCAGCGCTGGCCGGCGGTGCCCATGGCCGAGAAGGCGACGCCGCGCAGCGTCAGGTCGAGATCAGCCGTCGGGCAGATGATCGCGGCGTTGTTGCCGCCGAGTTCGAGGATGGCGCGGGCGAAACGCTGCGACAGGCGCGGACCGACGGCGCGGCCCATGGCAGTCGAGCCCGTGGCCGAAACCAGCGGCACCTTCGGATGATCGACCAGCGCCTCGCCGACATCGCGGCCGCCGATCAGAAGCGTCGAGAGATTGGCCGGCGCGGTGCCGCCTTCGGCGACGAAGCGCTTCAGCGCCTTTTCGAACAACGCCTGCGTGGCAAGTGCGGTCAGCGGCGTCTTTTCCGACGGCTTCCAGACGGTGGAATTGCCGCAGACCAGCGCCAGCGCCGCGTTCCACGACCAGACGGCGACTGGGAAGTTGAAGGCCGAGATGATGCCGACGACGCCGAGCGGGTGCCAGCTTTCCATCATCCGGTGCTCGGAACGTTCGGTGGCGATCGTCAGGCCGTAAAGCTGACGCGACAGGCCGACGGCGAAATCGCAGATGTCGATCATTTCCTGCACTTCGCCGAGGCCTTCCGACGTGATCTTGCCGACCTCGATCGACACCAGCCGGCCGAGCTCGGTCTTGGCCGCGCGCAGTTCCTCGCCGAGCAGGCGCACAAGCTCGCCGCGCTTAGGCGCCGGAACGGCGCGCCATTCGAGAAACGCCTTGTGGGCGTTGTCGATCGCGGTCTTGGCATCAGTGACCGACACTTCCTTCAGCGCGCCGATTTCCTTGCCTGTCACGGGCGACGTCACCCGCAGCGTGCCGCCGGTGAAGCGGTCGGCGCTGACGCCGAGCTTGGCAAGCAGGGTCTTGGTTTCGGTGGCGAGATCGAGCGTTTCGATGGTCATTGTCGTGGTTCCAACCTTATTGTTTTTAGAAGCGGGCATCGGCGAAGTGGGCGACCTGGGCGCCGGCTTCGTACCATAATTCCTTGGCGGCGCGGAAGCGCGGCTCGGCGGGATCAGTCAACGGCAGCGGCAACTCGGCCTCGCTCATCTCGCCCAGAATGTGGCGGGCAAGCGTGCGACCGAACACCGTTCCCGGCGCGATCCCCCGGCCATTATAGCCGGAAAAGCCGACGACATTGTCGGCAAACTTGTGAAAGCGTGGCAGCGCATTGTCGGTCATGCCGATCTTGCCATACCACTCGCATTCAAACTCGACATCGCCAAGTTGCGGAAAGAGCTTCTTCAGCGCGCGCCGCGCCCAGCCCTTGTGGACGGAAAGCCCGGTATTGCGCAGCGCGCCGACGCTGCCGAACACCAGCCGGCCGGCCTGGTCCATGCGGTAGGAGGACAGAATTTCCTTCGTGTCCCAGACGCCCTCGCGGCCAGCAAGGATTGACTTGCGCAAATTGTCGCCGAGCGGCCGGGTCGCCAGGTTGAAATAAGGCAGATGCACCTGCTCGTTGCGCACCTGCTCCCAGGGGCCGGTGCTGTAGGCGTCCGTTGCGACGATGATCCAGTCGGCGGTGACGGAGCCCTTCGCGGTCTTCACCGTCCAGCGCTTGCCGTTTTTCTCGGTGGCGATGACGGGGCTCGACGTATGCAGCGTGACACCGGCCTTGACGGCGGCGTGCGCGAGGCCGCGCGCATAGGCGAGCGGCTGCAGCGTGCCGGCGCGCATGTCGAGCAGCGATCCGGTGTAGGCGTGGCTTCCCACGCGGCGCGCCGTCTCGGCGGCGTCGAGCAATCTGACATCGGCACCGCGCGCCGCCCACTGGCTGGCGCGATCGGTGATTTCCTTGAGGCCATCGGCGCCGACGGCCACATGCAGCGTGCCGTTGCGCTCAAGCTCGCAGGCGATCTTGTGCTTGTCGATCAGCTCCATCACCAGCTTCGGCGCATTGCCGAGCAGGTCGAGCAGGCGCTCGCCATAGACGGGGCCGAGCACACCGGGAAGATCGTCGGGCATCACCCACATGCCGGCATTGATCAGCCCGACATTGCGCCCCGCGCCGCCGAAGCCGACTTCGTTGGCCTCCAGCAGCACGACCGACTTGCCGGCTTCCGCCAGATGCAGGCTGGACGACAGCCCGGTATAGCCGCCGCCGACCACGACGATATCGGCCGTAACGGAGCCTGACAGCGGCATCGTTGCCGGCGGCTGCGGCGCGGTCTTTTCCCAGAGGCCGTGGGAGCGTGGATCATTCAGCATCGGAGAGCTCCGTTCCGAGGTCTATCAGGCAACGTTGCTCAGGCGCAGGCCGGAAAGCCCGAGCAGATCGATCGCCGCCTCCAGCGAGCGTGCCTGACGTTCCGCGTAAAGGTCAAGCTCATCCGTGACGGTGGCGCCGAGCGCCTCCTCGAAGGCCGAGCGGTTGGACCGGGTCGCGTAGTTCTGCTGCTGGTCTGTGCCGAGGTTCGACTGGAAGATACCGGCCGCGCTCACAGGCAGGAAGTCCTCGTAGACAATGGGATCGAAGGTGAGATAACCCATCTCGATCAGCGCCTCGGCAACATCAGGCAGCGCGCCATAGACGGCGGCGGCAACGCCCTTGGGCGTCGCGGAATAGTGGAAGAAGGCCAGCTGCTCGGCCCGAAGCGCCGCCCAGCTATCCGGCAATTCGCGGAACCGCTCGGCAAGCTCGCTGTCGTAATCGCCGGCCTTGGCGCCGGCGGCACCGACCTGCACCTCGCCACGAACCGAAGCCAGCAGCCGGTCGTAAAGCGCGCGACCCTTGGCCGTCAGCGCCACGCCGCGCTGCTCGATCTCTCCGAAGCGCGCCGTATGCGTGCCCTTGGTGCCGCCCGTCTCGCCGGCAAAGGCGATCGCCTCTTCCAGTGCCTTGAAGCTGGTCTGGCGCAGCAGGATGTCGCAATCGCGGCGCGGCGGCCCTTCGATGACCGCCTTCGGCGTGATGCCGCGCTCCGGCATGCGGGCCTGCACGGCATCGATATCGAGCGTGCGCGGGGTCAGGTGGTTGATATGCGGCCCCTTGAAGGAGACGACGTCGGCGATCAGCCGGTGCGCGTCGTGCAGGCGCTTGTAGGTCTCGGCCGTGACCGTCGCCTCGCCATGCCAGCGGAAGGTTTCCAGCGCCTCGGCGACGAATTCCTGCGCTTCGACTTCCGTTAACCCGCCGGCTTCCTCATGGCGCTCGATCAGCTGGATGGCGCGCTCGGTATAGATGCGGCGCTTCGACAGGATATCGGCGGCCTCGGCGCGCAAAGCCTCGTCCTCGATCAGCTCGAGCCTGAGCAGCGAGGTGAAGACGCGGAACGGATTGACGCTGAGCGCCGCCTGATCGACCGGGCGGAAACAGGTGGAATGCACAGGCACGCCGGCCACCGAGAGATCGTAATAGCCGACCGACTGCATGCCCATGACGGCAAAGAGGCGGCGGATGGTGAAAAGCTCTTCGGGCGTACCGAGACGGATGGCGCCATGGCGCTCGACATCGATGCGCTCGAGCTCGCCGGCCCGCGTCAGGCGCTCGCGAAGTGATGCGTCCTTGGCCAGAACCTCGGCATTGACGTCGGAAACCAGTTCCAGCAGCGTTCCGTATTGCGGCACCTCGGCGCGATACATCTGCGACATCGCTTCGGTAAACAGCGAACGGATGCGGTCTGTGGAAACGAAGCCTGCCATGATAGAGATCCCCACGTTCATTCCGATTATGATTAGTGCAGCTATTTACAAGCGCCCGAAAGCCATAAATATCGACATTTCGGAAATAGCTCATTCTGAAATGGAATGACCCATGCTGACGTCAAGGCGTTTTCTACCCTCCACCGCGCTGCTTTCCGCCTTCGAGGCGGTATCGCGCACCGGCAGCGTCACGGCCGCCGCCAAGGAACTCGACCTGACGCAAAGCGCCGTCAGCCGCCAGATCAAGACGCTGGAGGAGCAGCTCGGCGTCGAGCTCTTCATCCGCGAGCGCCAGACGGTTCGCCTGACGCTTGCCGGCGACGGCTATGCCCGCGAGATCCGCGAGGCGCTGCGTCGCATCTCCAGCGCCTCCTTGAACCTGCGCGCCAATCCGCATGGCGGCACGCTCAACCTCGCGATCTTGCCGACCTTCGGCACCCGCTGGCTGGCGCCGCGCCTAGGCCGCTTCCTCGCCGCCAATCCGGGCGTGACGATCAATCTCGTCACCCGCCTCTCCTCCTTCGATTTCCGTCTCGATTCGATCGACGCCGCCATCCATTTCGGCCATCCGCTCTGGCCGGGCGCCGAGCTTACCTTCCTGATGTCGGAAAAGACCGTGCCCGCCTGCAGCCCCGATTTTCGCGACCGGCACGGCATCAGCCAGCCATCCGATCTCGTCGACGTGCCGTTGCTGCATCTCACCACCCGCCCGGATGCCTGGGAGCAATGGTTCGCCGACAACGAGGTGCCGCCACAGACCGTTCACGGCATGCTCTTCGACCAGTTCGCCACAGCCGCACAGGCGGCCATCGCCGGCCTCGGCGTGGCRCTGCTGCCGACCTTTCTCATCCAGGACGAGCTGAAGCGCGGCGATCTCGTGGCATCAGTCAATCGCGAGATGGAGAGCAAGGAACGCTACTATCTGGCCTTCCCCGCCGAACGCGCCGACTACGCCCCGCTTTCAGCCTTCCGCGACTGGATCGTCCGCGAAGCCGCCGGTTGACGGAACCGCTTGCGCCGCACCCGTCGTTTCGCGCATTATGCGCCGCAACAGAATTCGATGCAGGAAATTCCCATGAAGCCGATCTTCGTCCAGCTCCAATGCGCCCCCGGCAAGACCTACGAGGTCGCCGACGCCATCTACAAGACCGAACGCGTCTCGGAGCTCTATTCGACCAGCGGCGATTACGACCTGTTGCTCAAGGTCTATATCCAGGAAGGCGAGGATATCGGGAAATTCGTTAACGATCAGATCGCCAGTATTCCCGGCATCGTCCGCTCGCTGACGACGCTGACCTTCCGCGCATTCTGAGACCGGGTCACGGTCGGTTAACTCTTCCCAAAAGCAAATCCCCCAAGGCGCGGACATTTAACGCAGCCTTAACGCAGCCCGTTGCCATGTGGCATCGATGAAAGCCGTGATCCGTTCATCGCGGCCGAAGGAATGACACATGTCCGCCGCCGAACTCTATTCCCATGACGTCGAACCGGTCGCCGCCACCGCGCCGCTGATCGTTCACGTCATCCGCCAATTCCTGCCCAATCGCGGCGGCCTAGAGGACGTGGTCGCCAATCTCGCGCGCCAGACGCTGAAGCGCGGCTACCGCGTCCGCGTCGTCACGCTCGACAGTCTGTTTACCGCCCGCGACAAGAAGCTGCCGGCGCGCGAGACCATCGACGGCATCGACATCGTCCGCATCCCCTGGTCGGGCAGCACGCGCTATCCGCTCGCGCCAGAAGTCTTCCGCCATCTCGGCGATGCCGACCTGATCCATGTGCACGCGATCGACTTCTTCTTCGATGCGCTTGCCTGGGGCCGGCTGCTGCATCGCAAGCCGATGGTGGTCACCACCCATGGCGGCTTCTTCCACACGACGAAATTCGCGGCCATCAAGAAGGTCTGGTTCCAGACCATCACCCGCGTCTCGGCCATGGCCTACAAGCGGGTCATCGGCTGCAGCATGTCCGATCTCGCGCAATTTTCGAAAATCGCGCCGAGCCGCAGCATCGTCATCGAAAACGGCGCCGACATCGGCAAATTCGCCGACCGCGCATCCCGCGCGCCTAAGCGCCGGATCGTCACGATCGGCCGGTTCTCGGTCAACAAGCGTCTCGACAGGCTGATCGACGCGGTGGCAGCGCTGAGGGTCTTCAATCCCGATTGGCATCTCGATATCGCCGGCGTCGAATCCGATCTGACCCGACAGGACCTGATCGCCCAGATCGACCGGCTGAAGCTCAACGACGCCGTCACCATCCATGTCGGCGCCGACAACGACGCCGTCGGCCGGATCATCGCCGACGCCTCGATCTTCGCCTCCGCCTCATCCTATGAAGGTTTTGGGCTTGTGGCGCTGGAAGCGATGAGCGCCGGCCTCCTTCCGGTGCTCAACACCAACGAGGCCTACAGGACACTCGGCGAGCGCCACAAGGACATTGTACTCGCAGACTTCGCCGATACGGCCGCCGCAGCCCTCGCGCTGGAAACGGCGTTCGAGCGCTTGCAAACACAGGGGCCGGCGGTGCGAGCCGCCCTTCTGTCCGATGCCTCGGCCTATTCCTGGGATGTCGTCGCGGAACGCTACATCGGCGTCTACAAAGAGCTCATCGCCGGCTAATAAAAACCGGCGCAATCACCCTCATAGTTTGAAAAATCTACCAGACCCAAAGCGGACAGGCGTACGCCTGTGCCCGCTCAGGCCTTCGCCAGCCGCGCGATCTCGGCGAACACCGTCCGGCGCGATTCCGGTGGTGTCAGATTGTGATCGGCATCCGGCAGCATCACCAGGCGGACGTTCGGATGGCGCTCGAACTTGCGGCCGCCGGGGCCGAAGTGGAAGTACATGTGCTCCAGCCCGACATCGCCTTCGCTATAGATCAACGTCAGCGGTACCTTGCGCTTGCCGACGGTGACGAAGGATTTCTTCACCTCGCTTGCCGTATGCCTGCGGCTCGGCAGATATTCGAGCAGCGGCGCGATGCGCACCGACATGCGGCGTGAGAAGGCGATGATGACATTGCGCGTCGCCGCCAGCACGTCGATATCGCCCTTCATGAGACGCTTGACCGTGGCGAAGCTGGAGAGCCGCTGGCCGTAATCCTCGAAGCTGCGGGGCACCGAAACGACATGCTTGCGCTCGACCGGCTGGTTCGGATCCCAGTAATAAACGAAGGGATTGATCGAAACGGCAGCCTTCACTCTGACGTCGTCGACGGCGGAGCGGATGGCGACATAGCCGCCGCTGCAGCGCCCGGCCACCATCAGCGGCCCCGGCACCATGCCCTCTAGCAGATCGAGTGCGGCCTGCGCATCGGCGTTCTGGGTAGCCGAATAGAGGATCTGATCCGGTGCATCCGGACGCGGCGGGCTGTCCCCGACATTGGCGGAATCGAAGCGGATCGAGGCGACGCCCTCGCGGGCAAGTCCCCGGGCCATGTCGGTGATCGCCCGACCCCAGCCGGACTGGCGGTCATAGGCGGTCGACAGGAACACCACGCTGTTGCCGCGCGGCCGTCCGACCGGACGCGTGACGACGCCGACCAGATGGTTGAACGCGCCGAAACGAACCGGCACTTCCTCGAAGCCATCGCCTGCCAGCGACTGGGTGTCGACCGAGGTGGCCGAAGGCACGGCGGCCGGATCGACCGACGTATGCTCGTCCACCCATTGCGCCAGCGTCTCGACGACCTCCATTGGCGTGCGCGAGAAGACCGGGTCGGAGATCAGCCTGTCATAGCCCTTGAACGCCTGCTGCTCGACCGTCGCGCCGAGCGCGGTCAGATTGTCGGCAAGCGTCGTGTCGTCGGCGCGCTCCGGGCGCTCCAGAATGAGGTAGCGCTGTGCTGCCAGCGTTTCCGGCGCGGCGATGCGGACCTTCGACAGTTCCGCGGCGATCCCATCGGGCATCTGCAGCCCGGCGATCATGTGCTTGCCCTCGGGAATGGCATCCTCGCCCAATCCCAGGTGATGATTGATGAACGTCGCCCATGCGCGAAGCTCGCGCAGATAGGCACGGCCATTGACGACGGGACCGAGCAGGGCAATGACATCGACGCCTTCGATCGACGGCGCGGTTCTCTGCGCCAGTGCCGCACCGAGCCCCTGCGCGACGATGATGATGCGGCTGCAGCCGCTCAGATGCTTCAGCCGCTCGGCGGCGTCGCGGATCGCGTCTTCCCAGATCTTGAGGCCGACAGTGTCGTCGACATCGAGCGCATCGCCGGCGCCGGGATAATCGAAGCGCAGGCTGGGCACGCCGAGGCCCGCGAAATGCTCCGCCGTGACGCGGAAGAACCGCCGGCTGCACATTTCCTCAAGCCCCCAGGGATTGACGAAGAGCACGGCCGTGGAGCGCTTTGCAACGCCTGCGTTCTCCGGCTTGAAAAGGCCGATCGTGCCATCGAAGGCAAAGGGCAGCGCGGCCTCGTTGCCGGCGCCCTCGGCAAGACCGGTCTCGACGGTGATCTCGATCGCCTCTTCCGCTTCCGCCCCCTTGGCGCTCGCTGGCGCGATAAAGGCGACTGCCTTGCGGGCGGACTTTCCTACCGAGCCGGGCAATTTTTCAACGATCGACAACATAACATCGGCATCCTCTCGCGGAATTGCCTTTAAAAGCTTGAGCGCAACAATATAGCCAGCGCCCCCAAGAACGACTGCGAGAAGAAGTCCAATAGAACCATTGATATAGTGTAAAATTCCGAGGGCTATAATTGCGCACAGAACCGACGCGGCAAGCGTCTTGAGCAGATTTACGTAAAGACCAGAGAGCTGAGAGCCGAAACCGGTCTGTCGCACCATGATAATACACATGATCGTGAACACGCCGATGCGCACCATCGCGGCGCCCTCGGCGGCGAAGAACGGAACGACCGCAAGGCAGCCGAGCGTCATCACGGCGGCGCCGACGAGGCTGACCTTCAACCGATCGCGGGCGCGGTCCATCGAGAGAAGGTAGAGGCTGAGCGTCTGCATGAAGGTGTAGGACGGGGCCGCAAGCGCCAGCAGCGCCACGACGGTTCCGCTGCGCGCGAATGCCTCGCCGAACACCGCGCGCACCAACTCGCTCGATATGGCGGCAAGCCCGAAGCTCATCGGCAGGATGATATAGGCCATGCTGCGGGTAACGGCTGCGAACACCTCGACCGGCAGGGTGCGGTCGTCGCTCGAGTGGCGCCGCTCGGAATAATAGGGGAGCAGGCTGCCCGTCATCTGGATCGGCAGTTGCAGCGCGATGTTGGCGACGGACAGGCCGACGGCATAGAAGCCGACCATCTCGACCGACCAGAACTGCTGCAGGAACAAGAGCTCCAGCCTGTTGAGGAAGATGGAATCGATCAGGAACTGCGCCGAGAGCACGATGGACGAGGCCGCCAGATATTTGAGCGGAACCCCGCAGCGATCGCGCGGCGTCATCAGGATCGGGATGGTGGCGATGAAGAACACCATCTGCCCAAGCAGATAGCCAACCAGCACGCCCTCGACCCCATAAAGCACGGCGCCGGCGCCGACACCGATCAGCTGCAGCAGGCACACACCCATGGCGAGCTTGAAGAAATCGGTCAGCCGGCGCTCACCGATGAGGTAGAATTTGACGAAGGATCCGATCGCCTGCACGAAGAACAGCGCGCCTGTCACATAGGCGACCGAGGGGGCGGTTTTCGCCCAATGCATCTGCTCCGACGTCAGGAAGAACAGCGCGTAGAGGCCGAGCAGAAACAGCGTCGAGCACAGCATGACGGTGACGAGCAGCGAGGCGAAGCCCAGCCGCCGGCGCGCGTCAAAACCTTCCGCCTGCAGCTGCGGCAGCGTCTTCGACATGGTGATGCTGGAGCCAAGCTCGGCGATCGACGCGCCGGTGACGACGAGCCAGAGCGAGAAGGCGACGATGCCGTTCGCTTCCGGCCCGAGCAGCCGGGCGGTGATGATGGAAGACAGGAATCCCGTTACCAGGAGCAGCATTCCCGCCGCCCCGTTCATCACAGAATTCGCGATAATTCCCTTAGACATACCGTATCCGCTTTAGGCCGTTCGAAGGGCCTATTTTAGTAAGAAAGTCTTTCGAAATTGATTGCGCCTCATCTTTTGCGACGAGAGCCTCTAGAACGAAAAGGAGCGCACGCCGCCCGGTGTCAGCACCTCGCCGGTCGGGCGATCATCCGCCCCTCGCCCGGAAAGCGGGCGCAGCAGAACGCGCTTGGCGGCCCCGGGCGCCAGATGGAACCAGTCATCGTCGGGCCGGAAACCATCGACGCTGAAATGCACCGACTGCGCCAGTTTGTCGGTCGCCAGATCCGCGAACCACGCGCCGCCGTCCTCGACCAGCGACACCTGGATCTCGGCATCGTGCACGGCCTTCGAGCGCCCCTGCGGGAAATGGAAGGCATCCGCCACCACCGCGCCACCCTCGGGAAGCCTGAGCCGCGCCACCGTGACGTCATGCGCAGGCGGCCCGAAGCGAAAAGCATATGTCGTGTCGAAGAAGGCGCCGAACAGATCGGTCGCCGCGAAGGTCTCCGTGCTGCGTGGCGCAAGTGTCAGGATGCGTCCGCCGCTCGCCACGTTCTGCCGGCCGTTTCTGAAGCAGATGACCTCGAGATCGAGTTGCAGGCTGTGCTCGGTCTCGTTGATCACATGCACGTCGAGGCCATTGGTTCCCTCGTCGGTCACCAGCACCTGAACCGGCCGGAAGGCGCGGCGCAGCGCGTACCAGATGGGCTTCGGCGCACCGGTTGAATCGATCACGCCCCACCCGGCGCCGGGCAGCAGATCCTGAAGCGTCCAGACCAGCGCGCCATTGCAGCCCGAGCCCTTGCGCCGCCATTCCGCAAAAGTCTCCTCCGCCACCTCACCGGTGACGGCGCGCGACAGGTCGAGATAGAGATCGCGGTTTTCGCGGCGCAGGCGCGCGGGATCGACGTCGTAGAGATGGCCGAGATAGAAATCGCGCACATCCTCGAAATCCCAGGAAGCGCCGCGATCCCTTGGCACACGCGATTTCCATAGCGGGCTGTGCACCGGCGGGACGTCGAGATGCCGCTGCAGCGTCTTTTGCTGCGGCACATTGGCGAAGGCGAGGCTCTCCGCCGCGAAGCGCACATTCGCACGCCTAGCATCATCGAGCGGCCGCATATAGGCGCCGACGCCGTAATAATGCGTCACGCCGGCATTCGGCGAAAACGGCATGGCGCCGCCGGATGGCGAATTGGGAACGTAGGGGATTTCGGGGCAGAGCCGCGCCGCGATCGCCGGAATGATCTCGTCGGTGATCGGGCCGGACCAGAATTCCGGCGGCAGGCCAAGCATCGCCGCCTGCTGATAAATCTCGCTGCCACCGCAGAGCACCGTAAGCGACGGCGAACCCTGCACGCCGTGCAGGAACTCCTCGACCTCGGCATGCAGATGCGCGGTAAAGGCCTTGTCGTTCTTCGGATAGTCGAAATTGGCGAACATGAAGTCCTGCCAGACCATCAGCCCGAGCTCGTCGCAGAGCTGGAAGAACTCCGGCGTCTCGTAGGCCATGGTGCCGCCGATGCGGATCATGTTCATGCCGGCCTCGGCCGCCAGCCGCAGGAACGGCTCATAATCCGCCCGCGCGCCGGGGAGCTTCACGATATCGGCGGTGGTCCAGACCGCACCGCGGCAGAACACCCGCTCGCCATTGATAAGAAGCGCGAAGTCGCTGCCGTCAGTGCCGCGATCGGCCACGACGCTTCGGAACCCGGTCTTGCCCAGCGGATGCTCGATACCATCGATGACGACCGCGTAATCATAGAGACGCGGCGTCCCATGGGTGTGAGGCCACCAGGGCTCCACGTCCTTCAGCCTCAGAATGGCCGAGTAGTGCCGCTCGCCGACCTTTTCGAACGCCTGTTCGATGCCGCCGCAGCGTAGCGACAATTCGGGTGCCTCTGCGTCGGTGCGGAGCGACACGCTGAGCTTGCCCGAAGCATCCGGCTCCAGCACCGCCCGCACACTGACATCATCCAGCGACACCACATCGCGGCGCACCAGCGTGACCGGCCGCCAAGGGCCGGCGGCGTGGATCTCAGGGCACCAGCCGGGCATGCGGCCAAGCAGCGTGGTGCGTACATTCTTCAAGCCCTGCGGCGTGATCATCTGCGGCCGCCAGCGGGCGCGCGGGCCATTGTCGGCGATGCGAGGCGCAAGCGCGCGGAAGCAGAGCGCCAGCTCGTCGCCGCCTGACAGCGTCACCGGCACCTCGTGCATGGTGAACATGCTCTCGGACGAGAGGATTTCCTGGCCGTTCAGAAACACATGGCAGAGCGTCGCCAGCCCGTCGAAGCGCAGGATGGCGTCACCCGGCGCGGCGTCGAACAGGCGGCAGACATACCAGGCGTCCCTGTTGTCGAGCGGCACTGGATTTTCGCGATCGAACAAGCCCGCTCTTTCCAGCGCAGCAGCGACCGTGCCCGGCACTTCGGCGGGGATGAACTGGGCGGAAAGCGGCAGGTCGTGCGGATTGGCGCAGGCGCCGGGTTCCGTCAGAACCAGGTTCCACCCCTCGCTAAGCGCGATCTCCTCCGCCGCGATGCTCGCCAGTCTCCCACGCATGATCAGGCCTCCGGCTTCAAAGACGTTTCGTGAGCGAAGCCATCATCGAATCCCACGCATCGGCCGCCGGATCAAGCGCGGTCGCTAGCGGCTCGAACTTCTTGCGCGTGACGGCGCGCGCCAGCTGGAACTGCACGGATTTCGCGGCCTCCGACAGCCTGCGCGCATGCTCGGCGGCCTCGCCGAACTCGGCCTCCGAGTGCCAGACCAGATGATCGGCCAAGAGTTCGAAGTTGGCGCCGAACTGGCGCAACGTGTTGAAGGCGTATTTGTGGAAGAAGCCGAAAGGACGCTCGGCCACCGCCTCGACCTGCTCAGGAAAGACCGATGCGAAGGCACGGATCGGGTTTTCACCCGGGCGGCGCGCGAAATGCGAGGACAGCAGCGCGCGCGAGACGCCGCGCGTCGCCTGCGGATCGACAGGCACGTCGGGGAACTTGGCGAACTCGGTATAGGGCAGGAACTGCGGATCCTCGTCGCGAAGATCAAGCTGGAACAGCCCGTCGAAATCCTCGCCCTCGAGCGAAAAGAAGCCGCCATTGTGGAAATAGTCGACACGCTTGTTCGCGACATCCAGCCGGTTGATCGCAACCGTCGTCTTGCCGTGCTCCTGCCGGTAGGCGGTGCCCTGCGTGTCGGGCATGTAGAAGCTGTCCATCTCGATCAGGCAGAGACGTCCGCGCGCAATCTGCGTGGCGACATGCCGCTCGACCTTGTCGAAGATCGCAAGCTCGGTGACCCTGATACCGTAGAGCGCTTCCAAATCCTCGAGCGGCACCTTGAAGAAGGTAAACTGGTCACCCTCGAAATCCTGGCCGAGCGTGAAGCCCAGCATCGCCTCGGGCGCGAGCCCAAGTGTGCTGAGCACCTCGATCCAGAGGTCGATATAGCAATTGGTCTCCGGCCACATGCGCTCCATGGAATGCAGCGCATGCGGGCAATAGCTGTCCGGGCTGATCCCCGGGAAGACGGATGCCATCGTTCCCCTTAGCCCCAGAGCGCCTGGCGCACGGAGGCCGGCCACAGCTTGACGTCGAGGCCATGGTTATGGAACAGCGCCAGCGCGATGCGCTCCAGCCCGAAGCCGACGCAGGCCGTAAACGCGACGCTGCCGTCATCGAGGTTGAGGCCCCACTTCTGGCCGAAGGAATCCTGATGGAAGTTGAAGCTCATGCAGGCCGTCGGATTGGCCGTCGAGGTGATCGGGATCAGGAGCTCGAACTTCAGGTTCTGGTCACGCTGGTTGTTGACCATCATCTTGCCGGCGCGGCCGAAGAATGGATCGTTGGCGACATCGATGGTGACGTCGAGACCGACGAGCTTCATCATCTCCAGGCCGCGATCCATCCACTTCTGGCGGAAATCGGTGACGTGCAGCTCGGTGCCCATGCAGACATATTCGCGCATGCGGAACAGCTGCTGGCGGGCCGGATCGCGCGACGGCTCATGACGGAAGCAATAGGACTGCAGGTCGAACAGCGCACCGTCCTTCGGCAGGTTGCCGCGGCGGGCAACCGTCGGGTAGAGCGGATAGCACGCGGCCGGCGTCAGCACGATTTCGGTGGCTTCCTGGCCCTTGGTCCAGTCGTCGCCCACTTCCATGCACTGCAACAGGTTCATGTGGTCGAGCTCGTTGCCGCAGAAGCTGTGCACCGTGCCGGCCAGCTGCGGGAAGCTCTTCATGTAACCGCTCTTTTCGAAGATCTCGCGGTTCATGCCCGGCGGAAAGCGCATCGCTTCCGCGCCGTCCTCGCCGCCGAAGCGATCGATCAGGCGTTCGAAGGCGGCGATCACGTCCTCGAACTGGCCGCTGCGGCCATAGAGGCCATCGACGCCCATGTCGATCAGAAGGCCGGATTCAAAGAGCCGGTCCAGAAAGGAGGTCTGCATATCCATGTGAGTCACCCCAGTAGGCTAGTGTCCTGCTTGTGGACAAGGAGCATGCTCGACGTGTTGCCAAGGATGCGGTCGTTGGAAATCATCAATTGAGCGGAATGCGCGTCGCGAAGATGGCGGCCGAGGCTAAACGGCGTGCCGTTCTTGTAGCCCATGATGCCGCAGATCAGCATGGCGTGGTTGACGATCTCGAGGATCGTCTCAGAAGATGCGATCTTGACGTTGTTCATCGCCACGGCAAACGCCATGGACGACAGCTTGTCGGGATCGGCCTTGGCATCTTCGTAAGCCTTCAGGCCCGCGACGACGTTGGACTTCACCATCTGCAACAGGTTCGACACTTCGGCGAGACGCAGCGCACCCGGGGGCGGCGCACCCGGCGACTTGCGGGCGGCGGCGCGCACGAAAGCCTGGGCGCGGGAGAATGCATCGATAGCGATGCCGTACCACACGCCGCTCCAGAGCAGGTGCGAGGAGGCCAGCATCGACTGCGCGGCGATCTCGGCGAAAGGCTTCGGCAGGATCTGGCTCGCCGGTGCTTCACCCTTGAACAGGAAGCCGTCGGAGCAGGTGCCGCGCATGCCGAGCGTGTTCCAGGCATGCGTCTTTTCGAGCGTGTACTGATCCTTGAGAAACGCCGTCAGAACCTGATCGGAAGGCGCGGCATCGGCATGGGCGCGCGAGGTAATCAGGATCGCATCGGCGTGAGCGCCGTAGGAGATGACCGTCGCATCCTTTTCGAGACGGCAAACACCACCCTCGACATGGATGGCGCAAATGCTGTTGCGCAGATTGCCGCCGATGCCGCCTTCGGTCGTCGCCGATCCGATCAACAGCTGTTCGGCAGCGATGCGGCGCATGAAATCGGCGTGCCACGCGCTATCCGCCCCATGCTCGACGAGGCTGGAAAGCTTGATGTGGTGCATGGCGAAAACCATGGCGCTGGCGGCGCAGGCCTGGCCAAGCATCGAGCAGAGCTCGGCGATCTCGGTCGTGGTGGCGCTTTCGCCACCGAGGCTGCGTGGAATCTGGATGCTGAGCAGGCGCTCCGCCTTCATTGCATCCACGGCTTCCTGAGGAAACCGGCCTTCAAAATCGACGGCGTCCGCGAATTTCGCCGCAATAGCGGCAACGCGGGCAGCCCTTGCTGCAAAACTGTCTTCCGTGATTTTGACCGGGAAGTTCATCAGGCGACCTTCCGGCTATCCTTGATCAGATCAACGGTCCGGGCGATGGCCGAGATGCTGGCGAAGGACTTGCGATTGAGGAGATTGTCCGGGAACTCGATATCGAAGGCGTCCTCGATGCCGAGCATGAGCTGAACCGATGCGAAGGAGGTGAGCCCCGCCGCGTACAGATCGGCATCGTCAGCCACGGTGTCGATGGCCACAGGCAGCTTGCCGAATTTCGCAAGCAGTTCGCGGATCGTCGTATTCATCCTCACATCTCCAAGCTGTCATAACCCGAGCGGGCGCTCATCGCCCTGTCATGGAGGTGCTTTTAAGGAGGAAAAACCAATATTCCGCTAAGGCATGTGGTTAAATCTGGCCCTGACGAAAAGCTAAGAATTTAGCGTCTTCGGCTGATCAGTAGAGATAAAGCAAATCGGATCATTGCTTTGCGGGAAAAGCTTAAACAACGCTTTGCTCAAGCACGGATGACCGCAAGTGCTGAAATGAAACGAAGAACGGAACAGTTAACTGCCACGCGGCGGGTAGATATGCTCTTGTCCGTTGTAGTCGGAAACCGAATAGCAACCCTCCGCGTTTCTGCGGATCGAGTTTTGGCCGATATCGGCTTTGCCATATCCTCCTGGAATATCCAGAATATAGGTCGGCTGGCACAATCCAGAGATGCGACCGCGGAGCGATGCGACGATCGCCTGCCCCTCTTCCACCGAAAGCCGGAAATGGCTGGTGCCGGGCGCGAGATCAGGGTGATGCAGATAATAGGGTTTCACCCGCGTCTCGACGAAGGCCTTCATCAGCTCCGCCAGAACATCGGGATCGTCGTTGACGCCCTTGAGCAGCACCGACTGGCTGACCATGACGATGCCGGCGTCTATGAGCTGGGCGCAGGCGGCGCGCGCCTCGGTTGTCAGCTCGCGCGGATGGTTGGCATGCAGCGCGACATAGGTGGTCTTGCCGCTCGCCTTCAACGCCTCGATCAACGCCGCGTCGATCCTCTCCGGATCGACGACAGGCACGCGGCTATGAAAGCGCACGATCTTGACGTGATCGATATCGGCGAGCTGTTCGAGAATATCCCGGAGCCGCCGGGGCGACAGCACCAGCGGATCGCCGCCTGTCAAGATGACCTCCCAGATCCCGTCATGGCCTCTGATATAATCGAAGGCGGCCGTCATCGCGGCCGGATCGAGCGTCCCCAACCCCTGCGGCCCCACCATCTCGCGCCGGAAACAGAAGCGGCAATAGACGGGACAGACATGCACCGCCTTCAGAAGCACGCGATCGGGATAGCGATGAACGATGCCCTCAACCGGGCTATGGGCGTGATCGCCGATCGGATCGGCCCGCTCCTCCGGCGTCATCACCAGCTCGGCGGCATCGGGCACGAACTGGCGCGCGATCGGATCTTCGGGATCGTCATGGTCGATCAGCCGCGCCATGTCAGGCGTGACCGCGATCGCATAGCGCACCGCGACCTCGTCCAGCGCCTCGCGGTCGCGATCGGCGATGAGCCCGGCATTGGCGAGCTCTTCCACCGTCTTGATCGGCCGGGTGATCGTCACTGCCCGTACTCCGCCACCGGCGCCCACAGCACCTGATCGATCCGACGCGCGCCTGTCGCCAGCATCACCAGCCGGTCGAAGCCGAGCGCTATGCCGCTGGCGTCGGGCATGATCGCCAACGCGTCCAGCAGATCATCGTCGATCGGATAGGTCTCGCCGTAGATGCGCTTTTTCTCCGCCATCTCGATCTCGAAGCGGCGGCGCTGCTCGATGGGATCGGTCAGCTCGCCGAAACCGTTCGCCAGTTCGACACCGCAGGCATAAACCTCGAAGCGCTCGGCCACACGGGGGTCGGCAGCCGACGGTCGCGCGAGTGCTGCTTCGCAGACCGGATACTCATCGAGGATCGTCACACGCCCCATGCCAAGATGCGGCTCGACCTTCTCGACCAAAACCCGACTGAAGAGATCGGCCCACTGATCGTCCTCTGCAACGCGCATGCCGTTGCGCCGCATCTCGGCCGCCAGATGCTCACGGTCCGTCGAGCCATTGGCGCTGACGGAGGCCAGAAGATCGATATCGGCATGACGGCGGAACGCCTCGGCGACGCTCATGCGCTCCGGCCCGGCGAAGGGGTCGCAGCTCGCCTCGCGGTAGCTGAGCATTGTCGTCTGCATCGTCTCGGCCGCAAGTGCGATGATGCGCACGCAGTCCATCATCAGGCTCTCATAGCTCTCGCCGGTGCGATACCATTCAAGCATGGTGAACTCGGGATGATGCAGCGGCCCGCGCTCGCGGTTGCGATAGACATGCGCGAAGCAGGCGATGCGCTCCTCGCCGGCCGCAAGCAGCTTCTTGCAGGCGAACTCGGGCGAAGTATGCAGATAAAAAGGCGCCGCCTGCCCATCCGTGGTCAGCGCCTCGGTGGCAAACGCATGCAGATGCGCCTCGTTTCCAGGCGACACCTGCAGCGTGGCCGTATCCACCTCGATGAAGTCCTCTCGAGCGAAATAGCCGCGCAGAGCCGCCTGAATCCGATTGCGTCCGATCAGGAACGGCCGGCGGTCGGCATGCACACTGGGCGTCCACCAGGGCGACGCTTTGGCGATCGAGGGTTTCATCGAATGCTGTCCTGACCGGATCAACCAACGCAAGGGCTGGCTATTTGCCGGATTTTAGGTTAGTTGCGCCCCCAAAGAACACCTGATTGCGTCTCCGGGGCCATTTCGACAGTCCTCTACGACGCCAAAAGCCGAGTTACAAGGAACTCTTATGGTCAAGGTCATCGCCTCTTCCGTCCGCAAGGGCAACGTCCTCGATGTGGACGGCAAGCTCTACGTCGTTCTGACGGCCAACAACTTCCACCCGGGCAAGGGCACGCCGGTCACCCAGGTCGACATGCGCCGCATCGTCGACGGCGTGAAGGTCTCCGAGCGCTGGCGCACGACCGAGCAGGTCGAGCGCGCTTTCGTTGAAGACGTCAACCACCAGTTCCTCTACGAGGACGGCGAAGGCTTCCACTTCATGAATCCGGAGAATTACGACCAGATCGTCGTCGATAACGAAACCATGGGCGACCAGAAGGCCTACCTTCAGGAAGGCATGGTCTGCATCCTGTCCATGCACGAAGGTGTAGCGCTCGCCCTGCAGCTGCCACGTCACGTGACGCTCGAGATCACCGAGACCGAGCCGGTCGTCAAGGGCCAGACGGCATCGTCGTCCTACAAGCCGGCTATCCTCTCCAACGGTGTCCGCACTTCGGTTCCCCCGCACATCGACGCCGGCACCCGCGTCGTCATCGCGACCGAAGACAACTCCTACGTCGAGCGCGCCAAGAACTAATCCGGCGCCGGACTGAAGATTCAAAGGCCGTATCGCCCCGCGATGCGGCCTTTTTCTTTGGCGGTTTTCCCCGACTGCAAGACAACAAAAAAGGCGCCGGGAAACCGACGCCTTTTCTTATCCGTAGACCTGATCGCTCAGGCCAAAGCCTTTAGCGCGGGCAACGCGCTTCGTAGCGGCGGCCGTAGCGGTCGCGGTAGACGCAGTAGCCGCGGCGTTCGACCGACTGGCCGATGAGCGCGCCGGCGAGACCACCGGCAACTGCGCCAACGGCGGCGCCACCCCAGCTGTGGCTGACCGCGCCGCCGATGACAGCGCCGGTGCCGGCGCCGATCGCGGTGCCTTGTTCCGTGGCCGTGCAGGATGCGAGCGCGCCGACCAGGGCGCCGATGAGTACAATCTTCTTCATCATGATGACATTTCTCCCAGGTTTTTCGGGCGCTTAGATACGGCCCATGAGTACAAGAATGATAATAATGACGAGAACTAGGCCCAAACCGCCAGAAGGTCCATAGCCCCAGCTGCGACTATAGCCCCAATTCGGCAGAGCTCCGAGCAAAAGCAGAATAAGGATAATGAGTAGTATGGTTCCAAGCATATCCCGTGACCTCAGCGCATTTCGAGTTTGAATGAGCGAGAAACACGTAAGCCGGCTTTTGGTTCCGCCGATTTTTTCCAACAGGACAATATTTTTCAGCAGGTAAGCCGAAGTCACCTGGCATGCTCGCGCTGACGCATAGCAGGCGCGGCGCAAGAAGCGCACTTGCGCCTATGGTTAAAATTTCCATAAAATACAATAGGTTGTCGTGAACAAACCGGGAAGTCGGCAAAGTCGCTGATTCGTCTGCCCTTTGTTCCGGATTTGATCGAGCCTGCTTCGAAACGGATTTTTTACATTTCGGGCGGAACCGAAGTCACCGCTGCACGTCCCTTCCTTATCCGCCAAACAAAAATCGCGACACACGCCAAACGAGAATCTTCCGATTCAGCATCTGGTGGGAAAAATTGATTCAAAATCGATACTTAGCAGTGAACAAACCCTGAATCATCAGGAGTCAGCGATTCGTCTCCGATTCGTTCTACTGCTGTTCCGAATCGTTATGCGAGCATTCCACAAGCTATTCGCGAGAGCTAAAATCCGCCGGTGAAATTGAAATCAGCCCTTGCGTTTGCGCCAGCGGCTGTCCATTTGTTTGTCTGCTTCGGATCAGGAGCTTGGTTTTACCCCCGGGGCACCCCCGCCCCGTCTGCAGGACAAAGACACTGACATCGCAGCCGATGATACTGAGTGGGCGCGGCGTGACCGCGGTGCTCGGTCCAACCAATACAGGCAAGACCCATTATGCCATCGAGCGGATGGTTGCCCACGGCACCGGCATCATCGGCCTGCCGCTGCGCCTGCTCGCGCGCGAGGTCTATACGCGTGTCTGCGAAAAGGTTGGTGTCCACAACGTCGCTTTGGTGACCGGCGAGGAGAAAATCTCGCCGCCGAATGCGCGCTACTCGGTCTGCACAGTCGAAGCCATGCCACGCGAAACCAAGGCCGCCTTCGTCGCCATCGACGAAGTGCAGCTTGCCGGCGATCTCGAGCGCGGCCACATCTTCACCGACCGGATCCTGCATCTGCGCGGCCGCGACGAGACGCTATTGCTCGGCGCCGGCACCATGCGGCCGATCCTCCAGCATCTGCTTCCCGGCATCACCGTCGTCGAGCGTCCGCGCCTGTCGCACCTGCTCTACGCCGGCCAGAAGAAGATTACGCGCCTGCCGCAGCGCTCCGCCATCGTCGCCTTTTCGGCCGATGAGGTATACGCGATCGCCGAGCTCATCCGACGCCAGCGCGGTGGCGCAGCCGTCGTTCTCGGCGCGCTTAGCCCCCGCACCCGCAACGCCCAGGTGGCGCTCTATCAGGCAGGCGACGTCGAATATCTGGTGGCGACGGACGCGATCGGCATGGGGCTCAACCTCGATGTCGACCATGTCGCCTTCGCTCAGGACCGCAAGTTCGACGGCTACCAGTTCCGCAACCTCAATCCCGCCGAACTCGCCCAGATCGCCGGCCGCGCCGGACGCCATCTGCGCGACGGCACCTTTGGTGTCACGGGCCATGTCGACCCGTTCGACGAGGAGCTGGTCGGCCGCATCGAGGGCCACCACTTCGACAACGTCAAGGTGCTGCAGTGGCGCACCACGGACCTCGATTTCAAGTCGATCCAGACGCTGCGCGCCAGCCTTGAAACCGGGCCGCGCGTGCCCGGTCTGACGCGCGCGCTGCCGGCTGTCGACCAGCAGGCGCTCGAGCAGCTGTCGCGCTATCCCGAGATTCGTGATCTGGCCGATACGCCGGCAAGGGTCGAAAAGCTGTGGGAGGCCTGCGCGCTGCCGGATTATCGGCGCATTACGCCGGCCCAGCACGCTGATCTGATCGCGACCCTCTTTTCCGATCTCGTGCGCTATGGCACGGTAAATGAGAATTTCCTTGCCGAACAAGTGCACCGCGCGGATCGAACTGACGGTGAAATTGACACGCTTTCGGCGCGAATCGCGCAGATAAGGACGTGGACCTATGTATCGAATCGGCCCAGCTGGCTTGCCGATCCGACACACTGGCAGGAAAAGACGCGGGAAATCGAAGATCGATTGTCCGATGCGTTACATGAAAGGTTGACGAAACGCTTTGTTGATCGCAGGACATCTGTGCTCATGAAGCGCCTGAGAGAGAATGCGATGCTGGAAGCTGAAATCAGTGTAAATGGCGATGTCTTCGTAGAAGGACATCATGTAGGGCAGTTGTCGGGTTTCCGGTTCACGCCTGTATCGGGAGCGGATGGTCCGGACGCGAAGGCTGTCCAGGCTGCTTCGCAAAAGGCGCTTGCTTTGGAATTCGAAGCCCGCGCAGCGCGTATTCACGCGTCTGGCAACGGCGATCTGGCGATCGGTTCCGACGGCTCGATCCGTTGGCTCGGCGATCCCGTGGCACGTCTGGCCGGCACCGAGCACATCATGCGTCCGCGCCTGATCCTGCTTGCCGACGAGCAGCTGACCGGCAATGCGCGCGACCACGTCGCCGCCCGCCTGGAACGCTTCGTCAATCACCATATCTCGACCGTGCTGAAGCCGCTCGACGATCTGTCGCGCGCTGAAGACCTGCAGGGCCTCGCCAAGGGTCTCGCATTCCAGCTGGTGGAAAATCTCGGCGTGCTCTTCCGTCGCGACGTGACCGAAGAGGTCAAGTCGCTGGATCAGGACGCGCGCGCCTCGATGCGTCGCTATGGCGTTCGCTTCGGCGCCTACCACATCTTCGTTCCAGCGCTGCTGAAGCCGGCTCCGGCCGAGCTCATCACGCTGCTCTGGGCGCTGAAGAATGACGGTCTCGACAAGCCGGGCTACGGCGACCTGATACCGGTTCTGGCCGCCGGCCGCACCTCTGTCGTCACCGATCCGAGCTATGAGCGCAATTTCTACAAGCTGGCGGGCTTCCGCTTCCTTGGAAAGCGCGCCGTTCGCGTCGATATCCTCGAGCGTCTGGCCGACATCATCCGTCCGCTGCTGCAGTGGAAGCCGGGTCAGCCGAACCGCCCAGAGGGCGCCTATGACGGCCGCCGCTTCACCACGACCACGGCGATGCTCTCCATTCTCGGCGCTACGCTCGAGGACATGGAAGAGATTCTGAAGGGCCTCGGCTACCGCGCCGACGCCGTGAAGGCCGAGGAAGCAGCCACCTATCTGGCAGCACAGGATGCCGCCGCGACGCCGGCCGCAGCAGCTACGACGGAAGCAACCGCTGACGCCGCCGCTGAAACGGCCGAGCACGACGACGCCGACAGCGCCTCTGCTGACGAGACGGCTGCGGAAGCACCGGCCGCCGAAGCCCCTGCTGCCGAAGTGCCCGCCGCTGAAGCACCAGCCGCTGAAGCAACCGCGACCGAAGCCTCTGCCGAAGCTGCGCCCGCAGCGGAAGCGCCGGCTGCCGAAACCGAAGAGCCGAAGCCGGTTCTGCTGTGGCGTCTTGGCGGCCGCACCGACGGCAACCAGCGCCAGGCACGCGGCCATGGCGAGCGCCGTGGCGGCGAACGCCAGGGTGAGCGTCAGGAGCGCGGTGAACGCCAGGGTGAGCGCCAGGATCGTGGCCACGGCCATCGTCGCCAGGGCGGCGAAGGCGAGAACCGTGACGGCAACCGCCAGAACCGCGGCAAGGACGGCGGCAAGCCGCACCAGGGCCGCAACGACCAGCGCGGCGACCGTCAGGACCGTGGCGGCAAGGGTCGCGACGACCGCAACAACAACCGTGGCGGCTCCCAGCCGCTGCGCTTCGAGGCAAAGCCCCCGCGCAAGGAAAAGCCGGTCGATCCGGATTCGCCCTTCGCAAAGCTCGCTGCCTTGAAGGAGCAGATGAAGAAGTAATCGATGAGCGAGAAGACACAGCCATCAAGCGGTTCGCGCCAGCGCATCGACAAGTGGCTGTTCTTCACGCGCATGATCAAATCGCGCTCGCTGGCGCAGGCCCATGTTCAATCCGGGCATGTGCGCATCAACGGCGAGCGCGTTTCCCAGCCAAGCCACCAGATCAAGACCGGCGACAGGATCGAGCTCTCGCTCGACCGCCGCGAGTTCGTTCTGATCGTCAAAGCGGGTGGTGCGCGGCGCGGCCCTTTCGAGGAGGCCCGCCTCCTCTACGACGATATCTCACCTTCCGCGCAAGACCGCAAACAGCTGACACCTTACGAGCAGGCGACCCGCGATACGGGCGCTGGACGCCCGACCAAGAAAGAGCGCCGCGCAATCGACCGCCTGATGTCCGACGACGATTAGAAAATCCGTCTCCAAACTCGGCGCTTTCGCGCTTTCTTTATCCTTGAAATCCGGCACTAAAGCCGATACTTCACAAGCAACTTGCCGGATGGCGTGGCGGTTCCCAAGACTGGTCATGTCCGTCTCCGGCCAGGGGAAAGGCGCGACGTTCCAGGTTGCCCGGCCCCGTCTGCGTGAAAATCCTGGAGTTCTTCATGACCTATGTCGTGACCGACAACTGCATTCGCTGCAAATATACCGATTGCGTTGAAGTCTGCCCCGTTGATTGCTTCTATGAAGGCGAGAATTTCCTCGCGATCAATCCTGACGAATGCATCGACTGCGGCGTCTGCGAGCCGGAATGTCCCGCCGAGGCGATCAAGCCGGACACCGAACCAGGCCTCGACAAGTGGCTGAAGATCAATGCCGAGTTCGCCAGCATCTGGCCCAACATCACCGTCAAGAAGGACGCGATGGATGGCGCCAAGGACGTGGATGGCGAGACCGGAAAGTTCGAGAAATACTTCTCGGAAAAACCCGGCGCCGGCGATTGATCGCCCGTTGATACTATAGTCTGAGACAGGGCCGGAATCTGCCCAATCTCACGGCGGATATGCATGACTTATGGGGGCGACATGTGTTGCCCGCATGACTCATACGCAGTAAATTATTGATTTCCTCATATTTTTGTGGTAACTTTCACACACTGTTCCTTTTGCGGCATCAAGGATGCCCCAAACCACCACGAAAGCAAACAAATCCAAGCGCGATTTCCGTGACATATCATCATCTTGAGCTGTCACGCCCCAAGATTGCGTGTCTGAATATGCTTGCTTCTTCCCGGTGGGACCAGAAGTAAAGTCACCCGACGGATCCGACCGTCTCATCCGGGCCTGACTGACCCGGCTCCGGCTTCGGCCGGAAGCGTAACAGGGAGTTTTTGACAAGAATGACGATCCAGCAGAAAAAGCCTTCAGCAGCCCGCCATGGTTTCAAGACCGGTGAATCGATCGTGTACCCCGCTCATGGCGTCGGTACCATCACCGCTATCGAAGAGCAAGAAGTTGCCGGGATGAAGCTCGAACTTTTCGTAATCGATTTCGAGAAGGACAAGATGCGCCTGAAAGTGCCGGTCGCAAAGGCCATGAGCATTGGCATGCGCAAGCTTTCCGAGACGGATTTCGTCGAGCGTGCTTTGAAGGTCGTGCAGGGCAAGGCGCGCGTCAAGCGCACCATGTGGTCCCGTCGCGCGCAGGAATACGATGCCAAGATCAACTCCGGCGACCTGATCTCGATCGCTGAAGTCGTTCGCGACCTTTATCGTGCCGAAAACCAGCCGGAACAGTCCTATTCCGAACGCCAGCTTTACGAAGCAGCGCTTGACCGCATGGCGCGCGAAATCGCCGCCGTCAACAAGCTCTCGGAAACCGAAGCTGTTCGCCTCGTCGAAACGAACCTGAACAAGGGTCCGAAGCGCGGCAAGGCTGTGGAAGAAGATGAAGCAGAAGAGGAAGAAGCAGCCTGATTTCAGGCTTTCTTCTCACCAAAAAACCCGGCCATCGTGCCGGGTTTTTTTATTGGAACCTTTTCCACAATCGCGCGTTTACAGACTGTCACCACGGACTTCCGGGAGAAAGCAATTTCGCTGGAGGTCCGGTTTTCATGTCAGGATGCGACGAGGAGCGGATCATGCCTTCCACAAATTGCCGGTTTGGCAACGTGAAGAAAACGGTCTGGGCTCGCGGCATAACCAGCACATAGCAGTAACTAGGGCCTCTCTCTGAGACGTCCAGAGTTAGAGGCCTTCATATCTTCCAGCCATGAATTTGATCCGGTCCGCAATGTCCGGAAGCAAGCCTTGTTTGCCCTTTTTCAGGGCTAAAAGTCTGAACTCAGGAGACCGATATGAAGAACATGTCTGCAGACCGGCGCATGATCAAGATCGCCATGGCGGCTCCCTATCTTGCCCGCGAGGAAGAACACGACCTCGCCGTCCGTTGGAAGCACAACGACGACCGCGGGGCACGCAACCAGATCGCAATGGCGCATATGCGCCTCGTCATTTCCATGGCCGCGAAATTCCGCAACTTCGGACTTCCCATGAGCGACCTTGTCCAGGAAGGCTATGTCGGCCTTCTGGAAGCCGCCGCCCGCTTCGAGCCGGAGCGCGATGTCCGCTTCTCCACCTATGCAAGCTGGTGGATCCGTGCCTCGATCCAGGATTACATTCTCCGCAACTGGTCGATCGTGCGCGGCGGCACCAGCTCGGCGCAGAAGGCGCTGTTCTTCAATCTGCGCCGCCTGCGCGCCAAGCTCGCCAAGGGCGACACGCAGCTGACGCTCCAGTCGATCCACCAGGAGATCGCGGCAGCGCTCGGCGTCAGCCTCTCCGACGTTCAGACCATGGATGCGCGCCTTTCCGGCAACGACGCCTCGCTGCAGGCACCATCAGTGTCTGGCGACGCCGACAGCGCCGAGAAGATGGATTTCCTCGTCAGCAACGAGCCTCTGCCCGATGAACAGGTCACCAACATGATCGACGGCGAACGCCGCCGGGTGTGGCTTGCTTCCGCGCTCACGCATCTCAACGAACGCGAGATGAAGATCATCAGCGCCCGCCGCCTTGCCGAAGATGGCGCGACGCTGGAAGAACTTGGCGCCGACCTCGGCATCTCCAAGGAGCGCGTCCGTCAGATCGAAAGCCGCGCCATGGAAAAGCTGCGGACCGCGCTCGTCAGCGCCGATCCGTACATGGCCGCGCACTAACCCCGATTACTCCGAGATTACTCCCCAGTGATGCAACTGGCCCGGCGCAAGCCGGGCCTCTTTTTATTCCGAGATGATTTTGACACGATCGCCGGGCGCCACCGAAGCGCCGGTCGGCAGGGCGTTGATCAGCTTGAACAGGTCGAGCTTGCGATCCGTGCCCATCATCCGCGCCGCAAGCGTGGTGATGTTGTCGCCCGGCTGGACCGTCAGCACGCGCACCCGGAGCGGCTTCAGCGAGGCGGCCTCGGCGGGCGTCATGCGCCGGAAGCTGGAGCGCAGCACATCGGCGGTCGATTGCAGCGCGGTGCTTCCCTTCGGCACGGCCGTGAGGAAGCGGAAGATCTGCGAATTGTTGCGCACCACGGTCACGTCGAAATCCCAGCGGTCGGCGCTGGCGCGCGCGGTGGCGGCCTCCATGCCGTTGACAGTGATCTGCCGGATGGTCGACGGATCGAGCCCGGTGACCCAACCGCTCGAGATATAATTGGTCAGCGACTGGTTCTGGTTGTCGGCCACGCCGTCGAAGCGGATAGCGATGTCGCCGGGACCGGTCGCCATGACCGCCTCGACCTTGTTGTCGATCTTGAAGTCCGGCGGCACGTCGAAGCGGATGCCGAGACCACCATGCAGGAAGGTCTGGCCGCGAACATAGCCCTCTTCGGGGCTGTCGCCGTAGAGCAGGCCATCGATGCCATCGAGATAATATCCGCGCCCGGTATCGCCAACCTTGCCCTCCTGGCCGAAGGCGCGGGCATGATCACGCGCAAGCTCGATGCGCTGCGCCGAATTCGGGTGGCTCGACAGGAAGTCCAGGCTCTGGTCGGCATCGGGATCGACCGACATGAAGCGGCTGTAGCCGGCCATGGAATCGAGGAAGCGGCTGGCCGCATAGGGATCGTAGCCGGCTTCGCCGAGCATGCGCACGCCGATCACGTCGGCCTGCAATTCCTGCTGGCGCGAGAAGGCGGCAAGGCGCAGCTTGCCGCGCGCCAGCGCCTGCTTGCCGGCAATATCGCTCGACAGCACTTCGGCGACGACGCGGCTGGCGATCACTTCCGCCTCTTCGCGCTTCTGCCGCTCGATACCGTGATTGGCGGTGACGTGGCCCATTTCGTGCGACAGCACGGCGGCCACTTCCGACGCATCATTGGCAAGCGCCAGAAGGCCGCGCGTGACATAGAGATAGCCGCCGGGCAGCGCGAACGCGTTGATCGCCGGCGAATTCAGGATGGTGATGCGGTAGGACTGGCTCGGATTTTCCGACACCGCCGTCAGCGCGCCGGCAATGCGCGCCACCAGCCGCTCGGTCTTGGCGTCCTTGTACTCGCCGCCATAGCTGGCCACGATGCGCGGATGCTCGCGCGCGCCCATGGCGGCACGCGGATCGTTCTTCTGCACCTCGTCGACGATCTGCGGATTGGACGAAGGGCCGACACTGGGCTGATAGGATTGTTCCAGCGCCGACTGACAGCCGTAGAGCGCCACGGTGGAGGCGGACAGGATCGACGCCCGTCGCGCCCAGCGGCACGCTGCGAAGAACACATCACTGGAAGGCGCGGGCAGTTTCCACGTCGTCATGCGGTCCAGTCTGGCTCTCCGAGTCATCGCGCTTCTCGGCCGGCTCGCCGTCATGGCGCCCCGGTCGTCTTCATCAAGGTTCAACAGGCGTACGCCCCCGTTTCCGCAGTGCACAATCGAGGGCCCAAGTCTTTGCTTTAGCTGATTTCCGCATCGGTTGCATAGCGAGACTCTGCCTAAATATGGCGGCTTTATACTTTAGCAAGCCTAACGTGGTTAAGGAGTTCTCTGGGTCGCCGCAAATTATGGCGAAAGTGCCGTTGTCTTGTTAAGATTCGTCGATCCGCAGAAATTGCCGCAGCGCGGAATTGTTCTCCCCCGTCGAAAACCGGTCGATCGGCTCGGCCACCGCCACCCTGCCCTGATCGATGAAAATCGCATAGTCGGCAATCCGCCTGATCTCGTCGGCATCGTGCGACACGATCACAACCGTGTTGCCGCTGTCGCGGTGCATGGCCAGAAGCAACCCCGCCATGTCGCGGCGCAGGCTCGGATCGAGCGCGGCGAAAGGTTCGTCGAGCAGCAGGATGGGGCGCTGACGCACCAGCGCCCGGGCAAACGCCACCCTCTGCCGCTCGCCACCCGAAAGCGTCGCCGGCATCCGCTTTTCGAAGCCTGACAGCCCGACCTTCTCGAGCGCCGAGGTGATGGCGCGCCGATCGGCATCGCTAAGTTTCAGCGCCGGATGGATGCCGAGCCCGATATTGGTGAAGACATCGAGATGCGCAAAGAGATTGTTGTCCTGAAACACCAGCGACACGGGACGCTCGGCCGGATGCTGATGGCCGATATCCTTGCCCTTGAACAGGATCTGCCCTGCATCCGCCGTATCGAAACCGGCCAGCAGATTGAGGAAGGTCGACTTGCCCGCGCCCGATGCGCCGGTGACGCCGATCACGGCGCCCTCGGGCAGCGCGCAATCGAACACGAATGAGTTCTGGCCCAGCCGCAGCGTCACGCCGCGCATCTCGATGGCATCAGTCATGCGATAGCGCCTCCCGCTCCGGTTCATCTGCCACGCCCGAGCCCATCGTGCCCGAAATCGTCAACAGCAGGCAGATCACGCCGAGGATCAGCGCCAGCCCATCCGCATCATTGGTGCGATAGCTGCCGAGACTGGAATAGACCAGCCACGGCAGCGTCACGAAACTATCCGAACCGAATAGCGCCACGGCGCCCAGATCGCCCAAGGACAACGCCGTGGCAAACGACAACGCCGTCAGCACCGGCTTGCGCAGATCCGGCCACGAGATCAGCCTCAGCTTGGCGAGGCCGGAGATGCCGAGGCTGGCGCTCAGTCGCTGCGTGCGGCGCTGGTGGATTGCGTAGGCCGGCTCCAGCACCCTGACGACGAAAGGCATCGCCATCAGCGCATTGATGGCAACGACGAGGACCGGCGCCACGACATTGACGTCACCGACATCACGCGCCGCCAGGAACCATCCGGTGGCGAGAACGATAGGCGGGAAGAGCAGCACAAGCGACGAGGCAGCACCCATGGCCGCAAGGAAGGATCGCGTGCCATGCCGCGCTCTTTTCTCAAGCGAAAGTGTATGGCGCGCACGCACGAGCGGCATCGACAAAGCAAGCGACAGCAGGGCCGACGAGAGCGCCATCACGCCGCTTGTGGCAAGCGCCTGCCAGAAGATCGCTTCGCCGACAAGCTTTACCAGATCGGCGCGCAGGCCGGCGATGATGATGAAGAGCAGCGGCAGGCCGAGGAACAGCACCGCCAGCGCAAGAAGCGCGCGATCGGCGACCCAAGCACCGAGCAGCGTGCCATCCGGCCGCCGGATCGTGCGGCCCGCTGTCAGCCCCGCATCGCCTGATGCCGGCAGCAGCGATAGGATGCCGAGCACCACCGCCGTCAACGCGATCTGCAGCAGGGACAGGCCCACCGCGCGGCCAGGATCGAAATCGAAGCGCAGCGACTGGTAGATCGCCACCTCGATCGTGGTCGCCGCCGGTCCGCCGCCGAGCATCAGCACCAGCGTGAAGCTGGTGGCGCAGAGCATGAAGATCAGCCCGGCCACGCCCGGGATCACCGAGCGCAGCACCGGCCACTCGATGAAGCGGAAGACGGAAACCGGCCGCATGCCGAGACCGCTCGCCACCAGCCAGTATTCGCCCGGCACCCGCTCCAGCGCCGCCAGCATCAGCCGGCAGGCAAGCGGCAGATTGAAGAAAACATGCGCCAGCAGAATGCCCGACAGGCCGTAGATGCTGACGGGTTGGTCGATACCCGCCCATGACAGCATCGTGTTGACGACGCCCTGCCGGCCCCAGATGCCGATCAGTCCGAGCGCGCCGATCAGCACCGGCAGCCCCATCGGCACGGCCATAAGCCGGATGATCCAGATGCGGCCGACAAATCGCGGCTGCCGCGCCAGCGCCCGTGCGACCGGAATGGCCAGCACGACCGACAGCAGCGTCGAAAGTGCTGCCTGCAGAAGCGTGAAGCGCAGAACGCGCAGGATGTATGGATCGGAGAGGATCGCGCCAACAGGCATGCCGTCGGTGGAGATCAGCAGCGACAGCGTCGCGACCGTCACGAAAACGAGGATGGCGGCGAGACTGAGCGCCCCGCCGGCCAGCGCATATCGTCTTTCGGACGGCGCAAGAAGCATCAGTCCATGCTCATCAATTCATGCTCATGGCGGCCAGCCACTCGCCGATCCAGGCCTTGCGGTTCTTGGCGACCTCATCCGAGCTCATCAGGAAGGTCTTCGACGGGTTGACGAGCTTGCCGAAAGCATCCGGCAGCGGCTCCGAGGTCTTGGACACCGGCATCATCCAGTTGTTGGTCGGGATCGTGTCCTGGAAGCCAGGGGTGACCATGAACTTCAGGAAGTCCTGCGCCAGCGCCTTATCCGGCGCGTTCTTCAGGAGACCTGCGACCTCGATCTGGATGTAATGCCCTTCGGAGAAAGCGGCTGCCTGGTAGCGATCCGTGTTTTCCGAAACCATGTGATAGGCGGGCGACGTCGTGTAGGAGAGCACCATCGGCGCCTCGCCCTTGGTGAACAGGCCATAGGCCTCCGACCAGCCGGGCGTCACTGTCAGCACGCGCTTCTTGAGCTTCGCCCAGGCTTCCGGCGCCTTGTCGCCGTAGACCGACTTCACCCAGAGCAGCAGGCCAAGGCCCGGCGTCGAGGTGCGGGGATCCTCGATGACGATCTTCTGCGCGGGATCGCCGTCGACCAGTTCCTTCAGGCTCGCAGGCGGCGTCTTGATCGTCTGCGTGTCGTAGATCACGGCGAAATGGCCGTAGTCATAAGGCACGAAGACATCATCCTTGAAGCCGCCGGGGACCTGCAGCGCGCCGGTGTCGACGCCGCTCGTATCGAACAGGCCGGTGGCCTTGGCTTCGGTGATGAGGTTCGTGTCGAGGCCGAGCACGACATCGGCCTTGGTGCCTGATCCCTCGAGCTTCAGACGCGACAGCAGCGCCACGCCATCCGCGACGCTGACGAAATTGACCGTGCAGCCGCAGGTCTTCTCGAACGCCGCCTTCACCTTCGGGCCGGGACCCCATTCGGAGGTGAAGCTCTCATAGGTGTAGATGGTGAGCGCCTTGTCGGCCGCGAGCGCTGCCGTTGCCGAAAAGCCCGCCAACAGCATGGCAGCGCCGAGCGCATAGGTCTTGAAATGGGTCATGACACCTCTCCTCTAGGTTCATTGAAGGGGAAAAGGGCGGTGCCTGGTGTCACGCGTCTAATCCCTCCGCCGGTGTTAGCCGGATCAGGTTCCGCGGGTTGGCTTCTGCAAGCCTCTCAGCCAAGCATCTGGGAAGATACGAGGCACCCCGTTAGAGCGTCGCAAGGTGTATATCCGTAGCCGGCGTCTGGCAAGTGCGGACGTCGGCCGGGGTTGGTGTGCTATTCGGCGGCCTCGGCGGCGGCTTTCGCGGGCGCAGCACCACCCGTGCGCGGCAATTGCACCGGCTTTAGCATGAGGGCCGCGAGCAGGCCGATGAAGGCAATGAGGCACGAAGTCATGAACAACGGCACGAAGGCGCTGGCATAGGCATCCGCCACCGCCTGGCGCGCGGCCTCCGGCAAAGCCGCCATCATCTTCGGGGTCAGCTGCTCGATATTCTCGACACCGGGGATCGACATACCCGTGCGGCCGAGCTGCGAGCCGATGATGGCCCCGTAGATGGAGATCGCGATCGAGGCCCCGCCCATGCGCGACAGCGTTACCGATCCGGTCGCCGCACCGACATCGCGAGCAGGCGCCGCATTCTGCACGCCGATGATCGGCACCTGCTGCGCGAGACCGATGCCGATGCCGTGCACCGCCATGATCGCGCCGATGATCATAACCGGTGTTCCGGCATGCACCTGCGACAGCAGCGCGAAGGCGACAGTGCCGAAGGAAAGGCTGGCGACGGCGAACGGCTTGTAGCGTCCCGTCGCCGAAATGAACCGCCCGGCCGACAGCGAGCCGCATACGATGCCCCCGGTGAGAAGAATGAAGAGCGCACCGGCCGCCGAGGGCGAAAGACCCGTCGTCGTCTGCAGGAACAGCGCAAAGTAGTTGACCATGCCGATACCGATCGCGCCGCTCATGACCGACATGACCAGCAGCAGGCCGAATGTCGGGTTACGAAACAGCGACAACGGAACGATCGGCTCGGCGGCGCGCCGCTCCACCAGCACCCAGGCGATGGCACAGACGATGCCGAGCGCGATGATCGCAAGATTGCCCGGTGCGACGAGCGAGCCGAAAAGCTGGCTGCCATCGGCGGCAAGCACGATGCAGCTGGTGGTCATCGCCAAGAGTAGCGCGCCGGCATAATCGATCTTGGGGCGGCGGTTCGGCTTGCGATAGGGCAGCATGAAGGCCAGCCCGGCAATCACGATCGCGCCGATCGGTACGTTGACGAGAAAGATCGAGCGCCAGCCGAACAGATCGCTCATAGCGCCGCCGAGGACAGGCCCGATGGCGCCGGATGCCATCAGCACAAGGCTGGAATAGCTCTGGTATTTCGCCCGCTCGCGCGGCTCGAACAGATCGGCGTTGACGGCGAAGATCGACACCATGATGCCGCCGCCCCCGAGCCCCTGCAGCACGCGCGCCGCGATCAGCGTATCCATAGACACCGCCAGACCGCACAGTGTCGATCCGACGGTGAAGATGATGATCGCCGCCATCATCACGTATTTGCGCCCGAAGAGATCACCGAGCTTGCCGTAGAGCGGCATGACGGCGCTGACGGCAAGGAGATAGGCCGAGCCGATCCAGCCGAAGCGCTCGATCTGGCCGAACTCGCCGACGATGGTGGGAAGCGCGGTGGCGACGATCTGATTGTCGAGCGTGGCCATGAAAAGCGCGGCCATCAGGAAAAGAAAGAGAATGAGCCGGCGACGGGGATCCGTGACCAGAGGCTGCACGGCGACTTGCATGTTCATCGGGTGATCTTTCAGGGTTTCGTCGCATTTATGTGCTATCAGCATATAAATGTCAATGTCACATAAATGACAACAGCATGTTTTCTTGCGCGACAGTTCCTGCTATCGTCCCGCACATGAATGACACCGCAGAAGAAACCCGCGAGCCGGACGCCGCGATCGAGGACATCGTGCATATCGGGCAAAGCATGACCCGTATGCGGATGATAACGGGGCGTCGCCTTATCGCCCGCCTCGCCATCGCCAAGGTGGCGCCGGATATCGAGCTCTCGCATCTGGACGTGCTCGATGCCGTCATGCGCGCCTCCGAGCAAGGCGAGGTCACTGTCGGCACCATAGCCGAGGCCATGCGCATCGACCCCTCGCGCGCCAGCCGCATCGTCGCCGATATGGTGGGCAGAAACGTCCTGCAACGCGCCGCCTCGCAGCAGGATGCAAGGCGCATCCTCGTGGAGGTCACGCCTTTCGGCCAGCGGCTCCTGCAGGAACTGAAGGCCCAGAAGCTCGCCATCATCAAGGACGTCATCGCCGATTGGTCGGCGGAAGAGGCGGAAGCCTTCGCCGGGCTGTTCGACAAGTTCATGGGTGGTTTCGAGCGCGTGTTCGCCGTCAAGGACAAGAACCTGCCACCCGCCCCAAGCCTCGGAAAATAAGCGCACGAATTGATCTGAATCAATCTATTGATTGGCGTCATTTCCTAAAGCTCTGCTGGACGTAAAATTCAGGAGAGAATCAGTGAACCCCCGCCATTTCAAACTCAAAGCCATTTTTGCAGCCGCCGCTCTCGCCAGCGCCGCATTTCCGGCTATGTCCGCCGACCTGACCCAGCCGACCGCGGCACAGGAAGCGACACAGAGCCAGAGCCCCTGGATGATCCGCCTGCGCGCGCTCGGCGTCATCACTCAGGATTCCGGCTACGTTGGTGGCGTCGCGGGATCGGATCTCTCCTATTCGGACACCGTCATTCCTGAATTCGACGTCACCTACTTCTTCACCGACAACATCGCCGCCGAACTCATTCTCGGCACGACGTTCGCCAACGTCACCGGCGAAGGCTCGATCGACGGGCTCGGCAAGGTCGGCAAGACCTGGCTGCTGCCGCCGACGGTGACGCTGCAGTATCACTTCAACGACTTCGGCAACTTCCATCCCTACGTCGGCGCCGGCATTAACTACACCATCTTCTACAACGAGAAGGGCAAGAGCGCCCAGAGCCTCGACATCGACAACACCTTTGGCGTCGCGCTCCAGGCCGGCTTCGACTACATGTTCGACGAGCACTGGGGCCTCAACGTCGACGTCAAGAAGATCTTCCTGCGTCCCGACTTCAACGTGAACGTCGGCGGCGCCGACATGACCGGCAAGGCCAAGCTCGATCCCTGGCTGATCGGCGCCGGTGTGACCTACCGGTTCTAAGCCCAGTCTTTCACGCAGAAACGCTTGAGGGCGCGGACAAACCATGTCCGCGCCCTTTCCCTTTTCCTCAGCTTTGCGCTATGGGCAATGCCCATGAGCCAATCCACCTTCACCATCCTGCTCGGCGGCGAGCTGCACATGACGGAGCGCCTTCGCGCCGCCGTATCCGGCAGCCGTTTCATCGCGGCCGATGGTGGCATGCGACATGCGCTGGCGCTCGATGTCAGGCCGGAGCTCTGGGTCGGCGATTTCGATTCCACGCCGGATGATCTGACGGCCGCTTTCTCGGATATTCCCAGAAAGCCCTACCCCGCCGCCAAGGCCGCCACCGATGGCGAGATCGCCGTGTCGGAAGCCATTGCACGCGGCGCGACGCGGCTGATCCTCGTGGGTGCCCTCTCTGGCGACCGCTCCGACCACGCGCTGCAGCACCTGCTCTACGCCGTCAGTCTGGCAGAAACCGGTCTCGATGTGCTCCTGACCTCGGGCACGGAAGAAGCCGTGCCGCTGATCGCCGGCAGCATCACCCTCGACCTGCCGAAGAACAGCCTGTTTTCCGTGCCCGCCTTCAGCGAACTCAACGGCCTCTTCATCGAGAACGCCCGCTACCCGCTCAGCGATTTCCATTTGCCCTTCGGCTCGTCACGCACCATTTCCAATGTCGCGGAAGGCCCCGTGCGCTTCTCGCTTGAAAGCGGCCGCGCCATCGTGCTCGCCCGCCCTTACGATCTTTCCGGAGTCTGATTTTTGGCGCCCCCTATCCTTAAACTCGACGATATCTTCCTGAGCTTCGGCGGCGCGCCGCTTCTGGCCGGCGCTGCCCTGCAGGTGGAGCCCGGCGACAAGATCTGCCTTGTCGGCCGCAACGGCTCCGGCAAGTCGACGCTCCTGAAGATCGCCGCCGGCATGGTGGAAGCCCAGTCCGGCGAGGTGTTCCGCCATCCATCGTCGACCGTGCGCTATCTCGAACAGGCGCCCGATTTCGCCGGCTACAGCACGGTGCAGGCCTATGCGGAAGCGGGCCTCGGGCCGGGAGACGACCCTTACCGCGTCACCTATCTTCTCTCGCATCTCGGCCTTACCGGCGAGGAAGACCCGAAGAACCTCTCGGGCGGCGAAGCGCGCCGCGCGGCTCTTGCCCGCGTTCTCGCGCCAGAGCCCGATATCCTGCTGCTCGACGAGCCGACCAACCATCTCGATCTCCCCACCATCGAATGGCTGGAAGGCGAACTTCAGAAGACCCGCAGCGCGCTGGTGCTGATTTCGCACGACCGTCGTTTCCTCGAGAAGGTCTCGACCGCCACCGTCTGGCTCGATCGCGGCACCTCGCGCCGCCTCGACCGTGGCTTCGCCCATTTCGAGGCCTGGCGCGACCAGGTGCTCGAGGCCGAGGAGATGGAGCAGCACAAGCTCGGCAAGGCAATCGAGCGCGAGGAGCACTGGCTACGCTACGGCGTTACCGCCCGCCGCAAGCGCAACATGCGCCGCCTCGGCGAGCTGCAGACGATGCGCGCCAGCTATCGCGGCCACAAGGGTCCGCAGGGCACCGTGCAGGCCACCGTCTCCGACGCGCAGGAATCCGGCAAGCTCGTCATCGAAGCCGACAAGATCACCAAGACCTATGGCGAGCGCCCGATCGTCACGCCGTTTTCGATCCGCGTTCATCGCGGCGATTGCATCGGCCTCGTCGGCCCGAACGGCGCCGGCAAGACGACGCTTCTGAAGATGCTGACCGGCCAGCTGCCGCCCGATACCGGCATCATCAAGCTCGGCACCAATCTGGAGATCGCAACGCTCGACCAGAAGCGCGAGGATCTGAACCCCGAGGACACGCTGGCGCACTATCTGACCGACGGGCGCGGCGAGAACCTGCTTGTCAACGGCGAGCAGCGCCACGTCACCGGCTACATGAAGGAATTCCTGTTCCAGCCCGAGCAGGCCCGCACGCCGATCAAGAACCTGTCTGGCGGCGAACGCGCCCGCCTGATGCTCGCCCGCATGCTGGCGCGACCATCCAACTTGCTGATCCTCGACGAACCGACCAACGACCTCGACATCGAGACGCTTGACCTGCTGCAGGAAGTCGTCGCCGGCTTCCCGGGCACCGTCATCCTCGTCAGCCACGACCGTGACTTCCTCGACCGCACCGTGACCTCGACGATCGCACCCGCAGTGCCGGATGCGCCCGATGGCCGCTGGATCGAATATGCCGGCGGCTATTCCGACATGCTGGCGCAGCGCAAGGGTGCAGCCGACGAGCGCAAGAAGGCGGAGAAAGCCGAGAAGGCGAAAGCGCAGGATGCGGCCCCTACCGCCGAAGCGCCGAAGGGCAAGGGAAAGCTCTCCTTCAAACAGAAGTTCGCGCTCGAAAACCTGCCCAAGGAAATGGCCAAGGCCGAAGCCGAGATCGCCAAGCGCGAGGAAAAGATGGCCGACCCCAACCTCTTCTCCAAGGACCCAACGACCTTCAACCGCCTGGCCGCCGAAATGGAGAAATTCCGCGACAGCTTGGTGAAGATGGAAGAAGAGTGGCTGGAGCTCGAAATGCTGCGGGAAGAGCTGGAGGGCTGATCGCCCTCTACGCCGCCGAAAGCTGAGCCTCGATCGCCGCCTTGTCGACGATCGACCACACGTTTGCGATCTTGCCCTCCGCAAACTCGTAGAACACGTTTTCGGAAAACGAGATTCGCCTGCCGTTGACGGGCAGGCCAAGGAATGTGCCTTGCGGGCTGATGTCGAAATTCAGCCGGCTGGCGACCGTGGTTTCATCGGCGATCAGAAGCTGGACGTCGAAATGGAGGTCGGGTATCGCGCGAAACTCGGCCTCACGCGCCTGCCGATAGCCGTCCAGGCCAACAACTTGGCCGTTGTAGCGCACATCCTGCCCGACATAGGTGCCGAGGTTTTCCCAATCCTGGGAATTCAAGCAACGGATATAGCCACGGTATAGGTCCGCAAGTCTGGTCTCCGGCATTCAAGCTCTCCCACATTGGCATACCCTGCCAGATAGTTCCCGTCTCCGAGCCGGAAACCCTCACATTTCATTGATTGGCCAGCGCTAAGACCTCGTGCCTAAGCTCCCGAAGGCTCCCGCCCCCGGAGCCAAGAGGAGAAAACCCATGTCTCGCTATCTGATTACCAGCCATGTCGCGGCGCTTGCCGTCGGCATTCTTCTGAGCACGTCGCAGATCACATCGGCGGCCGATGCGCAGCGCGTGCGCGTGCGTGGCGATATCGCCAGCCTCTCCGGCGACACGCTCGTCGTCAAGACCCGCGAGGGCGCCGACCAGACCATTGCGCTGAAGCCGGAATGGAAGGTTGGCGGCATCAAGAAGGCGTCGGTCGAAGACATCAAGCCGGGCGATTTTGTCGGCATCGCCTCGCTGCCCAAGCAGGACGGCGGCGGCGGCGCACTGGAGGTCCTGATCTTTCCGGCAACCATGAAAGGCACCGGCGAAGGCAGCCGCCCCTGGGATTTGAAGCCCAACAGCAGCATGACCAACGCAACCGTCGCCAAGGCGGTCAAATCCGTCGATGGCCACACCGTGACGCTAACCTATCAGGGCAAGGAAAAGACCATCTCGATATCAGACGATACGCCGATCGTGACCTTCACGGCCGCGCAGAAGTCGGACCTGACGCCGGGCGCGCATGTCATCGTCATGGGCGAGAAGGCAACGGACGGAACCGTCTCCGCGGCACAGGTCACGGTCGGCACCAACGGCATCGTTCCGCCGATGTGATCCCGATCTACGCGATCAGAGCGCAGGCGCCGGCGTGTTCGGCGCCTTGTCCGCCACCTTGTTTTCGTCGGGCTTGGCGGCAAGCGCTTCGAGATGCAGCACGCGCGGATGGAACGCCTCGATATAGGCGTCGGAGCGGCCGATGTAGATCATCGTCGCATCCGGCATCGCCTCGAGCACCTTCATCATCGTCGACTGCCATTCGGGCTCCATGCCCTCGAGCACTTCGTCAAAGACCATCCATTGCGGCCGGACCAGCAAGAGCCGTGCGAAACCAATAGCCCGCTGTTCATCGGCGTCGAGCAGCTTGTCCCAGCGCGCGCGCGTATCCAGACGGGCGACGAGATTATGCAGCCCCGCCTTTTCGAGCGCCGCGACCACATCGTCGTTCTTGTAGGTGTCGGCGGCTGCAGGAAACGCCAGTGCTTCGCGCAAGGTGCCACCCGGGATGTATGCCGATTGCGGCACGAACAGCATGTCGTCTGTCGGTGGCAGGCCGATCTTGCCGCTGCCGCAAGGCCACAGTTCCGACATCGCCAGGAACAGCAGCTTGCGATTGACGTTGTGATCGCCGTTGATCATCACCTTCTCGCCGGCCTTGATGGTGACGCTGCCCTCATGCAGGCGGAAGCCGCCGCACTGGTCGATCTCCTCGTCCATCTTGGTAGCGATGGTCACATCCTCGAGCGTCAGCGTGCCCGGCGCGCTGCGCTCATAGGCGATCGTCTCCTTCAGATCGACATCGTCGCCCATGGTGGTGAGAGCCTGGCGGAAATCGGTGACGCGCATCAATGTCGCGCGCCATTCGGCGATCGGGCCGAAGTTGGACACGTACCAGCGCAGCGCCGTATTGACCTGGTTGAAGGCACCGACCGACATCATCAGCTGACCGAAGGTGAGGCCGCCGGAGAAATAAGCGGGAGCCGCCACGATGATCGGAATGACGACGACGAGCCAGCCGTAACCAGCCGACACCCAGGTCAGATTGACGTTGGCCATCGCCAGCTTCTTGATGACGGCGAGAACGGCGCTGATGTCGGTGTTGATCCGCCCCCGCTCATTCTCCTCGCCACGTGCGGCCGTGATCGCCGGAATGTTCTCGTTGGCATGCATCAGCGCGAAACGCAGCTCGGCTTCCTTGGAGAAACGATCGGCATTGAGCTTGACGAGCTTGCGCCCGACGAGCTGGCTGAGCACCGAGGCTGACGCGGCATAGAAGATCGCGGCCCAGACCATATAGCCCGGGATGGAAAAGGCGTACTCGCCAAAACGGAAAACGAAGCCGCTCGACAGCTCCCAGAGAACGCCGATGAAGCTCACCAGCAGGATCGTCGATTGCACCAGACCAATGACGAGCCCGGTGGTGCTTTCCGCCAGATTACGCGCATCCTCATGCAGGCGCTGATCCGGATTGACGCCGATCAGCCCGCTGGAGGCGAGCCTGAGCGCCCGCTTGCGCTGCAGCCACTGGTCGACGAGATCGCGCGTCAGCCCCTCGCGCATGTAAAGCGCCGTCATCTGGTTCAGCCAGGCCTGCACCACGTTGAGCAAAAGCAGCATGCCGGCGATCAGCGCGAAGATCTTCAGCTGGTGGAAGAACCCCGGGAGGTCGCGCCGCGAGATGGCGTCATAGAATGGCGCGTTCCACTGGTTGAGGATGACGGTGGCATAGGCTGTCGCCAGAATGATGCCGATCAAAGCCGTCGAGAGAATGAGCACCGGCGCCCGCACCCTGGAATGCCAGAATGCCGAAAACATCACCTTGAGCCGGAAGATCAGGCTGAGATCATACCCTACCCGGTCCTGCCCTTGGATGCTCGGTCTGCTTTTGACGTCCTCTGCCATCATGCTTCCTTACGCGTATGTAGCACCTGAATAGCACCGTGAGTCAGCCTGTCCAGCAACAGTTTCTAGCATCAGGTAATGCGCGAGTTACCTCGGCAAATGCGCGACGCCGCGTATCGGTCATTGATTCGCGGCCTGACTGGGTCTATTTAGAGCGCTCCGTGGTGATTTGGCCGGCCGGCTTGCAGCCACGTTAAAGAAGTTGCTAAAGGGCCGCGTGCGGACCGATAGCGATATTTTCGTTTTTTCATCGAGTGACCGCTATGCCGATCAAGATCCCCGATACCCTGCCCGCCTTTGAAACCCTGGTTCAGGAAGGTGTGCGCGTGATGACCGAGACGGCCGCGATCCGTCAGGACATTCGCCCCCTGCAGATCGGGCTTCTGAACCTCATGCCGAACAAGATCAAGACCGAGATCCAGATGGCGCGCCTCATCGGCGCCTCGCCGCTGCAGGTCGAGCTGTCGCTTGTTCGCGTCGGGAACCACAAGGCGAAGAACACCTCGGAAGATCATCTCTTCTCCTTCTACCAGACCTGGGAGGAGATCAAACACCGGAAGTTCGACGGCTTCATCATCACGGGCGCGCCGATCGAAACGCTTCCATACGAAGACGTTACTTATTGGGATGAAATGCAGCAGATTTTCGACTGGACGCGCACCAACGTGCACTCCGCGATGAATGTCTGCTGGGGCGCGATGGCCGCGATCTACCATTTCCACGATATTCCCAAGCACGCGCTGACGGAAAAGGCCTTTGGCGTCTATCGCCACAAGAACCTCAAGCCGTCGTCGGTCTACCTGAACGGCTTCTCCGACAATTTCGAGGTTCCGGTCTCGCGCTGGACGGAAGTGCGCCGCGCCGACATCGAAAAATCCGACACGCTGGAAATCCTGATGGAATCGAGCGAGATGGGCGTGTGCCTCGTTCACGAGAAGAAGGGCAACCGGCTCTATATCTTCAATCACGTCGAATATGATTCGACATCGCTCGGTGACGAGTATTTCCGCGACGTGAATGCCGGCGTCCCGATCAAGATGCCGCACAACTATTTCCCGCATAACGACCCGTCGATCCCGCCGCAGAACCGCTGGCGCAGCCACGCGCATCTGCTTTTCGGCAACTGGATCAACGAAATCTACCAGACGACGCCTTACAATCTGGAAGATATTGGCGAGGACGGATGAGGCCTTTTCGCCTTGCTTGATACGCCGCCGGACCCGACCGGCGGCGTTTGTTTTTTATATCGCGGCGGTTGCGATTTCATTCAATTGAGAGCAGGTTCCCTCGCGAAATTGCGGACGCGAACCGGGGAGGAAACAGGATGGCGGATGGATTGAAGCGGGACGTTTTTGGAACGACGAAGACGGGCGAGACCGTCCATCGCGTCGAAATCTCGGGCGGCGGCCTGACCGCCAAGGTGATCACCTGGGGCGCCGTCATTCAAGATCTCAGGCTCGAAGGCCATGACGCGCCGCTCACCCTCGGCTTTGACGATTTCGACAGCTATCCCGCCCATTCCGCCTATTTCGGCGCGACGCCCGGCCGCAACGCCAACCGCATCGGCGGCGGCAAGTTCACGATCGATGGCAAGAATTATCAGCTCGACCTCAACGAAAACGGCGTCAGCCACCTACATGGCGGCTTCGAGAACATCGCGCTGCGCAACTGGACGATCGTCGAGCACGACAGCGACCGCGTTGTCCTGAAGATCGTCGACACCGATGGCCGCGGCGGCTATCCCGGCAATTGCACCATCCTCGTCACCTACCGCGTGCATGGCGATGGTGAACTTTCGGTCGTTTACGAGACGACCAGCGACCAGCCGACCATCGCCAATGTCTGCCAGCACGCCTACTTCAATCTCGACGGCCGCGACGATACGCTTGGCCACGACATCATGATCGCCGCCGACAGCTATCTTCCGACCGACGAACGCCAGATCCCGACCGGCGAGATCCGGCCCGTCGAGGGCACGGTGTTCGATTTCCGCGAAATGGCCTCGCTGAAGCGCTTCGAGGGCGACACCCAAGCGCTCTACGACCACAATTTCTGCCTCTCATCCGAACGTGTCGCCAAGCGCTCCGTGGTGCTCGCGCGCAGCCTCTATTCCGGCGTGTCGATGGAAGTGCGCACGACCGAACCCGGCGTCCAGTTCTACGCGGCGTTCAAGCTCGATGTGCCGGTGCCGGGCATTGATGGCCGCAAATACGGCCCCTTCGCGGGCTTCTGCCTGGAAACCCAGATCTGGCCAGACGCCATCAACCACGAGGGCTTCCCCAACGCGGTTCTGCGCCCCGGCGAAGTGCTGCGCCAGGAAACGGACTACATTTTCTCGAAGAGCTGACGGCCAGACGCCGACATGCCCGATGTCATCAAACCCTCGCAGAGCTCTGCGAGGGTTTTTCCATGCAAGTTAGCGCTTGCAATTGGTTCCAAAGAGGTTCTATTTTAATCTCATGGATAGAACCAGTCTGATAGGGGAGATCGAGGCACGCGGACTGCGCGACACAGCGCGCAGCGGACCTCTCTATCGCCGTCTCGCGCAGACACTGACCGGCCTGATCAATGAGGGCCTGCTGAAGCCCGGTGCCGCACTGCCGAGCGAGCGCGATCTGGCCGAAGCCTTGAAGATCGGCCGCGTCACCGTGCGCACCGCCTATCGCGACCTCCTGAATTCAGGCACGCTGGAATCGCGCCATGGAAGCGGCACTTTCGTTTCCGCCAAGGTCGAGCGCATGGAGCAGTCGCTCTGGCGGCTTTCATCCTTCTCCGAAGACATGCGCTCGCGCGGCCGTGTGCCGGCGGCGAGGATCTTGTCGCGCACCATCAACAAGCCCTCGCCGGAGGAAGCCTTCCTGCTGGGGCTCGGCGTCGACGAGCGCGTGTTGCGCCTCGATCGCCTGCGCCTTGCCGACGGGCTGCCGCTGGCGATCGATCGCTCCGTGGTTCCCGTGAAGTTTCTCGATGACACCGCCGGCGGGGAAGGCTCGCTCTATGACGCGCTGACGGCAAGCGGCCACCGCCCGGTGCGCGCATTGCAGAAGCTCTCGGCCGTCACGCTCGACGCGACATCGGCGGCAGCGCTCGACGTTGCGGCTGGCGCCCCCGCCCTTCTGATCGAACGCGTATCGCGCCTGGAAGACCAGCGCGTCGTTGAATACACCCGCTCCCACTATCGTGGCGACGCATATGATTTTGTTGCAGAATTGAGAATTGGAGACGAGCTATGAGTGAAACCCAGTCGCTGATGTTGCAGGAAGCCGGCCAGTCCCCTGAGGTGGTCGCCACGCTGCTGCGCAAGGAAAAGCCTGTTTTCGACGAGATCGCCAAGCTCTTTTCCAAGAACGCGCCAAGCGTCGTCACCACCGCCGCGCGCGGCTCGTCCGACCACGCCGCCACCTTCTTCAAATATCTCTTCGAGATCACCTGCGGCATTCCGGTAGCCTCTGTCGGCCCCTCTATCGCTTCGGTCTATGGCACGCCACTGCGCCTCAAGGGCGGCATTCACTTCACCGTATCGCAGTCGGGCGCGAGCCCCGATATCGTGGCGCTTCAGGAAGCGGCCAAGCGCGGCGGCGCGACGACCATCGCCGTCGTCAACGTCACCGACAGCCCGCTCGCCAAGCAGGCCGATCTCGTGCTCGACCTCAATGCCGGCGCCGAAAAGAGCGTCGCGGCGACCAAGTCCTTCATCGCCTCGGTCGCGGCCCTATCGGGCGTTACGGCGGCAATCGGTGCCAGTGGCGACTTGCAGGCAGCCCTTGAAAAGCTTCCCGAAGTGCTGAGCGCCACATCGGGCATCGATACGGCTGCCGCCGAGGACGTGCTTTTCAACGCCACCTCGCTTTACACCGGCGGCCGTGGCCCGGCCTTCGCCATCGCGCTCGAGGCGGCGCTCAAGGCCAAGGAGACCTCCGGCCTGCACGCCGAGGCATTCTCGCTCGCCGAGCTCATGCACGGCCCGATGCGCCTCGTGCAGCCGGGCTTCCCGATCCTCGCCTTCACGCCCGATGACGCGGCCTACGCCAACAACGTCAAGGCGCTGGAGCGCCTGAGCAAGCTCGGCGCCACCACGGTGCCCTTCTCGACCAAGGAACTCCCCGGCATCAACCTGCGCGTCCCCACGACCGGCAACGGCCTCCTGGACCCGCTGGTCTCGCTGCTGGTCTACTACCGAATGATCGAGGCGGTCACCCGCCGCAAGGGCTTCGACCCCGACAAGCCGGCGAACCTCCTGAAGGTGACGGAGACCGTCTGATGTCGCGCAAGATCTTTACCGGCGCCCGCATCTTCGACGGCGAGCGCTTTCACGACGACAGGGCGCTTGTCGTCGCCGACGGCCGCATCGAGACGATCGCCGGTCTGAACGACCTGCCTGATGGCGAGACGATCACGCTCGACGGCGGCATTCTCGCACCCGGCTTCATCGATGCACAGGTGAATGGCGGCGCCGGCCGGATGCTCAACGACGAACCGTCGCCCGCATCCATGTACCGGATCGCCGAGGGACATCGCCCCTATGGCACGACGTCGCTGCTGCCGACGCTGATCACCGACACCAGCGAGGCGACGGCCGCCGCGATCGAGGCCGCGAAAGAAGCGGTCAAGACGAACCGCGGCGTGGCCGGCCTCCATCTCGAGGGTCCCCATCTCGCGCCTGCTCGCAAGGGCGCACATCTGGCCGAACTGATGCGCCCGGTTGACAACAGCGACGTCAAGGCGCTTTCCGCCGCCGCCGAGGCGATCGGCACGCTGCTGGTGACGATGGCGGCCGAGCAGGTTACGGCACGACAGGTGCGGGAGCTGAGCGAGGCCGGCGTCACCGTCAGTATTGGTCACTCCGATTGCACGAGCGAGGCCGCCGAGGCGCGCTTCGACGCCGGCGCCCGTGGCGTGACGCATCTGTTCAACGCCATGAGCCAGCTTGGCCATCGCACACCAGGGCTTGTGGGCGCGGCAATCGATCATCCGTCCGTCTGGTGCGGCATCATCGCCGATGGCCACCATGTCGATCCCAAGGCGCTGCGCACGGCGCTGAGAGCCAAGCGCGGCGAGGGCAAGCTGTTCTTCGTGACCGACGCCATGTCGCTGGTGGGCTCCGCCGAGAACAGCTTCACGCTGAACGGCCGCACGGTGCGCCGCGAGACCGGAGCCTTCTGCTCGAGGCTGGTGCTGTCAGACGGCACGCTTGCCGGCTCCGACGTGGATATGGCCTCGGCGATCCGCTATGGCCTCACCTATCTCGACCTACCGCTCGCGGAAGCGTTGCGCATGGCAACCCTCTACCCGGCCCGCTTCCTGAAGCTCGATGACCGTGGTCGCCTCGCGCCCGGCCTGCGCGCCGATCTCGTGCATATGACCGACGGCATCAAGGTCAATCAGACCTGGATCAGCGGCGAGCCTGCGTGACCGCGAAATGCCGATTGTCAACTTGGTGTTGACAATCGGTCGCTGAAGCCTGGTCTATCCGGCAACGACCGGCAGGCTCATATTGCCCTCACGAACCGGCGGCACGCAGATGCGCCGCCCCTGTGAGAGGACAAAACCATGGCCCAGATCATCCTGAATTCGGCAACCGCCATCCTGATCGCGGCGGCATTTCTGGCAACGGCAGCAACGGCGCTCCGCACTGAAAACCAGGTGCGCGTCAGCGTGCCCGTGAAGGTCCGCGACCGACACCATCCCAACGGTTGAATGACCGAATAATTCCTCGAATTCGCCCCAATATCGACACCGGTCGGGATCAGGAATGCCTCGACCGGCTTGGGAGGGAAAGACAATGACGAAGATCATCGGCGCTGCGGCAATCTTGACGATTGCGCTCGCCACTTATGCGGCCTCGCTCAACCCATACGACACGAGCAAGACCCCGCATAAGCCGTCTCATCAGACGACCGTCAGCGATACCGAACATACCGCCTCGATCCGCTAAGCATGCATCGCTAGAGCGCGATGCGCTTTAGACGAACAGCTGCCCGCCATTGGCGCTGAGCGTCGAGCCGGTGATAAAGCCGGCATCATCCGAAACCAGAAACACAACGCAGCGCGCGATCTCGTCAGGCGTGCCGAGACGTCCGACCGGGATCTGCGGAATGATGCGTTCGTTGAGCACCTTTTCCGGGATCGCCAGCACCATCTCGGTGCCGATATAACCGGGGCAGATGGCGTTGACGGTGATATTCTTCGCCGCACCTTCCTGGGCAAGCGCCTTGGTGAAGCCGAGATCGCCGGCCTTTGCCGCCGAATAATTCGCCTGTCCCATCTGGCCCTTCTGACCATTGATCGACGAGATATTGACGATACGGCCGAAGCTGCGCTCGCGCATGCCGGCCCAGACCTGATGCGTCATGTTGAACAGGCCGGTGAGGTTGGTGTTGATCACCTCGTGCCATTGCTGCGGCGTCATCTTGTGGAACATCGCGTCGCGCGTGATGCCGGCATTGTTGACCAGCACCTCGATCGGGCCGACCTCGGCCTCGATCCGCGCCAGGCCTTCCGAACAGGCTTCGTAGCTAGACACGTCCCATTTGAAAACGGGAATGCCGGTCTCCGCGTGAAACGCATGTGCGGCCTCGTCATTGCCGGCATAGTTGGCCGCGACCCGATAGCCTGCACTTTTCAAGGCCAGTGAAATGGCGGCGCCAATACCGCGCGTACCGCCGGTGACAACAGCGACTCTGCTCATGTTCCGCTCCCCATATGTAAGGCTCCACTATGACAGGAGCTCAACCCGATACGATATAAAGCAGGCTATTAGAGTGCTTCGAAGCACATGGCGACGCCCATTCCGCCGCCGATGCACAATGTCGCAAGTCCCTTCTTGGCGCCGCGACGCTTCATCTCGAACAGAAGCGTATTGAGCACGCGCGCGCCGGACGCGCCGATCGGATGGCCGATGGCGATCGCCCCACCATTGACGTTGACGATCTCGGGGTTCCAGCCGAGATCCTTGTTGACCGCGCAGGCCTGCGCGGCGAAGGCCTCGTTGGCCTCGACGAGGTCGAGATCGTTGATCGACCAGCCGGCCTTCTCAAGCGCCCTGCGCGAAGCCGGGATCGGCCCGGTGCCCATGATCTGCGGATCGACGCCGGCGGTGGCCCAGGAGACGATGCGCGCCAGCGGCTGGATGCCGCGACGCGATGCTTCCTGCTCGGTCATCAGCACGGCAGCGGCCGCACCATCGTTGAGACCCGAAGCGTTGGCGGCCGTGACCGTGCCTTCCTTGTCGAAAGCCGGGCGAAGCTTCGCCATCGCCTCCATGGTGGCGCCGTGGCGGATATATTCATCCGCATCGACGGTCACGTCACCCTTGCGCCCCTGGATGACGAAGGGAATGATCTCGTCGCTAAAACGCCCGGCCTTCTGCGCAGCCTCGGCCTTGTTCTGCGAGGCAACGGCGAACATGTCCTGCTCCTCGCGCGTCAGCTGCCACTGGCGCGCGATGTTTTCAGCGGTCACGCCCATGTGGTAGCCGTAGAAAGCGTCCGTCAGGCCGTCCTTGATCATGGTATCGACCATCTTCATGTCGCCCATCTTGGTGCCGGCGCGCAGGTGTGCTGCATGCGGCGCCATCGACATCGATTCCTGGCCGCCGGCGACGATGATCTTCGCATCGCCGAGCGCGATTTGCTGCATGCCGAGCGCCACGGCGCGCAGGCCGGAACCGCAAAGCTGGTTGATGCCCCAGGCGGTTGCCTCCTTGGGAACGCCGGCCTTCATCGCCGCCTGACGCGCCGGGTTCTGCCCTTCGCCCGCCGGCAGCACCTGCCCGAGGATGACTTCGTCGACTTCGGAAGCATCGACGCCTGCCCTATCGAGCGCGCCCTTGACGGCCGCTGCACCCAGTTCATGGGCGGCTACGGTGGCGAAAGCGCCGTTGAACGAACCGACAGCCGTACGGCCGGCGCTGGCGATGACGATAGACGGACTGGACATGAAGGTCTCCTCGTTTGCTCCACCACATATAGGTTGAAACTGACAAAGCTTCATCGCCAAGTCAAACGACAAGACAGCACATGCGAATTTTCGAAAGAACTTACGCTGCGTGAATTGTCTTGCACTAAAAGGGGCTTGCCGCATCGCACAAAGAGATTGTCACCGGCCCGATTTTGCGTCTACACTCCCAAGTGGAGGAATTTCAATGACAATAAGACGGGCTTTGGGAGATTCATATGGCGAAGAATGAGGGCCAGGTAGCGATCAAGAAATACGCCAATCGCCGACTGTATAACACCGGCACCAGCACATACGTGACGCTGGAAGACCTGGCGGAGATGGTGAAGAAGGGAGAGGACTTCACCGTACAGGACGCCAAGAGCGGCGACGACATCACGCATTCCGTGTTGACGCAGATCATCTTCGAGCAGGAATCGAAGACCGGCAACACGCTGCTACCCATTTCCTTCCTACGCCAGCTGATCACCTACTATGGCGACCAGATGCAGATGGTGGTTCCGAGCTTCCTGGAACACTCCATGCGCGCCTTTACCGAGCAGCAGACGCAGATGCGCGAGCAGGTGACGCGCGCCTTCGGTGAGACGCCGCTGACGAAGAACCTGCAGCTGCCCATGCAGATGGTCGAAGACCAGGTCCGCCGCAACACCGAGATGTTCCAGCAGGCCATGCAGATGTTCTCGCCCTTCAAGGCGCCGGCAACGGCCGCCAAGGAAAGCCGCAAGGCCGAAGCCAAGGACATCGACGAACTGAAGGAACAGTTGCGCGCGCTTCAGAGCAAGCTCGACAGTCTCTGATACCAGACCCCGATCGCTTCGCATCTCCTCTGGCCATGGCTTGGGGAGATGCCGAAACTCAAAGCCCGATAGAGACATCCCGCCCGGCGCTGCGGATCGATACCCGCGAAGCCGCCGACGACATCGATCAGCGCGATCGTCAGAAGAATGAAGAACACCTGCGTCGCCGCATCGGGAACAAGCAGGAACTCCACCAGAAACGCGATGAACACAAGCATGGACAGCATGTGGTTGGCCAGGCTGCCGCGCGCGTTGCGGGTTGCGCGCAAGATCTCGAAGAACAACACGACGAGCGCCACGACGATGAACAGGTCGCCGAGCGACATGCTCCAGATCGCCCCTGAGATCATCGACAGTACGATGAGGTCATTGTGGAGTGCGGGAAGTCCGCCGCTGCCCATGAACCCGACCATCGCAAGATTATAGAGAATGAAAGGCACGACCATCAGCGGAATTGCCGTGAACATGTGGCGGTATTCTCCCTCGGTGAAAGAATAGTGCCGTAAATCACCGCGTCACTTCAAGTGATCATGCGATATATTATTGCCAAAACGCAAAAGGCCGGCACACGGCCGGCCTTGCGAATTCTGCTGAAGCAGAACGCATAATGAAATTATGCGCTTTCCTTCGGCGTCAGAACCTGACGGCCGCGGTACATACCGGTCTTCAGATCGATATGGTGCGGGCGACGCAGTTCGCCGGAGTTCTTGTCTTCAACGTAGGTCGGGGCCTTCAGCGCGTCAGCAGAGCGGCGCATACCGCGCTTGGACGGGCTTGTTTTTCTCTTAGGTACAGCCATTTTTCTTACTCCACTTCACAGGCGAACACATCCAACGGCCAGACTGGCGGCCGAAACGACATATCGCGATTTCGGAAATTTTGCGCGCTTATACATGCCTTGGAGGGGCTTGACCAGTCCCCAGCTTTATTTTTTGAGATTCACTTGAATCTCTCATCAGACCTCATCTTCCTCGACGATCCAGGGCTCCGCGCGCGCCGCGTCCTCCCAGGCCTTCCAGGCCGGAAGGGCCTTCATCGCCGCCATATAGCTCAACGTATCGCCCGATGCCACCAGATCGTAGATCTCGAAGCGATTGACGACAGGCGCGAACATCGCATCTGCGCCGGAGAATTCACCAAACAGGAAAGGGCCGCCGGAATGGGCGCGCAGATCCAGCCAGATCGTCTCGATGCGCGCCACATCGGCCATGACGCCGTCGGCGAGCGCAATCCGGCCCTTCGGGCGGCGCATGTTCATCGGACAGGCGTTGCGCAGCGCCCTGAAGCCAGTGAGCATCTCCATCGACACCGCACGCGCCACGGCCCGCTTGTCGCGCGCCTTCGGCCACAGTCCGGCTTCGGGATAGAGCTCGGCGACATATTCGATGATGGCGAGCGACTGCCACACGCGGGTGGCGCCATGCTGCAGCACCGGCACCTGCCCGGTCGGCGAAAACGCCCGGAAGTGCGGATTGCCGGCCGCCATGTCGAAGGGAACGAGCACCTCGTCGAACGGAATGCCAGCCGCGGCAAGCGCGATCCAGGGGCGAAACGACCACGAGGAATAGTTCTTGTTGCCGATATAGAGCGTCAGCCGGTCCAAAGATCTCTCCCTTGCAAGCAAGCGCGGCCGAGCCACACATCATCCTTCATACGTCCGATCCCGCATGCCAGATGACATCTGGGGTCACCAGCGACATCTTCTGATGTCAGTCATAAATGCATCTGATGTATTCGCCGGAACTGCGCGCCCGGCGCTCGATGACGCCGGCGAGACTGCGCAGGCCGCGGCCCGGCTTGCCGGCATTGCGATCGATCGGATTGGGCAGCGACACGGCAAGCAGCGCCGCCTGCCGGCTGGTGAGCTTCGACGCAGGCACCTTGAAATGATAGCGCGCCGCCGCCTCGATACCGTAAATACCCGGGCCCCATTCGGCGATGTTGAGATAGATCTCCATCAGCCGCCGCTTCGACCAGACGAAATCGGCCGTCACCGCCAGCGGCAACTCCATCGCCTTGCGCACGAAGGAGCGGCTGTTCCACAAGAACAGGTTCTTCGCCGTCTGCATCGGAATGGTGCTGCCGCCGCGCGTTGCTTCACCGCGCAGCGTATCGGTGACCAACATCCGCATCTCGCCCCAGTCGACGCCGCCGTGGAAGCAAAACTGCCCGTCTTCCGACATCATCACCGACTGCACCAGAACCGGCGAGATCTGGTCGATCGACACCCATTGCCGGTCGTAGCCGCGCAAGAGAACCAGATCGCGCAGCATCAAGGTCGAGACCGGATGGATGAAGGGCAGCACGTAGAGGAAGATCAGCACATAGGGCAGAACAAGCAGTGCGGCGATCGCCAGAACAATGCGCATCATAAGCGAACGACCCTTCAGCCAAACGAGGGCGCGCCGATGGATCGGCATGGCCATGCTGTCGTCTGTCTCCGGCGTGATGTCCAATTCCCCTGACCCAGTCTCGTTCCCCTCTTCTCCATACCGCCTGCAAACTGGCATGGCCAGACACAAAGGAAATCTTGGTCGCTCTGTCGACAATTCCGTTGCAAGCCCAAGCCCGCCCGTGCCAAACAACGCCGCATGAACGCGCATCTGAAGACATTCGAAAGCCGGCTCGCAGCCAACGCCCGTGAGATCGAAGGCGTGCTCGACGCGCTGCTCTCTCAAGCGGTCTTGGACGACGAGATCGCTCGCCCGGAAAACCTGCGCTCGGCGATGCACTACGCGGTGCTGAACGGCGGCAAGCGCCTGCGCCCGTTTCTGGTCGTCGAGACGGCAACGATGCTCGGCGGCAATCGCGACGCCGCCCTGCGGATCGGCGCGGCACTCGAATGCGTTCACTGTTATTCGCTCGTCCACGACGACCTTCCCGCGATGGACGACGACGACCTGCGACGTGGCAAGCCGACCGTACACATCGCCTACGATGAGGCCACCGCCATTCTCGCCGGCGACAGCCTACTCACCTACGCCTTCGACATCATCGCCTCGACGCCAGGTATCGACGAGGCGAGCAAGGTCGCGCTGATCCTCGCGCTGTCACGGGCCTCCGGTCTCGGCGGCATGGCCGGCGGACAGGCGCTCGATCTGGCCGCAGAGAAGCAGGCACCGGACGAACAGGGCATCATCATGCTGCAGGCGATGAAGACGGGCGCGCTCATCCGCTTCGCCTGCGAGGCAGGCGCCATCGTTGCCGGCAGCCCGGCCGAAGACCGTGCAACATTGCGCCGGTTCGGCGAAAGGATCGGCCTCGCCTTCCAGCTCGCCGACGACATCCTCGACCTGACCGCCGACAGCGCCACCATGGGCAAGGCAACCGGCAAGGACGCCGGCCGCGGCAAGGGCACGCTGGTGGGCCTGCACGGTATGGCCTGGGCCGAGGCGACACTCTCAGCCCACGTGAAGGAAGCCGAAGCGCTGCTGGCCCCCTACGGCGAGCGYGCCGCGGTTCTCGTCGAAGCCGCCCGCTTCATCGCCGAGCGCAAAAGCTGAGGCTCCAGCGTTAGCAACTGCTGAAAAAGCGTCACCGAGACAAGATTCCGGCACCCGCTCAGGCTCCGCTCTATTGCCGAGCGGCACACGGCGCGCCTAAAACTTGGCGCAAGGCCGCAACGATGCGCGGCCGTTTCCAAGAGAAGCGCCATGCACGAGACCTTCAGCTACCTTCCGCAAATCCTGCCGGCCTATATCGCCTATATCGTCGCCGTCATCAGCCCCGGCCCGGCCATTATGGCGATCGTCTCGACATCCATGGTGCATGGCCGCAAGGCCGGCATGACGATCTCGCTCGGCATTTTCGCCGGCTCCTTCACCTGGGCCTGCGCGGCCGCACTCGGGCTTGCCACCATCCTCAACACCTACGCGGTGGCGCTTGAGATCCTGAAGATCTTCGGCGGCCTCTATCTGCTCTATCTCGCCTACAAGGCCTTCAAGGCCGTGCGCGCCAACCCCGATATCCAGCAGGCCACGACGCCGAAGAACATGTCGACGCGCGCGCTGCTCCTGCGCGGCTACGGCATTCACGTCACCAATCCGAAGGCGATCTTCGCGTGGCTGGCCATCATCGCGCTCGGCATGCCGCAGGGCGCGCCGGCATCCGTTGCCGGCCTGATCGTCGGCATCTGCCTGACGACGGGCTTCATCGTCTTCATGGGTTATGCCGTGCTTTTCTCGACACCGCAGGCGCTGAAGATCTATTCAAGCCTGCGCCGCTGGATCGAAGGCGCGATGGCAGCCTTCTACTGCTTCGCGGGCCTGAAGCTGCTCACCAGCCGTATCTGATTTTGGATAAGGAAAGTGACGGCGCGGATTACTCCGCCGCCGTCCTGTTCTGGCCGAAACGCTTTTCGATATAATCGGCAACCAGCGCCTCGAAATCCGACGCGATATTCGGACCGCGCAGCGTCATTGCCTTCTGTCCGTCGATATAGACGGGCGCAGACGGGCTTTCACCGGTGCCGGGCAGCGAAATGCCGATATCGGCATGCTTGCTCTCACCGGGGCCATTGACGATGCAGCCCATGACCGCGACGTTGAGCGCCTCGACACCAGGATATTTGTCGCGCCACACGGGCATGTTCTTGCGCAGGTCGTTCTGGATGTTCTGCGCCAGCTCCTGGAAGACCGTCGACGTCGTACGGCCGCAGCCGGGACAAGCCGCCACGACTGGAATGAACTGGCGGAAGCCCATGACTTGCAGGATTTCCTGTGCCACCTGCACTTCACGCGTGCGGTCGCCATTCGGCTCCGGCGTCAGCGACACGCGGATCGTATCGCCGATCCCGTGCTGCAGCACATAGCCCATGGCAGCCGACGAAGCGACGATGCCCTTGGTGCCCATACCGGCTTCGGTGAGGCCGAGATGCAGCGCATGGTCGGAACGCTCCGACAGCATGGAATAGACGGCGATCAGGTCCTGCACCTGGCTGACCTTCGCCGACAGAATGATGCGGTTGCGCGGCAGGCCGATCTCTTCGGCAAGATTGGCCGAGATCAACGCCGACTGCACGATTGCCTCACGGGTAACCTGGCGCGCAGACAGCGGCGAACCGGCCGCCGAATTCTGGTCCATCAGCGCGGTCAGCAATTCCTGATCGAGCGACCCCCAGTTGACGCCGATACGCACCGGCTTGTCATAGCGGATCGCCATCTCGATGATGTCGCCGAACTGCTTGTCCTTCTTGTCCTTGAAGCCGACATTCCCGGGATTGATCCGGTACTTCGCCAACGCTTCGGCGCAATCGGGATGATCGGCAAGCAGCTTGTGGCCGATATAATGGAAGTCGCCGACCAGCGGCACGTCCATGCCGAGGCGCAGCAGCCGGTCGCGGATACGCGGCACGGCGGCAGCGCTTTCATCGCGATCGACGGTGATGCGAACAAGCTCGGAGCCGGCCTTGTAGAGCGCGGCCACCTGGGCGACGGTCGCGTCGATATCGGCCGTATCGGTATTGGTCATCGACTGGACGACGACGGGCGCGCCGCCGCCGACGATGACGCCGCCGACATCGACGGCAACGGATGCGCGGCGCGGTTTCGGATCAAAATCCGTAGCTGAAGACATGGATAGAGCTCTTGAACCCTTAAATTTCGTGCCTTTCAGGTGGATCATGACCGCCCGCTTGTCAACCCGCGGCATCCATCACTTTGTTTGACGTCTGTCAGTGACCGCCACCGGAGATACCGTCCGCGTAGCGCGCCAGACTGGAAAGCGCCAGCACCACGAGGAGAAGCACCGGCAGCGCCATGAACACGACGGAGAAGCCGACATGCTCGGCCACGAAGCCGATGGCCGACGGCGCCACCAGCATGCCGGAATAGCCCATGGTGGTGACGACGGAGATACCGATGCCCGCCTTCAGATGCGGAATGTTGCCCGCTGCCGAAAAGGCGATCGGCACCATGTTGGAGATACCGATGCCGCAGAAGGCGAAGCCGAGGATGGCGATCTCCGCATTCGGCGCGAAACCTGCGAGAAGCATGCCCGCGATGGCGAACAGGGTGCAGATCCTGAGCGTCATGACGCCGCCCAGGCGATCACGAACGAGGTCGCCGGCAAAGCGCATCGCCGCCATCGTCAGCGAGAAGGCAGCGAAGCCGAAGCCGGAGAGCGCAACCGAAGCACCAAGTTCCTCGCGGAGATAAAGCGCGCCCCAATCGAGCACCGCACCTTCAGGCATCATCGAAAACAGCGCGACGAGACCGAGCAGCCAGGGCAGTGGCACCATCGGCAGCCGTGTCTTCTCTTTCTTCGTATCTGGATGAGGCTGGTCTGCAAGGATCATGTTCCAGGCAACCGCAAGCGTGATGGCCGCGAGAGCCGTGGCGACGACGGCATGCGCGAACACGCCGAAATGCGCGATCAGCAGCCCACCCAGGCCGGCGCCGATCAAGCCGCCGAGGCTCCAGAAGGCATGGCAGGACGACATGATCGCCCGCCGCATCGATTGCTCGACGGCAACCGCATTGGCATTCATGGCAACGTCCATGGCCCCCATGAAGCCGCCGAACAGAAAGATCGCGATCGCCGCCGTCACGATATTGGGCGCCAGCGTCAGCGCCAGCAGGCCGGGCAGCAGGCAGACAGCCATCGCGAGCGACACGACCCGCGATCCATGCCGGGCGATCTGCGCGCCGGCGATCGGCATCAGCGTCAGCGAGCCGATCCCGAGCACCAGGATCATCAGACCGAGGTGGAACTTGCTGAGCTCCAGCCGCTCTGCGAATTCCGGAATCTTCGGCGCCCAGGAACCGACGGTGAAACCGTTGATCAGGAACAGCAGCGACACCGCCGTCCTGTTCTTGGTGACGTATCCGCTTCTCACCGGAAGCGCTGTGTTGACGTGATTATCCATGTCTCTTCCCATATGCACTGGCGCCGGCACTCCCCGTCCGGCGCGTCATTGAACGATATTTATTCGGTTTCGCCGGCAACCAGCGTCTTGCAGCCAAGATCGCGGTAGCGCGCAAGCATCTGAGGATCCGCGTCATGCTCGACAACGAGGCAGCCGCAATCGGCGGCCGAGAGCACGCCATGCGGCGCCGCCGTGCCGAACTTGTCGGAGGTGACGGCGACGAGTACCTGCCGGCTTTTGGTCGCGACGAAGCGCTTGAACTCCGCGTCCTCGAAACCGAAGACGGTGACACCGGCCGCGATATCGACGCCGCAGGCGCCGAGAATGCAGAGATCAGGCGACAATGGCTCCATGTCACGCATCGCCTTCGCCCCCAGCGCGCCGCCCACCTGCCGGTCGATCAATCCGCCGATCAGGATGACGTTGACGAGCGGCTTGTCGATCAGCGCAGCGGCAATCGACGGCGCATTGGTCACCGCCGTCAGCGGCAGATCCATCGGCAGCGCCATGGCGATTGCCAGGTTCGTGCTGCCGGCATCGAAGAACACGGTCATATCGGCCGCGATCTGCGAAACGGCAGCCGCCGCCAGCGCCTGCTTGCGGTCGCGCGCGATACCGGCGCGGTGATTGAGGCTGCCGCCGGCAGGCGAGACCGGTAGCGCGCCGCCATAGACCCGCTCGCAGAGCCCCGCCGCCGCCATCTCGCGCAGGTCGCGGCGCACCGTATCCTCGGATACGCCGAATTCCGCCGCGAGCTCGGCGGCAAGCACGCGCCCATGGGTCTGCAGCTTGCGCGAAATGAGGCTCTTGCGCTCCTGCAGCAGAAGTTCGTTCGTGTTCATGCCGGATTTAGCCTGACCAATCTCAAATCGATTAAATCATGCATAAACCGATACAAACGTGCAAACAAGCGGGAGCGAACAAATCATCGCTTCACATTGTGAAACACTGAACACCAAAACCGTGATAAATGAGAAAAATATTCGCAATTGCCGATTTTCTTCGCAGTTTTTGACGCATCGCGGCATCGGCTTTTCTGCGATTTTTCAGCCATCGAACACACTGGTGAATTGGACAGACACATGAACCTCCTGAAGACCCTCGCCACCGCAGCACTGATCCAGGCCGCCGCCCTGATGCCGGCACTGGCCGGTGAAAACCTCGCCGCCATCAAGCAGGCGGGCGTGTTGAAGATCGGCACCGAAGGCACCTACGCCCCATTCACCTTCCATGATGCCAGCGGCAAGCTTGTCGGCTTCGACGTCGAGATCGGCGAAGCCGTCGCCGCCAAGCTCGGCGTCAAGGCCGAGTTCGTCGAAGGCAAGTGGGACGGCCTGATCGCCGGCATCGACGCCAAGCGCTACGACACCGTCATCAACCAGGTCGGCATAACCGATGCGCGCAAGCAGAAGTACGACTTCTCCGAGCCCTACATCGCCTCCAAGGCCGTGCTGATCGTTCGCGACGGCGACGACAGCATCAAGACCTTTGCCGATCTCAAGGGCAAGAAGTCGGCCCAGTCACTGACCAGCAACTTCGGCAAGCTCGCCGAACAGTCCGGCGCCGAACTAGTCGGCACCGATGGCTTCGACCAGTCGATCCAGCTGGTTCTGACCAAGCGCGCCGACGCCACCATCAACGACAGCCTGTCCTTCCTCGACTTCAAGAAGCACAAGCCCGACGCCCCGGTGAAGATCGCCGCACAGGAAGAAAATGCCGACCACTCCGGCATCATCATCCGCAAGGGCGAACCGGAACTGCTGGAGGCCATCAACAAGGCGCTCGTCGATATCAAGGCCGACGGCACCTACAAGACGATCTCCGACAAGTATTTCGGCCAGGACGTCTCGAAGTAAGCCTGAGCCACAGTACAGATCTCCTCCCAACCCCTCCCCGCAAGGCGGAGGGGCTTTTTATTGGACGCTTTCAGACTAACTTTGCACGCACGGTGCCGCCTCTTCGCCCCTCCCCCTTGTGGGGAGGGGTTGGGGAGAGGTATTCCACGTCGAACCGATAACCCCCGCGAAAGGGAACGCCCGTGCCGCACTGGCTTCAATTGATGGCGGATTCGCTTGTGCCCCTGTTGTGGGCCGGGCTGGTCTTCACCATTCCGCTGACATTGCTGTCCTTCACCTTCGGGCTCGTGCTCGGCCTGATCACCGCGATCGCCCGGCTCTTCGGCGCCGCGCCCTTCGTGGCGATCGCCCGCTTTTACGTCTGGGTGATCCGTGGCACGCCGCTTCTGGTGCAGCTCTTCGTCATCTTCTACGGCCTGCCAAGCATCGGCATCCTGCTCGACGCCTTCCCGGCAGCCCTCATCGGCTTCACGCTGAACATCGGCGCCTACAGCTCCGAGATCATCCGCGCCGTCATCTCCTCCGTGCCCAAGGGCCAGTGGGAGGCCGCCTATTCGATCGGCATGAGCTGGCGCCAGGCGATGAGCCGCACCATCCTGCCGCAGGCCGGTCGCGTTGCCGTGCCGCCGCTGTCGAACACCTTCATTTCGCTGGTCAAGGATACGTCGCTCGCCGCCGCCATCACCGTGCCGGAGCTCTTCCAGGCCGCCCAGCGCATCGTCGCCACCACCTATGAACCGCTGATCCTCTATATCGAGGCGGCCCTCATCTACCTCGCCCTGAGCTCCGTGCTCTCGGCCCTGCAGGTCAGGCTGGAACGCCGCTTCGCCCGCTATGGCGGCATGCTGGAGGCAAACGCATGATCGAGCTCTCGAATATCGAAAAACGCTTCGGCGACGCCGTCATCCTGAAGGATATCAGCATCCGCATTCCCGAAGGCAGCGTCACAGCACTCGTCGGCCCCTCGGGCGGCGGCAAGAGCACGCTCCTTCGCTGTATCAACCTCCTGGAGATCCCGACCGCGGGCACCATCCGCCTCGGCGAGGAAACCCTGACCTTCAAGCCCGGCCAGAAGACCAGCTGGCAAGCGATTCAGAAAATCCGCCGCCAGACCGGCATGGTCTTCCAGAATTTCCAGCTATTCCCCCACCAGACGGCGATCGAAAACGTCATGGAAAGCCTGGTGACGGTCCTCAAATGGCCGAAGGAAAAGGCCCGCAACCGCGCCATGGAGCTCCTGACCAAGGTCGGCATGGCCCACAAGGCCGATGCCTGGCCCTCGACGCTGTCGGGCGGCCAGCAGCAGCGCGTGGCGATCGCCCGTGCGCTTGCCCCCTCGCCCCGCGTCCTCCTCTGCGACGAGCCGACCTCGGCGCTCGACCCGGAACTCTCCGCCGAAGTCGTCGACGTCCTCGGCCGCCTCGCCAGCGAGGGCACGACCATGGTGATGGCCACCCACGACCTCCGGCTCGCCTCGAAGATCGCCAACGATGTCGTCTTCCTGGAAGCGGGCAGCGTGGTCGAGACCGGCAGCGCGAGGAACATCTTCACCGCCCCGGAACGCGACCGCACCAAGCGCTTCATCTCGACGATCAACGCCGCGCATACCTACGATATTTGAGGGCAGACATCCCGATCACGCAGACATGAAAAAGGCGGCTCCGAGGCCGCCTTTTTCAATTGGTTGGCTGGATATCAGCCGGCGTACGTGACCAGCAGGTCCTTGGCGTCGATCTGGTCGCCGGCCTTGACGAGAACTTCGGCGATCGTGCCGTCCTTCTCGGCGTGGATCGCCGTTTCCATCTTCATGGCTTCGATCGACACCAGCACGTCGCCGGCGCTGACCGTCTGACCGGCCGAGACGAAGGCGCGGGAGATGACGCCAGGCATCGGCGCGCCGACATGGGCGGCATTGCCAGGCTCCGCCTTGCGGCGGGCAGCAGCTCCGGTTGCGCCATGGGCACGATCCGGAACCTTGATGCGGCGCGGCTGGCCGTTGAGCTCGAAGAACACCGTGACCATGCCCTGGCTGTCGGTACCGCTCATCGCCTGGTTGACGATGACAAGCGTCTTGCCCTTCTCGATATCGGCAAACAGCTCCTCGCCGTCGCCAAGACCGTAGAAATAGGCAGGAGTCGGCAGGACGGAGACCGGGCCGTAGGTGTCGGATGCCAGCGCGAAGTCGGTGAAGACCTTCGGATACATCAGGTAGGAGGCGAACTCGAAGTCGTTGACCTCGCGCTCCAGCTTGGTCTCGATCGTCTTGCGCTCGGCATCGAGATCGGCGTCTTCGAGCAGCGAGCCGGGACGCACCGTATAGGGCGCGTCGCCCTTCAGCGCCTTCTTCTGCAGCGCTGCCGGCCAGCCAGACGGCGGCTGACCGAGATCGCCCTTCAGCATCGAGACGACGGATTCGGGGAAGGACACTTCCTTGTCGGCGCTGACGACGTCGGCGACGCTCAGATCCTGGGAGACCATCATCAGCGCCATGTCGCCAACCACCTTGGAGGACGGCGTCACCTTGACGATATCGCCGAACATCTGGTTGGCATCGGCATAGGCCTGCGCCACCTGATGCCAGCGGGTCTCGAGACCGAGCGAGCGGGCCTGTTCCTTGAGATTGGTGAACTGGCCGCCCGGCATTTCGTGCAGATAGACTTCCGAGGCCGGTCCCTTGAGATCGCTTTCGAAGGCCGCGTACTGGTGGCGCACCGCTTCCCAGTAGAAGGAGATGCGGCGGATCCATTCCGGATCGAGACCAGGATCGCGCTCGGAACCGCGCAGCGCTTCGACGATCGAGCCCAAGCACGGCTGCGAGGTGTTGCCCGACAGCGCGTCCATGGCCGCGTCGACGGCATCGACACCGGCGTCGACCGCCGCCAGAACGGTCGCGGCCGCAATGCCCGAGGTGTCGTGCGTGTGGAAGTGGATCGGCAGGCTTGTCGCCTCGCGCAGCGCCTTGAACAGCACCTTGGCGGCGGCCGGCTTCAACAGGCCCGCCATGTCCTTCAGCGCGATGATATGCGCGCCGGCCTTTTCGAGCTGGACGGCGAGATCGGTGTAGTACTTCAGATCGTACTTCGGGCGCGCCGAGTTCAGGATGTCGCCGGTATAGCAGATCGCCGCTTCGCAGAGCTTGTTCTCTTCGGCGACCGCATCCATCGACACGCGCATGTTCTCGACCCAATTCAGGCAGTCGAAGACGCGGAAGAGATCGATGCCGCCGGCAGCGGCCTGACGGACGAAGTATTTGACGACGTTGTCGGGGTAGTTCTTGTAGCCGACGCCGTTGGCACCGCGCAGCAGCATCTGCAGCAGGAGGTTCGGCGCCGCCTCACGCACCTGAGACAGGCGCTCCCACGGATCTTCCGTCAGGAAGCGCATGGAGACGTCGAAGGTGGCGCCGCCCCAGCATTCCAGCGAGAGCAGGTTCGGCAGCGCATGCGCATAGGTGCCGGCGATGCGGGCGATGTCGTAGGTGCGCATGCGGGTCGCGAGCAGCGACTGATGGCCGTCGCGCATCGTCGTGTCGGTCATCAACACGCGCTTTTCGTTGCGCATCCATTCGCCGAACTTCTTCGGACCCAGCGTGTCGAGCAGCTGCTTGGTGCCGTCCTTGATCGTCGTGCCGTTGGTGTAGGGCACGACGGGCTCGGCGGCATCCGCAGTCGGGCGCGGTCTGTCCTTGGCTTCCGGGTGACCGTTGACGGTGACGTCGGCGAGATAGGTGAGCAGCTTCGTCGCGCGGTCCTGGCGCTTGACCTGCTGGAACAGCTCCGGCGTCGTGTCGATGAAGCGGGTGGTGTAGCTGTTATCCTTGAACTTCGGATGCGTGATGATCGCTTCCAGGAAGGTCAGGTTGGTGGCGACGCCGCGGATACGGAATTCGCGCAGCGCGCGGTCCATGCGCGAGATCGCTTCCGACGGGCTCGGCGCCCAGGCCGTGACCTTGACCAGCAGCGGATCGTAATAGCGGGTGATGATTGCGCCCGAATAGGACGTGCCGCCATCGAGACGAATGCCGAAGCCGGATGCCGAACGGTAGGCGGTGATGCGGCCATAATCCGGGATGAAGTTGTGCTCCGGATCCTCGGTGGTGATGCGGCACTGCAGGGCATGGCCGTTGAGCTTGATATCGGCCTGTGCGGGAACGCCCGATTCCGGGGTGCCGATCGCGAAGCCGTCGAGAATGTGGATCTGCGCCTTGACGATATCGATGCCAGTAACGACTTCGGTGACCGTGTGCTCGACCTGGATGCGCGGATTGACTTCGATGAAGTAGAATTTGCCGGTATCGGCATCCATCAGATATTCGACCGTGCCGGCGCCGACATAGCCGGTGGCGCCCGCGATCTTCAGCGAATAGGCGGCCAGTTCCTGGCGCTGCGCTTCAGAGAGATAAGGGGCAGGCGCGCGCTCGACGACCTTCTGGTTACGGCGCTGGATCGAGCAGTCACGCTCGAAGAGATGCACGACATTGCCGTGCGTATCGCCCAGGATCTGGCTTTCGACGTGACGGGCGCGCTCGACGAGCTTTTCGAGATAGACCTCATCCTTGCCGAAGGCGGCCATCGCCTCGCGCTTGGCTTCGGTGACTTCGCGGGCAAGGTCCTTCGGATCGCGAATGGCGCGCATGCCGCGACCGCCACCGCCCCAGGAGGCCTTGAGCATGACGGGGTAGCCGATCTCGTCGGCCATCTTGGCGACGACGGCCATATCATCCGGCAGCGGATCGGTGGCCGGAACGACAGGAACGCCGACCGAGATCGCCAGATTGCGGGCCGCCACCTTGTTGCCGAGCTGGCGCATCGTATCGCCGGTCGGGCCGATGAAGATGATGCCGGCCTTGTTGCAGGCGTCGACGAATTCGGGGCTTTCCGACAACAGGCCGTAACCCGGATGGATGGCATCGGCGCCGGAGAGTTTTGCGACGCGGATGACTTCATCGATCGACAGGTAGCTCTCGATCGGGCCGAGGTCGCGCGCCAGATGCGGGCCGCGGCCGACCTGGTAGCTCTCGTCCGCCTTGAAGCGATGCAGCGCCAGTTTGTCTTCCTCAGCCCATATCGCGACCGTTTTTATCCCGAGCTCGTTGGCAGCGCGAAACACGCGGATGGCAATTTCGGAACGGTTGGCGACAAGGATCTTGGAAATGGGCAAATGCAGTCTCCTCACGGCATAAAAACGGGCAATGCTGCACCCGCGAAAGGAGTCTTAACCCGCTGTCACGGAAAGTTCAATTTCCCACGACGACACCAGATCGAATTTCTCTAAACTAGCTAGCTGATGAGCCCATGGCGGAACGCAACGGCAACGGCGTGCTGACGGTTCTTTGCCTTCAGCTTGTCCTGCAGACCGTTCATGTACCAGTCGACCGTATGGTTGGAGATCTGCAAGAGCTTGCCGATCTCGACCGACGTCAGGCCCTCCGCGAGATATTGCAGTATTTCCATTTCTCTGCGCGTGAGCCGGGTATCAGCGCCCGGCAGATCGTCCGACACGGAACCGTCTTCGCCGCGCAGTTCGAGCAGGCGCCAGAATGCCCGCTTGGCGATCGCATCGAAGAGGGTCATTTCGAGCGGAGACAGATCGACAGGCTTGCCGCCGACGCTCAGATAACCGAGCACGCCGCTTCTTCCATGCACTGGAAATGTGTAGCCATCCTTCAGGCCATAGCCCGAAGCGGCCGACATCATCTGCTCCATCCGCCGATAGTGCGGATCCTTGCGGAACGCCGCCAGGCCATCCTTCCAGCGGAACGGCTGTTGCGCGAAAGCCAGATAGCGGATCGTCGGATCGTTCAGCATGTATTTCTTGCCGACATAGACCTGCGGCCATCCCTCGGGCCATTCGCCGGCGAGCACCGCTCCGGTCATATCCTCGCTATGCTTCGGATACCGGAGCAGCCCATGAAACTCGAAGCCATAAGACAGGACGACGTGTCTCAGCTCCTCGACCACCGCCTCCGGCTTCCGGCACTCTTCAAGAACGACAAGTAATTGAATTAATGAATGAATATTCACTAAAATGCCCCCATCCCATCACAGGCTTTCAAGTGAAGCCGCTGCGACAGGACTTGCCCCGATAGCGAACGGTTATCGATGCAATTAAATTAGAGTTCAGAATATCGTTTATGGTTGTGCCAGTTTGACGCGACAACGCAAGGGTTAAATGTCGAGCCTTTTCATTTCACTAAGAAATTTTACCACATCTGGCACCCGCTCATGAAAACGAGCGTCGGCACGACGGCGAAACGCCAACAATGAATGCCTTGTTAATCGCCAGTTCAGATAGGTTTTTGTAGCATCGCAACATCCGCTATTTCGCAGATGCACAAAGAGGAATTCGCCGTGTCGCTTTTCAAGGTCTATGCAAGAGCTTTGCGCTATCTTGGCGCCTATAAGTTCCGCGTATCCCTGGTCGTTATCGCGAACATCGTGCTCGCAGCGATCACCATCGCCGAGCCGATCCTTTTCGGCCGCATTATAGATGCTATTTCCGGCAAAGGCGAGGTCAAGCCGATCTTGTTCATGTGGGCCGGTTTCGCCGTCTTCAACACGATCGCCTTCGTCCTAGTCGCCCGTGAGGCTGACCGGCTGGCCCATGGCCGTCGCGCGACGCTTCTGACGGAAGCGTTCGGCCGCATCATCTCCATGCCGCTCTCCTGGCATCATCAGCGTGGCACGTCCAATGCCCTGCATACGCTGCTTCGTGCCTGTGAGACGCTGTTCGGCCTCTGGCTCGAATTCATGCGCAATCACCTTGCGACCGTCGTTGCCATCGCCATCCTCATCCCGACGGCGATCTCGATGGACGTCCGTCTGTCCGGCGTGCTTGTTGTGCTTGGTATCGCCTACTGGCTGATCGGCCGTCTCGTCATGAGCCGCACGAAGGATGGCCAGGCTTCGGTCGAAAACCACTACCACACGGTTTTCTCGCATGTCAGCGACTCGATCAGCAACGTCTCGGTGCTGCACAGCTACAACCGCATCGAAGCGGAAACCAAGGCGCTGCGGTCCTTTACCGAACGCCTGCTGCAGGCCCAGTACCCGGTTCTCGACTGGTGGGCCCTGGCCGGCGCGATGAACCGCATGGCTTCGACCATCGCCATGATGATCATTCTCGTCATCGGCACCGTCATGGTCCAGGCCGGCGAGCTGCGCATCGGTGACGTTATCGCCTTCATCGGCTTTGCCAACCTCCTGATCTCGCGTCTCGACCAGATGCGCCAGTTCGCCTCGCAGATTTTCGAGGCCCGTTCCAAGCTTGAGGACTTCTATGCTCTCGAAGACTCGGTCCGTGATCGCGAAGAGCCTGCCGGCAACGCCGACATCACCGACGTGAAGGGCGAAGTCGAGTTCCGCAACGTGTCGTTCCGCTTCGGCAACACGGCTCAGGGCCTGCACAACGTGTCCTTCACCGCCAAGGCTGGCCAGACGGTTGCGATCGTCGGCCCGACCGGCTCGGGCAAGACCACGATGATCAACCTGCTGCAGCGCGTCTATGACCCCGACAGCGGCCAGATCCTCGTCGACGGCCACGATACGACGAAGGTCACCCGCAAGTCGCTGCGCCGCTATATCGCCACCGTGTTCCAGGACGCAGGTCTGCTCAACCGCTCGATCAGCGACAACATTCGCCTCGGCCGGGAGAACGCTTCGGATGAAGACATGCGCCGTGCGGCTGAAGCTGCCGCTGCAGCCGACTTCATCGAGACCCGCGAAGACCAGTACGACACCCATGTCGGCGAGCGCGGCAACAGGCTTTCGGGTGGCGAGCGCCAGCGTGTGGCCATCGCCCGCGCCATCCTCAAGGATGCGCCGATCCTGGTGCTGGACGAGGCGACGAGCGCGCTCGACGTCGAAACCGAGAACCGCGTGAAGGCTGCGATCGACAATCTTCGTCAGAACCGCACCACCTTCATCATCGCCCACCGTCTGTCGACGGTTCGCGAAGCCGACAAGGTTCTCTTCCTCGACAACGGCCGCGTCGTCGAAGAAGGCAGCTTCGACGAGCTCAGCCAGAGCAACGGCCGCTTCGCCGCACTGCTCCGCGCCAGCGGTATCCTGACGGACGAGGAAGTCCGCAAGGCACACACGACCGAAGCCGCCTAAGACAGGCACTTCACGAAAACGATCGAAGCCGGATGGTCCGCCATCCGGCTTTTTTCTTGCCTGACAGGCCCGCACGTTTAGATAATCCGGAACTTGAGCCGGGAGCCCCGTATGCAGGTCAAACGAATTGTCGCCAATATCGCGACCATCGATCAGAAGGCCGCCAGGTCTTTCTATCAGGACATCCTCGGCCTTGAGCTGCTGATGGATCACGGCTGGATAGCAACCTATGGCTCCGACCAGCAGATGGCGGTTCAGGTGAGCGTTGCCAGCGAAGGCGGCTCCGGAGCACCCGTGCCGGGCCTGTCGATCGAAGTCGATGACGTCGATGAGGCATTTTCAGCCATGAGCGCCGCCGGTTTCGAAATCACCTATGGGCCGGCCGATGAGCCCTGGGGTGTACGACGCTTCTATGTCCGGGATCCCTTTGGCACCCTCGTGAACATCGTCTCGCATACAGGCTGAACTAGAGGCCTGCGCAAGGGGCGTTAGACTAAAGTCATAATCCCAAAGCCGCTCTCCGTAAGCGTGGTGTTTTCTGGCACACTTTCCTCGGGCGAACCGCGACCAGGGGTATGCTTTGAGGAGAGTATGGTCGCGCGCCGCATTTCACATCATTCTGTGGAGGACAGAACATGGCAAATGTCGCAAGCGTCGGGGGCGCGAAAGCCGGACCGATGACATCGGAGGAGAAGAAGGTCATCTTCGCCTCCTCGCTCGGCACCGTTTTCGAGTGGTACGACTTCTATCTCTACGGTTCGCTTGCCACCTATATCGGCGCGACCTACTTCACCCAATATCCAGAAGCCACGCGCAACATCTTCACGCTGCTGGCCTTTGCCGCCGGCTTCCTGGTGCGCCCCTTCGGCGCGCTCGTCTTCGGCCGCCTCGGCGATCTCGTCGGGCGTAAATACACCTTCCTGGTGACGATCCTGATCATGGGTCTCTCGACCTTCCTGGTCGGTATCCTTCCCGGTGCCGCCACCATCGGTATTGCTGCTCCGATCATCCTGATCGCGCTTCGCCTGCTGCAGGGTCYGGCGCTCGGCGGTGAATATGGCGGCGCCGCCACCTATGTGGCCGAGCACGCGCCAAACGGCCGTCGCGGCTACTTCACCTCATGGATTCAAACCACGGCAACGCTCGGCCTCTTCCTGTCGCTGATCGTCATCGTCGGCGTCCAGTTCATCATGGGCAAGGAAGCCTTTGCCGCCTGGGGCTGGCGCATTCCGTTCCTGGTCTCGGTCGTCCTTCTCGGCGTCTCCGTCTGGATCCGCGTGCGGATGCACGAATCCCCCGCCTTCCAGAAAATGAAGGCGGAAGGCAAGGGCTCCAAGGCGCCGCTGACGGAAGCATTCGGTCAGTGGAAGAACGCCAAGATCGCCCTCATCGCTCTGCTCGGCGCCACCATGGGCCAGGCGGTCGTCTGGTACGGCGGACAGTTCTACTCGCTGTTCTTCCTCCAGAACGTTTTGAAGGTCGACCTGCAGGCAGCCAACATCATGGTCGCCGTCGCCCTCATCCTTGCCACGCCGTTCTTCGTCATCTTCGGCGGCCTGTCGGACAGGATCGGCCGCAAGCCGATCATCATGGCTGGCCTGTTGATTGCGGCAGTCACCTACAATCCGCTGTTCAAGGCCCTGACTTGGACCGCCAACCCGGCACTCGCCGAAGCGCAGGCCTCGGTCCGCGCGACGGTCACAGCCGATCCGACGGACTGCAAGTTCCAGTTCAACCCGACCGGCACATCGAAGTTCACCAGCTCCTGCGACGTGGCGACAGCCTTCCTGACCAAGAACTCGGTGCCTTATGATGTCGTCCCAGGTCCTGCAGGCCAGCCGGCGACTGTGAAGATCGGCGATGAAACCATCACCAGCTTCGACGCAGTTGCAGCCGGCGACAAGGCCAAGGGCCTGACGGCGGCCTTCGAGAAAAGCGTCAACATCGCGCTCCACGATGGTGGCTACCCGCTGAACCGCGGCGCCATCAAGGTTCCGGACGCGAAGCTCGATGCCTTCGTCGCCTCCAATCCCGAGCTCGCGCTGAACGCCGATGCGATCCGCGCCGGCGCCAAGGAGACGATCCCGGCCGACAAGCTGGTAGCGGCCAAGCTGCTGACGACGGATGAAGCCAACGGCGTCACCGACATGGCGGTCTACAATATCGCCGGCGGCGGCACATTCGCCATGGCGGCCGATCCTGCACGCGTCAACTGGATCGGCACGATTGCCATCCTGTTCGTGCTGGTTCTCTATGTGACGATGGTCTACGGCCCGATCGCCGCATTGCTGGTCGAACTCTTCCCGACCCGCATCCGCTACACCGGCATGTCGCTGCCCTATCACATCGGCAACGGCTGGTTCGGCGGCCTGCTGCCGGCAACGGCCTTCGCGATGAGTGCGGCCACCGGCGACATCTACTTCGGCCTCTGGTACCCGATCATCTTCGCCGCGATCACGCTTGTGATCGGCCTGATTTTCCTGCCGGAAACCAAGAACCGCGATATCCACGCAATGGATTGATCTTTCCCGAAAAGACAGACCACGCCCGGCGCTCCAAAGGCGCCGGGTTTTCTATTGCCGGAAACAGCCGCTTGGGCTGCGGCCAGCCGCCGACGCCTGGGCGAAACAGAAGATTGTGGCGCGCATAGACGATGGCAATCATCAGCGAAAACCACCCGCCAAGCGCCAGGCCGGCGATCACGTCGCTCGGATAATGTGCGCTCACCATGACCCGCGTCATGCCGAACCACAGCGCACAAGCCACGAAAGCAATGCGATAGCGCGGGAAGAGCAGCGCGAAGGCGGCGAAGAAGGCGCCGATCGTCGTTGCGTGGCCTGATGGGAAGCTTTCGAAAGAATGACCGGAGAAGGACGAAAACGAGAAAATGCCGTAGTCCTGGAAATGCTCCGGCCGGGCCCGCCCGATCAGGCGTTTCAAGAGATTGGCGACCAATCCCGACAGCGCGATCGAGGTCAGGAGATAACAGCCGATCCAGCTGACCCTGAGCGCCTGCAGGCGGTGACGTACGCTGGTGGCGGTGCGCGACGATGCCCAGCCCTGGAACAGAAGGAAGGCGGTGACGATGATGATCCAGTCGGACTTGCCGAAATCGGTCAACATCAGGCCGATCCTGCGAATGGTTGGCGGCACGTGATCGCCGCCGACAGGACCATCGAACAACAGGAGCGAGAGGATAACGGCGTTGACGGTGACGAATAGACAGGATTGCCAACGCAGATGCGGCATGCCGTGACGACAGCGAAGCCTGCGTTTCTCGAGCGAAGAGAGAAAGGATTTCATGTCTGTCGGCGGTCCTGGTCAGGGGTTGTCGATCAACGACCAAGACCTAGCAGAGGCAGACTACAGAATTTTTACGGAGGCGCTTACAACAAGCGGCTGAGCCGCGGTATCGGCCACCCGCCATCCCTCCCGATCGAGAACACCAGACCGAAGCGTGCAAACAGCACCGATGTGGCAAAAGCGATCCACGCGCCAAGCGCCAGCCCCGCTGTAACGTCGCTCGGATAGTGCACGCCGATGATGATGCGGGTTGCGCCGAGCCAGAGACCAATGGCGACGAAGCCGAGGCGAAAACGGGGAAAAAGCAACGCAAGCGCCATGAACAGCGCCCCGATATTGGCCGAGTGCCCGGAGGGAAAGCTCTGGTGCAGGAAATCCATGTTGAACGGCGCGAAACTGAAGATGCCTTCCTGATCATAAATCAGCGGCCGGGCGCGACCGATCGCGAACTTCAACGTGTTGGCGATAATGGCAGTGAACAGGACGGATAGCGCGACATAGGCAGTCATCTGCCCGAAATAGATCATCCGGAACCGCTCGCGCACTTTCCACAAGCGCCGTCGGACCAGATAAGCGGTCGCAACAACGGTTGTAAGCCCGGCGAGAATCCATGCAAGCCTGCCGATATCGGTGACATCACCGGCAAGCGTGACCAGTGGCTGCGCCAGTTCCTTGGCCGCAATACCGAGCGGGCGATCGAACACGAAAAAGGCGATGGCCACGGCGTTGATCGCGGAAAAGGCAAACCCCTTCCAGGGTACCCGGCGATGGATCGTGCGGCGCGCCTGGTAGCGCTTTTTCAGATAGCCCCAGAAACCCGGCCTTCGATCGACGCTCTCGCTCATTCCACTCCCGCTCTTTTATCAATAGAGGAGGGAGATAGGGGCTGCGGCGGTTGCCTTCAATGCAAAGGCCCTCCGCATCCTGAGATGCGAAGGGCCTGAAAGGTGTTTCACGTGAAAAATCAGGCTGAAAGCGCCTTGAACTCGGAGAGGATCGCCTCTCCCATCTCGACCGTACCGACCTTCTTGGCGCCGTCAGCCATGATATCGGCGGTGCGGATGCCCTTGTCGAGCACGTTGGCGATCGCCTTCTCGAGGTTGTCGGCTTCCTTGACCATGCCGAAGGAGTAGCGCAGGCACATGGCAAACGAGGCGATCATCGCGATCGGGTTGGCAATGCCCTTGCCGGCGATGTCAGGTGCCGAACCGTGTACCGGCTCGTAGAGCGCCTTGCGCTTGCCGGTCTTGCCGTCAGGCGCGCCGAGCGAAGCCGACGGCAGCATGCCGAGCGAACCCGTCAGCATGGCGGCAACGTCGGACAGCATATCGCCGAACAGGTTGTCCGTGACGATGACGTCGAACTGCTTCGGCGCGCGCACCAGCTGCATGCCGCCGGCATCCGCCAGCATGTGCTCAAGCTTGACGTCCGAATACTTGTCCTTGTGCGTCGCGGTCACGACTTGGTTCCACAAAACGCCCGACTTCATGACGTTGCGCTTTTCCATGGAGCAGACGCGGTTCTGGCGCGTGCGGGCCATTTCGAAGGCCACGGCCGAGATGCGCTCGATCTCGTAGGTGTCGTAGACCTGCGTGTCGATGGCGCGCTTCTGGCCATTGCCGAGATCGGTGATCGTCTTCGGCTCGCCGAAATAGACACCACCCGTCAGTTCGCGGATGATCAGGATATCGAGGCCTTCGACCAGCTCCGGCTTCAGCGAGGAAGCGGCAGCGAGCGCCGGGTAGCAGATGGCAGGACGCAGGTTGGCGAACAGCTCGAGATCCTTGCGCAGGCGCAGCAGGCCGGCTTCCGGGCGCACTTCATAGGGAACGTCATCCCACTTCGGGCCGCCGACGGCGCCGAAGAGAACCGCATCCGCCGCAAGCGCCTTCTGCATGTCGGCTTCAGAGATCGCCGCGCCATGCGCGTCGTAAGCGCTGCCACCGACCAGACCTTCGTCGGTGACGAAGCCTGCGGACATTTCCTCGTTCATGTAAGCGATGATCTTGCGGACCTCGCCCATGGCCTCGGGACCGATGCCGTCACCAGGCAGCAGGAAAAGATTGCGCGTCGTCATGAAACCCTCCGGGAAAACCAAGTTGCGGCTTATTATCCCTCGGCAGAGGGCATTTCAAGCGATGAAGAGGCCGTTTCGGTACGGTTGGCGCCAGAGTTGAAGATCGGTTGACCCCGCGATTTGGCTGAGCAACAAGAAGGGCATCGTGACCATGACCCGGAAAACGCCCATGCCCGCCGCACCGCTCCATCTCGACACCCCGCTCTTTCTGACATCCGCCGACTATAGCGCCGCAAACCGGCCGCTCTGGCTGAAGCTGGACGCGCTGCAGCCCGCGGGAAGCTTCAAGCTGCGCGGCGTCGGCCGGCTCTGCCAGCACGAAGTGGAAAACGGCGCGAAGGAAATCTTCTGCGCCTCCGGCGGCAACGCCGGGATCGCCGCTGCCTATGCCGGCCGTGCGCTCGGCGTGCCCGTCACCATCGTCGTGCCGGAAACCACCTCAGAGGAGGTTCGCCGCTCGATCGAAGCCACCGGCGCCGCCGTCCTCGTCCACGGCTCCGTCTTCGACAAGGCCAACGCCCATGCAGTCAATCTCGCCGCAGAGCGCAAGGCTGCCTATGTGCACCCCTTCGACCATCCGCTGCTCTGGGAAGGCCACGGCACGCTGATTGACGAAGTGGTGGCCAAGGGCGCCGAGTTCGATTGCGTGATTGCCAGCGTCGGCGGCGGCGGCCTGCTTGCCGGCATCGTCGCCGGCCTAAAACGCAACGGCCTCGATAATGTGCCCGTCATCGCCGTCGAAACCGAAGGTGCCGCATCCTTCAACGCCAGCCTGAAAGCCGGTGAACGCATCACCCTGCCCGCCATCACCTCGATCGCCACCTCGCTCGGCGCCCGCCAGGTCGCCCAGCATGTCTTCGACCTTCCCAAGCATCATCCGATCGAGAGCGTAACGGTGACCGACGCTGAAGCCGTCGCCGCCTGCCTGAAATTCGCCGACGCCTACCGTATCCTCGTCGAACCCGCCTGCGGCGCCGCCCTTGCCGTCGCCGACACCCACCCCGACCTCCTCGCCCGCTTCAAGAACCCGCTGATCGAGGTCTGCGGCGGCATCGGCGTGTCGCTGGAAAAGCTCAAGATGTGGAGAGAACGGCTGCTCTGAGGCCAAATAAAAAGCCGGCGGGCGGACCCACCGGCTTGATCATGCAATCCTGCCGAGGCGCTTAGGCGGCCCAGGGATGGGAAGCGGCGTTGGCCTTTTCGAACTGATCGATTTCCTTGCCCTTTTCCATCGTCAGGCCGATATCGTCGAGACCGTTCAGCATGCAGTGACGCTTGAAGGCATCGAGATCGAACTTGATGGAGCCGCCGTCGGGGCCGGTGATTTCCATGTTTTCCAGATCGACCGTCAGGATGGCGTTGGAGCCGCGCGAGGCGTCGTCCAGGAGCTTTTCCAGATTTTCCGGGCTGACCTTGATCGGCAGAATGCCGTTCTTGAAACAGTTGTTGTAGAAGATGTCGGCGAAGCTGGTGGAGATCACGCAGCGGATGCCGAAATCGAGCAGCGCCCACGGCGCGTGCTCGCGCGAGGAGCCGCAGCCGAAATTGTCGCCGGCGACGAGAATCTTGGCGTTCTGGTAGGCTGGCTTGTTGAGGACGAAATCCTCGTTCGGCGTGCCGTCTTCATTGTAACGGGCTTCCGCGAAGAGACCCTTGCCGAGGCCGGTGCGCTTGATCGTCTTCAGGTAATCCTTCGGGATGATCATGTCGGTGTCGATGTTGACAACCGGCAGAGGGGCGGCGACGCCCGTCAGCTTGGTGAATTTTTCCATGGCCTGGCCTCCAGTTCGGCAGAGATAGTGTGTTGATCAGCGTTTAGTCCAGTTTCCCGGCAAAATGAAGGGGAATCTGCAGCCCCGGCCAGCGCCCTGAAGAATCGTCCGGCCGGGCGCGGCTGATCTAGCCAGCCTTGGCGGGCTCGTTCATCGCCCAGGAGACGCCGAAGGGATCGCGCAGCTGACCATAGCGATCGCCCCAGAACATGCGCTCGACAGGCATGACCACCTCAACCCCGGCCTTCACCGCCCGCTCCCACCAGAGATCGATATCGTCGACGACAAGCTGCAACGAGAAGCCCTGGTGCGGCCGAAAGGGGTGGCCGTGTTCGGGATAGGCGTCGCTCAGCATCAGCGAGCTGCCGTTGATGTAGAGATGCACATGCATCGTGCGTCCATTCTCATCGGGCGGCACGACGAATGCCTGCTCGGCACCGAAAGCTTTTTCGTAGAATTCCGCAGCCTTCAGCGCGCCGTCGACAGTGATGTAGGGGAGCAGTCCGTTCTTGACCGGCGGCATGGCCATCTGGCCGGTTTGCGTTTCGCTTTCCATGCAGTCCTCCATTGATGCCTGGGCGTGATGCTTGTGCAGACACAAGCCCTGCCGCATCTAGGACGCGCGAGCAAAACGCCAGCCGACAGACTGAATGAAATAAATTCGGGACGCCAGAAGCGATCGGAGAGAGGCGATCAGAGATCGATGATCGTGCCGCGACCGTCGTTCCAGATGCGCATGGTTTGACCATCGCGCGTCTTGGACTTCGCCCTTGCGCAGACCGGAGCCGCCTTCATCTTCAACGAGAGAGCGCGGCCGACCATCAGCACCGTCAGAATGGCGCCGACGGCGAGCGTCACCGAAAAGGTGAGGAGCGCCAATGCTGCGAATGCGGTGATGCCTGCAAGCAAAAGGAAGACGGAACGAATATTCTGCATGGGTTTGAAACCTTTCTAGGAAAGGAATGTGGTCCTTCGTCTTGTCTTCTGCAAGATAAGCATGGCTTTTTGTTGTCTTGCCATCGGTCACAAAGCTTGACACACATTCGTGATGAGCCAGTCTCCCCTCACCCGTTCGATGAACCTGCGCCGCTCGGTGCTGAGCGTTCCCGCGATCAATCCTCGCGCGCTTGAAAAGACCCATCAGCTCGATTGCGATGCGGTGATCTTCGACCTCGAGGATTCCGTAGCGCCGGAGAAGAAGGACGAAGCGCGCGATAACCTGGCCGCTTTCTTTCAGGGCAAACCGCTCGAGGGCAAGGAACGCATCATCCGCATCAATGGCCTCGACACCAACTGGGGCCGCGCCGACATGGAACTCATAAGCGCGCTGGAGCCGGATGCCGTTCTGCTGCCGAAGGTCAACGAACCGCAGGACGTCATGTTAGTCAGCGATCTGCTCGCGGATGCCGATGCACCCGACGAACTGCGGATCTGGGCGATGATCGAGACCCCGCGCGGCATCCTCAATGCTGCGGCGATCGCCGAGGCCGGGCGAACGGCGGGCTCAAGGCTCGACTGCTTCGTCGTCGGCCTCAACGACCTCAGAAAGGAAACAGGCGTGCTGCCGCAACCCGGCCGGCAGTATCTCGTGCCCTGGCTGATGCAGGTGATCCTCGCCGTACGCGCTTACGGCCTCTGCGCCATCGACAGCGTCTTCAACGATTTCAAGGATATCGATGGTTTCGATACCGAATGCGCCGAGGCACGCGCCATGGGCTTCGATGGCAAGATGCTGATCCATCCCACGCAGATCGAACCCGCCAACCGGCATTTCGGGCCGGACACATCCGCCATCACCGAAGCTGAGGCGATCATGAAAGCCTTCGCCGACCCCGCCACGGATGGCCTCAACGTCATCAATGTCGACGGCCGCATGATCGAGCGGCTGCATCTTGTCCAGGCGGAAACTCTGGTTCATAAAGCCCGCCTGATTGCAGATCGCCAGAAGGCAAAAGGCCAGACGGCAAACTGAAAGACGATGTGATGAAGCTCTACCGCCTTCTGACCGGCCAGGACGACGCCGCCTTCTGCCACCGCGTAACCGACGCCCTCAACAAGGGCTGGTCGCTAAACGGCTCGCCGGCCATGACTTTCAACTCGCAGACCGGCCAGGTGATGTGCGCCCAGGCTATCGTCAAGCATGTCGAAGGCAAGGACTATCACCCCGACATGAAGCTTTCCGAGCAGTAAGAATTCCGGCCAAGACCTGCGTAAAGAGCCCAGCGCCTAGCGCTCGGCCGCCTCTTCGGCGCTCGCCTCGATCCGCTCCATGTCGTCGTCGCTGAGACCGAAATGGTGGCCGATCTCGTGGATCAGCACATGGGTGATGATATCGCCCAGCGTCTCGTCGTTCTCGGCCCAGTAATCGAGGATAGGCCGCCGGTAGAGGCGAATGCGGTTAGGCAGCTCGCCCGTTTCCAGGGTGAAGCGCTCGGAAATCCCGCGCCCTTCGAACAGGCCGAGCAGATCGAACGGCGTTTCCAGGGCCATGTCCTCGAACACATCGTCGTCGGGAAAATCTTCGATCTCGATCGTCAGATTGGTGGTCAACGCACGGAATTCTTCCGGCAGGTGGCTGTAAGCCTCCATCGCCAGGGACTCGAACGTGCTGATTGTCGGAGCGTGGCGATCCTGCCAATTGTCGCTCTGGTCTATGCGAGCCATAAAAGCTCCTTTCCTTTGCCGCCCATATAGAGCCTTTGCAGCTGATTTTCGAGAGCGGAATCAAAGGCAGGAATAAATTCACATCAAACGACTGTTGACTCTTCGGGCCAGCTCTGGAACCCATAAGAACATAATAGGAACATCCGATAGATGGAGTGACGTCGTGGCACAGTCGGCCGTGGGGCGCGAGCGGCTTTTTGCGCTCCGCGAAACCATTGCAAAGCTTGAAGGAAAACCGGTGCCCGCATTGGCGGCGGCGGAAAACCAGGCTTTGGCCGACACCGTTCTCGACAAGCCCGGGAGCGAAGACGCCCTGCGCCTGCAGCTCGGAATCCCCGCTCTGGATGAAGCGCTCGACGGCGGCCTTCCGCTTGACGGCATGACCGAAATCCGCACGACGTTGCTGCGCAATGCCGGCGCAAGCAGCGGCTTCGTTCTGGCGATCGCGGCCATGCTTCAGCGGCAAGAGGAGGGGGCGAACGCGCACCTGCCGATCCTCTGGATCGCAGACACAGTGGCGACGATGGAGGCGGGACGGCCCTATGCCGTTGGCCTCGGCGATTTCGGCCTGAAGCCACGGCTGTTCCTGCACGCCGCACCGAAAAAGCTGGAGGACGCGCTGTGGTTGGCGGAAACCGCCGTCGAAAGCGGCGTCTTTCCGGCCACCATTCTCGAAGTTCGCGGCAATCCCAGGCCCTTCGGCCTGACGGAGAGCCGCCGTCTCAACCTGCGGGCAAAGGCGTCGCGCCGCCCGCTTTTCCTGTTGCGGCAGGCAGCGGAGGAAGAAGCCAGCAGCGCCATCTTCCGCTTTCTTGCCGAACCCGCGCCATCTGCGGCGCGGCCCCTGCCTGATGGTTCGATGCTGGGCGGCAGCATCGGCAATCCGATCTTTCGCATCACCCTGGAGAAGAGCCGAAACCCGGCCCCCTTCTCCATTCTTCTGGAGTGGAACCCCCATGACCGCCGGTTTTTCCCTGTCCGCCCATCAGCCGACACTCGCTTTCCAGGCGAACGCTCAGCGCATTCTGGCGCTGCATTTTCCGCATCTGCCAACCGATCGCATATCCAGGAGGAAGTGGGGTCTCGCCTGGCGTTTGCGCAATCGTCCTGAGACGCCGCCGATCGTCTGCTCCGGCCGCCACGCCAACACCATGCGGCTAACGGCGCTGGACGAGGCAGCCGAGACGATCAACCTGAAAAAGAGCATGGGTGTCGCCGAAGCCCGCGCCATCCACCCGACGATCGAGGTAATCGAGGAGGATCCGGCCGCCGACCTGCGCTTTCTCGAAGGCATCGCCGACTGGTGCGATCGCTATACGCCGCTTGTGGCGCTCGACGGCAGGGATGGCCTGTTTCTCGATATCACCGGCTGCGCCCACCTCTTCGGCGGTGAAAAGGCGCTCCTCAAGGATATCCTGTCCAGGCTCTTTCAAATGGGTATCGACGTCCGGGGCGCGATCACTGCCTCCCCGGGCCTCTCCTGGGCGGTCAGCCGCTTCGGCCAGGGAGGCGTGATCGACGCGGATGAGACGGAGCGTGTCGTCGCCCCTCTGCCGGTCGCCGCACTTCGCCTCTCGGACGACACGGTCGCAGCACTCACCAAGATGGGCCTGAAATACATCGGCGACCTGATGGAAACCCCGCGCGCGCCGCTGACCCGCCGTTTCGGCGCAAGCGTGCTGTTGCGGCTTGATCAGGTGCTTGGAACGGACGAGGAGCCGATATCGCCGCGCCTGCCCGTCGCCAGCCTCTCGGCCGAGCGCCGCTTGATGGAACCGGTCGCTGCGGAAGAGGAGATTCTGGCCGTCACCGACCAGATCGCCCATGCGCTCAAACCGTCGCTGGAGGCGCGGGGCGTCGGCGGCCGCGTTTTCGAACTCGTCCTGTTTCGCGTCGATGGCAAGGTCTTCCGCATCGCGGCCGGCACGACAAGGCCGCTGCGGGAACCAAGGCGCATCGCCGTCCTCTTCACCGAACGCCTGCAGGCCGTCCATGACGATCTCGATGCCGGCTACGGGTTCGAGATCCTGCGCCTCAATGTCCTGCGCCACGAAGCCTTCGATACAGCCCAGAGCGACTTCGAGGGACATCAGCAGAAGGATGCCTCGCTGGCAGCCTTCGTCGATCGCGTCTCCGCGCGATTGGGATCAGATTGCCTGCAGACATTCCAACTACGCGAAAGCCACCTGCCGGAAAGGGCCGTGATTTCGGTTCCCGCCATCGATGGCCTCACCGCGAAGATCCCGCCAGGAAATCCCGCCCCCTCACGCGGCGAGAGACCTGCGCGTCTCCTGGAAAGGGCGGAACCGATGGATGCCTTTGCCATCGAGGTGCCGGATGGCGCGCCGGCTAATTTTCACTGGCGCCGCATGCGCCACCGTATCGTCAAAAGCGAGGGGCCGGAACGGCTTGCCATGGAATGGTGGCTCGACGGCAAGGATACGCAGCCCCGCGACTATTTCCGCGTCGAAGATGATCAGGGCCACCGCTTCTGGATCTATCGCAAGGGTCTGTACGGCCAGGACGAGACGCAAAGCTGGTACATGCACGGGATGTTCGCATGACACAGGCTTTCTTTGAGATCGGCGCCAAGACCAACTTTTCCTTTCTGGAGGGTGCCTCCAAGCCTGAGGAAATGGTGCTGCAGGCCGCGGTCCTAGGGCTAGGCGGCATCGGCATCGCCGACCGTAATTCGGTCGCTGGCGTGGTCAGGGCGCACGCGCAGGCAACGGCGCTTCGAAAGAAATTCGGGCGGAAAGAACAGGGCCTGCTGGAAAAGGGCGAGAACCCCGAGGACGTCCTCGACCCGGTCCGTCTCCAACCCGGTGCGCGGCTCGTCTTCTCGGATGGAACGCCCGATATTCTGGCCTACCCGCAAAATCGAAGGGGTTGGGCACATCTCTGCCGCCTCCTGAGCGCCGGCAATCTGCGCGCGGAAAAGGGCAGCTGCACCCTCGTGGAAGCGGACCTCTTGGAATGGGGCGACCAGATGATGCTAGCGATCATCCCTGATCCTGCCGTTGCCGACGATCCCCAGCGCTGCGACACATTCGAAGCCTGCGTCGGTCGTCTCCGCGCCCGCTTCCGTGACAAGCTCTACATGACGATGACATCAACCTATGACGGCCGCGACAAGCGCGTCTTTGCGGTGATTTCGATCCTCGCTTCCAGAAACCGCGTCCCCCTGATCGCCTCCAACCAGCCGCTCTATCACGACACCGCCCGACGCCCCCTATCGGATATTGTCACCTCGATAAGGGAGCACGTACCAATCCCGGAGGCCGGCTTTCTGCTGGCGCCGAATGCCGAACGCTATCTGAAGCATGGAAGAGAGATGGCACGGCTTTTCAGGGAATATCCCGATGCCATTGCCAACACGGAGAAGTTCTTCTCCAAGCTGAGCTTTTGCCTGGACGAACTGAAGCACAATTATCCCGATGAGAACGACGCGGGCGAAACCCCTTACGAAACATTGGAGCGCCTGACATGGGCGGGAGCGGCAAGGCGCTTTCCTAAAGGCATATTGGAGAAGACCCGCGAACAGATCGTCTACGAACTGGACCTCGTAAGAGAGAAGCAATACGCGCCCTATTTCCTGACGGTCCACCGGATCATCATGCATGCCCGCTATGAGCTCAAGATCCTTTGCCAGGGCCGCGGTTCGGCCGCCAATTCGGTGATCTGCTACTGCCTTGAAGTCACGGAGGTTAACCCTGAGAAAAGCGTGCTGCTGTTCGACCGCTTCATGTCGACAGACCGCGACGAACCACCCGATATCGACGTCGATTTCGAGCATGACCGGCGCGAGGAGGTCATCCAGCACATCTACAAGCGCTATGGCAAGGAGCATGCCGGGCTGACGGCGGCCGTCACCAGCTACCGCACCCGGTCCGCAGGCCGCGAGGTCGCAATCGGCGATCGGCAGCCTGGTCTGGGGCTGGTCGGATGACAAGCTGTCCGAACGGGAAGCAAAGGCCGCTGGCCTCGACACCGGAAACCCCGTAACCAACCACGTCCTGCAATACGCATCCGAACTCTTGAGTTTCCCCCGTCACCTCACCCAGCATGTCGGCGGTTTCGTCATCACTCGCGACCGGCTCGACGAGGTCGTGCCGATCATGAATACGGCGATGCCGGATCGCTACATGATCGAATGGGACAAGGACGATCTCGACAATCTGAAGATCCTCAAGGTCGATGTCTTGGCACTCGGCATGCTGACCTGCCTGCGCAAGGCCTTCGATCTTCTGCTGCTGCATTACGACGTGAAGAAGACGCTGGCCGATCTAGGCAACGACACGCATGAGGACGAGAAGCCGGTCTACGACATGATGTGCCGGGCCGATACGCTGGGCGTCTTCCAGATCGAAAGCCGCGCGCAGATGAGCATGCTGCCGCGCCTGCGGCCGCGAGTGTTCTACGACCTCGTCATCGAGGTCGCCATCGTCCGACCCGGCCCCATCCAGGGTGACATGGTCCATCCCTACCTGAAGCGAAGGGAGCAACGACAGAAAGGTATTCCTATCGACTATCCGAGCCCGGAGTTGGAAGGCGTCCTTGAGCGAACACTTGGAGTACCGCTCTTTCAGGAACAGGCCATGCAAATCGCCATCACAGCGGCCGGTTTCGAGCCTGCCGAGGCCGATCAACTGCGCCGCGCCATGGCAACCTTCAAGCGGACGGGCACGATCGGCAATTTCGAACAGCGCTTCATCGACGGAATGGTATCCAAGGAGTACCCGCGGGAATTCGCACAACAGTGTTTCAACCAGATCAAGGGCTTCGGCGAATACGGCTTTCCGGAAAGCCACGCGGCCTCCTTCGCGCTGCTCGTCTACGCCTCCTCCTGGATGAAGGCCTATTATCCCGATATCTTCTGTGCGGCCATGCTAAACTCGCAGCCAATGGGCTTCTACGCGCCGGCGCAGCTGGTTCGCGATGCCAGGGAACACGGCGTGGAGATACGGCCGGTCGATATCAACAGTTCGGATTGGGACTGCCTTCTGGAAGACGGACGCTTCGACAATCGTCGGATTGATTTCCGCCATCGTGAGATGAGCGATGTAATCAAAGCCAACCACGCCGTCCGCCTCGGCTTTCGCCAGGTAAAGGGATTATCCGAGGAGGCCATACGCGAGAAACTGATGGCGCATCGGGGATATGGCTATACCTCCATCCGCGATCTCTGGCTGCGCTCCGGCCTCGACAAATCCGATATCGAGCGGCTGGCGGATGCGGACGCCTTCAACAGCATCGGCCTGTCCCGGCGCGAGGCGCTATGGGCGGTCCGTGCGCTGGATGTGAAGAGTGCAGCCGAGCGCTTGCCGTTGTTCGATCAGGCATCTCATCTCGACCTGCAGGTCGAGCCGCAAGCCAGACTGCCTGAAATGCTGCCGGGCGAGCAGGTGGTCGAGGACTACCGGTATCTGTCCCTGTCGCTCAAGGCGCACCCCCTGTCCTTCCTGCGCGACGAATTGCGCGGCATAGGCATCACCCGCAGCGTCGACCTGCTCAAGGTGCCGAACGGTCGATGGGTGACGATTGCCGGCCTCGTATTGGTGCGCCAGCGCCCAGGCTCGGCCAAGGGCGTTATCTTCATGACGCTGGAGGATGAAACCGGCGTCGCCAATGCCATCGTCTGGCCGAAGACCTTCGAGAAATACCGCGCCATCGTCATGGGCGCCCGGCTCGTCAAAATCCGCGGCAAGCTGCAGAGCCAGAGCGGGGTGATCCATACGGTTGTCGATCACATCGAGGACATGACGCACGCTCTGGGGCTATTGCAGAAGGAGGCGAACCGCTTCGGCGTCTGCGACCGCTCGGACGAAGCGCGCCGACCGACCGCCGATCCCCGGCAGAAGAAGCTCAACGAGACATTGGAGAAAGCAGTGATGGAAAAAAGAATAACCACGCGGGACAATCGGGAGCGGAATGAAGCCACGGCCTCGGTCATGCCGAAGGGCCGTAATTTTCATTGATTTTCAATATCGAGTCCGATCAGGCATCGTCGCAAGCGGAGAGCCATCCGTTTCGATTGGATCGTAAGCGAGCCGTAAGGTGGGCGAAGCGGCAATGCCGGAATATGAATCTTTCTTGACAACGAGCGTCTTCTTTAGCAAAAAGACGATAGTCATTGTCATGTTTGGAATGAAGACGTGCTTGTCTGCAGTTGCAACTACATAACCGACACCGAAATCCGGGAGGTTATCAACAGCCTTCTCGATGAGGACTGTTGGCAGCTTATTGTCCCTGCGAAAGTCTACCACGCCATGGAAAAACGCGGCCGTTGCTGCGGCTGTTTCCCGAATGTGGTCGACATCATCATTCAGACGACCGAGGACTATCACGCCCGTCGGCACTCGACGGATGCCGAAATATTTGATTTCATGTCCCGCCTCAGAAACTTCCATGAAGAAAACAGGAGAGCGGACATTGAAAGGCGACAAAAAAGTCATCGAGCGGCTTAACGAGGCCCTCTTTTTGGAGCTTGGTGCTGTCAATCAGTACTGGGTTCACTATCGTTTGCTCGAGGATTGGGGCTACACAAAGCTCGCCAAGAAAGAGCGCGCTGAATCCATCGAAGAAATGCAGCATGCCGACAAGCTCGTCGCGCGCATCATCTTCCTCGAAGGTCATCCCAATCTGCAGACGCTTGCGCCGTTGCGCATCGGCCAGAACGTCAAGGAAGTTTTGGAAGCGGACCTCGCCGGCGAATACGACGCCCGCACCGCCTACAAGAAATCCCGCGATATCTGTCATGAGGCAGGCGACTACGTTTCCATGAAGCTCTTCGAAGAGCTGCTCATGGACGAAGAAGGCCACATCGACTTCCTTGAGACGCAGCTGGAACTCCTCGGCAAGATCGGCGAAGCCAAGTATGGCCAGCTGAACGCCGACTCCGCCGACCAAGCCGAGTAATCAAGCCACAGGAGCCGGTCGCCCAGGCGGCCGGCATCCAAAATAGGCGCCATCAGTCAGGCGGCCGGCAATCCGGCGAGATGGCTGAACTCGCCGACCACCTGTTCGTAGACGCCGCGCTTGAAGGACACGATCAGCTCCGGCAATTCCGCCATCGGCTTCCAGTCCCAGGCGTCGAATTCCGCGGAATGTCCGCCCGGCGGAGGGTTGATGGCGATCTCGCTCTCGTCGCCATCGAAACGGAAGGCGAACCAGCGCTGCGTCTGTCCGCGAAACTTTCCCTTCAGGCCAATGCCGATCAGCTGCGGCGGCAGATCATAGTTGATCCAGTCCTTCGCCTCGGCAAGCAGCGTCACCGTCTTCATCCCGGTCTCTTCATAAAGCTCGCGGTAGGCCGCCGTCAGCGGGTCCTCGCCCTTGTCGATGCCGCCCTGCGGCATCTGCCACAGCTGCGGCGAGCCGTCATATTCCGAGTTCTCCGCCGGGATCCGGCGGCCGGCCCAGACGAGCCCGGCGCGATTGAGGATCATCACGCCGACACAGGGGCGATAGGGCAGATCTTCGGCTTTAACGGTCGATTGGCTCATGTTTGTCTCTGCTAGGGTTTCTTCGGATCGTTGGTCAGCGCGGCGATCCCGACGATCTCGATGCCGCGCATCGCCGCTTCTTCCGTCCATTTTGAAATGGCATCGATGCTTTCGTCAAATGCCGAGGCGACACCAATTGCCTGGCCGTTGCGCTTGGCCACGCGCTCGAGTTCGTCAAGCTTGTTGGTGATCGCATTGAAATCCACCTGCCCGTCGAGCTGCACGTCCGCAAAGGCGTATGGCGTCTCCGTGCCCTTGGCGATCGCGGCGGTCTTCGACTGCGCCGAGGTGCCGTCGTCGAGAAAGAGCAGCCCGCGCTTGCCGATATCGCGCATGACGGGCTCCAGCGCATTCGCGTCCGAGAGGAAACGGCCGCCCTGATAGTTCAGCACGCCGGTGTAGTTGGTGATTTCGCCCATCGCCCGGTGCAGGCTCTCGATATTCTTGGCCACGCTCTTCGACGTCAGCAGCGTATCGGGACCTGGATCGTTCGCCGGGTAATCGAAAGGTTCGAGCGGCACCTGAATCAATATCTCATGACCAGACCGGCGCGCCTCCTGCATCCAGCGCTGCAGGCTGTTGCCGCTGGCGGCGAATGCAAGCGTCACCTCCTCGGGCAGCTGCTGGATCGCCCGCTGCGTGCCCGTCTGGCTGAGGCCAAGCCCGCTCACGACGATCGCGATCCGCGTTCCATGCGCGCCGGACCATGGTCGGGCATATTGGTCCATCGGCCGGCGACCATCGGGCCCAACGATCGGCAAGCGCCCGAACGACGACGCCTCGAGCAGGGCATCATTCGGCAATGCGGCCACTCGCGGATCCTGCCCCACCTGCATGGCGTCGATCAGCACGGGGCCGTTTCCGTCGCGGGTCTTCGGGCTGTATTTGGTGACCACCGAGCCATCGCCCGTCGTCATGCGCTCGACATTGGCGCCGGAATTCGGCTCGCTGCGCGGCATGCCGTTGGGAGGCGTTGCATCGGGCGTGGCGGTCTGTTGGACGGTATCGGTGGGAACGGCGGATGCCTGCTCCTTCGCGGGTGGTGTCTCGCGCTTCAGGCCATCGCCGCGAAAGGCGGTATAGACCGAAAAGCCGCCAATCAGCACGAGGCAAAGCCCAGCGACAACCCGCCCCGTGCGCAAGACGCCAGGGCGCTTGCCGCCCGGCTTGCGGTTCTGTCCAAGGGGCGCGTGCAGATCGGTATTCATTCTTCGGCTGCTTCCATCATCAGGACAGCAAAAAGGCGTCAGGCCGGATCCTCATCCGGCCTGACGCCTCATCTGATCGTTACTTGGCGCTGACGGCCTTTTCAGGGTTCGGCGGGAAAGACGGGTCCGTCTTCTTGCCGCGCAGAAGATCGAGCGCGTAGTTGAGCTGCACGTCATCCTTCGGATCCGGCGGCACGTAGGCGACGGAGCCCGAGCCCTCGTCCGTCTCGCTCTGGCCCTTGATGTGGCCGCGCAGGGCGGATTCGCCCTCGGTCACCATCTTGCCCTTCAGATCATCCGGCAGCGGCTCTTCGACCTTGATGTCAGGCGTGATGCCGGTGCCCTGGATCGAGCGGCCCGACGGCGTGTAGTAGAGCGCCGTCGTCAGGCGAAGCGCGCCGTTCTCGCCAAGCGGGATGATGGTCTGAACCGATCCCTTGCCGAAGGAGCGCGTGCCGAGAACCGTGGCGCGACGCAGATCCTGCAGGGCGCCGGCGACGATTTCCGATGCCGAAGCCGAGCCGCCGTTGATCAGAACGATCACAGGCTTGCCATCCGTCAGATCACCAGGACCGGCATTGAAGCGGCGGGTTTCATCCGGATTGCGGCCACGGGTGGAAACCACCTCGCCGCGCTGCAGAAGCGCATCCGATACCTGGATCGCCTGGTCGAGCAGACCGCCCGGGTTGAGGCGCAGGTCGAGCACGTAGCCCTTGAGCTTGTCGGCCGGAACGGTCTTCTTGATCTTCTCGATCGCCTTTTCCATATCCGGATACGTCTTCTCGGTGAACGAGATGATACGGAGATACCCGACATCATCCTCGACGCGCGACTTGACCGCCTGCACGGCCACGACGTCGCGAACGATCGTCAGTTCGATCGGCTTGTCGGCGCCCTTGCGGATCAGCGTCAGCTTGATCGGGGTGTTGATGGCACCGCGCATCTTCTCGACAGCGTCTTCGAGCTTCAGGCCACGGACGGACTGCCCGTCGATTTCCGAGATATAATCGCCGGCGAGAACACCTGCCTTGGCGGCCGGCGTATCGTCGATCGGCGTGATAACCTTGACCAGCTCGTCTTCCATCGTGACTTCGATGCCGAGACCGCCGAACTCGCCCTTGGTCTGGGTCTGCATGTCCGCCGCGTCCTTGGCGTTCATGTAGCTCGAATGCGGATCAAGCGACGAAAGCATGCCGTTGATGGCATTTTCGATCAGCTTGTCCTCGGCTGGCGGCGTCACGTACTGGGCGCGAACGCGCTCGAACACGTCACCGAAAACGGACAGTTCCTTGTAGGTGGACGCCCCCGCCGCTTCCGCGGGCACACCGGCGGAATAGATGACGCTCATGGCCGTCGCACCCATCAATGCGCCAACCAGAACAAGAGAAGCCCTACGAATCATTGCGTGCCTTTCCGGTGTCTTTGGCGGTCCACCATGGTCGGGAATCGACCGGCTTTCCGTCTTTTCGAAATTCAATGTAAAGCGTTGGTCGGTTTGTTTCCAGCGCCAATGCAGTCGCACTGGCCACTCTTTTCGCACCCATCACCGCAAGCGGTTCGCCGGCGAAAACAAACTTGCCCTGCCGCGCGTTCATGGTCTCCATTCCGGAGAGAACCAGGTGATATCCGTCGCCGGCATCGAGAATGATCATCTGCCCGTAGCTGCGAAACGCGCCGGCATAAACGATCAGACCATCCGCCGGTGCGGTAACCACCGTTTCCGGGTTGGTCGCCAGCGTCATACCCATCGCCTCGTGGCCTGTTCCATCGGCATCGCCGAACTGGCGCAGGATATCGCCGGCAACGGGCAACTCCAGCTTGGCCTTCAATTCTCCGAACGGATATGCGGGCGCAATGCGGTTTTTATCGGGCACCCCGCTATCCGCCAAAGCCTTGGCCTGCGCGCGCTGTTCATCCGTCAGCAGCCTGCGATTTTCCTCCGCCTGACGCGCCGCGGCAGTCGCCTGGCGAACGGACGAAATCTCGCTTTCCATCGATGCCACGAGGCTCTCCAGGCTCGTGGCCTTGCCCGCGAGCTCCTCGGAGCGCTGGCGCTCGGCATTGAGCTCGGCTGTGTTGCTTCGGCTCAATTTCTCGTTCTCGGCGAGAAGCAAATCCATGCGCCGCTCTTCCTCGAGGCTGTTCGTCATCGTCGTCGTCAAGCCGGCCTTCTCGGCGGCACTTGCGGCCTGCAGAGAGGCCAGGTTGCCGAGATCGGCGGCGAGTTTATCCGTTTCCTTGCGAATGCCGGGAACAACGGCACCGAGCAGGATAGCGCTGCGCACCGAAGCAAGCGCGTCATCGGGCGTCACCAGAAGCGCCGGCGGCGGGTTGCGTCCCATCCGCTGCAGCGCCGCGAGCACCTCGGCCAGCAATCCGCGCCGCTCATGCAGCGAGTGGCGAACCGCATCTTCCTTCACGCCGAGATCGGCAAGCTTCTTCTCGCTCTCCAATATCTGCTTTTCGAGCGACTTGCGCCGCGCGGCTGAATCGATCAGCGCCTGACGAACACTGCTGGTGCTCTTGTCCAGATCCTCGATGCTCTTCTGCAGTTCCGCGACCTTGCTCGAAGAGAGATTTATGGTCTTCGACAGCGCATCCAGTTCGCTGCGCGTCTGGTCGCGCTTCTTTTCCAGTTCGACGGCCGGATCAGGTGCTGCAGCCACAACGGGCGCGGTCGGCGGCGGCGATTCCGGTTGCGCGGAGGGCGGCTGCTCCTGCGCCAGAGCGGACACCCATCCGGACACGCCGAGAGCCGACGCGGCAAGGCCAGCCACGGCAACCGACAAGATCACATAGTTTCGCTTGGATGCAGGTGTCGGCATGCCGATCGGTAAATCCTCTTAAACCGCGCGAAGATTAAGCTGATTTGACCATCTTTGCCAGAAAGATTGAGGCCTGCCGCCCAATCGCGCAAGACACACCTGCGTGAAGGAGCGTGAGCGCTCAGACGCGATGATAGGGATGGCCGGAGAGGATCGTAACGGCGCGATAAAGCTGCTCGGCGATCAGCGTGCGAACGAGTTGATGCGGCCAAGTCATCTTGCCCAGGCACAACGTTGCGTCGGCCCGATCGTAGAGCGCCGGATCAAGTCCATCGGCGCCGCCGATCGCGATCAACATCTCGCGCTTTCCCTGATCGCGGTAATTGCCCAGAAGAGTGGCGAAGCCTTCGCTGTCGAGCGCCTTGCCGCGCTCGTCGAGAAGAATGAGAATGCTGCCATCCGCCAGCGCCTTCTGAAGCATGCCCGCTTCCTCGCGCTTGCGCGTATCGGCATTGGAGGCGCGACTTTCGGCGACTTCGACAACGCGGGAGAATTCGAGGCCGATGGCGGGACCGGCCTTCGCAAAGCGGTCGAAATAACGCGCCGCAAGATCCTTCTCCGGGCCGGATTTGAGCCGCCCCACGGCAAAAAGACCAACGCGCATATGTCCGCTCCTGCTATCAGGCTTTTCGCGGCCCAAAGGTGCCGCAGGCCGGGGCTAAAGCACCGCCGGCCCAATCAGAGCCATCTATCAGGCGCCGGACGCAGCGTCCAGACAGCCTGCCAGCTGGAGTATCAGTGCAGCGTCTCGTCCAGATCGGGAGCCTGCCACATCTTTTCGATGTTGTAGAACTCGCGAATTTCGGGACGGAAGACATGCACGATAACATCGCCGGTATCGATCAGGATCCAATCGCCGGCATCCTGGCCTTCGACCCGGGCGGAGCCGAAGCCCTCATCCTTGAGGTCGCTGAGCAGGTGGTCGGCAATTGCCATGACATGGCGGCTCGAGCGGCCCGATACCACGACCATGAAGTCGCCGAGCGCCGATTTTCCGGCAATGTCGATGGAAACGATATCTTCAGCTTTGGAGTCCTCGAGGCTGACGAGGACGGTGTGCAGGGCGCGGGCAGCGGCATCAACGCCACGTTCCGGGCTCTTCGGGACAACGACTTTCGTGCTTCCCTTTGCGTGTACTGTTGTCAGTGCTTTCCCTTTCTCGGAATGACAAAGCATGCACATCACTGATTTGGCGAACCAAATCATGGTTAAGATAGGCACCGAACCATAAATGTTTCAAGACGCCCGCGATCACAAAGCATGAATGCCGGATTTGGCGCGGCAGCAACGGATGGCTCAGCCTCAAGTGCATCCTGCGGGGCTGTGTACAGTTGCTATCGCCCTCAGTAAAGTGATGCTTCGTCCCAGTGCGAAGATTGCAAATGAAAAACACCTTAGAAAACACGCTTGTTCCGGTCCTTCGCATCAGCTTTCCGCATGAGGATCGCCTTGGGCACGGCAAGATGGAACTGCTGGAGCATATCAGGGAGACCGGCTCGATTTCCGCAGGCGGCCGCGCGATGGACATGTCCTATCGGCGTGCATGGCTGCTGGTCAGCGAAATGAACCGGATGTTCAAGCATCCCGTCGTCGAATCGCAACGCGGCGGCCAGAAGGGCGGCGGCGCGGCGCTGACTGAATTCGGCGAGGAGTTGCTGGCGCGCTTTCGGCAGATGGAGCAAACGATCCGGGTGACCTTGGCCGACGACCTCGCCTGGCTGGAGAGCAACCGCCTGATCGATGGCACCGAGCCGGCTGTCTAAGGCTCCAGCGCAACCGTCTTGATGATGGCGAACACCGGCATGCCCTCGCGCAGCGCCATGCGCTCCGCCGAGAAACTGGTGATCCGCGACAGGATCGCGTCACCACCGCAATCGACCGTGACGTCTACGGTCGCATCGTCGGAAGGCGTCACCGCCAGGATCGCACCTTCAAGCACGTTGAGCGCGCTGAGGCCGTTTGGCCGTTCGGTGGCAAGCATCACGTCGCGCGAGGGAATACGGACACGCACCGCCTTGCCCGGTGCAAGGCTGGCATCGGGTACACTTAGCCGCACGGTCGTCATCGCAACGGTGGCCAGGCGATGCCGTTCGTCCACGGCCTCCACACGCCCCTGCAACAAGGCGCCCGCCTCGCGCCGATCGAGCGACGCGGCGGGCAGGCTGAGCACCTCGGTTGCCGCGCCAACGGCCTTAACCCGGCCGTCCTGCATAACGACGACCTGATCGGCAAGCCGCGCCACCTCCGCCACCGAATGGCTGACATAGACGATCGGAATATCCATCTCGTCGCGCAGACGCTCGAGGAAAGGCATCACCTCCGCCTTACGCGCTTCGTCGAGCGCGGCAAGCGGCTCATCCATGAGAAGCAGGCGCGGTGACGACAAGAGCGCACGGCCGATCGCCACCCGCTGCTTTTCACCGCCTGACAGATGCTCAGGACTGCGACCGAGCAACCTTTCAATGTCGAGCAGGCCGACGATCCGCTCAAAGCTCTCCCGTGGCGCCCCCTTCGGCGCGAACCAGCGGCCATAAGTCAGGTTCTGGCGCACGGTCAGATGCGGGAAGAGCCGAGCCTCCTGAAACACATAGCCGAACCGCCGGCGATGCTTGGCAACGAAAATGCGCTTGGCGGTATCCGTCAGTATCTCGCCGTCGAGGCTGATCCGTCCCTCGTCGGGCCGCGTCAGCCCGGCGATCATCCGGATCATGGAGGTCTTTCCCGAACCCGAACGGCCGAACAGCGCGGTGATCCCGCGTTCCGACGTGAACCCTGCCTCGAGCGAGAACGCGTCAAACCGATGCTTTGCCTGAACAACGAGCGTCATTGCGGATCGATCCTCCGCCCGATGAGACGTGACAGAAATTCGGATGCGAGCAACGCAGCCATGGAGATAACCACGGCCACCAAAGTCAGCCGCAACGCGCCTGCATCCCCACCCGGCACCTGCGTGAAGGAATAGATCGCGGCCGACAGCGTCTGCGTCTCGCCGGGAATATTGGAAACGAAGGTGATCGTCGCGCCGAACTCGCCCATGGCCTTGGCGAAGGCCAGGATCATGCCGGCGATGATGCCGGGTAGGGTGAGGGGGAGCGTCACCGTCAGGAAGACCCAGACCGGGCTGGCGCCGAGCGTGCCGGCAGCCTCTTCCAGCTTGCGGTCGATCGCCTCAATCGAGAGCCTGATGCTGCGCACCATCAGCGGAAAGGCCATCACCGCGCAGGCAAGCGCCGCTCCCGTCCAGCGGAAGGAGAAGACGATGCCGAAATACTGATCGAGAAAGGCTCCGATCACCCCGCGCCGGCCAAACAGCACAAGCAGGATGAAACCGGTAACGACGGGCGGCAGGATGAGCGGCAAATGCACGATGCCGTTGAGAATGGATTTGCCCCAGAAACGCCCCCGCGCCAGAAGCAGCGCGACACCGATGCCGAAGGGCAGGCTTGCCAGCATTGCAACGATCGACACGCGCAGGCTGAGCATGATCGCCGTCCATTCGTCACTGCTCAGACCAAGTGCTTCCAAATGCGATGCTCCTGAAAAAACGAAGGCCCACCGTGGCGGGCCTTCAGACTAGGCAGCTGCGTATAAAACCGCAATTATTTCAGGATGGTGAAGCCCTGCTCGGTAAAGAAGTGGGCTGCCTTCTCCGACTTCAGGAAGTCGAGATAGGCTGCCGTATCGGCGTTCTTGCTCTCGGACAGGATCGCGATCGGATAGGTGATCGGCGGGTGCGAATCGGCGGGGAAGGTGCCGGCAACCGCAACACCCGGATCGGCGTTCACATCGGTCTTGTAGACGATGCCGAACGGCGCTTCGCCGCGCGAGACCAGCGCCAGCGCCGCGCGCACGCTTTCAGCGCCTGCGACCTTGCCTTCGACCGACGACCAGATGCCGAGCTTTTCGAGCGCCGCCTTGCCGTACTTGCCTGCCGGTACCGACTTGACTTCGCCCATCGCGAGCTTGCCGTCGCCGAGCAAGCCGGCCAGATCGAAGCCCTGCTTGATGTCGACAGGCTTGACCTTATCCTTGGCGGCGACGAGCACGATGCTGTTTCCGAGCAGGTTGGAGCGGGTGTCCGCCTTGATCAGGCTCTTCTTGGCGAGATAGTCCATCCAGTCGAGGTCGGCCGAAATGAACACATCCGCCGGCGCGCCGCCTTCGATCTGCTTTGCCAGAGCGGAGCTCGCCGCATAGGAGACGACAGCTTCCTTGCCGCTCTCCTTGGCCCATTCGGCATTGGCCGCATCAAGCGCGTTTTTCATGCTCGCGGCTGCGAATACCGTAACCTTTTCAGCGGCGAAGGCCGTTCCGGCGGTCGCACCAAGCCAGATCGCGGAGACTGCGACGGCTGCGAATTTCACCCATTGACGACGATTGTGCATATTGGCTCCCCAACGCTTCGAGATATCTGCAGAGATATAACGGAAACTTGGCTATTGACCAGCGCTATATTCAGTCGAACGCAACGCGTGGCGCAGGACCGCAGCCGAGCTGATCGCACTGGCGTGGGTCATGGGCGGTAGACTGCCGCAAGGCAGCAACTAGCGCGGTCGGGCGGTAGCCATTTTCTAGTATCCATCTGACAAAAGGCCATCAAACTTGATAAACCTCCAGTGTAGTGCGCAGATATTGAGCATTTGGATGGGTGCGACACTTAAACACATGCCAGAAATGCATTGCTGCGATGCACCAATTCCGCTTTCCTTTCTGTGATACTCATCATACAAGTCTCTCACCGGACAGCGATCTCCTCCTCCCAAGCTGTTCGGTAACGGATCGGCAACACTCCTCCTCCCAGTTGCCGGTCAAGTTTTAAGCCCGACGGATCCTCCCCCGTCGGGCTTTTCATTTTCCAGCTTGATATTGAGAGAAATGAGCTAAGCGCCGTTTTGCGCGCGGATCGCCGTCGAACTCAGTCGCGATCGCGGGCCGTGGATGAATGTCCAGGCCGGCGCCGGCTTCTTCCAGAGCGCTCTCGAATCTTCCTCGTCGACACGTGCGAAATCGAAGGTCTTGGCCATCTTCGACGACAGGAACGACAGCGTCGCACCCGGCCGGTCGATGACCGCGATCGGAAACATGCGGGCGATATCCTGCCACCGCTGCCAGCGATGAAAGGTCTTCAGGCTGTCGGCGCCCATGATCCAGATGAAATGCACATGCGGGTTGCTGATCTTGATCCGCGCCAGCGTTTCCGCGGTGAAGGTCGTGCCGAATTTCTTTTCGAATGCGGTGACCTTGATCGCGGGATGCTTGGCAAGCTTTTCGCTGAGCCGCACCCGCTCCGCCAAAGGCAGTAGCTGGCTCGGATCCTTCAAGGGATTGCCCGGAGTGACCATCCACCACAGCTGATCGAGACCAAGCCGCTTGATAGCGATCTCCGCCACCAACGCATGGCCCTGGTGCGGCGGATTGAAGGAACCGCCGAACAGACCGACCACCATGCCCCGCTCGGCATGCGGCACGCGAAGATAGCGTCGGTCCAGTTCGTCGTTGATCACATCAGGTCCGGACTTGGCCGGTGCCATGCACGCGGTATTTGAACGAGGTCAGCTGCTCGACGCCGACGGGGCCTCGTGCATGCATTTTGCCGGTCGCGATGCCGATTTCCGCACCCATGCCGAATTCGCCACCATCGGCAAACTGCGTCGAGGCATTGTGCAGCAAGATGGCGGAATCGACCTCGGTGAAGAAGCGCTCCACGACAGCTGGGTCTTCGGCGATCACGGCTTCGGTATGGTTCGACGAATAGGTCTGGATATGCTTGATCGCACCATCGATGCCATCGACGACAGCGACCGAAACGATCGCATCGAGATATTCCGTCGACCAGTCTTCCTCGGTCGCCGCCTTCGTTCCCGGCGCCGCCTTCACGACGCTCAAGGAGCCGCGAACTTCGCAGCCGGCATCCGAGAGAACCTCAAGCAGCGGCACGAGGTGCGTGTCGCTGACAGCGCTGTCGACCAGGATGGTCTCGACCGCACCGCAAATGCCCGTCCGGCGCATCTTGGCGTTGACGACGATCTCCTTGGCCATGTCTAGATCGGCGGATGCATCGACATAGATATGGCAGAGCCCTTCCAGATGCGCGAAAACGGGCACCCGGGCTTCGTTCTGCACACGCGCGACAAGGCTTTTGCCGCCGCGCGGAATAATCACGTCGATCGCTCCATCCAATCCACGCAACATGGCGCCGACGGCCGCGCGATCCGTGGTCGGAACGAGCTGGATAGCATGCTCTGGAAGCCCGGCAGCCTTCAGGCCGCGCACCATGCATTCATAGATAGCCTGCGATGAACGACGCGAATCCGAGCCGCAGCGCAGGATGACGGCGTTACCCGCCTTGACGCAGAGCGCGCCGGCATCCGCCGTCACATTCGGGCGGCTCTCAAAGATCACGCCGATCACGCCAAGCGGGGTGCGCACGCGCTCGATCTTTAGGCCGTTCGGCCGATCCCAGGCGCTGACCACCTCGCCGACAGGGTCCTTCAATGCAGCGATCGCACGAATGCCATCGGCCATCTCCGCGACGCGCTTGTCGGTGAGCGTCAGCCGGTCGATGAAGGAGGGCAGCATGTCCGAGCCCGCCGCATCCTGGAGATCCCGAGCGTTTTCAGCGAGGATCCGCTCCCTATCCGCCAGGATCGCATCAGCCATGGCATTCAGGGCGGCGTTCTTGGCGTCGGTCGAGGCGAAGGCCAACGGTCGCGCGGCAGCCTTGGCCTTGCGGCCGATGTCATTCATCAGCACGTCAATGTCAGGGCTTTGCACGACTGTATCAAGCATGGGCGGCGTCCTTCTTCTGCCTTTCCGATTTCGAATTGATTTGCGAGGTCATGACCATGTCGTCGCGATGGATCATCGCCGCTCGCCCGGCATAGCCGAGAATGGCCTCGATCTCGCTCGACTTGCGGCCGGTGATCTGGCGCGCTTCCTCGGCATCATAGCCCGCCAATCCGCGCGCGATCTCCCGGCCATTCGGCCCGATGATCGCCACCGTATCACCACGGCTGAACAGGCCGACAACCTTGCGCACACCAGCGGGCAGCAGGCTCTTGCCACCGCCCAGCGCCGTCACCGCGCCGTCATCGACATGGAGCTCGCCTGCCGGCTGCAGCTGACCGGCGATCCAGGTCTTCCGTGCAGTCACGGGCGTACCCGAAGGCGCGAACCACGACGACCGCGCGCCGTTTTCGATCGCAGACAGCGGGCTGTCGGTCTTGCCTGAAGCGATGATCATCGCGCAGCCCGAGGTCGTCGCGATCTTGCCGGCATCGATCTTGGTGCGCATGCCGCCACGCGACAGCTCGGACGCAGCGCCGCCGGCCATCGCCTCGATTTCAGGCGTGATCTCGGCGATCGTCTCCAGGAACTGCGCATCCGGATCGAGATGCGGAGGAGCGGTATAGAGACCGTCGATATCCGACAGCAGGATCAAAAGATCCGCGCCCGCCATCGTCGCGACACGCGCCGCCAGGCGGTCATTGTCGCCATAACGGATTTCGCTGGTGGCAACCGTGTCGTTCTCGTTGATGATAGGAACGGCGCCGATCTTCAGGAGCTGGTTGATCGTCGCGCGCGCATTGAGATAGCGGCGACGCTCTTCCGTATCGCCAAGCGTCAACAGGATCTGGCCGGCGACGATCCTGTCGCGCGACAAGCTCTCGGACCAATCGCGCGCAAGCGCGATCTGGCCGACCGCCGCCGCCGCCTGGCTCTCCTCGAGCTTCAACGCACCCGAGGGCAGATCGAGAACCGAGCGTCCGAGCGCGATGGCGCCCGAGGACACCACGAGCACGTCGACACCCTCGTTTTTCAACTTCGCGATATCGGCGCACATCGCGTCCAGCCAGCTCTTCTTCAGGCCGGTCTTGCGGTCGACGAGCAGCGCGGAGCCGATCTTGATAACGATGCGCCGGTAGCTACCCAGCGCCTTCTGCCTAGTCATTGGCCTCGTCCTCGTCGGCGATCACATCGCGATGACGCACCTTCAAAGCTTTGGCCGGCTTCTCGGCAATGTTGGCTTCTGCATTGGCCTCGACGATGATATCGCGCAGCGCACGCAACACCTCGGTCATGCCCATGCCCGTTGCCGCCGAGATCTGGTAGGGCGTACTGCCGCAGGCCTTGGCCAGTTCCTTGGTCTTCTTCGTCAGCGTCGCCTTGTCGAGAACGTCGATCTGCGACAGCGCCACGATCTCCGGCTTGTCACCGATCTCGTCGCTATAGGCCCTGAGCTCGTGCTTGACCGTCTTGTAGGCCTTGCCGACATTCTCTTCCTGCGCGGAAACGAGATGCAGCAGAACGCGCGTACGCTCGACATGGCCGAGGAACCGGTCGCCGATGCCGACGCCTTCATGCGCGCCTTCGATCAGGCCGGGAATGTCTGCGAGAATGAATTCGCGCTCGTCGATCGTCGCAACGCCAAGATTGGGGTGCAGCGTCGTGAACGGATAATTGGCGATCTTCGGGCGCGCGCGCGTAACGGCCGCGAGGAACGTCGACTTGCCGGCATTCGGCAGACCGACCAGACCGGCATCGGCGATCAGCTTCAGGCGCAGCCAGATCGTCTTCTCCTCGCCCTCGAGGCCAGGATTGGCCCAATCAGGCGCCTGGTTGACCGAGGTCTTGAAGTGCGCGTTGCCGAACCCGCCATTGCCACCCCGGGCGAGGCAATAGCGCTGCCCCTCTTCCGTCAGGTCGCAGATCAGCGTTTCCTGGTCTTCCTCGAAGATCTGGGTGCCGACGGGCACCTTCAGCGTCACGTGCTCGCCATTGGCGCCGGTGCGGTTGCGGCCCATGCCGTGCGTGCCGATCGTCGCCTTGAAGTGCTGCTGGAAGCGGAAATCGATCAGCGTGTTGAGACCGTTGACGGTCTCCACCCACACGTCACCACCGCGTCCGCCGTCACCGCCGTCAGGCCCGCCGAACTCGATGAACTTCTCGCGCCGGAACGACACGGCACCCGCGCCGCCGCTGCCGGATTTGATATAGACCTTTGCTTCGTCGAGAAATTTCATTTTACTTCCATCATTCGGTGTCATTGGACGCCCGTCTTGGCCTGATCGATATAGGCCGTTCAGCCGGAGGTCAAAGATTATCGTTAGGTTTGCGAGCTATAACATACAGTACGGCTTCGGTCTCGACGGCACGTACGATCTGAAACGAATCGCCGACAGTCTTGCCGGCGGCGACATCATCGCGCTCCAGGAAGTCACCCGCGGCTTCGCGCGAAACCGATATCCCGACATGGTGGCTGATCTGAGCACCCTGTTCCCCGACCATTTCTGGGTCTATGGACCTGGCTGCGATTTGCATGTCGCGGAGATCGACGGCCAATCCGCGCCGCGCGGCATGCGCATGCAGTTCGGCAACATGGTCCTCTCGCGTTGGCCGATCCTGTCGACCCGCACGCTGCTTCTGCCGCGCAGCAGGACGCTCACCAAGCTCAACCTGCAACGCAGCGCCACGGAGGCCGTTATCGACCTTCCCGGCGGTGCCGTGCGCGTCTACTCGGTCCATCTCGATCACGTCTCCAGCGACGAGCGCATCCGCCAACTCGCACACCTCAATGAGCGCATCAACGCCTTCCCCCATGAAGGCGGATCGCTGACCGGCGCCCGCGAATTCGAGATCGGGGAGCTCCCGCTGCCCGAAGATTATCTCGTCATGGGCGACTTCAACATGCTGCCGGAATCGCCCGAGTACTGCGCTTTCGCGGGCCGGAAGGACGGATATTACGGCCGCACGGCACGCGTCGGCACGCCTGTTGACGCCTTCGAAGCGCTCAGCGCCTATCAGCCCGACAGCTACAGCTGGATGGATCCCGCAAATCATGGCAAGCGCATGCATCTCGATTACGTCTTCGTCAGTTCAGGCCTTGGAAGCCGGCTAAGATCCGCACGGATTGACACCTCGGCCATGGGGTCCGATCACTTCCCCGTCTGGGTCGAGATCGACAATTGAAGAAGGCGCCCCGACGAATGTGGGGCGCCTCCAATTTTCATCAGGCGCTCTTGCTCTGCTGCAACGCGCCGGGCTTCAGCATGGTTTCGACATGCGTGACCATCGTGTTGCGGGCGAAGCTGAAGACCTCGCTGCAACCGGTCATGCGAAAGCCGATCTTTTCCTGCAGCCTCAGCGACGCCGGATTGTCGGCGAAGACACCGGAATGCACGACTGTCTCGGGCATGCGCCGCGAGAAACGCTCGAGCGTGGCGGAAACCGCCTCGCTCATATAGCCGCGCCGCCAGTAATAGCGGTTCAGCCAGTAGCCGAGATGCCAGCGACCATGACGAAGCTCGATCGACACCACGCCGATATGCGCGTCATCGCCATTGGTGATCGCCATCTGCCAGCCCGGCAGCCGGCCGGCCGTCACCGGCACCAGCCAGTCGAGCGCATCCTGCCGGTCATAGGGTGCAGGCACCCGTGCCAGCATCCGCGTTACCGCGAAATCGGACAGCGATTCCGCGATCGCATCGGCATCGCTTAACCGATGCGCCCGCAGCAAAAGCCGCTCAGTCTTGATGTCGGGCTGCGAACCGGCGGTGGCGACCTGGGGTCTTGGCCTTTCCAGGCTCAGCGCACTCATAATACGCTCCCCCAGCTTCTCAGCGACATCCAGGTCTTGCGGTCGAGCCTGTACCATTCGACCGGCACGTTGCTCCCAAGCGCCAGCGACGCGGCAAGCCCCGATCCCTGGAACTGAAAACCGCACTTTTGGATGACGCGGCGCGAGGCGATGTTCATCACCCGGCAACGAGCGTCGATCTGGTCGACATCCTCGCGGGTGCGGAACACCATGTCGACGAGCGCATGGCAGGCCTCTGTCATGAAGCCCTGGTTCCAGTAGGGCTCGCCCAGCCAGTAACCGATCTCGACGGTGCGACCATCAAGATGCGGTTCGACCCCGCAGCAACCGATAAAGGCGCCGTTTTCGGCTTTGGTAATCGCATAGACGCACTTGCCAATCTCGCCATTTTTCGTGCGTCGCACGAAGTCGGCGGCATCATTGGCCGTATACGGGTGCGGCATGCGCGACACCATTGTGGCGACTTTGGCGTTGTTGGCGAGATGGGCAAGGGCGTCGATGTCTTCTTCGTGGGGCGCGCGCATGACGAGCCTTTCCGACAGTAAGACAGGGCAATCGGTCCTTAACCGCTCAGGCCGCAGCCTCTCTTCGGGAGACCTTTGGTCTCTCCGTAACAATTCGCCTTGCATGGTTCAGTCCTCCTTGAGGGTAAAGAAAAAGGGGAGATGGGTGGTGCCCCATCTCCCCTTTTGTCTTGACTGAACCTGATACGCTCAGCCGGGTCGATGAGACACCGGCTGCTATAAAGCGCTACCGGCTTATTCCGCTGCTTCCGCTTTCGGCATCACGGATACGTATACGCGGCCGTTGGCCTTCGTACGGTAGTTCACATTGCCGGCGGTGAGAGCAAAGATCGTGTGATCCTTGCCGAGGCCGACGTTGGAACCCGGGTGCCACTGCGTACCGCGTTGACGCACGATAATGTTGCCTGCGATGACGTTCTCGCCACCGAACTTCTTCACGCCAAGGCGCTTGGATTCAGAATCGCGGCCGTTGCGCGACGAACCGCCAGCTTTTTTGTGTGCCATTGGAGTTCTCCTTTAAACCTTAAGTCCCGTGATCTTACTTAGCAGCCACGATGTCCGTGATACGGACAACGGTGTGGTGCTGGCGATGGCCGCGCGAGCGCTTCGAGTTCTGACGACGGCGCTTCTTGAAGGCGATGACCTTCTTGCCGCGGTTGTGCTCGACGACTTCGGCCTTGACGGACGCGCCCTTGACGAAGGGAGCACCGATCGCGGCATCGGCGCCTTCGCCGATTACGAGGACTTCGGTGAATTCGATCGATTCGCCAGCGGTTACTTCAAGCTTCTCGATGGTCAGCACGTCGTTTGCTGCCACACGGTACTGCTTACCGCCGGTCTTGATGACTGCGAACATTTTTTATCCTTTCATGTTCGTTCCGGCTCGACCCGCATCAAACAGGTGGCCGTCTTTTTATCAGTCGATGTTAAGCAGGGATTTCAGGGCTTTTGCCCAGGAATTCTGGCTGCCGGTGATGCCCCACGCGGGCGCGGGACGGACAAGGCGCGGACTTATCCACACCTATTGGGTTGCGCAGATACGCGAGCATAAAAAAACTGTCAAGGTAAAAGGATGACAAAAGGATGAAATGGCTTGAGATTACGACTTGCCAGCCCGCCAAACTCTCGCTATGAGACAGCCCGCGCCTAACGGCGTCAACCAGACCGCGGAGAGGTGGCAGAGTGGTTGAATGTACCGCACTCGAAATGCGGCGTGCCTGCAAGGGTACCGTGGGTTCAAATCCCACCCTCTCCGCCATTCTTCCCGACCCGAATGCACAGGTAACCATCCGTACCTAAGACATAGGTGACACCCTCGCGCCGAACGGGTTGTCAGTTGTTCGCAATGTCCTCTGTTCGCGGTCGATATTCTCGAGATCAGATCACAGGACGCTGGCGCACCAAAGGCGACGTCGTCGACCCCACGTGCTTCATCAGCTCGTAATCAAACTCGCAGCTTAGCCTGTGCGGCGCTTGTCACCGAGCAACGAGTTGAATGCCCAATGGCGCAGCGCCGCCGATGATATTGAGCAAGCGGTCGATATTGGGATGGGCGCCGGGGCGGGTTTTCGCGTCGGCGGTGTGCTCGGCGAAGAGCTCGAGGGCGTAGGTTGCGGCTTGCTTGTCGAGCATGCCGAAACATTGCTGCAGATATTGGTAGATCGCGAGCGATCCCTGCTTGCCCGGCTGGTTTTCGATCGTCGCGACAATGACGCCGGCCGGGTCGGTCAGGTCTATGCGAGCAAGGCCTTCGACTGAGGGCAGCAATTGCAGATTGTCCTTGAACGAAGCCGTGGGCTGGATCATCGCGTATTCCTTTTCGCGTGGCAGGTTGGCCCAGCGTCTAGCAGCTTCGGCTCCATATCGCCATGCCCTCAGAGAGGCCGATGCCTCGCCCGCTTACCGCTTCAGCGCGCGACCGCTGCGGCTTTGTGAAATCGCCCGCGACTGCGAACGCTGCACGAGGGCCTGCTGAACCTCGGCCTGGAAAACCATCACCTGATGGCGAACTTCCGCCTCTGGCAGGCCGAGCGATTCGAGTTCGCTCGCCAAGCGCCGGCATTCGGTCTTCCAGTATTGGACGGCATCGGCACCATGCAGGCGCTCGAGTTCGGCGGCGCTGCGATCGATGTCGCCGGCGCGCGAGGCCACAGGAAAAAGGACGATTTCACTTGTGGTCATGGCCTTCAAACTCTTGCTTGTGTTTACCGACATCGATTCGTTCCGTTGTGTTCGACACCATTCCTACCGAAGCATGGTTAACGCTTTCCCCCACCATTCGACGCGTTGTGCCGGGATGGTCGTGACTTGCTAGCGTTTGCGCGAAACCGGGGGCTTTTGATCCGCCTTAAACACGGCTACACATCTTATATGTGTCAGGTGGATGGGGGATCGATTTGGTACGGAAGATGATCGCGGGGCCGGTGGCGACGGCCATCGTTCTGTTTGCGCGCGCCATAACGGCCGTGCGCGCCATTTGGACAAGCGACGGCCCGACAACGGAAAGGTGCATCTATTTCGCCAATCATTCGAGCCATGGCGATTTCATTCTGGTCTGGGCCGTTCTGCCGCCCCGCCTGCGCCGATCCACGCGTCCGGTGGCAGGTGCGGAATACTGGCTGAAGTCGGCGATCACGCGCTTCATCGGCAGCGATGTGTTCGATGCCGTGCTAATCGAGCGCGAGCGGGATAAGCGGACCAGCGATCCGATCGAGGTGATGGCGAATGCGCTGGATGCCGGCTCGTCGCTCATTCTCTTTCCGGAGGGAACCCGCAATCTGACGGAGGCACCGCTGTTGCCGTTCAAGAGCGGGCTCTTTCATCTTGCGTCAGTGCGTCCGGATATCCGCCTCGTCCCCGTCTGGATCAACAATCTCAACCGCGTCATGCCGAAGGGCGAGATCGTTCCGATCCCCTTGATCTGCACCGTCACCTTCGGGGAGCCGATGCACATGCATACCGGCGAAGACAAGCAGGCCTTTCTCGACCGGGCGCGCACGGCCCTTCTCGATCTCTCTCCAAAACAGCCAGGCGGTAGCGAATGAACACGGCCAATTCCGACCTCCTTACGCTCGTCCTCGGTATTCTCGCGGTGCTCGTCGTCGCATCCGCAGTCGGCTATGTGCTGCAGCGCCGCCTCTCGCCCGATGGGGCCAACGCCTCGATCGAGAACCTCAACGCGCGCATCAAGGCGTGGTGGGTGATGGCGATCCTGATCGGCATCGCCTTCATGATCGGCCGGGTCGGCATCCTTGTGCTTTTCGGCTTCTGCTCGTTCGCGGCGCTGCGCGAGTTCATCACGCTGACGCACACCAAACGCGCCGATCACTGGGCGCTGGCGACCGCTTTCTTCGTCGTGCTGCCGCTACAGTATTTCCTCCTCTGGACGAAGCAATACGGCATCTTCGCGATCTTCATTCCCGTCTATGCCTTCCTGCTGATGCCGATCATCTCGGTGCTGCGTGGCGACACCGAGCGCTTTCTCGATCGGATTGCGGAGGTGCAATGGGCGCTGATGATCTGCGTCTTCTGCGCCTCCCACGTGCCGGCGCTGCTGACGCTCGATATTCCGGGCTATGAGGGCCGCAATGTGCTGCTCATCGCCTTTCTCGTCATCATCGTGCAGCTGAGCGATGTGCTCCAATATGTCTGGGGCAAGCTTTTCGGCCGCACCAAGATCGCGCCGAAGCTGTCGCCCTCCAAGACCGTAGAGGGCTTTGTCGGCGGCGTTGCCAGCGCCACGCTGATTGGCGCAGGCCTCTGGTGGATCACGCCGTTCACACCCTTCCAGGCCGGGCTGCTGGCTTTCGTCATCACCATGATGGGCTTCTTCGGCGGACTGGTGATGTCGGCGATCAAGCGCGACCGCGGCGTCAAGGATTGGGGCAACCTGATCGAGGGCCATGGCGGCCTGATCGACCGGCTCGATTCCGTCGTCTTTTCCGCACCGATCTTCTTCCATCTCGTCCGCTATTGGTGGTCGGCCACATGACGACTAGGCTGCGGCGCATCGCCGGCAACAGCATCACCCATCTCGCATTCGCCTTCTGCGCCATGGGCGGCTGGGCGATGTTTGCAAACCGGGATTACCCACCGAGCCGCTTCCTGCTTGCCGGTCTCGTCCAGGGCGCATTGTCAGCCTGCCTGACGCTGTTTCTCAAGACCGCGGTCGAGCAGCTGTCACGCCGGATGAATGGAACGCAGGCCCTCTGGGCGCCGCCGCTGATCGCCTGCCTGGCATCGAGCGCCATTCTCGCAACGATCCACGCGTTGAGCGGCACGCCCGAAATTCTGAAAACAATCGCGCTGCCGCTGGCCGTTTCGACCAGCTACGCGGCGATCTACAACTATTCACTGTACCGGAAGGGGGAGCGGACATGACCGAAACAGGTGACCGCAGGCCGCTGGCGAGCCGCGACACACACTGGGCGCGCTCGACGGCGCAATGGCTGGCGTCGAAATCAATCACGCCCAATCAGATCTCGCAGGCAAGCATGATCGCGGCAGCACTCGCCGGCGGCGCCTTCTTTTTGTCGGGACAGCAAGCGGGCTGGGCGCAGGCGCCCTTCTTCGTCGCGGCTGCGCTCTTTTGCCAGCTGCGGCTGCTCTGCAATCTCTTCGATGGCATGGTCGCGGTCGAGGGCGGGAAGGGGGCGGCCGATGGGCCATTCTGGAATGAATTCCCGGACCGGGTTGCCGATATCCTGATCCTCGTCGGGGCAGGGGCGGGCATCGGGGCGCCGGGGCTCGGCTGGGCGGCGGCGGCCTTTGCTGTGCTCACCGCCTATGTCCGCGAGCTCGGCCGCGCCACCGGCCAGCCGAGCGATTTCTCCGGCCCCATGGCCAAGCAGCACCGCATGGCAACGATAACGGGCGCCGCTATTCTATCGGTGTTTCAGCCGCTCTGGGGTGGCACCAATGAAATCTTGCTTGCCGCGCTATGGCTGATCGCGGTCGGCGCCGCATTCACAGCTCTGCGTCGCGGACGCCGGCTTGTTGCGGGCTTGAAAAGCAGCGGCAGCCGGTCGTGACTGTCTTTCCGCGCCATTTCGCCGGGCGTACCGAAATTCGCGAAACTGCGCTTGCGGAAAGTTAGCGCAGCAATAAAACAGCCGCGTCGCTTCTGTTTTCCCCGAAGCGGCCTTGGACTAGCCTCGCTTCGGCGAGGCATTTTTCTTCCTATCGCCCCCTCACCGCAAAGCCGGCTATCTATAGGCCCTCTCCGAAAACACGCTCATGCCGCTGCGCACCAGAAGCTGGTGCACGAGACGCCGGCGCATCGGATTTTCAAGCCGCGCCGCCTTGGAGCCGAGAAACTCGGTTTCGACATGTTCGAAAGCGGCGAGATCGGGAGAGGCGGCAATTGCCCTGGAATATTCGGCGTGAAATGCCCGGCGGCAGACATAGGTCTTGTATTTGGTAATACAGAAGACCGCGAACTCGCCCTGCTGCTCGCGCAGGAAATCGGCGACGCCAACCGTCACCTCCGGCCATGTCGGGTTGAACGTATCGTCGAAGGCGATGATGCCATGATCGGTCAGCGTATCCGCCGCCAGATGCGTGTCGGACATGACGTGATGCAGCATGTGCCCGCCATCGATGCTGAAGAAGCGGACCGGCCCCACTTTCGCGAAGATATCCGCAGGCTTCAGAAGCGTGCTGTCGCCCTTGATCACCAGGTCTTCCAACACAGGAAGCCCGAGCCGTCGGCCGTTTTCGACAAATTGCAGATACTGCGCACTGCCCTTCGTTGCACTGTCGAGATCGAAAAGATCGATGGCAACGATTCGCTGCTCGTCACCGCAGATGCGCCGAAAGAGGAAATAGGATCGCCCGTAATAGACGCCGATCTCCGCAATCGCCCCTTCAAAACCGGCCAGAGCCTGATGCTGGAGGATCGCCAGGAACACCAGCGCATCCGGGGGATCGATGTAACCCTCGATCGTTTGAAGATCATGAAAGATAAACTTGCGAATAGCTGCATCCATGCGCGATGTTTTTCCAGATATCTTTGAAGTCTATTGAAACAGACATAACAAGACACAAAGCATAGACCATGCATGAAAGMTAAAATAAGGCAGTATCATAGGTAGCAAGATTTCCGGCCACTACCAATGGCGCCAATGATATTGTCGATCGGGAGAACCTTGATCATGCATCGCAGGCGAATAATCCTCATTCGACCGGTCTTCGATCTCGGCTAACAAAATTCGCTAATCGCGTTGGCCAGAAGATGCGGCGAAAGCGGCGTGCAGCCCACTTCGTTCTTTTTATCGCCATGTCGTTGGCCTAACTCTGGTGCTGTCCGATTCCAAATCACAGAAGGTGGTGCATGGCAGGTGAAACAGTTCTGGTCGTTGGTGGTGCAGGCTATATCGGCTCCCACACATGTCTCGATCTCGCCAACAAGGGCTTCAAGCCCGTCGTTTACGACAACTTCTCGAACGGGCACCGCGAGTTCGTCAAATGGGGCCCAGCCGAGGAAGGCGATATCAGGGATCGCGCGCGCCTCGACGAGGTTCTGGCCAAGCACAAGCCCGCAGCCATCCTGCACTTCGCGGCCCTGATCGAGGTAGGTGAATCCGTAAAGGATCCGGTCGCCTTCTACGAAAACAACGTCATCGGCACGCTGACCTTGCTGGCAGCGGCCCAGGCGGCCGGCATCAAGGCCTTCGTCTTCTCCTCCACCTGCGCGACCTATGGTCTGCCGCAGAGCGTGCCGCTGGATGAAACTCACCGGCAGGTGCCGATCAACCCCTATGGCCAGACGAAATACATCGTCGAGCAGGCGCTTGCCGATTACGACAAGTACACCGGCTTCCGCTCGGTCGTGCTGCGTTATTTCAATGCCGCCGGCGCCGATTTCGAAGGCCGTATCGGCGAGTGGCATCAGCCGGAAACCCACGCCATCCCGCTCGCGATCGATGCAGCACTCGGACGGCGCGACGGCTTCAAGGTGTTCGGCAGCGATTACGAGACCCGCGACGGAACCTGCGTGCGCGACTATATCCACGTGCTCGATCTTGCCGACGCGCATGTCCGCGCTGTCGAGCATCTGCTGCGCGGCGGCGAATCGGTTGCGCTCAATCTCGGCACCGGCACCGGCACGACGGTCAAGGAACTGCTCGGCGCGATCGAAGACGTCTCCGCCAAGCCATTCCCCGTCGAATATGTCGGCCGCCGCGAAGGCGATTCGCACACGCTGGTCGCCAACAACGACAAGGCCCGCGAAGTGCTCGGCTGGGTGCCGCAGCATGATCTCTCCCAGATCATCCGCTCGGCCTGGAACTGGCATTCGAAATCCAACCATCACTGATTGGCCAGATCGATGACGGGCAAACCGAACATTCTGCTGATCACCGCGGACCAGTGGCGCGGTGATTGTCTCTCTGCACGCAATCACGCCTGCGTCAGGACACCGAATGTCGATGCGCTGGCGGCCGAAGGCACGCTGTTTGCCCGTCATTTTGCTGGCGCCGCGCCGTGTTCGCCGGCGCGTGCCACGCTCTATACCGGCCTCTACCAGATGAACCATCGGGTTTGCCGCAACGGCTCGCCCCTCGATGGCAGGTTCGACAATATGGCACTGGCGGCACGCCGTGCCGGCTACGAGCCGACCTTGTTCGGCTACACGGATACCGCGCCCGACCCGCGCGGCATCGATACCAACGATCCGCATCTGACCACCTATGAAGGCCTGCTGCCCGGCTTCACCGCGCGGCAACTGCTTCCGGAACATGAGAAACAATGGCTGTCCTGGCTGCGATCGCGCGGCCATGATGACGCGACGAGCCGCGATATTCACATCCCCTTGGGCGCCCGACCCGGCGAAATCTCCAACGCGCCCACCGCCTATTCGAAAGACGAGACGCAGACGGCCTTCCTGACTGGCGAGTTCATTCGCTGGCTGGGCGAACAGGATAATCCGTGGTTCGCGCACATATCCTTCCTGCGTCCGCATCCGCCATTTTCAGCGCCGACGCCTTATAACGACATGTTTTCGCCCGAGGACGGGCCCGCCTTTTCCCGTGCGGCCGATCGACAGAGCGAGGAGGCATCACACCCCTATCTCGCCTACGCGATGCCGCGAAACGACAAGGGCAGCTTCATCCACGGCGCAACCGGCCCGGTCGATGACTGGAACGCCGAGGACATCGCGGCAATCCGCGCCGTCTATTATGGCATGATCGCAGAGGTGGACGCGCAGCTGGGCCGGATCTGGGCCTCGCTTAAGGATGCCGGTGCTTGGGAAAACACGGTCATCGTCTTCACGTCGGATCATGCGGAGATGGCCGGCGATCACTGGACCTTCGGCAAGGGCGGCTTCTTTGACGGGAGCTATCACATCCCTTTGGTCATTCGCGATCCGCGATCGGGCACTCGCGGCGAAACAGTCGAGCGCTTCACCAGCGCCGCCGATATCTTTCCGACGCTGTGCGAGCGCCTGAACGTCGAGCCGGAAAACGGCTTGGACGGGCAATCGCTGCTACCCTTTACCGAGGGGGAGGGCGTCGCGAACTGGCGTGATGCGGCCTTCTGGGAGTTCGATTTCCGCGACGTCGCTCACCAGCATGCCGAGCGGCAATTCGACCTGCGATCCAACGAATGCAATCTCGCCGTCGTCAGGGACGAGAATTTCAAATATGTGCATTTCGCCGGCTTGGCACCGTTGCTCTTCGATCTCAGGAACGACCCAATGGAGCTGCGAAATATCGCGGCCGACCCAGCGCACGCCTCGACACGGCTCGCCTACGCGGAAAAGCTGCTGTCGCTGCGCGCCCGCCACCTCGACCAGACCCTGGCCTACACCGAGCTGACGGAGAAAGGGCCGGTTCGACACCGGCCCTGATTGATCGTCAGGAGAACCGCCCGAGATAATCGAGCTTGCCGACCTGCGCACCCTTGTTGCGCAGGATCGCGTGCGCCATCGAGATGTGGAAATAGAAATTCGGCAGCGCGAAGCTCAAGACGTAATCGTCGCCACGAAAGACCGTTCTGTTGCCGCCGGGAGAAATGACAACCTCGCGGGTTTCGGCACCATCGAGCGTATCCGGCGAAACGGTCGCGAGATAGGCTTCCGTTTTCGCGACGCGCGCCCTGAGATCGGCGATCGTCGTTTCGTTGTCCTCGAATTTCGGCGCGTCCGTACCCGTTAGCCGTGCAATGGCAAGCTTGGCGCTATCGGTGGCCCGCTGGTACTGGCCGGAAAACGGCAGCATGTCCGGTGCCAGCCGCGTCGCGACGAGCTCCACGGGATCGATTCCCTTCTCGCTGGCGAAGGCCTCCGCCTTGTCGAGATAGTTGGTCAAGGTTGTCAGGCCGCGCTGAAATACAGGCACTGTCAGGCGATAGATTGAAATAGACATTGCGCTCTCCGCCGGGGCCGACGATCGGCCACCGTTTCCGCGATAGCATATAGTCAGGCAGCATCTCATTTTCATCGGCCGGCGCAGCATTCTCTGTGTTTTTGGAGAGCCCCATCGAGACCGCAATGCTGCACCTAACCATGGGTTGTCGCTCCAAAATAATCTCAAAAAAGGGGTGGCGTATTCCGCCAGCTTTTCTATTCTGCGCGCTTCGCATCGCCCGCCCTGGCTCTGGGAGCTGGGCTTACAGGAACTGACATGCAATTCGTATTCGACGGCCACAACGACGTTCTCCTCCGCCTCTGGACGCATGAGCGGGAGGGCGGCGATCCCATTGCCGAGTTTGCGAACGGAACGGACGCCGGCCACATCGATGCGCCTCGCGCCAAGGCAGGCGGCCTCGCCGGCGGCCTTTGCGCCATCTACATCCCGTCGGGCGATCTGGTCTTCGCCGATCCCGACAAGGATGGCCACTACGTCACCCCGCTCGCAGCCCCTCTCGACCCATTGCCATCGCTGCGGATCGCTAATGAAATGGCCGCGATCGCACTGCGCCTCGATCGCGCCGGCGCCTGGCGTCTGTGCCGCACGGTCAAGGACATCCGCAAATGCATCGACGACGGCGTCTTCGCCGCTGTCATGCATATGGAAGGCTGCGAGGCGATCGGCACGGATCTGGCCGCTCTGGAGGTCTTCTATGCCGCGGGCCTGCGCTCGCTGGGCCCGGTCTGGAGCCGGCACAACATCTTCGGCCACGGCGTTCCTTTTGCTTTCCCGATGTCGCCGGATACCGGCCTCGGCCTGACCGATGCCGGCTTCGAGCTGCTTCGGGAGTGCAACCGCATGGGCATCATGATCGACCTCGCCCACATCACCGAAAAGGGCTTCTGGGATGTAGCGAAGACGACGGACCAGCCGCTCGTCGCCAGCCACTCGAACGTCCATGCGCTGACACCTGTTGCTCGCAACCTGACCGACAAGCAGCTCGACGCGATCAAGGAAAGCCGCGGCCTCGTCGGCCTCAACTATGCGACCGCCATGCTGCGCGACGACGCCCGCTCGGACGGCGACACGCCGCTCAGCGACATGGTTCGCCATATCGACTACCTCGTCGAGCGCATCGGCATCGATTGCGTAGCGCTCGGATCGGACTTCGATGGCGCAACCATACCGGATAAAATCGGCGACGCCTCTGGCAACCAGAAGCTGATTGATGCGCTTCGGACGGCTGGATATGGTGGCGAGGATTTGAAGAAAATGGCCAGCGAAAACTGGCTTCGGATTTTGTCTTCGGCATGGGGAGAAGAGGCTGCCTGAGACTGCTGACGTGCTTTGACTAAATTCAAAAATGAACAGGGGACGAAAAATATGATGATGACCAGATTGAACCGCAGCTTCCGCGCGCTTTCCGCCGGCGCCGCTCTCTCCATCCTGATGCTGGCCGCGCCCGCCGCCTTCGCCGAGACCCCGAAGGATACCCTCGTCGAGGGCTTCGCGATCGACGACATCATCACCATGGATCCAGGCGAAGCCTTCGAGCTCTCGACCGCCGAGATGACCAGCAACACCTACAGCCTGCTCGTGCGCCTCGACATGGCCGACACGTCTAAGGTCAAGGGCGATCTCGCCGAGAGCTGGACCGTTTCGGATGACGGCCTGACCTATACGTTCAAGCTGAAGCCCGGCATGAAGTTCGCCTCCGGCAACCCGATCACCGCCGAAGACGTTGCATGGTCCTTCGAGCGCGCCGTCAAGCTCGACAAGAGCCCCGCCTTTATCATCACCCAGTTCGGCATCACGGGCGACAACGTCACCGAAAAAGCCAAGGCGACCGACGAAAACACCTTCACCTTCACGGTCGACAAGCCTTACGCGCCAAGCTTCGTCCTGAACTGCCTCACGGCAACGGTTGCTTCCGTCGTCGACAAGAAGCTGGTTCTCGACCACGTCAAGCCGGTCACCCCGTCGGCCGACTACAAGTACGACAACGATTTCGGCAACGAGTGGCTGAAGACCGGCTACGCCGGCTCCGGCGCCTTCAAGCTGCGCGAATGGCGCGCCAACGAAGTTGTCGTGCTCGAGCGCAACGACAACTACTATGGCGAAAAGGCCAAGCTCGCCCGCGTCATCTATCGCTTCATGAAGGAAAGCTCTGCGCAGCGCCTGGCGCTCGAGGCCGGTGACATCGACATCGCCCGCAACCTGGAGCCCGGCGACCTCGACGCCGTCGCCAAGAACGCCGACCTCGCCAGCGAAAGCGCGCCGAAGGGCACCGTCTACTTCATCAGCCTCAACTCCAAGAACGAGAACCTGAAGAAGCCGGAAGTCCAGGAAGCCTTCAAGTACCTGGTTGACTACGATGCGATCGGCGCCACCCTGATCAAGGGCATCGGCGAAATCCACCAGACCTTCCTGCCGAAGGGCCAGCTCGGCGCGCTCGACGAGAACCCCTACAAGTTCGACGTCGCCAAGGCCAAGGAACTGCTCGCCAAGGCAGGCCTGAAGGACGGCTTCTCGGTCACCATCGACGTGCGCAACACGCAGCCGGTAACCGGTATCGCCGAATCCATCCAGCAGTCGGTCGCCCAGGCCGGCATCAAGATGGAGATCATCCCGGGTGACGGCAAGCAGACGCTGACCAAGTTCCGCGCCCGCACGCACGACATCTACATCGGCCAGTGGGGCTCCGACTACTTCGACCCGAACTCCAACGCCGATACCTTCACCAGCAACCCGGATAACTCCGACGCCGGCACGGTGAAGACGCTCGCATGGCGCAACACGTTTGAAGCGCCTGAACTGGACAAGGAAGCCAAGGCTGCCCTGCTCGAGCGCGACAACGACAAGCGCGCGGCGATGTATCAGGACATTCAGAAGAAGTATCTGGCCAACAGCCCGTTCGTCTTCATCTTCCAGCAGACCGAAGTCGCAGGCTACCGCAAGGGCGTATCGAACTTCAAACTCGGCCCGAGCTTCGACACCAACTATGTCGGCATGATCGGCAAGGAATGATCCGGCAGGATTGATAGATTGAGCATCGTCGAAACAAAGACGGAAGCACGGCCGAAACCCGGCCGTGCTCTTCCTTTTGCGAAGGCTGTGGGCCGTTTTCTGGTCGCCGCCGTCACCACCTATCTCGGCCTTCTGGCCGTGACCTTCTTCATCGGCCGCGTCGTGCCCATCGATCCGGTGCTCGCCATTCTCGGCGACCGCGCACCCGCCCACGTGGTTGAACGCGTGCGGCGCGAAATGGGCTTCGACCTGCCGCTCTACCAGCAGTTCTATATCTACCTCAAAGGGATCCTGGCCGGCGATTTCGGCACCTCGGTGCTGACGACCAATCCCGTCATGGTCGATATCAAGCGCGTTTTCCCGGCAACGATCGAACTCGCCACCCTCGGCACCATCATCGGCTCGGTGATCGGCGTGCCGCTCGGTGTCCTCGCCGCCGTCAAGCGCGGCAGCTTCGCCGACCAGATCGTTCGCGTCATCGGCCTGATCGGCTATTCCGTGCCGATCTTCTGGCTGTCGCTGATCTCGCTGGTGATCTTTTACGCCAAGCTACGCTGGGTCGCCTTCCCCGGCCGCATCGACATCGTTTTCGAATACAGCTTCACGCCGGTCACCGGCTTCTATCTGCTCGATAGCGCCATGCAGGGGCAGTGGGACGTCTTCTATGACGTCTTCCGCCACATCATCCTGCCCGCTTCGCTGCTCGGCTATTTCTCGCTCGCCTATATCAGCCGCATGACCCGCAGCTTCATGCTGAACGAGCTTAGCCAGGAATATGTGGTTGCCGCGCGCGCCAAGGGCCTGTCGGAAACCCGGGTGATCTGGGGCCACGCGCTGCGGAACGCTGCGGTTCCTCTGGTCACCGTCATCGCGCTCTCCTATGCCGGACTGCTCGAAGGTTCGGTATTGACCGAGACGGTCTTCTCCTGGCCCGGTATCGGCCTCTACATCACCAACTCGCTGCAGAATGCCGATATGAACGCCGTGCTTGGCGGCACGATCGTCATCGGCACCGTCTTCATCGGCATCAACCTCTTGTCTGATCTTCTTTATCGGACCCTCGATCCCAGGACCCGAACCCGATGAGCATGCAAGCAAACAACACCGCAACCAATGTCAGACCGATGACCCGCCGCGAGTGGCTGCTCTCCGACCGGCCGCAATCGCGCACCCAAGCCCGCCTCGGCCGCGCCTACGTCACCTGGCGACAGTTTACCGCCAACCGATTGGCGGTCGTTGGTCTCTTCATCATCATCGCGCTGCTCGTGATGGCGGCCTTTGCCGATGTGCTGGCCACGCACTCGCCCGTCGTCGGCGATCTCCGCAACGCCCGCCTTCTGCCGCCGGGCGCCGAGGGTTATCTTCTCGGTACCGACGACCAGGGCCGTGATATCTATTCGCGCCTGATTTACGGCTCCCGCCTGACGCTGATGGTCGTCGTCCTCGTCGCCATCATCTCGGCGCCGATCGGCCTTCTGGTCGGCACGGTGTCCGGCTATGCCGGCGGCTGGGTCGATGCCATCTTGATGCGCATCACCGATATCTTCCTCGCCTTCCCGAAGCTCGTCCTGGCGCTCGCCTTCGTCGCAGCACTCGGCCCGGGCATCCAGAACGCCATCATCGCCATCGCCATCACCTCCTGGCCGCCATACGCCCGTATCGCGCGCGCCGAGACCCTGACGGTGCGGCGCTCCGATTACATCTCGGCCGTCCGCCTCATGGGCGCATCGCCGCTGCGTATCGTCGTGCGTCATGTCATGCCGCTCTGCATCTCCTCGCTGATCGTGCGCGTCACGCTCGACATGGCGGGCATCATCCTGACGGCCGCCGGCCTTGGCTTCCTCGGCCTCGGCGCCCAGCCGCCGCTGCCGGAGTGGGGCGCGATGATCGCCTCCGGCCGCCGCTTCATCCTCGACCAATGGTGGGTCGCCGCCATGCCGGGGATCGCCATCCTCGTTGTCAGCCTCGGCTTCAACCTACTTGGAGACGGCCTACGCGACGCGCTGGACCCGAAGGAGAGCGGCCAATGAGCACGCTTCTCACCGTCAAGAACCTAAAGGTCAGCTACCCCACGCGCACCGGCGTCATCGAAGCCGTGCGCGGCGTTTCCTTCACGCTTGGCAAGGAACGCCTGGGCATCGTCGGCGAATCCGGCTCCGGCAAGTCGCAGACCGGCCGCGCCATCATGGGCCTGACGCCGCCGCACGGCATCGTCACGGCCGATACGCTCGATTTCAACGGCATCGACCTTCTGTCGGCCTCGGCCAAGGAGCGCCGGCAACTGCGCGGCAAGCGCATCGCCATGGTGCTGCAGGATCCGAAATATTCGCTGGATCCGGTCATGACAATCGGCAAGCAGATCTGCGAGACGCTGAGAACGCACGAGAAGATTGGCAAGGGCGAAGCACGCGATCGCGCGATCGCCATGCTCGAAGCCGTGCAGATCCGCGAGCCGCAGCGCGTCTTCAATCTCTATCCGCATGAAGTTTCGGGCGGCATGGGCCAGCGCGCCATGATCGCCATGATGCTGATCGCCGACCCCGAATTGCTGATCGCCGACGAGCCGACCTCGGCGCTCGACGTAACCGTGCAGCTCGACGTCCTCAGGATCATGGATCGCCTGGTAGCCGAGCGCGGCATGGGCCTGATCTTCGTGTCCCACGACCTGCGCCTCGTCTCCTCCTTCTGCGACCGCGTCATCGTCATGTATGCCGGCAAGGTCGTCGAGGAGCTGAAGGCCTCCGAACTCAAGAACGCCCAGCATCCCTATACGCAAGGACTTTTGAACTGCATGCCCCAGATCGGCGAAAACAGGCATCCATTGCCGGTGCTGGACCGCAAGCCGGAGTGGGCGGCATGACAGCAGCCCTTTCCGTCGACAATGTCACCGTCATCTACGACCATTTCCACGCGCTGAAGGATGTCAGCGTCGAGATTGCCGAGGGCCAGTCCTTCGGTCTCGTCGGTGAATCCGGCTCTGGAAAATCCACTCTGCTGCGCGCTGTCGCCGGCCTTGCTCCCGTCAAAGCCGGAACCATCAAGATCCACGGTGAGCAGCTCTCGGGTTCCAAGCGCAGCAAGGCCTTCTACCGCAAGGTCCAGATGGTGTTCCAGGACCCCTACGGTTCGCTGCATCCGCGCCAGACCATCGACCGGCTGCTGCTCGAGCCGCTGGCGATCCACGGCATTTCGGACAGCGACACACGCATCGCCCGTGCGCTCGATGAGGTCGGCCTCGGCAATGGCTTCCGGTTCCGCTATCCACATCAGCTCTCCGGCGGCCAACGCCAGCGCGTCGCCATTGCCCGCGCCCTGATCGTCGAGCCGTCGATCCTGCTGCTCGACGAGCCGACTTCGGCGCTGGACGCCTCCGTGCAGGCCGAGGTGCTGAACCTTCTGGAGCAGGTGAGGCGTGACCGGAAACTGACCTTCGTCATGGTCAGCCACGATCTCGGCGTCATCACCCACATGTGCGAAAACCTCGCCGTGATGCGAGGCGGCACCGTGGTCGAACGCCTGACAGCCGAACAGCTCGCCAAGGCCGAGGTTCACGAGGACTACACGAAAAGTTTGATGGTCGCGAGCAAGGGCTTCGTGAAAGTCTGAAGCCCAATCTTTTCAAGTAATTGAAATTTTTAACAATCGGCGGACCGTTAAGAATAACGGTCCGTTAAAACACGACCAATCGACTAGACTATTGACAGTTGCCTTGCTTCTGTCATGATTGCGTTAACGGCTGTTAGCTTTCGTGATCATGGAGATAAAGATGTTCTTTCTCGGCGGCATGACCATGGGTTACTTCGCACCTCCAGCCAAGGCTGCCAAGCGGGCAGCTCCGCTGTTCAAGATGGCAAAGCGGGACCGCAAGATCGTTGCAAAGAAGAAGAGTTCCTACAAGGATAGCGCGGTGGAGCGCTCCCTGATCTGGGCCTGGCACACCATCTGTTAGACCGTCCCTTTTAGGCCGTCCAAGGCAAGACGGATTTTCTCAGCAAGCGACATCTGGTGGAATTTTATCTCTACCATTCAGATAGACTATATAAGAAACTGAGCTCTCAATAAGAGCTGAAAATAGGCGGAGGCAACACATGGCAAACTTGGGTATGTCGCATACTCACGCGGACCACTATCGTTCCGCACGCTCCAAGAAGCCGGCAACGACGCGTGGTCGTTTGCATCTGGCAGCCAATGCGGCGCTGGTCGTGGCCGCGTTCACCTTTCTCGCAGCCGTAGTCTGCGGCGTTATCGGTTAGGGCGCCGAAAACAAACCCTTTTTCACCAGGCACGGAACCAAAAAGGCACATCATCGTTATCTGGTCAGCAACGACTAAATGGAGATGGCAATGCTTTACTACGCACTCGTATTTCTTGTTGTAGCCCTGATCGCCGGCGTTTTGGGGTTCGGCGGCATCGCAGGCGCGTCAGCATCGATTGCCCAGGTACTGTTCTTCATATTCCTGGTGCTGTTTGTTGTATCGCTTGTCGCGCGGCTCATGCGCCGCGTCTAAATCCAGCATAATCAATGAAATCCGGCGTCCAAAAGGCGCCGGATTTTTCGTGCGTTCGCCACTTGCCGAAACCTCTTGACTTGAATTGTCGCAATAGTGTCCAACTTTCCCGATTGGCTTGGCGGGGAGGCGTCGTTCAATCTCACCCACCTCTTTGCCCGGCTGGTCGCAAGATCAAATCTAAATCGATTCGCATTGCCGTTCGATTGCACCTGCCAATGTTTTCAGTGTGGCCGCAAAAGACCGGTATTGTTCATGCGGCAGTCATATTTGGCAGTGCACAAGGCAAACCCTACCGACCATAACTTTGTTTGGATCCAGAACCGAACCCATGTCTATTTCCCCCACGTCTCCGAGCCCGTCCCGCGAGTCCGAAACCAAGCAGATCGATCACAACGACTCGATCCGCGCGACCTATATGTCGATCGAAGACATCAGGGCGATGGGTGCATCCGCAGCCACGTCAGGTGTCAACTCGCTGGTCGCTTTCGCACCCTTCGACTTCTTCGCCCGGCATAAGGAGAATGAGAAGGAAATCCTGCGCGTCTACCGCACAACGGCGGCTGATGTGGAGGCCGGTGAGACGATTACCCCCGCCGCCGAGTGGCTTCTGGACAACCACTACATCGTCGAGGAAGCAATCCAGGAAGTCCGCCGAGACTTCCCCAAGCGCTTCTATCGCGAACTGCCGACGATCGATGTGAACGGCACCAAGATCCCGCGCACACTGGCGCTGGCCTGGCTCTATGTCGCGCACACGCACAGCACCATTTCGCAGGAAAGCCTGACCGCTCTGGTCGATGGATTCCAGGAACATGAGACACTGCGGATCGGCGAGCTCTGGGCGCTGCCTTCGCTGGTGCGTTACGTTCTGGTCGAAAACCTGCGCCGCATCTCGATCCGCGTCGAGCGCAGCCGCCGCATGCGCCGCCGCGCCAATGAGGCAGCCGACGAATTGGTGCGCCTGACTGATCCCGCGAAGGCAGCCGAGTATCTGAAGACGCTTGAACCGCTTGCCGAGGACAACACCTTCTCGACGCAGTTCCTCTACCGCATGCGCGACGGCTCGCAGACCTCGAGCCTCGCCATCACATGGCTGGATGAGCGCCTCGAGGCGCTCGGCCGTGACACCGAAGCGACGACGATGGCAGAACACAGCCGTCTCTCCTCCGGCAACGTCACGATGGGCAACATCATTCGCAGCCTGCGCGAGATCGACGACACCGAATGGTCGGTCTGGGTCGAGCAGGTCAGCCACGTCGACAAGCTGCTCTGGGACAATTCCGACTACGGCCTTCTCGATTCCGGCTCGCGCAACAAGTACCGCAAGCAGATCGAAAAGCTCGCCAAGCGCTCCACCATGACCGAAATGGAGATCGCGCAGCTCGCGCTCGACATGACTGATGAAGCCAAGGCGTCCGCCGACGAGCAACCCCATGAGCCGAACGTTGGCGCATTCCTGGCCGGCGCGCAGCGTCCGAAGCTGGAAGCAAGAGCGACCTACAGCCCGACGCTGGTGCAGCATTTCGTTCGCGCCGTGCGCCGATTCAACTGGCTGTCGATCGCGGTACCGGTACTGCTCCTGACCATTCTCGCGATGGTTATCGTCGGCCATTTCATGGCGAGCGCCGGCATGGCGCCGATCGCGATCATCCTGCTCTTGATCATGTTCTCGCTGCCGGCATCGGAAGGCGCGACGGGTCTATTCAACACCGTGCTCTCCTTCTTCGTCACGCCGGCGCGCCTCGTCGGCTATGAGTTCAAGGAAGGCATTCCGGAGGACGCCCGCACGCTTCTGGTCGTTCCCTGCCTGATCTCGAACCGCGACAGCGTCGACGAACTCGTCCGCAACATCGAGGTTCACTATCTCGCCAACCCGCGCGGCGAAATCTACTTCGCGCTCCTCAGCGACTGGCCGGACAGCCAGGTCGAGGAGACGGCCGCCGATCTCGAAGTTCTCGACTACGCGCGTCGCGAAGTCGCCAACCTCTCGGCGCGCTATGCCTATGACGGCAAGACCCGCTTCTATCTCCTGCACCGCCGCCGCCTCTACAATCCGTCGGAAGGCGCATGGATGGGCTGGGAGCGCAAGCGCGGCAAGCTGCACGAACTGAACCTGCTCCTGCGCGGCGACCGCGACACGACCTATCTGCCGGGCGCCAATATCGTGCCTGAAAACGTGCAGTACGTGATGACGCTCGACGCCGATACGCGCCTGATGCGCGACGCCGTAACCAAGCTCGTCGGCAAGCTCTATCACCCGACCAACCGCCCCGTGATCAACCCGGAAACCGGTCGCGTCGAAAGCGGCTATGGCGTCCTGCAGCCGCGCGTGACGCCGTCTCTGACGACGGGCAAGGACGCCTCGGTCTTCCAGCGCGTCTTCTCGATCAACCGCGGTCTGGACCCCTATGTCTTCACCGTCTCCGACGTCTATCAGGACCTCGCGGGCGAGGGCACCTTCACCGGCAAGGGCCTCTATCACGTCGATGCCTTCGAAGCGGCCCTGAAGGGACGCATCGAAGAAAACTCGGTTCTCAGCCACGACCTGCTCGAAGGCTCGATGGCGCGTTGCGCGCTTGTGACCGACCTCGAACTCGTCGAGGACTTCCCGACCCGCTACGAAGTCGAGACGTCGCGCCAGCATCGCTGGGCGCGTGGCGACTGGCAGCTGCTGCCTTACATGTTCAGCACCAAGCACGGCGTCACCGCGCTCGGCCGCTGGAAGATGTTCGACAACCTGCGCCGCTCGCTGACCCCGATCGCCTGGTTCTTCGCTTCCGTGCTCGGCTGGTACTTCATGGATCCGCTCGGCGCCCTGATCTGGCAGATCGTCCTGATCTTCTGCCTGTTCGTCGCTCCGACGCTGTCGCTGATCAACGGCATCATCCCGCGCACCAGCGATATCGTCGCGCGCGCCCACCTCTATACCGTCTGGTCCGACATCCGCGCCGCCAACGCGCAGGTGGCGCTCCGCATCGTCTTCATCGCCGACGGCGCCTGCATGATGGCTGACGCCATCGGCCGCTCGCTCTACCGCCTCTTCGTAAGCCACAAGCTGATGCTGCAGTGGAAAACCGCAGCCAGCGTCCAGGCCGGCAAGCAGGGCACGATCTGGTCCTACTACAAGGCCATGTGGCATGCACCGGTGCTGGCCGTGCTCGGCCTCGCCTTCGCCGTCGTCTCCGGCGACAAGGCTTATCTGGTCGGCATCCCCTTCGTTGCGCTCTGGATTCTCTCCCCGCTGGTCGCCTATTACGTCAGCCAGTCGGCCGAGACTGAAGATCGCCTCGAAGTTGCCGAATCCGTCTCCAACGATCTGCGCAAGATCGCGCGCCGCACCTGGCGCTATTTCGACACCTTCACCACGGCCGAACAGAACTACCTGCCGCCTGATAACGTTCAGGAGACGCCGCACGTCATCGTCGCGACCCGCACGTCTCCGACCAACATCGGCGTCTACCTCCTGTCAGTGGTCTCCGGCCGCCAATTCGGCTGGTTCTCCTTCGAGGAAACCATTGAGCGCCTGGAGCAGACGATCGCCACCATCGACAAGATGGAGAAATTCCGCGGCCACCTGTTCAACTGGTATCACACCGATACGCTGGAAACGCTTGGACCGCGCTACGTCTCCGCCGTCGACAGCGGCAACCTCGCCGGTCACCTGATCGCGATCTCGTCCGCCTGCCGCAACTGGGCCGAAGCCCCGTCGGCGCACATGCAAGGCAGCCTCGACGGCGTCGGCGACACCGCAGGCATCCTGGCCGAAGTGCTGGCCGACCTGCCGGATGATCGCAAGACCGTGCGTCCGCTGCGCCGCCGCCTGGAAGAACGCATCATCGGCTTCCAGAACGCGCTCGCCGCCGTCAAGCGCGAGCACGAATTCGCATCGATCCGCATCATCAACCTCTCGGTTCTTGCCCGCGACATCCAGAAGCTCGCCGCCAACCTCGATCACGAGGTGAAGTCGGCGCTCAGCGCCGAGGTCACCCAGTGGGCCGAGGCACTGGTGAAGGTCTGCGAAGCCCATATCTCCGACAGCACCTTCGACCTCGCCAACATAGACGCGCTGCGTCCGCGCCTGATCGCGCTCCGCGACAAGGCACGCGATCTGGCCTTCTCGATGGACTTCGGCTTCCTTTTCCGTCCAGAGCGTCGTCTTTTGTCGATCGGTTACCGCGTCGAAAGCGGCGAGCTCGATCAGGCCTGCTACGACCTTCTGGCATCGGAATGCCGCCTCACAAGTCTCTTCGGCATCGCCAAGGGCGACCTGCCGACCGAACACTGGTACCGCCTCGGCCGTCAGGTCGTGCCGGTTGGCTCGCGCGGTGCGCTGGTCTCCTGGTCCGGCTCGATGTTCGAATATCTGATGCCGCCTCTTGTCATGCAGGAGCGTGGCGGCGGTATCCTCAACCAGACCAACAATCTGGTCGTGGTCGAGCAGATGAATTATGCCCGCAAGCTGGGCATTCCGTGGGGTATCTCGGAAGCGGCCTTCAACGCCCGCGACCATAACCTCAACTACCAGTACACGAACTTCGGCGTACCGACGCTGGGCCTGAAGCGCGGTCTCGGCCACAACGCCGTCATCGCCCCCTACGCCTCGATCCTCGCCAGCCAGTACAATCCGCCGGCGGCCATCGAGAACCTCGAACGCCTGCGCAAGCTCGGCGCGCTCGGCAAATACGGCTTCCACGACGCCGTGGACTTCACGCCGACCCGCGTGCCCGAGGGCAAGACCTGCGCGGTCGTCTACAACTACTATGCCCACCACCATGGCATGTCGATCGCGGCCGTCGCCAACGTCGCCTTCAACGGCCATCTGCGCGAACTCTTCCACTCCGATCCCGTCATCGAAGCGGCAGAGCTGATGCTGCAGGAAAAGGCGCCGCGCGACATTCCCGTCATGAGCGGCAAGCACGAGTCCGACACCCCGGCCAGCATCCAGGACGACCTGCTGCGTCCGGAAATCCGCAAGATCTACGATCCGGCCGCACGCGACCGCGAACTTGTCTTCCTCTCCAACGGCCACTACTCGATGATGCTGACCGCCACCGGCGCTGGCTATTCGCGCTGGAACGGCCAGTCCGTATCCCGCTGGAAGCCCGATCCGACCGAAGATCGCTGGGGCACCTTCATCTTCCTGCGCGACACCGCCACCAACGAATGGTGGTCGGCGACGGCGGAACCGAAGAGCATCGAAGGCGAGCAGGTCAAGGTTCTCTTCGCCGATGAAAAGGCGGAATTCACCAAGACCGTCGGCGAGCTCACCAGCGAAGTCGAGGTCATCGTCGCCACCGAGCACGATGCCGAAGGCCGCCGCCTGACGCTGCTCAACACCGGCACGGAAGACCGCTTCATCGAAGTGACCTCCTATCTCGAACCGGTCTTGACCAACGACGACACCGACAACGCGCATCCGGCCTTCGCCCGCATGTTCGTGAAGACGGAGATCGGCAAGCGCGGCGACGTCATTCGCGTCGAGCGCAACAAGCGCGACGGCAACGAGCCGAATATCGCGGTCGCGCATCTGATCGTCGACAATGCCGGCGCGACGCGCCACACCGAGTTCGAAACCGACCGTCGCAAGTTCCTCGGCCGCGGCCGCAGCCTTGCAAACGCTGCCGCCTTCGACCAGGGCGCGACGCTCTCGGGCACCGACGGTTTCACGCTCGATCCGGTGCTGTCGCTGCGCCGCACCGTCCGCGTTCCTGCCGGCAAGAAGGTCAGCGTCATTTTCTGGACCATCGCGGCGCCATCGCGCAACGAGGTGGATCAGGCGGTCGATCGCTACCGTCACGCCGATGCCTTCAACCACGAGCTCGTCCAGGCCTGGACGCGCACGCAGGTGCAGATGCGCCATGTCGGCGTGACCTCGCAGCAGGCATCCGCCTTCCAGCATCTCGGCCGGCACCTCGTCTACCCCGACATGTATCTGCGTGCGGATACGGCAGCGGTTCAGGCGGGCATGCAGTCGCAGTCCTCGCTTTGGCCGCTGGCGATTTCGGGCGACTTCCCGATCTTCACCCTGCGCATCAACGACGACATGGATCTGGATATCGCAAGGGAAGCGCTGCTGGCACAGGAATACCTGCGCTCGCGCGGCGTCACCGCCGATCTCGTGATCATGAACGAGCGTGCATCCTCCTACGCACAGGACATGCAGCACGCCGTCGACCAGATGGCCGAGAACGTTCGTCGTCTCGGTCAGGCCGATGGCCTGCGCCAGCACATCTTCACGGTCCGCAAGGATCTGATGGAGGAGGCGACCTATCATGCGCTGATCTCGGCATCCCGCGTGACCTTCCATGCCAAGAACGGCAAGATCATCGATCAGATCAATCGTGCCGTGGCGCTGTTTGCGCCAACCAAGGAAGAGCAGCAGGAACTCGAGAAGGTCAACGCCACGAAGTCGCGCGCCAAGCGCACGGCGCCGGTCGCCAAGGCGCAGGTCCCGGCATTGGTTGTCGAAGAGCATGGCGATCTGAACTTCTGGAACGGTATCGGCGGCTTCTCCGGCGACGGGCGCGAATATGTCGTCCGCATCCCTGGTGGCCACGCCACCCCGCAGCCGTGGATCAACGTGATCTCGAACGACAAGTTCGGTTTCCACGTCGCGGCGGAAGGCGCTGGTTTCACGTGGAGCACCAATTCGCGTGACTACCAATTGACCCCTTGGACAAACGACGCCGTCATCAACCGCCCGGGCGAAGCGATCTATGTGATGGATCGCGACAGCGGAACCGTGATGACGCCGTTTGCTGCCCTGTCCGATCGTCAGGACATCCAGTTCGAGGCCCGCCATGGCCTCGGCTACTCGGTCTTCTCCAGCGTGCAGAACGACGTTTCTCTGGAGCTGACGCAGACAGTTGATCGCGAGCGGCCGGTAAAGCTGCAGCGCTTGCGCCTGCGCAACAACGGCAGCAGCCAGCGCAAGCTGCGTCTCTACGGCTACGTCGAGTGGGTACTCGGCAACAATCCGCAGAAGACGGCGCCGTTCATCCTCTCCGAGCATGACGCCGAGACCGGAGCCCTGTTCGCCAGCAACAACTACAGCATCGACTACTCCTCGCGCGTGGCCTTCTTCGCAGCCAGCGAGACACTGTCGGGCTACACAGCAAGCCGCCGCGAGTTCATCGGTAAGGCGGGCACCATCAAGGCTCCAGCAGCCCTGAATCCGGCTACCGTTTTGTCGAGCAACATCGATCTGGATGGTGATCCGGCAGCGGCTCTCGCAATCGACATCGATCTCGCTGCCGGCGAGGAACGCGATGTCATCCTTTATCTCGGCGATACCGCGACGAAGGAAGAAGCCCGCACGCTGATCGCCGATATCCGCAAGGCATCCTTCGACGGTGCGGTACAAGCAAATCGGGATTTCTGGCACGCCTTCACCGGCAAGCTACAGATTTCGACCCCTGATCAGGGCATGAACACCCTTATCAACACTTGGCTCCCCTACCAGAGCCTCGGTTGCCGCATCATGGCACGCACGGCCTTCTATCAGGCGAGCGGCGCATTTGGCTTCCGCGACCAGCTGCAGGATACGTTGGCCTTCGTGCTGCACGAGCCGTCGATCGCCCGCAAGCAGATCGTCAACGCCGCTTCGCGTCAGTTCCGCGAGGGTGACGTCCAGCATTGGTGGTTGCCTGGAACGGGCGCCGGCGTTCGCACGCTGATCTCCGACGACGTGGTCTGGCTGGCCTATGCCATCCACCACTATTGCACGGTGACCGGCGACAAGAGTGTTCTCGACGACGAGCTCGCCTTCATCGAGGGTCCGGCGCTTCTTCAGGGACAGCACGATTCGTTCTACCGCCCGGAAAAATCCGAGGACACGGTGAGCGTCTACGAGCATGCCGCCATCGCGCTCGATCTCGCCATCGCCCGCAAGGGAGCGAACGGCCTGCCGCTCTTCCTCGGGGGCGACTGGAACGACGGCATGAACCGCGTCGGCATCGGCGGCAAGGGCACGAGCGTCTGGCTCGGCTGGTTCCTCGCTGGCGCGCTGCGCTCCTTCAGCGCCTTCGCCGACGAACGTGGCGACACCGCCCGCGTCGAACGCTGGGGCAAGCACCTGACCGAACTCAAGGCAGCGCTTGAAACCGCTGCCTGGGACGGCGCCCACTACCGTCGCGGCACTTTCGACGACGGCAGTCTGCTCGGTTCGAAAGAAAGCCTGGAATGCCAGATCGATTCGATCGCGCAGTCCTGGAGCGTTCTCTCAGGGGAGGGCGATCCGGCCCATGCCGCCAAGGCCATGGATTCGGTCCTCGCAAAGCTCGTCGACATGGACGCGCGCATCATCCGCCTGTTCACGCCGCCCTTTGCTAACTCGGCCAAGGATCCCGGCTACATCAAGGCCTATCCGCCCGGCGTTCGCGAAAACGGTGGCCAGTACACCCATGCCGCCACCTGGGTCGTCATGGCTCTGGCCGAGCTCAATCGCGGCGACGACGCACTGCGTTGCTTCGACCTCCTGAACCCGATCAGCCACGCCAAGGACCCTGAAGCCGCCGAGCACTACCGCGTAGAACCCTATGTCATCGCCGCCGACGTCTATGGCGACGGCGCCTTGACCGGTCGTGGTGGCTGGACCTGGTACACCGGTTCCGCCGGCTGGCTCTATCGCGCCGCCGTCGAGGGCATCCTTGGAATCCGACTCAAGAACGGCCGTATCCATGTGAAGCCGTCGCTGCCGACAACGTGGGAAGGCTTCTCCGCGGAAATCGAACACGCAGGAGCTAAATACCTCATTTCGGTCTCAAAATCGTCCCATCCGAGGGGCTACGATTTGACAATCAACGGACGTCAAGTCACCGATCCCGATGAGGGATATCCGGTCGGATAACCGCACTTCTCATGCAAACCATCCGGCGATTCGTTGAGGCCAAAAGGGAAACCTTTTGGCCTCAACTGCGTTTGCAAAACGGAAGCATGGAGAGGTCAATGGTATCGACGCCCGAAAAAACGTTCGGTGCAGAACGCAGAATTGCGACTGCGGCGCCATCGAAACGAGACACGCGGCTGGACGTTCTGCGCGGTCTCGCGCTGATCACGATCTTTATCAACCACGTGCCCGGCCAGATCTTCGAGCATCTGACCACAAAGAATTACGGCTTCTCTGATGCGGCCGAAGCCTTCGTGCTGATCTCGGGCATCGCCGTGGGCATTGCCTACGGCTCGCGCTTCAAGGTCGCCACCTGGTTCGAAACGGCCAAGAAATCGACGAAGCGCGCCTTCACGCTCTATCTCGCCCACATGATCACGACATTCATGACACTCGCGCTGTTCATCGCGGGCGCCTGGCTGTTTCACCGTCCGGGCCTTCTTTGCGAAATCAATATCCTTCCAGTGCTCACCAATCCGCAGGCCGGCATTCCGTCGTTGATGGGGCTTGGCCACCAGATCGGCTACAACAACATCCTGCCGATGTACGGCGCGCTGATGCTGATGATCCCCATCATCCTCCTGCTGGAAGCCAAGAGCCCCCTGCTGGCATTGACAGTCTCTGGTTCGGTCTGGCTTTTCTCCGGGATCTACGAAATCGCGCCACACAACACGCTGCTTGAGGGCTACTGGTTCCTCAATCCGCTGTCCTGGCAGTTTCTGTTCACGATCGGCATCGTCGGCATGATGCACGTGCGCCGTGGTGGCAAGCTACCGCACCACCCGCTGCTGATGGCTTTGGCAGCCGGCTATGTCGCCTTGTCTTTTGCGTGGGTCGTCGGCCAGCTCTGGGGCATCGGCAACGCTCTGGCCTCGCTTGGCCTGCCGCCAGTCATCACCGGCTTCGACAAGACTTTCCTGTCGCTGCCGCGTCTGCTGCACGTTCTCGCGCTCACCTACTTGGTGCTCAACATCGGCGCGCTCTCCGACCTGCTGCGTCGTCCCGAGGACAATCCGCTGGTCATCTTCGGCCGCCATTCGCTGAACATCTTCGTCGCCGGCACGATCCTGGCGATGATCGGCCAGGTACTGCTTTACATCAACAACGGTGACCAGGTCGTCGGCCCGATCTTCGTGGCTCTCGGTATCGTGATCCAGTTCGTCTACGCCTATCATCTGGAGCGCAAGCGGAAGCTCGGTCGCGCCACCTCCGGCACGCGGAAGGCACCGCAGCCCGGCGCGTTGCAGACAGTCTCCGTACGCGCCGATAACGGCCGTGGCATCAATCGGAAGTGACACCGTAAGGGCCGCGCCAGCGCTATCAGCACAGCGCGGCCCCTAGCAAAAACCTTGACTCCTGTGGAAAACCTTTTAAGAGCAGCGGTGGAAAAGGAATATCCATGGTTCGCCAAGAACACGCCATTGCTGCACGCAGTGACCGGGCACGAGTTGCCGGGATGGTTATGATTTTTCCGGTTTCTTCCAAAACCAAGGCCAAAACGACGACGAAAACCGTCTGACGTCTCTGGCCTGCCGCTCTCTCCCCGGCTCGGCTGGGGACAGAAAGCCGCAATCGTTGCGCGCTTTCCCCCTCACCGAACAAGAGGAGAGATGAGAAAGAGAGCTTGAAAATGGGTTTTAAAGTTGCAGTTGCGGGAGCCACCGGAAATGTCGGCCGGGAGATGCTCAACATCCTTTCCGAACGCGGTTTTCCCGCTGACGAAGTCGTAGCGCTCGCCTCGGCGCGCTCGCAGGGTCTTGAAGTGTCCTACGGCGACAAGACGCTGAAGGTCATGAACCTCGAAAACTACGACTTCTCCGACACCGATATCTGCCTGATGTCTGCTGGCGGCGACGTATCGAAGAAGTGGTCGCCGAAGATCGGCGCGCAGGGCTGCGTCGTGATCGACAACTCCTCTGCATGGCGCTACGACCAAGACGTTCCGCTGATCGTGCCGGAAGTGAACCCTGACGCCATCGAGCAGTTCACCAAGCGCAACATCATCGCAAACCCGAATTGCTCGACCGCCCAGCTCGTCGTGGCCTTGAAGCCGCTTCACGAAGCCGCCACCATCAAGCGCGTCGTCGTCTCGACCTACCAGTCCGTTTCCGGCGCCGGCAAGGACGGCATGGACGAACTCTTCAATCAGACGCGCGCGGTCTTCGTCGCCGATCCGATCGAGAACAAGAAGTTCACCAAGCGCATCGCCTTCAACGTCATTCCGCACATCGACAGCTTCATGGAAGACGGCTATACGAAGGAAGAGTGGAAGGTCCTGGCCGAAACCAAGAAGATGCTCGATCCGAAGATCAAGGTGACCTGCACGGCCGTGCGCGTTCCGGTCTTCATCGGCCACTCGGAATCGGTCAACATCGAGTTCGAGAAGGAAATCACTGCCGATCAGGCCCGCGATATCCTGCGCGATGCGCCGGGTTGCCAGGTCATCGACAAGCACGAGAACGGCGGCTACATCACGCCTTACGAATCCGCCGGTGAAGACGCGACCTTCATCTCGCGCATCCGTGAAGACGCTACCGTCGAGAACGGCCTCAACATGTGGGTGGTTTCCGACAACCTGCGCAAGGGCGCGGCACTGAACGCGATCCAGATCGCCGAACTGCTCGTCAATCGCGGACTTGTGAAGCCCCGCAAGCAGGCGGCTTGAATATTTTCTTAACCATGTCTTGTTAAGCCCGTTACTTAAGTTAAGGCTTATTCTCAAAGGCGCGGGGTGCCGAAAGGCTTCCCCGCGCTTAATCAAAGGATGGTCGGGACAATATCGCCGATAGCGGGCTGCAGCCCGGCTGAAGGCTAGGCTGATCGGGATCGGGGTATTCGATGCGCAAGACAAGACTTTTGCTGGCAGCGGCGGCAGTGTTCGCCATGTTCCAGGCACTTCCGGCAACGGCTGAAGCGGCACCACAGTGCAGCAACACCAGCGCGGGCTTCGACCAGTGGGTGGTTGCCTTCAAGCAGGAAGCAGCAGCCAACGGCGTCAGCCGTTCCGTTCTCGACAAGGCTTTCGCCAACGTCGTTTACAACAGACCCACCATCTCCGCCGACCGTGGCCAGAAGAGCTTCAAGCTCTCTTTCGACGCCTTCATGCAGAAGCGCGGCGGCCAGGCCATCATCTCGCGCGGCAAGGGCATGAAGCGCGCCAACGCAGCGCTCTTTGCCAACATCGAACGCAAGTACGGCGTTCCGGCCGGCCCGCTGATCGCGATCTGGGGCATGGAAACCGGCTTTGGCAGCTATATGGGCACCCAGCACACCATGTCCGCAGTCTCGACGCTCGCCTTCGACTGCCGCCGCACCGCCTATTTTACTGACCAGCTCTACGCCGCGCTTCAGCTCGTCGGCGAAGGTTTCCTCAGCCCGCAGGCGCGCGGCGCCGCCCACGGCGAAATCGGTCAGACACAGTTTCTCCCGCGCAACGTCGTGCTCTACGGCGCGGATGGCGATGGCGACGGCCGGGTCGACATGGTCGGCTCACGCGCAGACGCGCTGGCCTCGACCGCGAACTTCCTGAAGGGCCACGGCTGGCGTGCGGGTGCTGGCTACCAGCCCGGCGAGCCGAACTTCGCAGCCATCTCGGGCTGGAACGCCGCAACGGTCTACCAGCAGGCGATCGCCTATATCGGCCAGCAGATCGACGCGAACTGATCCACACTTGGTGAAGAAATGAAAAAGGCGCCGCGGGAAACCGCAGCGCCTTTTTTCTTGTCCAAGCTTGTCGTATCAGACGTCAGGGCGAATGAAGTCGCGCGTCTCCGCGTCCATGACCCACAGTTCGCCGGTCGAAATATCGAACCACGCGCCGTGCAGCTGGATGTCACCAGCCTCTTCGCGCGCCTTGATCTCCGGAAATGTCCTGAGATTGTCGATCGAGTTGCGGATCGACACGCGCTCCAGCGCCGTCTGGCGTTCGCCGGGTGTCATCACGTCGTTGCTCTGGATCTGCTCGGCTGCCGGCCGCACCAGCGACATCCAGCGTCCAATGAAATCGCCAGGCGACAACGGTTCGGCATCGGGATCGAGCGCCGCGCGGATGCCACCGCAGCGACCGTGCCCCATGACGACGATATCGGTAACCTTCAGGGCCAGAACCGCGAACTCGAGCGCCGCCGAGGTCGCATGGAAATTGCTATCAGGCTCGTAGGGCGGCACCATGTTTGCGACGTTGCGGACGACGAAGAGCTCGCCGGGCCCGGAATCGAAGATAAGTTCCGGCGCCGCGCGAGAGTCCGAACAGGCAATGACCAGCGTGCTCGGGCTCTGCCCGTGCTCCGCCAACGTCCTGTACCTGTCACGAGCGTCGGCATAACGCCCGCTCATGAAGTTGCGATAGCCGTCGAGAAGTGTATCTGGAAAACGCTGCATGATCTTCGATTACAGCGTGAGCGATGCAAGATCAATATCGCAGCGCCAAATGCGTTAACGGCGCGGCCGCTAGCTCTTTCGGCGCTGCGCCGGATGCATCAGATGCCGCATCTGCACCATAGCCATCGGCGTCGACAGGCTGGAGGCGTCGTTTGCAAGCGTCAGCTCGTCGCTGCCGCGCTTCACCGCCCGAGCCAGCACCTCGTAGACGCTCGCCGTCGCCAGCTGCAACGCCTTCTCGTCTTCCATGCCGGACTGAAGTCGCGACAAGAAAAGCGCGGCAAGAAGATCGCCCAACCCGTTTGGCGGATTGTCGATCAGCCGGTGCTCGGCTAGCAGCGCGTGGCGCCCGGAGAGATAGAGGTTGCCCGTTCCGCCAGCCATCATCGGCACCGCCGAGGTCACCAGCATGCGTGCAGGCCCAAGGGCGAGTGCCGCCTCCATGATCTCGGTATTGCTCTCCAGCGGCGCGCCGGAAAGCCAGGCGAGTTCGTAGCGATTTGGGGTTGCCAACGATGCCAGCGGGATCAGATGGTCCCGGATCGCCTCGGCCGTCGCCTCGGGAACATAAAGCCCGCCGAGATCGCCCATGACGGGATCGCAAACGTAAAACAGATCGGGATTGCGCTCACGGAGCGCCGTGATCAGACGGCCGACGGAGCGGGCCTGCGCGGCATTGCCGAAATAGCCCGAAAGCACCGCCTTGACCTCGCCGATCCAGGGCGCGCGAATGAGATCGTCGATCGCCGCATCGAAATCAGCCTCCGCGAAGGTCAGCCGCGTCGAACGACCATGGCCCGGATGCCAAGGCAGAACGATGGTCGGCAGCGCCCATACCTGGTGGCCGAGCGTCTCGAGCGCGAATACCGCCGCCCGATTGCCGACCGATCCACGAACGACGTGGCTCGATATGACGATGACCGTGCCTGCTGCATTCTGCGACATGTTTATCCGATCCGGGTTCCGATCTTCAGTTGATCGTCTTTTTGCTGCGCGACTGTCAACAACTCTTCATTCGGACGTGATCAAAGTTCTGGCGACGAAAATCATATTCGGATCACTTTTTACAGAATTGACGACATGCCGGCTAAATTCGCACGAAAACTGCGATCGACGTCCCTACTTTAGCAATTTTTCTGTCAAACCTTCTGCTAACCTGCGCGCAATCGAGAAAATGGGGGACACAGTCAATGGCTGCTCGAAACAATCCGAAACGGGAAAAACAGATCGAGAGTGCGAACAAGATCGCGACGGCGATGGGCGAGCACTATCTCGCGCCGGATATCCTCTTCGGACGCGCCAGCGGCGACGACCTCGAATCCTACACGCCTGAAATGCTGGCGATTTCCGCCGTCCACTGCGCGGCCGAGCTCGCCGCCTGGACCGGCAACGCGCCGCGCGTCACCGTCACCTCGCTCGACAATGTCGAGCCAGATGGCGTGGCGGTATCGGTCCTGTCGGTGACCGATCACAACATGCCGTTCCTCTACGAATCGGTCATGGGCGAGGTGACGAGCAGCTACCGCGATCTCTTCATGGCGGTTCATCCCATTCTCGTCATGCAGCCAGGTCATCCGCCGGAACTCTATTCGCCGGATATGCCCGGCGAGCCGGCAAACCGCGTCAGCCACATCCAGCTACACCTCGCCCCGCTCACCCCGGCGCAGTCCGCCGATCTGATCGAGCGGATCGAAATCGTCCTCGAACAGGTGCGCCTGTCGGTTTCCGACTGGAAGCCGATGCTGGACAAGCTTGGCACTGCCATCGACGAACTGTCGTCTCGCAATGTCGGCCGCCGCAAGGCGGATCGCGATGAAGCGGTCGCTTTCCTGACATGGCTGCGCGACGCCAACTTCACCCTTCTGGGCATGCGCGAGTATGTCTATTCCGGCAAGGGCTCGGATGCGAAGGTCGAACGCGACAAGGGCACGGGGCTCGGCATCCTTTCCAATCCCGATGTCCTGGTGCTCCGGACCGGCCGCGATGCCGTCACCACGACGCCCGAAATCCTCGCCTTCCTCGACGGCCCGGAGTTCCTGATCGTCACCAAGGCCAACGTCAAATCCGTCGTCCACCGCCGCGCCTACATGGATTATGTCGGCGTGAAACGCTTCGATGAGAATGGCAACGTCACCGGTGAGCTGCGCATCGTCGGTCTCTTCACCTCCACGGCCTACACGTCGCTCGCAACTGATATCCCGCTGCTGCGTTCGAAGGTGGAGAAGGTGAAGGAGCATTTCGGCTTCGATCCGATGAGCCATTCCGGCCGTATGCTCGACAATACGCTGGAATCCTACCCGCGCGACGATCTCTTCCAGATCGACACCCAGCTGCTTGCCACCTTCGCCGAGCAGATCAACGATCTGACCGACAGGCCGCGCGTGCGGGTGCTGCCGCGCATCGATCACTTCGATCGTTTCGTCTCCGTCATCGTCTACGTCCCGCGCGAGGAATATGATTCGATCGTGCGCGAGAAGATCGGCACCTATCTCAAGACCATCTATGATGGCCGCGTCTCGGCCTATTACCCGGCTTTCCCCGAAGGCGGCGTCGCCCGCGTCCATTTCATCATCGGCCGCTCCGGCGGAAAGACGCCGCGTATCCCTCAGGCAAAGCTCGAAGAAGCGATCCGCGCCATCACGGCTCGCTGGGACGACCGTTTCGAAATGCTTGCCGGACCGAAGGCGCCAAAGATCAAGGTCAGCAACGCCTACCAGGATCTCTTCCCGCCGGAAGAAACCTTCGCCGACTTCGCCGACATCGTCGCCTGCGCCACGGGCGAGCAGATCCGCATCGAATTCTACACGCGCATCAAGGATGGCGTGTCGCTTCTCTGCCTCAAGATCTTCCACTTCAATGGCCAGCTCGCACTTTCCCGCCGCGTGCCGCTTCTCGAGAATCTCGGCTTCAGCGTCATCAGCGAAGGCACCTTCGACATCAACGTGACGCTCGCCGACGGCAGCGAGAAGCTGGTGGTGCTGCATGACATGGAACTTGAGGCCCAAAGCGGCGCCGAGATCGATCTGCAGCAGCATGGAGCCGCGCTGGAAGAAGCCTTCCTGTTCGCCTTTGCCGGCGTCATCGACAACGACAACTTCAATCGCCTGATCATCTCGGCAGGCCTGTCGGCCCGCGAGACAAGCGTCTTGCGCGCCTACTCGCGCTATCTCCGTCAGGCCGGCATCGCCTATTCGCAGGATTACATCGCAACGACGCTGGATAAATACCCGGCTATCTCCTCGCTCATCTTCCGCCTATTCCACGACGGCCTGGACCCGAAGCTGACCGAGAAGAACAGGATCAAAAAGGCGACCGATCTTCACGCCAAGATCGAGACCGCGCTGTCGGACGTTCCAAGCCTTGATGACGACCGTATCCTGCGCCGCTATGTCAACGTGGTCGACTCGACGCTGCGCACCAACTACTTCCAGCGCAATCCCGATGGTTCCGCAAAGGCGATGCTGGCCTTCAAGCTCGATCCGCATCTGATCGACGGCCTGCCGGCGCCGAAGCCGTTCCGCGAAATGTTCGTCTACGGTGTCGAGGTCGAGGGCGTTCACCTGCGCTTCGGCCGGGTGGCCCGCGGCGGGCTTCGCTGGTCGGATCGAGCCGAGGATTATCGCACCGAAGTGCTGGGCCTCGTAAAGGCGCAGCAGGTCAAGAACGCCGTGATCGTGCCTGTCGGCGCCAAGGGCGGCTTTTATCCGAAGAGGCTCCCTGTCGGCGGCAATCGCGACGAGATTTTCAATGCCGGGCGTGAAGCCTACAAGACCTACATCCGCACGCTGCTCTCGATCACCGACAACATTTCCGGCACCGAAATCATCCCGCCTGAAAACACGGTGCGACTTGATGGCGACGACCCCTACTTCGTCGTCGCCGCCGACAAGGGCACGGCAACCTTCTCCGACACCGCGAATGCGCTGGCACAGGAAGCCGGCTTCTGGCTCGACGACGCCTTCGCGTCGGGCGGCTCCGCCGGTTATGACCACAAGAAGATGGGCATCACCGCGCGCGGCGCCTGGGAGACTGTGAAGCGCCATTTCCGCGAGATGGACATCGACATCCAGACGACGCCGTTCACCGTCGCAGGCGTTGGCGACATGTCGGGCGACGTCTTCGGCAACGGCATGCTCTTGTCGCCGAAGATCCGGCTTCTGGCCGCCTTCGACCACCGCGACATCTTCATCGATCCCGATCCTGACATGGCAAAGACCTTGGCGGAGCGTCAGCGGCTGTTCAATCTGCCGCGCTCGAGCTGGCAGGACTTCGACAAGAACCTGCTCTCGAAGGGCGGCATGATCATCTCGCGCTCGACGAAATCGGTAACGCTGACCGCGCAGGCCGCCGCCGCGATCGGCATGGACAAGACGGTCGCGACGCCGTTTGAAGTCATGACCGCGATCCTGAAAAGCCCTGTCGACCTGCTCTGGTTCGGCGGCATCGGCACCTATGTGAAGGCGACAGCCGAAACCGATACCGACGTTGGCGACCGCGCCAACGATCCCATCCGCATCAGCGCCGACGAGGTGCGTGCCAAGGTCATCGGCGAGGGTGCCAACCTCGGCGTCACCCAGCGCGGCCGCATCGCCTATGGCCTGAAGGGCGGGCGCTGCAATTCCGATGCGATCGACAACTCGGCCGGCGTCAACACTTCGGACGTCGAAGTCAACATCAAGATCGCGCTCGCAGCCGCCATGCATGACGACCGGCTGACGCGACAGAAGCGCGACCAGCTGCTATCTTCAATGACCGACGAAGTCAGCAAGCTGGTGCTCCGCAACAACTACCTCCAGTCGCTCGCCATCTCACTGACCGAGCGCAAGGGCACCGCGAACGGCCTCGAGCTCACCCGCTTCATGGGCGTTCTGGAGACGGCCAAGCAGCTCAACCGCAAGGTCGAGACGCTCCCCGACGACACCACCATGGCCGAACGCTACGCCGCCAACAGACCGCTTACGCGGCCGGAGATCGGCGTCCTGCTATCCTACGCCAAGATCGTTCTCTTCGATGCGCTCGCGGCAAGCGATCTGCCGGATGATCCCTATTTCGAGGCGACGCTCTCGCAATATTTCCCGGCCAAGATGCGCAAGTCCAACGCCTCGGATATCGCCAATCACCGCCTGAAGCGCGAGATCGTGGCGACCGTGCTGGCCAACGAGGCCATCAACCGCGGCGGCCCGAGCTTTGCCGTCAGCATGATGGACGCGACGGCCGCATCGGCACCCGAAGTGGTGCGCGCCGCCATCATCGCCCGCGACGGCTTCGATCTCAGCCGGCTCTGGAGCGAGACCGATGCACTTGACGGTAGGATTTCCGGCCAGATGCAGAACCGCATCTACGAGGAGATCAGCCATATCTTCACCGTGCTGACGCGCCTGCTGTTGAAGATGCAGATGGCCAAGGGTGATATCGCCGAAACCATCGACAGACTTCGTGCGGCTTTCAAGAAGCTGCAGCCGGTCTTCGCCAATCAGGTCGTTCCCGAACTCGAGGCGCGCCAGACCGAGTATCAGGCCGCCGGCGTGCCGGACAAGCTTTCGGCCGAGATCGCGCATCTGATCGGCTTCGCGCTCGTGCCTGAGATCATGCAGATCGCGGAACGCACGGGCGAGCCGCTGATCCGCGCCGCCGAGAGCTATTTCGCGGTCAGCCAGACCTTCCGGATCGGCCGGCTGCTGGCAGCCGGCAGCCGTATCACCACTTCGGATCACTACGAAAACCTGGCGCTGGCGCGAAGCCTCGACCAGATAGCGACCGCGCGCCGCGATATCGTGAACTCCGCTCTCTCAAACAACGGCAAGGAAAAGCTGCCGGTGCAGGCATGGCATGCGAGCGACCGGATCAGGATCAACCGCATCGCCGAGGAACTGGCGGGTCTAAGCGAGGGTGGCGATCCGAATCTCGCCCGCATCACCGTCGCCGCCGGCCTGCTGACCGATCTTGCCAGAGACGGGACGAGGTGAGACAGTCCGCTCCCAAATCAGGAGCAGGCCGGTGAATCGCATTGACTGGACGGGAACACAGCCCCAGCGCGCCACGCGCAGGGGCATCTGGGGCTGGATGTTCTTCGACTGGGCCGCGCAGCCGTTCTTCACCGTCGTCACAACCTTCATCTTCGGCCCCTATTTCGTGGCCAGGCTGACGTCCGATCCGGTCTCCGCGCAGACGCTCTGGAGCAACATGGCGACGATCTCCTCGGTGATCATCGCGATTCTCTCGCCCATTCTCGGCTCGATCGCCGACCAGTCCGGCGGGCGAAAGCCGTGGATCGGCTTCTTCGCCGTCATCAAGATCGCCAGCCTCTGCTGCCTCTGGTTCGCGGCACCCGGTTCGCCGGTCATCTATCCCGTGATCTTCATGATCCTGGCGTCGATCGCCGCGGAATTCTCGATCGTCTTCAACGATTCCATGATGCCGCGCCTCGTCGGGAAGGACGAAGTCGGACGGCTGTCCAACACCGCCTGGGGCCTCGGCTATCTTGGCGGCATGATCGTGTTGATCGCGGTGGTGGCACTTCTTGCCGGAAGTCCGGAGACCGGCAAGACGATCCTCGGCCTCGACCCGCTCTTCGGTCTTGATCCACACACCGGCGAAGATGCGCGCATCACCGGCCCGATCTCGGCCGCGTGGTATCTGATTTTCGTCCTGCCGATGTTTCTGTTCACGCCTGACGTGAAAGGCGGCCTTCCCTTCGGCGCCGCCGTCCGCTCCGGGCTGCGTGAAGTCAGGCACACGCTGGCGGAACTGAAAGAGCGCCGCCCGCTCATGCGCTTTCTGGTCGCCCGCATGATCTACCAGGACGGCGTCAACGGCCTGCTGATCCTCGGCGGCGCCTTCGCGGCCGGCATGTTCGGCTGGGCGACCATCGAGATCGGCATCTATGGCATCATTCTCAACGTGGTGGCGATTTTCGGCTGCATCATCGCCGGACGTATCGACGCCCGCATCGGCTCGAAGGCGACGATTGTCATCAGCCTGACCATGCTGCTTCTCGCGACCTTCGGCATCGTATCCACCGAACCCGGCTATACGCTCTTCGGGCTCGTGCCGCTTCCGACGGTGGATTCGGGAGGTCTGTTCGGCACCGCGGCGGAGAAAGCCTATATCGGCTACGGCCTGCTGATCGGCCTGGCATTCGGCCCGGTGCAGGCCTCGTCGCGCTCTTATCTGGCGCGCAGCGTCAGCCTTGATGAGGCTGGCCGCTATTTCGGCATTTACGCGCTCTCGGGCCGGGCAACCAGCTTCATGGCGACGCTTCTATTTTCGATCGTGACTTATGCGACAGGCTCGTCGCATCTCGGCATGGCCACGCTCGTCCTGTTTCTGGCCGGCGGGCTGGTCCTGTTGATCCGGACGCCCTATCCGGCGGATAGGGCGTAGCCGTTTTCATCGATTTTTAGTGGCGGAAGTGGCGCATGCCGGTGAAGACCATCGCCACATTGTGCTCGTTCGCCGCGTCGATCACTTCCTGGTCGCGCATCGAGCCGCCCGGCTGAACAACAGCCGTGGCACCGGCGGCAATCGCCGACAGCAGCCCGTCGGCAAACGGGAAGAAGGCTTCAGACGCAACGGCGGAGCCCTTGGTCATCGGCTCAGCCCAGCCCATCGCCTTGGCGGCATCCTCGGCCTTCAGCGCGGCGATGCGTGCGGAATCGATGCGACTCATCTGGCCGGCGCCGATGCCTGCCGTCTGGCCGTCCTTGGCATAGACGATGGCGTTCGACTTGACGTGCTTGGCAACCGTATAGGCGAACTTGAGGTCCACCAGTTCCTGCGCCGTCGGCTGGCGATTGGTGACGACCTTGAGCTCGATATCATCGATCATGCCATTGTCACGGCTCTGCACCAGCAGGCCGCCGGCAACGGTCTTCGCCGTGATGCCGCGCGAGCGCGGGTCGGGCAGGCCGCCGGTCACGAGCAGGCGCAGGTTCTTCTTGGCGGCGATAACCGCCTTGGCTTCTTCCGTCACCTCAGGCGCGATGATGACTTCGGTGAACAGCTTGACGATCTCTTCCGCCGTCTCGGCATCGAGCAGCTGGTTGAGCGCGATGATGCCGCCGAAAGCGGACGTGCTGTCGCAGGCAAGCGCCCGGAGATAGGCGTCCTTCAGCGTCGGGCCGGTGGCGACGCCGCACGGATTGGCATGCTTGATGATGGCGCAAGCCGGACCGGTCTTCTCGGGCGAAAACTCGCCGATCAGCTCGAAGGCGCCGTCCGTATCATTGATGTTGTTGTAGGAGAGCTGCTTGCCCTGCAGAAGCGTTGCCGTGGCCACACCAGGACGGTTTTCGCCGGTCACGTAGAAGCCGGCCGTCTGGTGCGGGTTTTCGCCGTAGCGCATCTCTTCCTTCAGCACGCCGCCGATGACCCGGTGACGCGGCGTGTCGATCGACAGCGCTTCGGCGAACCAGTTGGAGATCATCGCGTCGTAGGCGGCCGTGCGCGCATATGCCTTGGCGGCGAGGCGCTGGCGGAAGGCATAGCTGGTCTGGCCGGCATCGGACGACAGCTGCTCGAGCAGCTCCGGATAGTCGGCCGGATCGGTCAGGATCGCCACATAAGCGTGGTTCTTGGCCGATGCGCGGATCATCGCCGGGCCGCCGATATCGATATTCTCGACGGTGGTCGGATAATCGCCACCCGCCGCGCGCACATCCTCGAAGGGATAGAGGTTGATGACGGCGAGATCGATGCCATCGATCCCATGCGCCTTCATCGCTTCCTGATGCTCGGCATCGTCGCGGATCGCCAGCAGTCCACCGTGAACCTTGGGATGCAGCGTCTTCACGCGGCCGTCCATGATCTCCGGAAAGCCCGTGACGTCGGAAACGTCGGTGACATCGAGGCCAGCGGCTGCGATCGCCTTGTGGGTGCCGCCGGTCGACAGCAGCCGGACGCCCTTTTCGGCAAGCGCGCGCGCGAGGTCTACGATCCCGGTCTTGTCGGACACGGATAGCAAGGCGGTCTTGACGGCAACCTTGTCGGGGGCGGGGATTTTCTTGGAAACAACGGCCATGTGGCTTCTCCGTTCGATCTTCGGGAGACATCCGGCGAGGTGCGCGGAATATGGCGCCGCGTTAGCACAGCTTTGCGCCGGCGAAAACAGCCGCTAGCTTCTGCGGGACAAAAACCACCGTATTTCCGGCTTTTCCGGATAGGCGAAGCTGATTTCCATCTGATCCGACGCGCAGATACCGGAGGCATCGGCAAAGAACACGTCCTCGGCAATCTCGACCGTATTGCCGGGCGAGGAGAACAGCCAGCTCTCACCATCCGGCGCCGTCATCAGGATGGACTCCCGGTCCATCTGCTTCAGATTGATCGATGGATGGGCGTGAAAGCGTGCCACGGCCTTGAGTTCGCCCTCACCCCTGCGCTCTTCCGAAACAGCAAGGCGGTCGAGCCCGGTCATGATCGAGCCCGTGGCGTTCAAGGTGAGCTCGCGCTCGTGCAGGACGCCGAACTCTTTCAGATAGCCGTCGTGGCTGGCCTTGACGACATCGCGGCCATCATCCGCCACCACGCGATCGACCTGAACCGTCTTCACCGGATCGGTGATCAGATGGGCCAGGAAGTCGGAAGACGCGAAACGGCTGGAGGACGTATCGTTGAGCGTCACGGTCGTGTGCGCGGCAGTGGTGCGCGCGACCTGCACATAGCGGTTGCCGGCAAATTTCGGCGAGCCCGAATTCACGATAAAGCGATGCCGGCCTGATGACATCTCGAAGGACAGGCATCCGGCATGAACAGTGCGCGAGAGGTTACCGGCAGGCGGAAGGCCGGTGTCGGCGATAACGACGGTGCGCCCGGCCGCCAGCCGCTGGTAACGCGAATGCGGCATCGCCTTGAACGGCTCGCCAGCCGTCTCATCATAGCGCAGCAGCGAAACGATCTCGTTCGCCGAGGTCGAGGTCGCGCCGTTGAAAAGAGCGAGATCGCCATCCTGATGGCGGAAGAAGCGCAGCGCCGGATACATGCGATCGATGCCGGATATCAGCTTCTGCGGCAGATCGTGGCCGAGATTGATATAGGTCTGTCGCAACGGCAGCAGATCGAGCAGAAGCTCTAGCGCGACGCGCGGATTGCGCGACACGTGCCCCCCATCCGGCAGAATCTGGCTATCAAACTCGACGTCGAGCGCTTCGGAGGATTTGCGGATCACGCTGGCCCGCACCGGCATCGCGATCGACGCCATGGCAAGCGCAAGACGCACTCGAAAACGCACCTCGCCAGGTGGCGCATAGCGCGCCATGCGGCGCAGGAAGCGGACCTGAAACGCAAGCGAGCGGACAAAGCGGCGATAGAAGCCGCGATCGGCATTCTGCAGCACCACGGGCGAATGCGACAGCCAGGCAATGACGCGCGTCGCCGTAACATCGATCTCCCAGGCAATGCCCTCCATCCGTCCGCCATGAATGGACAGCCAGCTATTGACGATGGCGCGGGCGACGTTGGAATGCAGTTCGTTCTTCTTGGAGCGCATGTGGCGCAGCCAGCCGAAGCCGTGCAGCCTGATGGCGAAGGAGCGCGAGGGGAGGCTCAGCGTAAACGGCGACTTCCCGCCCGTCTCCAGCATGCGGCCGGCAAGCGGGAAACGACCATTGATGATTTCCTCGGCGACATGCGCATCGACGGGCCTCAGATCCGTCGGCGCCACGATCAGCCGCTCGGGCACATAGACCGTGTGACGAAACAACTTGAGGCGCAGAAGCGCAGCACGGCAAAGTACCCGCCGCCAAGCCTCCCGCAGGTAAAGACCTGAAAACCGTCCGGACCGCATTTCGATTGTCTATTGACCCATATCGTTAGGATTGGATGGACAAGTCCGGAAACGGCACTGACCGTCGATGATTCTGCAACAATGCTTAACTATGCCAGTTGCTCTTCGATCAGGCAACACGGCGCAACACGGCCGCATAAAAACCGTCAAGACCCGGCGCGAAACCGGATGGTAGCTTCAGCATGTCGGGTGTCGTGCGGCATTCTCCGAGTGGGCTGATCGCTTCCTCAAGCCCCGGCCAGCGACTCGGATCAATCGCCACGCGCTCGAATTCTTTGGTGTTCTTGAGCACCCGCGCCACGACCTCTTCACCCTCGCTCGGATCAAGAGAGCAATTGGAAAACACGATCGTGCCGCCGGGGTTCAGCAGCCGTAGCGCATGGCGTAACAGGCGCTCCTGGAGCGCGGCGAGCTTTGCGATATCTTCGGGCCCCTTGGTCCAGAGCACATCGGGATGTCGGCGCGTCGTGCCAGTGGAAGAGCAGGGCGCGTCGAGCAGGATGGCGTCAAAGAGCTCGTCAGGCGTGAACTTGGTCAGATCCTGCGCCATCGTTTCCGCCGACAGCTGGAGGCGATCAAGGTTCGAACGCAGGCGCTTGATGCGGTTTTCAGATTGCTCGACGGCGGTCACCTTGCCGCCCGCCAGGATCAGCTGCGCGGTCTTGCCACCAGGTGCTGCGCAAAGATCGGCAACACGCTTGCCGGAGAGATCGCCGAACAGCTGCGCCGGAATGCTCGCCGCCGCGTCCTGCACCCACCACAATCCCTCGTCAAAACCTTCGAGAGACGGGATAGAGCCATCGAATGCGGCAAGCCGGACCCCGCCGGTCGGCAGCACTACGCCATTGAGCTTTTCCGCCCAAGCCTGTGGATCCGATTTTACCGTCAGGTCGATGGCAGCAGGCTGCAGCTGGGAATCCGAAATCGCCCGGGCTGCCTCACGGCCATAGGCCTTCTCCAGCCGTTCGAGAAACCAACCGGGCATCGAAGGGATGTCATCGATCTCACGAAGGATCTCTTCCTTCTCTCGTCCAAGACGACGCAGCACAGCATTCACCAGCTTGGCGAAGCGCCGGTTTCTCGGGTCGAGATTGGCCTGCTCGACGGCAATATCGACGGCGGCATGATCTGGAACGTCGAGATAGAGGATCTGCGCCGCCGCGATCGAGAGCACGTGCTGCAGCGAGCGCGCACCTTCCGGCAAGGGCGATTCCAGCAACGAGGAGACGGCCGCCTCGATGCGGGGCAGGTGACGGAGCGTGGTGTTCAAAATTGCGCGGACGAGACCACGGTCGTCATCGGCCAACGCCTTGTAAGCCGGATTGCCATGTTCATGGTCGAGCGCGCCGTCAAGCGAGAGCTTGCGATCAATAACGGCAGCCAGAATCTTCGAGGCCGCAGCACGCGCCTGCAGACCCGGCTTCGCGGAAGCGGACGATTCCGCCGGCGCCGACGACTTTTGTTTGCGAAATGGCTTTTTCTTACCGTCTGAACTCAAGACCAGGGACCCTTTGGCGGTTGCGAGCCACCGCGGCCAAGGCCGGCATCCGGAACTGAGCGCGATTTGCGCACGGGATTAGCAGCACGAGCCGACGGCGTCGAGTTATTCATGCCGCCTCGTGCCATTTCCTGCAGCGCCGCGATACGGTTTTCCGTATTCGGATGGGTGGAAAACAGGTTGTCCATGCCCGCACCCGTCAACGGATTGATGATGAACATGTGTGCCGTCGCCGGATTACGCTCCGCGTCGTAGTTCGGAATATTCGAGGCGCCACGGGCGATCTTGCCCAACGCCGAGGCCAGCCAAAGCGGGTTGCCGCAGATCTCCGCGCCACGCCGGTCGGCCGAATATTCGCGCGTACGGCTGATCGCCATCTGCACCAGCATGGCGGCCATCGGCGCGACGATCATTGCGAGCAGAACGCCGACGAACCCGAGTGGATTGTTGTTGTTCTCGCGGTTGCCGCCGAAGAAGAAGGCGAAATTACCGAGCATCGAGATGGCGCCGGCAAGCGTCGCCGTGATCGTCATCGTCAGCGTGTCGCGGTTTTGGACGTGCGCGAGTTCATGTGCCATCACGCCGGCAACCTCTTCCGGCGACAGCGCGCTCAACAGACCGGTCGACGCGGCTACCGCGGCATTCTCCGGATTGCGACCCGTCGCGAAAGCGTTTGGCTGCGGGCTGTCATAGAGATAGACCTTCGGCATCGGCAGACTGGCATTGTGCGAGAGATCGCGGATGATGGTGAAGAACTCCGGCGCATTCCGCTCGTCGATTTCCTGGGCACGGTAGGCCGAAAGCACCATGCGGTCGGAATTCCAGTAGGAGAAGAAGTTCATGCCGGCCGCAACAAGGAACGCGATCATCATCCCGCTGCGGCCACCAATCATGAACCCGACGACCATGAACAGTGCCGTCATGAAGGCAAGCAACATGGCAGTACGCACAAGGTTCATCATCATCTCCATTTCAGGCGAGCGTCGTTTGCGCTCAAAGGGTTTCAATCGCCGCGTCGGCGTCCTATAATCTGGTTATTCATCGGCCATTTTCAATATTTTCAAGCGGGCGTGCGTGATGCAGGAAGCGGACAACGACAATATCGAGGTTCTGGCCGAGGAAGGTACCGAGCGCCGGCGCAAGATGCTCTCGCCCGCCGCCAAGCGGGCGCTTGCCGAAGCCGAAGAGCGTCGCCGCAACGAACAGCCGAGCGATATGCCAACCGAGATCGGTGGGCGAGGGGGCGCTGATCCGGCTCGCTTCGGTGACTGGGAAATCAACGGTCGCGCAATCGACTTCTAAGTAAATATTCCTATTGACTTCGCGTGAATATCGGAATTTATTCCTGATATGTTCACGCGCGCCTTCACATCACTAGCGATCATCGCGACACTTTCGATGCCGGCTTTCGCGCGCGATGAGATCGCCGGACCAGTTTCGGCAGAAATTCTGCGGGTGATCGATGGAGACACCTTGCTGGTCGCGGCTCGTCCCTGGCCGCAGCAGACCGTGGAGGTCTATGTCCGCATTCGCGGCGTCGATACGCCAGAGATGCACTCGAAATGCGAAGCGGTCAGACGCGCGGCAATAGATGCCCGCCACGTGCTGGAAACGCTCGCCGACAGTTCACCGCAAGTGCAGCTGACCCGAATTTCCGGCGACAAGTATTTCGGCCGTATCCTGGCCGACGTCACGCTATCCGATGGACGGAATCCGGCTCAGTATATGCTGGGCGAGGGTATCGCTGTTGCCTATGACGGCGGTCGGAAGCCGAAAACACCGTGCCCCGATCAAGATTAAGGCCGCTCCGGTTTCCCAAAGCGGCCTCTCATTAGCAGGCAGCCGATACTAAGCAGTCGCCTTGTTCTGCCTGTTGGCGATCAGATCATCGACCACAGCCGGATCAGCAAGCGTCGACGTATCGCCCAGTGAGCCAAAATCGTCCTCGGCGATCTTGCGCAAGATKCGGCGCATGATCTTGCCCGAMCGGGTCTTCGGCAGCCCAGGCGAAAACTGGATTTTGTCGGGAGCGGCAATCGGGCCGATCTCGTTGCGGACATGCTTGATCAGCTGCTGGCGCAGCTCGTCCGAACCCTCGTTGCCGGCCATCAGCGTGACGTAGCAATAGATGCCCTGACCCTTGATCGCATGCGGATAGCCGACAACCGCCGCCTCGGACACGAGGCTGTGCGACACCAGCGCCGATTCGACCTCGGCCGTGCCGAGACGATGGCCGGAGACATTAAGCACGTCATCGACGCGACCGGTAATCCAGTAATAGCCATCCTCATCCCGCCGGCAGCCGTCGCCGGTGAAGTACTTGCCCTTGTAGGTCGAGAAGTAGGTCTGAATGAAGCGCTCATGGTCGCCATAGACCGTGCGCATCTGCCCCGGCCAGCTGTCCGTGATGCAGAGATTTCCGTCCGCTGCGCCCTCCAGCACGTTGCCTTCATTGTCCACCAGCTGCGGCTTTACGCCGAAGAACGGCTTGGTCGCCGATCCCGGCTTCAGATCGGTCGCGCCAGGCAGCGGCGTGATCATGTGGCCACCCGTCTCCGTCTGCCACCAGGTATCGATGACAGGGCAACGCTTGTCGCCGACGACATTATAGTACCATTCCCAGGCTTCGGGATTGATGGGCTCGCCCACGGTGCCGAGCAGACGCAGGCTGGACCGCGACGAACGTGTCACGAAATGATCGCCGGCGCCCATCAGCGAGCGGATGGCCGTCGGCGCGGTGTAGAAGATATTGACCTTGTGCTTGTCGATAACCTCCCAGAAGCGGCCCTGATCCGGAAAGTTTGGAACACCCTCGAACATCAGCGTCGTCGCGCAGTTCGCAAGCGGGCCGTAGACGATATAGGAGTGGCCGGTCACCCAGCCGACGTCGGCCGTGCACCAGTAGATATCGCCTGGATGATAGTCGAACACATATTCGTGCGTCATCGCCGCGTAGACGAGGTAGCCGCCGGTCGTGTGCAGCACACCCTTCGGCTTGCCGGTAGAACCCGACGTATAGAGAATGAAAAGCGGATCTTCCGCCTTCATCTTGGCGGGCGGGCACTCCGGCTTCACCGTCGCCATTTCCTGGTGATACCAGAGGTCGCGGCCCGGCGCCCAACCTGTCTTGCCGCCCGTCCGGCGAACCACAAGAACCTTCTCGACGATCACATGTTGGCGTGCGGCGATATGGATCGCCGTGTCGGTGTTTTCCTTGAGCGGCACCGGCTTGCCGCCGCGCACGCCCTCATCGCAGGTGATGACGAAGGTTGATTCGCAGTCGACAATCCGCCCCGCCAGTGCTTCCGGCGAAAAGCCGCCAAAGACGATCGAATGCACGGCGCCGATGCGGGCACAGGCAAGCATCGCATAGGCCGCCTCGGGGATCATCGGCATATAGATGGTGACGCGATCGCCCTTCTTGACGCCATGCTTCTTCAGCACGTTCGCCATTCGGCAAACATGCTCGTAGAGTTCGTTATAGGTGATCTTCTTGTCGATGTAGGGGTTGTCGCCCTCGAAGATGATCGCGACCTGATTACCGTTGGTTTTCAGGTGCCTGTCGATACAGTTGTAAGAGACGTTTGTCTGGCCGTCTTCGAACCACTTGATCTTCACATTGCCGGTGAAAGAGGTGTTCTTCACCTTCGTATAAGGCTTGAACCAGTCGATCCGCTTACCATGCTTGCCCCAGAACTTATCCGGGTTCTCGACGCTCTCCTCGTACCATTGCTCGTACTTGGCCTTGTCGATCAGCGCATGGTTCTGAACCGGCTTTTGCACCGGGTAGATCTTCTCCGACATCGATTTCCTCCTCACTCGGACGCCGGCGGCAGAAGTACGCCACAGGCGGTTTTGTGCATTCATAACAGGTCAGATCGACCCGGCAATTAGACAAAGGTCATTTCATTCGTGATCAATTGCAATTATGCGTCACTCCGGTTATATAGCGGCATAATTTCCCGGACATAGTGGTGACAACCCACGGACCGCGACACCGGCGCGGACGACAGAAGGACTATATCCATGGCTCAACAACTGCTTATGCCGAAGGCGACCGCTATTTGGCTCGTCGACAACACAGCTCTGTCTTTCGACCAGATCGCTCAGTTCTGCAAATTGCACCCTCTGGAAGTGAAGGCGATCGCGGACGGCGAAGCTGCGCAGGGCATCAAGGGCCTGGATCCGATCTCCACCGGTCAGCTGTCGCGCGACGAAATCGAGCGCGCCGAGAAGAACCCGGCCCACAAGCTGAAGCTTTCCGAGCCGAAGGTTCGCGTTCCGGAATCCAAGCGTCGTGGCCCGCGCTACACGCCGGTCTCCAAGCGCCAGGACCGCCCGAACGCCATCCTGTGGCTGGTTCGCAATCACCCGGAACTGAAGGACGCCCAGATTTCGCGTCTCGTCGGCACGACCAAGTCAACCATCGAACAGATCCGCGAGCGCACCCACTGGAACGCCGCCAACCTGACGCCGATGGATCCGGTTACGCTCGGCCTCTGCAGCCAGATCGACCTCGACATGGAAGTCGAAAAGGCCGCCAAGGGCCGTCCGTTGCCGACCGCCGCCGAACTCGGCGAAACGCTGCAGTCCGCGCACGAAACCGAACGCCTGGCTCCGAGCTACGAGCGTGAGGAAGAGAAGGAAATCGACGCCGACGCCGTCTTCGCGAAGCTGAAGTCGCTGAAGTCCTCGACGCCGGATGAAGACGAAGACGATCGCTACTAAGCGGTTGGATAGATTGATGAAACCCCGCTTCGGCGGGGTTTTTTATTGCCGGTTCGCTATGGCGCCACAGCGCGGATCGCAAATGTTTCCCGTGAAACATTCACGCCGACTACTAGAGCAAGCGACGATGATCAGCGGGTGCCGAAAATGGCGGACCCGACCCGGACGCTGGTGGCACCGAAGGCGACCGCTGTCTCGTAATCGCCCGACATGCCCATGGAGAGCTTCTCCACACCGCAGGCCTTTGCCAGTTTCGCCAGCAGCGCGAAATGCGGTCCCGGATTTTCATCCGCCGGCGGAATGCACATCAGCCCTTCGATGGAAAGTCCAAGCTCATCACGGCAGAGCGCCACGAACGCCGCTGTATCGTCAGGCGCAATGCCCGCCTTCTGCGGCTCGAGGCCGGTGTTGACCTGCACATAGAGGCGAGGGGCCTTGCCCTGGCGCTTCATTTCATCGGCCAGCGCGCGCGCGATCTTCTCGCGATCGACCGTCTCGATGACATCGAAGAGCGCGACCGCTTCACCGGCCTTGTTCGACTGCAGCGGTCCGATCAGATGCAGCTCGACACCAGCCGTCTCGCTCTTCAGCTCCGGCCACTTGCCCTGGCTCTCCTGCACGCGGTTTTCACCGAACACGCGCTGACCAGCCTCGATGGCCGGGCGGATTTGATCCGCATCGAATGTCTTGGACACGGCCACGAGCTGCACCGAGCCTTCCGCTCTGCCCGTTTCGCGGGCCGCCGCGGCAATCCGGCCGCGAACCTCTTCCAGTCGCTCTTGAAGTTCCATGTTGCGCCTCGGTCCATCATAGAAAACAATGAAAATGCACTAAACACCCGATCTTGGCTTGCCAAGGTCCGAAGCCTCGAAATTATCGCAGCTAGGCGCCGATTGGCACCAAACCACGTCGGCAAAACTTGACGCTACGGTGGTTTCATGGTGAAGGTCACCACCAACTTCCCTTGATTTTCCGGAAATACGAATACCATGGCTACCGAACGTTATAATCCGCGCGATGCCGAGCCTCGCTGGCAGAAAAAATGGAACGAAGCGAAGGTCTTCGAGACCGACAACGCTGATCCGCGCGAGAAATACTACGTGCTGGAGATGTTCCCGTATCCGTCTGGCCGCATCCACATGGGCCATGTTCGTAACTATGCGATGGGCGACGTCGTCGCGCGCTACAAGCGCGCCCGCGGCTTCAACGTGCTGCATCCCATGGGTTGGGACGCGTTCGGCATGCCGGCTGAAAACGCCGCCATGGAGCGCAACGTTCATCCCGCGGCCTGGACCTACCAGAATATCGCCTCGATGAAGTCGCAGCTGAAGGCGATGGGCCTGTCGCTCGACTGGAGCCGCGAATTTGCGACCTGCGATGTCGAATATTACCAGCACCAGCAGCACATGTTCGTGGACTTCCTGGAAAAGGGTCTCGTCTACCGCAAGCAGTCGAAGGTCAACTGGGACCCTGTTGATAACACCGTTCTCGCCAACGAGCAGGTTATCGACGGTCGTGGCTGGCGCTCCGGCGCGCTTGTCGAGCAGCGCGAGCTGACTCAGTGGTTCTTCAAGATCACCGACTTCAGCCAGGATCTGCTGGACGCCTTGGATGGTCTCGATCAGTGGCCTGAGAAGGTCCGCCTGATGCAGAAGAACTGGATCGGCCGTTCCGAGGGTATGACGATCCGCTGGGAAATCGTCGACGAAACCGCGCCTGCTGGCGAGACCGAGGTAACGGTCTACACCACGCGCCCGGACACGCTGTTTGGCGCCTCCTTCCTCGCCATCTCCGCCGATCACCCGTTGGCCAAGGATGCGGCGGCCAAGAACGCCGAAATCGATGCCTTCTGTGAGGACGTCCGCCGCGCCGGCACATCGCTGGCAGCGCTCGAGACCGCCGAAAAGCGGGGCATCGACACGGGCATTCGTGTCCGCCATCCGCTGGACCCCTCCTGGGAGTTGCCCGTCTACATCGCCAATTTCGTGCTGATGGACTACGGCACGGGCGCCATCTTCGGCTGCCCGGCAGGCGATCAGCGCGATCTCGATTTCGCCCGCAAATATGGCCTTCCGGTCATACCCGTTGTCATGCCGCGTGACGGTGACGTCGCGACCTTCGCTGTCGGCGATACCGCCTATGATGGCGACGGCATCATGATCAACTCCCGCTTCCTGGACGGCAAGTCGACGGACGAAGCCTTCAATATCGTCGCCGACCGTCTGTCGTCCGCGTCTCTGGGCAATGCCCCTCAGGGCGAACGCAAGGTCAATTTCCGCCTGCGCGACTGGGGCATCTCCCGCCAGCGCTACTGGGGTTGCCCGATCCCTGTTATCCACTGCCAGGATTGCGGTGTCGTGCCGGTGCCGAAGAAGGATCTCCCGGTCAAGCTGCCCGAGGATGTCACCTTTGACCAGCCGGGCAATCCCCTCGACCGGCACCCCACATGGCGCCATGTCGCCTGCCCGCATTGCGGCAAGGATGCTCGTCGCGAAACCGACACGATGGACACCTTCGTCGATTCCAGCTGGTACTTCACCCGCTTCACGGCGCCTTGGGAGAGCAAGCCGACGGATTTCGCGGCCGCCAACCGCTGGCTGCCAGTCGATCAGTATATCGGCGGTATCGAGCATGCGATCCTGCATCTGCTCTATTCGCGCTTCTTTACCCGCGCCATGCGCGAAACCGGCCATGTCGATGTGAAGGAGCCGTTCAAGGGCCTGTTCACGCAGGGCATGGTGGTGCACGAGACCTATAGCCGCGGCTCCGGCATGAGCCGCGAATGGGTAGCGCCGGCCGATATCAAGATCGAGGAACTGGACGGAAAACGCCGTGCGTTTCTCCTCTCGAACAATGAAGAGATCGCCATCGGCTCGATCGAGAAGATGTCGAAATCGAAGAAGAACGTCGTCGATCCCGATGACATCATTGCTTCCTACGGCGCCGACACGGCACGCTTCTTCGTTCTGTCCGACTCCCCGCCCGAGCGCGATGTGATCTGGTCGGAAGCAGGCGTCGAAGGCGCCCACCGCTTCACCCAGCGCCTGTGGCGCCTGATCTCGGAAGCTGCCGAAGCTCTGAGCGATGTGTCCGCGACTCCGGCTAAGGATGGCGAGGCCCTTGCCATCTCCCAGCTGGCGCACAAGACGCTGAAGGCCGTCCAGAACGACTACGACAAGCTGTGGTTCAACAAGGCCGTGGCGCGCATCTATGAGCTCGTGAACGCCATTGCCGGCCCGCTGACCACCGTTGCATCAGGCAAAGCTGATGCTGCCTACCGTGCTGCCGTGCGCGATGCCTCCGAAATCCTCGTGCAGCTCGTGGCGCCGATGACGCCGCATCTGGCGGAAGAATGCTGGTCTGTGCTCGGTCACGACACGCTGCTCTCCCAGACAGCCTGGCCGACATACGATGACGCTCTTGTGGTCGAAAACGACGTCGTCCTGCCGGTGCAGATCAACGGCAAGAAGCGCGCCGAATTGACAATCTCTCGCGACGCAGATCAAACTACGGTCAGCGATGCCGCGCTTGCGTTGGAGGATGTCAAGCGCGTGCTCAACGGCCAGGCGCCGAAGAAAATTATCGTGGTTCCGCAAAGGATTGTGAACATTGTCGTTTAATATCGCTTCCAGGCTGGCCAGCCGCGCGGGGATTGCCGCGGTGCTGGCAACCACGGTTCTTCTCGCCTCGTGCCAGGTCCGGCCGCTCTACTCCGAAACGTCAGGCGTTGCTGGCAAGTTGTCATCCATCGCCTTCTCAGAGGCAAATTCGCGCGTCGAGCAGGAAGTTCGCAATCGTCTGATCTTCCTCGCTTCTCGCGGCGCCGGCGAGCCGGACAAGGCCGATTACAAGGTCGAGATGAACGCACGATCGAGTGTGATCGACACCTTGCTGGTCGCATCCTCCGATGAATCTCGCGCGGGCCGTACGACCGTCAGCGTCGACTATACGCTGAAGTCTAACAAGGACGGCCACGTAATCCGTGCTGGCCACCAGTCGGCTACCGCTCTCATCGACTTCCCGGCCCAGGAATTTGCCAAGCAGCGCGCCGTTCGCGACTCAGAAGACCGCGCAGCACGCCAGGTCGCTGAGTTTGTGGCAGCTGATATCGCCGCGGCGCTTGGCCGCTGAGGAGCGGCTGAGTGGCGGAGATAAAATCGCACGAGTTCGAGGGATTTCTTGAGAAATCTGCCCGCCACTACCAGCTATTCGTCATCTATGGCCCGGATCGCGGGCTGGTGTCCGAGCGCGCCAGCCTGCTCGCCGGCAAGACCGGCGTCGATCTAACTGACCCATTTTCCCTCATCAAACTCGACATTGGCGACCTACAGAAAGACCAGGGACGTCTGCTCGACGAGGCAGGAGCAATCGGCCTATTCGGCGGTCAAAAGCTGATCTGGATCCGCGGCGCCGCAAACGAGAAGTACCTCGTTGACGGTCTTCAGGTCTTGGCGCAGAAGCCTCCCGAGGCGACTTTCATCATCATTGAGGCCGGCGATCTCAAGAAGGGATCGCTCCTACGCAAGGCAAGCGAAGCCGCCCGCAGCGTCGCGACCATCCCTTGCTACGCAGACGACGCGCGGGCGCTGAATAGCCTGATAGACGCCGAACTCGCGGGCGCCAATCTTCGCATCACCACCGCAGCGCGCCAGGCGCTGCTCGAGCTGATAGGCGGCGACCGCATAGCGTCGCGCAACGAGGTCAGGAAGCTTGCGCTCTACTGCCTCAATCTTGAAGTCATCGAGGAACATCACGTCACGGAGATCATCGGTGACGCCAGCGCCATATCTGTCGACGATGCCGTCGATGCCATCCTGACCGGCAATTCGGGAAACTTCCTGCATGCCATGCAGAAGATCACGGCGTCGAAAACGTCCGTCTTCCTGGTAATACAGGCATGCTTGCGGCAATTCCAATTGATGGATGCCATGCGTGCGGAAATGGAAGAGAAGCGCACGCCTGCGTCGCAGGTGATGCAGACGCTCGGGCGCCATCTTCATTTCAAGCGCAAGCCGATCATCGAGCAGGCTCTGAGGACATGGTCGGCCGACGCACTGGCCCGTGAAACAAGCCGCCTACAAGCGGCCATCCTCCAGACAAGGCGTCGCGCCTCGCTAGAGGACACGATCGCCATGCAGACACTTCTATCGACCACGCTCCAGTCTGGTCGAAAATAGACCGGATCAGCGCCGCTCCAGCAGACGGCAGATTTCTTCCAATTGATCCAATGACTTATAAGAAATCCGGATCTGCCCGCCATTCGCCTTGTGGTTGATGACGACATCTAATCCAAGAGTATCGGAGAGCGTACGCTCAAGCGCGATCGTATCGGAATCCTTCTGGTCCCGCGGATTAACCGCTGGCTTCGGCTCCGACTGCGCCTTGATATCATTCTGCGCAAGCCGCTCGGCGTCGCGCACAGACATACCCTTGGAAACGATCGTGCGCGCTAGGACGGTCGGGTCAGACGTAGACACGAGCGCACGCGCGTGGCCTGCCGATAGGCTACCGGCGGCAAGCAAGTCACGAACAGGCTCCGGCAACTTCAGGAGCCGCAGCGAGTTAGCGACATGGCTACGGCTCTTGCCGATGATCTCGCCGAGATCGTTCTGTGTGTAGCCGTAATCCGCGATCAGCTGCTCGTAGCCGAGCGCTTCTTCCAATGCGTTCAGATCGGATCGCTGAACGTTCTCTACGATCGCAATCTCGAGCGCGGTCTTGTCATCGACATCGCGAACAATGACAGGAATCTCAACTAGGCCCGCCAACTGCGCTGCGCGCCAACGTCTTTCGCCGGCTATGATTTCGTACTGGCTGGTCGAAAGTGTGCGCACGACAACTGGCTGAACGATACCATGCTGGCGGATCGAGCTTGCGAGATCATGAAGCTCGCCATCATCGAAGAAGCGGCGAGGGTTGCGAGGGTTGCGCGTGATGAACTCGATTGGCACCAAACGATCGGCGCTGACCGCGCGCTGACTTGCGTCAACAGGCGCCGGCTGATCCATTTCGCCAATCAGCGCCGCGAGGCCGCGGCCCAGTCTTCTCTTCGAGACATCATCGTTCATGTCGGTACTCACCACTTATTCAAGAGCTTATTCAGGCAGCCAGACGCTGGCGTTCGCGCTGAATGACTTCGGAAGCCAACTGCAGATAAGCCTGGCTTCCAGCACATTTGAGATCGTAGAGAATGGCAGGCTTGCCGTACGAAGGCGCTTCAGACACACGCACATTGCGCGGGATTAACGTATGGTAAACCTTTTCCCCGAGATGTGTGCGTACGTCGTTCACGACCTGCTGTGCCAGATTGTTTCGAGAATCGAACATTGTGAGCACGATACCCTGGATGTCGAGCTGCGGGTTTACGCTCCTGCGAACCTGATCGACGGTCTCCAGCAACTGGCTCAAACCCTCAAGGGCGAAGAATTCGCACTGAAGAGGAACCAGCACCGAGTGCGCGGCCGCCATTGCATTCATGGTCAAGAGATTGAATGACGGGGGGCAATCGACAAGAATATAGGAAAATTGGAATGCGTCGCGCTCGGCAAGCGCTTTCTTGAGCTTGAAGACGCGATCGCTCTGCTGCGCAATCTCCATCTCAATGCCCAGGAGGTCCATGGTGGAGGGGACGATGAAGAGGTTCGGTACAGCGGTTTCTTGAACAACTTCAAGAATACCATGGTCACCGATCAAGAGGTCGTAGGATGACCGGCTGCGGTTCTTGCGATCGATACCCAAGCCGGTGCTTGCGTTACCCTGAGGATCAAGATCTACGATAAGAACGCGCTCGCCGATCGCCGCTAGCGCAGTTGCCAGATTGATGGCCGTCGTCGTCTTGCCGACGCCACCTTTCTGATTTGCGATCGTGATAATCCGATTCCGTCCAGCAACCATTGTCGCAACGCCCGATTTGTTAGACCAAATGCCGTAAATTGGAAATTTCGAGAACAACTGAATCCATCTCGACGGCACTTTTGTGTTCTACCAGATCAAATGCCCAGCGACCATGCGCATTTGCCACTTCTGATCGGTAATCCCGGCCTTTATGGAAATACGCGCGGATTTTCTCGCTACGGTTCGCGAATGGATCGACGAATTCCAGAAGTTTATCCAGATCCGCAAGCGCCCTAGCCGACACGAAATCGCAGGCTGGGAGGTCTGCGACCGCATCCTCGATCCGAACCGGATGCACGGAGCCACGGGCGCCCGTTTCCCTCAACGCCGTGCGCAAGAAGGCGGCCTTCTTGTTGTTGCTCTCAACCAGGTGCACCCAGCCGTCATTGAGTTCAGCGAGAAAGATCGCTGTCACCACGCCGGGAAAGCCGCCGCCGCTACCGAGATCGACCCAGTTGCCCACATTTGGCTGAAGCTGGAAGATCTGAGCGCTATCAGCGATATGTCGATCCCAAGCGTCCTTGAGAGTGGAGGGCGCGGAGAGATTGATAGCCTTGCTCCACTTCTGAAAAAGACCAACGAAATGCTCAAGTCGTTCCTGTGTTTCACGTGAAACACGCCGGCCGTTCAATTCCATGCGAGGACTCTCAAATAGTGTAGGTTGCAATCTATGCGGCGACGTCGCCGCGACGCAAGTGCACGAGCAGGAGCGAAATAGCTGCCGGCGTCATTCCGTCAATTCGCGAAGCCTGCGCAATGTCGTAGGGACGGACTTTCGCCAACTTCTGCTTGAGCTCGTTCGACAGGCCGGACAAGCGATCAAAGTCAAAATCCGTAGGGATAAGGCGTTCTTCATCCCGCTTGATATGAGCGACGTCAGCCTGCTGCCGGTCCATATAGACCGCATAGTTTGCCTCGATCTCCAGCGCAGCACCCGCCTTCGAATCGACTGCGCTCAACTCTGGCCACACCGGCCGAAGTGTTTCAAGATTGAAGTCAGGGAACGCCAGCAACTCATAAGCGGTACGGCGCTGACCATCGAGGTTGAGCTTAAGTCCGAACCGCCGTGCCTCGGTTGGTGTTACCGAGAGGGACGTCAAGAGCACGCGGCCAGCCTCAATCGCCGATGCATATTGCTCATAGCGATCGGTACGGGCGCGAGAAGCGATTCCCAATGAGACCGCAAGTGGTGTAAGACGAACATCCGCATTGTCAGCCCGCAGCGAGAGGCGGTATTCCGCGCGCGACGTGAACATCCGGTAGGGTTCGGCAACCCCACGCGACGTCAGATCATCGATCATCACGCCAATGTAGGAATCCGTGCGGCTGAATCGCACGGCGTCTTGCTGCCCGGCCAGACGCGCGGCATTGAGCCCAGCAACCAAACCCTGTGCTGCCGCCTCTTCATATCCCGTCGTGCCATTGATTTGCCCAGCCAGGAACAAGCCGGGCTGTTTCTTCACCTCGAGCGAAGGTTTGAGCTCCCGCGGATCGACGTGGTCATATTCAATCGCATAGCCTGGCTGCAGAATGGAGACGTTCTCAAGGCCCGGTATCGTACGAATAAACGCGTCTTGAACCTCGGCTGGAAGTGATGTCGATATGCCGTTGGGATAGACGGTGTCATCATCGAGACCTTCAGGCTCCAGAAACACCTGGTGGCCATCTCTCTCGCCGAACTTGACCAGCTTATCCTCGATCGAGGGGCAATAGCGCGGGCCGACGCCTTCAATCTGGCCGGAATACATTGCCGACCGCTTCAGATTATCGACGATGATGCGGTGTGTCGCTTCCGTCGTGCGCGTAACGCCGCAGTCGATCTGCGAGTTCACGATACGATCGGTCATGAAAGAGAAAGGGACGGCATCGTCATCCGCACCCTGCCGACCTACGCCTTCCCAGTCGATGGTCTTTCCGTTCAGTCGGGCAGGGGTGCCGGTCTTCAAGCGACCGAGCTGTAAGCCCATACCCAACAAGGTCTTCGACAGACCCATCGACGGCTCTTCACCAACGCGGCCGGCCGGAATCTTCTTGTCGCCGATATGGATGAGGCCGCGCAGGAAGGTCCCCGTCGTCAACACCACCGCACCGGCATCGAGAATCCGGCTATCTTTCATAACAACGCCAGAGACGCGGCCATCCTTAATCGACAGATCGAAGGCATCGCCCTCGATAATCGTCAGGTTAGGGATAGCGGAAATCTCGGCATGCATCGCCTGGCGGTAGAGCTTTCGATCTGCCTGCGTGCGCGGGCCGCGTACTGCCGGGCCCTTTTTCCGATTGAGCATACGGAACTGGATACCGCCGGCATCAGCCACGCGACCCATAAGGCCATCCAGCGCGTCGATCTCGCGAACCAGATGACCCTTGCCAAGGCCGCCGATTGCGGGATTGCACGACATGACGCCGATCGTCTCGCGCTTATGCGTCACGAGCGCGGTCTTCGCGCCAGCACGCGCCGCCGCGGAAGCGGCTTCGCATCCAGCGTGCCCGCCACCAATGACGATGACATCGAACCGTGAGGTATTCATAACAATGCTCCTGAGATCGCACGGTGATGCGGCAAGCCGCCCCGGGAGTCAAGGCGTTTCACGTGAAACCACGCTTTTCAGGAACGTGGCAGTGTTTCACGTGAATCATTTGCCGATGCAAAACTCTCCAAAGATGACGTCGAGCAAATTCTCGACATCGACCCTGCCAGTGATGCGGCCAAGCGCCGAGCCGGCCATCCGTAAATCTTCCGCTCTGAGATCCAGATCGGCGCGATCGTTAGCGATCGCTCGCTCCATTGCCTCAATACATTCCGCTAACGAATCGTTGTGTCGCGTCCGAGTGGGAATGGCCAGTGAATGTGGCGGGACCATCTCGCGCAACCGGTCTCCGATGGCTTGTCGTAGCTGATCCAAGCCAGCACCCGTCTCTACCGAGATCTTCACATCGTATTTACTCGGAGAGATGGCCGGCAAATCCGCCTTCGTTCCGACGCGAAGGGCGGATGATGGAACGTCGCTGTCCTCCGTCGGAACCGACATGTCCTCTATATAAATGACCAGGTCGGCGGCTTCCATCGCGGTGCGCGCGCGACGAATACCTTCACGCTCGACAACCTCCTCGGTCTCTCGCAGGCCGGCGGTATCGTAGAGCTTGACAAGAAACCCATCAATGTCGAGATCCGTCGAAAGCACATCGCGCGTCGTTCCGGCGATATCCGTTACGATCGCAATATCGCGCCTCACAAGCGCGTTCATCAGGCTTGATTTGCCAGCGTTGGGCAAACCGGCAATAACGACCTTGAACCCGTCTCTGATAATCTCGCCCGTCTTAGCCATTCCAAGATGCCGCCGGATCTCGGTGACGAGCTCGCTCATATCCGACCAGACCTGCTCCGACACCGATCCCGGGACATCGTCCTCATCAGGGAAATCCAGTTCCGCCTCGATCAACGCGCGGCCGCGCGTCAGTCGCTGCGCCCAGGCTTCGTAGATCGCCGAAAGCCCGCCGGAGCTTTGCTCGAGAGCAAGACGGCGCTGCATCTCCGTCTCTGCGGAAATCAGATCCGCAAGACCTTCGATCTCCAGCAGGTCAAGCTTCCCGTTTTCGAACGCGCGTCGGGAAAACTCGCCGGCCAGGGCCTGTCGCAACCCATCGAACGAACTCAGCTCTCTATAAACAGCACTTACGACAGCGCGGCCGCCATGCAGGTGAAATTCGACGACGTCTTCACCGGTGAAGGAGTTCGGTCCCTGGAAGAACAGCACGAGGCCATTGTCCAGCACCTCACCGTTACGGGTTCGAATCGTTCGGAACGCGGTGGTGCGGGCAGGGACAGAGCCTGAGACCATGCTGTCCATTACATTGCGAGCACTTGTCCCGCTTATGCGGATCACGGCCAAGCCAGCGGGAACCGCGCCGCTGGAGAGCGCGTAGATCGTCTCAGTGAATTCCACCACGGGCACACTCCAATTGATACGATACCGAATCGATCGGTCCGTCCGCCTAATGAAGGGTTATAGGTCTACTTCAACCAGACGTTAGAAACAGAAAAGCCGGCCATGATAACGGCCGGCTTTAGTTGATAGAATCCGGCTAAGGATAAATCAGGTGTTCATCGATTCGAAGAAATCGGAGTTGCTCTTCGTCTGCTTCAGCTTGTCGATGAGGAACTCGATCGCATCGGTTGTGCCCATCGGGGCGAGGATACGGCGGAGAACAAAAATCTTCTGCAGATCCTGGCGTGGAACAAGCAGGTCTTCCTTACGCGTACCGGACTTGAGAATGTCCATAGACGGGAAGATGCGCTTGTCGGCTACCTTGCGGTCGAGGACGATTTCCGAGTTACCGGTACCCTTGAATTCTTCGAAGATGACTTCGTCCATACGGCTGCCCGTATCGATCAGCGCGGTCGCGATAATGGTCAGCGAACCGCCTTCTTCGATGTTACGCGCCGCACCGAAGAAGCGCTTCGGGCGCTGCAGCGCGTTGGCGTCGACACCACCGGTCAGAACCTTACCGGAAGAGGGAACGACCGTGTTGTAGGCGCGGCCGAGACGGGTGATCGAATCGAGAAGGATCACGACGTCTCGACCATGTTCCACGAGGCGCTTTGCCTTCTCGATCACCATCTCGGCGACCTGCACGTGGCGGGTTGCCGGCTCGTCGAAGGTCGAGGAAACGACTTCACCCTTCACCGAACGCTGCATGTCCGTCACTTCTTCCGGACGCTCGTCGATCAGGAGAACGATAAGATAGCATTCCGGGTGATTAGCAGTGATCGAATGCGCGATATTCTGCAGGAGAACCGTCTTACCCGTGCGCGGCGGCGCGACGATGAGACCACGCTGGCCCTTGCCGAGCGGCGCGACCAGATCGATGACGCGCGACGAAAGATCCTTGTTCGTCGGGATCTCAAGTTCCATCTTGAAGCGCTCGTTCGGATAAAGCGGCGTCAGGTTGTCGAAGTGAACCTTGTGACGGATCTTTTCCGGATCGTCGAAGTTGATCGTGTTGACCTTCAGCAGCGCGAAATAGCGCTCGCCTTCCTTCGGTCCGCGGATGGGACCTTCAACCGTATCACCAGTCTTCAGCGAGAAGCGGCGGATCTGCGAGGGGGAGATGTAGATATCGTCAGGACCGGGGAGGTAGTTGGCGTTGGCGGACCGCAGGAAGCCGAAGCCGTCCTGCAGAACTTCGACCACGCCTTCGCCGATAATTTCGACGTCCTGGCTGGCAAGAACCTTGAGTATTGCGAACATCAGCTCCTGCTTTCGCATCGTGCTGGCATTCTCGACCTCGAGCGATTCGGCGAATGCCAGAAGATCGGTCGGGGATTTACTCTTAAGTTCCTGAAGCTTCATTTCAGACATGAAGTGTCCATTACTCTATAATTTTGAGGGGAAAGGCGATGTCGAGACAGTAACCGGTCCTGCGAGGAGCCCGCAGACGATCGAACTTTACATACATGCCACAAGGATGAGGTGGACGGAAAATAGCGAGTCAGCTTCGCCGCCGCAAGGGGGCTGCTTAAAATGAAGCAAATTTAACCCGTCAGCCGGCTGCGTCAAAATGGCTTGACGACGACAAGGATGACGATCGCGATCATCAAAACGGTCGGCGCCTCGTTCATGAAGCGCCAGTAGCGCGCCGAACGCCGGTTCTCGTCACGCTCGAATGCCTTCGCCGCGCGGCTGAAAAACACGTGCACGCCAGTCAAGAGAACGACGAGCCCGATCTTTGCGTGCAGCCATCCGCCCTGGAAGCCATAGACCGACCACGAGAGATACAACCCGAAGATCCAGGTCAGCATCATCGCCGGGTTCATGATCACCTTCAGCAGACGGCGTTCCATCACCTTGAAGGTTTCCGACTGCACCGAGCCGGGCTCGGCGTCTGTGTGGTAGATGAACAATCGCGGCATGTAGAACAGCCCGGCCATCCACGAGATCACGGCGATGATGTGAAGCGCCTTGATCCAGAGGTAGAGCGTATCGGGATTCCAGACGAAGAGACCCACCGCCAACGCCACAAAGAACGCGATAGCGATAAAAGCGCGCCGGCGCGCATAGGAACCGGGTCTCTCGTCGATCTGGCGTTCCATGGTCAAACCCTTCCGCCGCGAACACGCTCGACAAGCAGACGAACATTTTCGGGATCGGCCTGGGGCGTAATTCCATGCCCGAGGTTGAAGATCAGGGGACCATTCCCCAATCGCTGCAGGATATCGTCGATACCCTCTTTAAGTGCCACCCCGCCGGCAACCATTCGCATCGGATCGAGGTTGCCCTGCACCGGCCCATCCTTCTGCAGCTCGGCCGCGAAGTCGAGCGGGACGGACCAATCAAGGCCGATCGCATCAGCCTTCGTCTTCTGGCGATAGGTCTTCAGCAGATAGCCAGCGCCTTTGGCAAAGGCGATGATCTTCGCATTCGGGCGGCGCGCCTTGATCGAGGCAATCATTCGCGCCACCGGCTTCACGGCAAACGCCTCGAATTCACGCTCGCCGAGCACGCCTGCCCAGGAATCGAAAATCTGCACGGCATCAGCGCCGGCATCGATCTGCGCGACGAGATAATCTGCCGAAACATCCGCCAGCAACATCAGCAGCTTTTCGAAAGCCTTCGGATGCCGATAGGCAAACAGACGGGCAGGGGCCTGATCGGGTGTGCCATGGCCGGCGATCATATAGGTCGCAACGGTCCAGGGAGCGCCACAGAAGCCAAGCAGGGTGGTTTCCGTTGGCAGATCACGCCGAAGACGTCGAACGGTCTCCAGCACCGGTTCCAGATGCTGCATTACGCTGCTGCCATCCAGACCATCGATACCATCAACGTCGATCGGATCCATCTCCGGTCCGTGCCCCTCGGTGAAACGAACATTGCGCTTCATCGCATCGGGAATGACGAGGATGTCGGAGAAGAGAATGGCAGCATCAAAGCCATAGCGCCGTATCGGCTGCAGCGTGACCTCGACTGCGTGATCCGGGCTGTAACAGAGATCGAGGAAGCTTCCAGCCTTGGCTCGTACCTCTCGATACTCCGGCAGGTATCGGCCAGCCTGCCTCATCAGCCAGATGGGGGGAGGGCTCAATGCTTCCCCGTCCAGAACCCGCATGATCTTCCGGCGCATTTCACTCAAGCGCTTCTTCCCTATAAAAAATCAAAGATATTTATAAGGTTTCTATTTCTTAGAGTCGGTGACTATCAAGGATTAAAATCCATCCACGTCCGATACCAATTGTCACTGTTTCGCTGGCCGCTCGGGAAGAAAATCGCGTAATTCGATGTCAGAAACAGGACAGGCGAGAAATTCGATACAATTTCAATGAGATATAGCCTCCACGGAAATTCCCCAAGCTGTGGACAAGCTGTGGCTATCTTACGAAGAGCCGCAAACTTTCCACAAAACTAACAGGCCATCTTGTCCGGCCTCCAAAGAATCCGAAATGTGGAAAACTAGGCATGTTTTCCCTTGCCTAACCCCCGGCGCGTCTCGTAGCTCTCCGTCATCCAGTGTTTTCAACAGGCAGCGGAAAATAGCGTGGAGAACCGTACGAACTTCTTCCATCTGCATCTCATTTCTGACTCGACGGGCGAAACGCTGATTTCGGCCGGTCGGGCGGCATCGGCGCAATTCAAGTCGGCGCAGCCGATCGAGCATGTCTATCCGCTGATCCGCAATCGCAAGCAGCTGCTGACGGTCCTGCAGGCGATCGACGGCGAACCGGGCATCGTGCTCTACACGATTGTGGATCGCGAGCTCGCCACGCTGATCGACGAGCGTTGCCTCGAAATGGGCGTCGCCTCGGTCAATGTGCTCGAGCCTGTTCTCAATGCGTTTCAGATCTACCTCGGCGCACCGTCGCGCCGCCGGGTCGGCGCCCAGCATGTCATGAACGCCGGATACTTCGCGCGCATCGAAGCGCTGAACTTCACGATGGATCATGACGACGGCCAGATGCCGGATGATTATAATGACGCCGACGTCGTCATCATCGGTATCAGCCGCACATCGAAGACACCGACCAGCATCTATCTCGCCAACCGCGGCATCAAGACCGCCAATTTCCCGATTGTCTATGGCGTGCCCCTGCCGGAAAGCCTCTTCGAAGCGACCAAGCCGCTCATCGTCTGCCTCATCGCCACTACCGATCGCATCTCCCAGGTCCGCGAAAATCGCGACCTTGGCGCGACACCCGGCTTTGATCGCGGCGACTACACGGATCGCGCCGCCATATCGGAAGAGCTCAAATATGCCCGCTCGCTTTGCGCCCGCCACAACTGGCCGCTCATCGACGTGACGCGCCGTTCCATCGAGGAGACGGCGGCAGCAATCGTTGCTCTGCGTCCCAAGCTGCGCTAATCGCTGCCCCTAGCCAACCGCGCCGAGAGCACAGATGATACCGAAACTCATACTCGCTTCCTCCAGCCCCTTCCGTCGCATGCTGATGGAAAATGCCGGCCTGTCCTTTGAGGCTCATCCCGCGAAGGTCGATGAGCGCGCCATCGAAGCGCCGCTCGAACGAGATGGCGCAACGCCTGACGCGATCGCGCTGGTTCTCGCCAAGGCCAAAGCCAGGGAGGTGAGTGATCGCTCGCCGGGCGCAATCGTGATCGGTTCAGATCAAACCATGTCGCTGGGGCAGCGCACATTTCACAAGCCGAAGAGCATGGAAGATGCGGTCGATCATCTCACTGCGCTGTCCGCACAGACCCATCGGCTGAACAGCGCGGTCGCGCTCGCCTATAACGGCGACATCATCTGGGAGCATGTCTCGCGTGCCGAACTGACGATGCGTCCGCTCACCGATGATTTCATCAAACGGCACCTGAAGCGGGTCGGCGAGCGCGCCTTGAGCAGCGTCGGCGCCTATCAGCTTGAAGGGGAGGGACTGCAGCTTTTCTCGAAAATCGATGGCGACTACTTCACTATATTGGGGCTGCCGATGCTGCCGCTCCTGGAAAAACTGAGAGAATTGGGTGCCATCGATGGATGATTCACGTGAAACAATCGGCCCGCGCGCCTTCGTCACCGGCTTTCCCGTCAAGCATTCGCGCTCGCCGATCATCCATGGATATTGGCTGAAGTCGCTGTCGCTCGACGGAAGCTACCGTACCCATGAAGTCGCGCCGGACGATTTTCCGGCTTTCATCGAATCCCTGAAGTCGGGCGCCTCAGGTTTTGTCGGCGGCAACGTGACAATCCCACACAAGGAGATGGCGTTCAAGCTGGCTGACGAGCCGGATGATCTCTCGCGCGAGCTTGGTGCGTCCAACACGCTCTGGCTTGAGGACGGCAAGCTGAAGGCCACGAACACCGATGGCCGTGGCTTCACCGCAAATCTGGATGAGCGCCATCCCGGCTGGGACAAAGTGCGGTCGGCGGTCATTCTCGGCGCCGGCGGCGCCAGCCGTGCCGTCATCCAGGCCGTTCGCGATCGCGGCATCAAGGAGATCCACCTCGTCAACCGTACCGTTGCCCGCGCGGTCGAGCTCGCGGATCGTTTTGGAGAAGCAGTGCATCCGCATCCGATGACGGCTCTTTCCGAAGTGATGAAAGGCGCAGGCCTCTTCATCAATACCACGTCGCTGGGGATGGAAGGGGAGATCGCGCCCGATATCGATTTCTCTCCGTTGCAGTCAGACGCCGTTGTCACCGACATCGTCTACGTACCGCTGAAGACGCCCATTCTCGCGCAGGCTGAGGAACAGGGTTTCGCGACCGTCGATGGTCTGGGTATGCTGCTGCACCAGGCGGTACCCGGTTTCGAGAAATGGTTCGGCAAGCGGCCGGTCGTCGATGAGACACTTCGCGCCTTGATCATCGCGGATATGGAAAAGCATTGATGCTGAAAATCGGACTGACCGGCTCGATCGGGATGGGCAAATCGACCACGGCAAAGCTGTTTGCCGATGCCGGCCTGCCAGTCAATGATGCCGACGCCGTCGTCCATGATCTTTATGCCGGTGCAGCGGCACCGCTCATCGAGGCGGCTTTTCCAGGCTCGGTGAAAAACGGCAAGGTCGATCGCCAGGAGTTGGGCCGGCAGCTTGCGTTGCGTCCTGAAGGTTTCAAGCAGCTGGAGCAGATCGTTCATCCTCTTGTCCGCGATCGCGAGGCGATGTTTCTCGACGAGCAGCGGGGGCAGGGCACACCGATGGTGATTCTCGACATACCGCTGCTTTTCGAGAGCGGCGGCGCCGATCGCGTCGATGTCATCGTCGTCGTCAGCTGTGATCCACAGATTCAGCGTGAGCGGGTACTTGCGCGTCCGAACATGACGGAAGAGAAATTCAATATGATTCTCTCGCGCCAGACCCCGGACGCCGAAAAACGCCAGCGCGCTGATTATGTAATCGATACCGGCCATGGCATCGATGAGGCGAGGGCGCGGGTCGGCGCCATTATCGCGGACCTGAAACAGCGGATAGCGAACGGAGATTTCCCGAATGCGTGAAATCATTTTCGATACGGAAACCACCGGGCTTGATAACCGCACCGATCGCATCATCGAAATCGGCGGCATCGAACTCTTCAATCACTTTCCGACGGGAAAGACGCTGCACATCTATATCAATCCGGGTGACCAGAAGGTCCATCCGGACGCGCTCGCCGTCCATGGGATCACCGATGAGTTCCTGAAGGACAAGCAGCCTTTCGCGGCCGTGGTGCAGGAAATTCTCGATTTCTTCGGCGAAGGCAAGTGGATCGCCCACAATGCCACCTTCGACATGGGCTTCATCAATGCCGAGTTGGCGCGGCTATCGCTGCCGCCGATCTCTCCCGAAAATGTGATCGACACGCTGTCGATGGCCCGGCGCAAGAATCCGATGGGCCCGAACTCGCTCGATGCGCTCTGCCGTCGCTACGGGATCGATAACTCTCATCGCGCCAAGCACGGGGCCTTGCTCGACTCCGAACTGCTCGCCGAAGTCTATATCGAGATGATCGGCGGTCGTCAGACGGCGCTTGGTCTCGGCGTCGCGCAGAACAACGGCGGATCAGAACGCAATGACAGCGATAACGATATTGTCCTGGTCGCGCTGGAGCGGCCGCGGCCGCTTGCACCGCGCCTCAGCGAAACCGAAGCCGAGCAGCATGATGCGCTGATTGCCAAGCTCGGCCAGAAGAGCATCTGGGCTAAATACGATCGCCCAAACTAAATGCCCGGGCGCTGGCCCGGGCATCTCGGTCGTCATGTGATCAGGAATTAGTTCGCCTGCACCTTTGCGCGGGCCTGCTCTTCGGCAACGCGCTGGGCAAACATCTGCGAGAAATCGATCGGGTCGATCATCAGCGGCGGGAAGCCACCGTTGCGGGTCACGTCAGCGATGATCTGGCGCGCGAACGGGAAGAGCATGCGCGGGCACTCGATGAAGAGAACCGGCAGCATGTGTTCCTGCGGGAAGCCGGCGATCCGGAAAACGCCGCCGTAGACCAGCTCCGTGTGGAATACCGTCTTGTCGCCTTCCTTGGCTTCGGCGTTCAACGAGAGAACGACGTCGAAGTCCGTGTCGGAAAGCGGGTTGGCGTTGACGTTGACATTGATGTTGATGGCAGGTGCCTTGTCGCGGGCCTGCAGCGAACGCGGTGCACCAGGATTCTCGAAGGAAAGGTCCTTGGTGTACTGTGCTAGAATGGTAAGGCTCGGGCTCGTTGCGCCGTTATTGCTGTTTTCGCTGTCCATTGGCTTTTCCTCGAGGGCATTGGATTTCGCCGCATCTATCATTTCGACGATGTGGTTACAACCCTAGGCCAGCCGGCGCCAATCTAGCAAGAGCCTCATTCGCCTAGGCTTTTGCCGGACCATGGCGACTTGCCGTTCGGGTCGCGCTGATAATCGTCTGCATCCAGATCGACAACCGTTGCGTTGTTATCCCGATAAGGGGAGTGCGCCGATGTGCGGGACGGTCCGGATGCACCCACCACCACGAAACGACGGCTTACATAATTCCACGCAAGATCGCGGACCGCCGGGATGAAAATGAGCAGCGCTACGATATCGCTGATGAAGCCGGGAATGATCAGGAGCAGTGCGGCGATCACGAACATTGCCGGCCGCAGCAGCTCGCGGCCGGGCACAGCGCCGGCGCGTCCTTCCATCGACATGCGCTGCAGGATGCCGATACCCTGCCGGCGCAACAGCATCATGCCGGCCACGAAACTCAGCATGACCAGTCCGAGCGTTGCCCAAAGACCGATCGCCTTGCCGACAATCACGAAGCCCGCAATCTCGGCCAAAGGCATGAGCAGCAGAAAACCAGGCAGCATTGTAAGGCGCATTATTTCTCTCCGGCTCGCACCGGTCTCCATTGAAATCGGCCCAACGTACCGGACCCATTTGAATCATCTGTATATGCAGACTATATGGGTATACAAACTCTAGATGTTAACAGATTGCGGCGGGATATGGGTTCAAACGACTTCATCACTTTGTTTTTTCTCGTGGCGGCGGTGCTGATATTTTTGCAGCTACGCAATGTCCTTGGTCGACGCACGGGAAATGAGAAGCCGCCACGCGATCTCTACACGCCGCGCGATGCCGCCGGTCCCGAGACGCCGGATGCCGGAAAGGTCGTAACCCTGCCGCGCCGCGATGCGGCAGGCGAGGAAGAGGACCGCTTCGCGGCAATCGACGCCTTCGCGCCAGCCGGCACGCCCCTCAATGAATCGCTGCGGGAGATGAACAAGGCCGATCCTTCCTTCAACCCGAAGGAATTCGTGAACGGCGCCCGCATGGCTTATGAAATGATCGTGATGGCCTTTGCCGATGGCGATCGCAAGACGCTCAAGAATTTGCTGTCCAAGGAGGTCTACGAAGGCTTCGATGCGGCGATCGCTGATCGTGAGAGCAAGGGCGAGAAGGTCAAATCCACCTTCGTCGGCATCGACAAGGCCGAAATCAAGAATGTCGAGGTCAATGGTAGCGAAGCGCAGATCACCTTGCGCATCATCAGCCAGATGATTTCCGCCACCTACGACAAGGCCGATGTCCTCGTTGACGGTGACGCGGAAACCGTTGCCGAGATCAACGACCTCTGGACATTCGCACGCGACACCCGCTCGCGCGATCCGAACTGGAAACTCGTGGCCACCGAATCGGAACATGAGTGATGATGAACGAGGCTTTGCCCTCGAGGCGATAGGCTTTGACGATCTGGAAGGCTGGCGGGATGATGATCCCTCCAGCCTTTTCGAGGCTATGGAAGCCTGTCGTCAGCATATCGAGCAGACCAAGCCCTACCGCACAGGATCGTTGGGCCTGACAAGCGCCGATCTCCTGGACCTGTTGCAGGCCGCGCGCGATGCACGACCAACATCGGCGAGCGAGGCGCGAGCCTTCTTCGAAGCGCACTGTCGGCCCTACAGGATCAGGCGGACCGACGGCCAGCCCGGCTTCGTCACTGCCTTCTACGAGCCCGAGATAACCGTCTCAGCCAGTCCCGACGACGAATACCGCTTCCCATTCTACCGCCGCCCCGACGACCTGATCGACCTCGACGATCGGAACCGTCCCGCCTCGATGGATCCGTACTACATGTTCGGCCGCCTGCGTGAGGGAACGATCGAGCCCTATCTCGACCGCGCCGCCATCGACAAAGGGGCGCTGGAAGGGCAGGGGCTGGAAATTTGCTGGGCAAGATCCAAGGTCGACGTCTTCTTCGTGCATGTCCAGGGTGCCGCACGCCTGCGTTACCCCGATGGGCGCACGGGGCGCATTACCTATGCGGCCAAGGCCGGTCATCCGTTTTCGGCGATCGGCAAACTGCTGATCGACCTCGGCGAGATCGATCGGGCGAACATCTCCATTCAATCGATCCGGCATTGGCTGGCGATCAACCCCGACCGTGTCGATGATATTCTTGCCCACAACCGCTCCTACATTTTCTTCCGTGAGGTCGAGATCGACAACGAGGCCGCCGGCCCGATCGCGGCCGCCAAGGTGCCGCTCATCGCAGGACGGTCGCTTGCCGTCGATCGCCTGATCCACACCTTCGGCTTTCCATTTTATATTCATTCGCAAGGCCTGCTGCACCTGCAGGATGGAAAGCCCTTCCAACGCCTGATGCTGGCGCTCGACACCGGCTCGGCCATCGTTGGTCCGGCGCGGGGTGATATCTTCACCGGCTCCGGCGACGCGGCCGGCGAGCTTGCCGGCACCGTGCGCCACGATGCCGATTTCGCCATCCTGATCCCGAACAAAGTCGCCGCGAGGTTCGCGTGATGGCGAAGGATCGCAAGCTCAGTTCCGATGAACGCATCCTTTGGGGCAAGGTCGCGCGCAGCACGCGCCCCATGCCCGGCAACGCCGGCGCAATGAACGAGCTCGACGCCTTCCTGGTGGAGGCCGAAAAGGAAGCGGACGCCGCCAACCTGAAAGCCGCCGTCGCACCAAAATCGGTCGCAGGCGCTAGCGGGCATCCTGAACCGTCAGCGGCGCCGAAGCCCACGGGTGGCATCCATCATCCGCTGGAGCGCCCGGTCAAGCGCAAGATCGCCAAGGGCCGCCTCGCGCTCGAGGCCCGCATCGATCTTCATGGCCTCGTTCAAAGCGAAGCGCACATCATGCTGCTCGAGTTCCTGATGCGTGCGCACGATCGCGGCATGCGCCATGTCCTCGTGATCACCGGCAAGGGTAGCTCGCTCGGCAGCGATGGCGCGTTGAAGCGCGCCGTGCCGATGTGGTTCTCCAAGCCCGAATTTCGCTATCTCATCTCGTCTTATGAGGCGGCGGCGCAGCATCACGGCGGCGAGGGCGCGCTCTACATCCGCTTGTCTCGTCGCGTGGGCGATCGGCTATGACGCCGTTCGGGGAGGCGATCCGCAAGCTCAGAGAGCGCAAGGGCGTGTCGCAGAAGCAGATGGCAGAGGCTTTGAACGTCTCTCCCGCCTATCTCTCGGCACTCGAGCATGGAAAGCGCGGCGTCCCGACGTTCGATCTTCTGCAGCGCATCGCCGGCTATTTCAACATCATCTGGGATGAGGCCGACGATCTGTTCCTGATCGCGCGCTTTTCCGATCCGCGAATTGTCATCGATACCTCGGGTTTGGCGGCCGAATACACGACCTTCGCCAACCGTTTGGCGGGGTCTATTCGACATCTGGATGAGGCGACCCTGGCAAAACTGTCGGAGGTTCTCGAAAATGCGGAAAACGCCGACGGAAAACGGTCATAATCCCCTGTTTTATGCGCTCTTGGGGGCCGCTGGCATTGGGAACTTCATGCAAAAACCCTATATTCAACGTGATTAAGGCCGGTGATTCGCCCGCGTGTCACCCCGGCATCGACAACAGGGAATTCTCGACAATATGACCGATACACCCGCGACGGAAAACGGCGTTAGCACCGAGTATGGCGCAGACTCGATCAAGGTCCTGAAAGGTCTTGACGCCGTGCGCAAGCGCCCCGGCATGTATATCGGTGATACCGATGACGGCTCCGGCCTGCATCACATGGTCTACGAAGTCGTCGACAACGCCATCGACGAAGCCCTGGCCGGTCATGCCGACATCGTTACCGTCACGCTCAATGCTGATGGTTCCGTCACCGTCACCGACAACGGTCGCGGCATTCCGACGGATATTCACAGCGGCGAAGGCATTTCGGCTGCCGAAGTCATCATGACCCAGCTGCATGCCGGCGGTAAGTTCGACCAGAATTCCTACAAGGTCTCCGGCGGTCTGCACGGCGTCGGCGTTTCCGTCGTCAACGCGCTGTCGGTGTGGCTGAAGCTGAAGATCCGCCGCCAGGGCAAGATCCACGAGATGAGCTTTACGCACGGCGTGTCTGATGCCCCGCTCAAGGAAACCGGTGATTCCGGCGGCCTGACCGGCACCGAAGTCAGCTTCATGCCGAGCTCCGAAACCTTCACGATGATCGAGTTCGATTTCAACACGCTCGAACACCGCCTGCGCGAACTTGCCTTCCTCAATTCCGGCGTCCGCATCCTCCTGACCGACAAGCGCCATTCCGACGTGCGCCAGGAAGAGCTGCTCTATGATGGAGGTCTCGAAGCCTTCGTCTCCTACCTCGATCGCGCCAAGAAGCCGCTGGTCGAGCGGCCGGTCGCCATTCGTGGCGACAAGGATGGGATCACCGTTGAAGTCGCGATGTGGTGGAACGACAGCTACCACGAGAACGTGCTCTGCTTCACCAACAACATCCCGCAGCGTGACGGCGGCACCCACATGGCCGGCTTCCGCGCCGCTCTGACCCGTCAGATCACCTCCTATGCCGATACATCTGGCATCACCAAGAAGGAGAAGGTTTCTCTGACGGGCGACGATTGCCGCGAAGGCCTGACAGCTGTTCTGTCGGTCAAGGTACCGGATCCGAAGTTCTCGTCGCAGACCAAGGACAAGCTCGTTTCGTCGGAAGTTCGTCCGGTCGTCGAAAATCTCGTCAGCGAGGCGCTGAGCACTTGGCTGGAAGAACATCCAGCTGACGCCAAGATCCTCGTCGGCAAGGTGGTCGAAGCCGCCGCCGCGCGCGAAGCCGCTCGCAAGGCGCGCGAACTGACGCGCCGCAAGGGTGCGCTCGATATCGCCTCGCTTCCCGGCAAGCTCGCCGATTGCTCCGAGCGCGATCCGTCCAAGTCCGAAGTCTTCCTCGTCGAGGGTGACTCCGCAGGCGGTTCGGCCAAGCAGGGCCGGTCGCGTGAAAATCAGGCCATCCTGCCGCTGCGCGGTAAGATCTTGAACGTCGAGCGCGCGCGCTTCGACAAGATGCTGTCGAGCCAGGAAATCGGCACGCTGATCACCGCGCTCGGCGCCGGTATCGGCAAGGACGAATTCAACGCCGACAAGCTGCGCTATCACAAGATCATCATCATGACGGACGCTGACGTCGACGGCGCCCACATCAGAACGCTGCTCTTGACCTTCTTCTTCCGCCAGATGCCGGAACTGATCGAGCGCGGTCACATCTACATCGCCCAGCCGCCGCTCTATAAGGTGTCGCGCGGCAAGTCGATCCAGTATCTGAAGGACGAAAAGGCGCTTGAGGAATATCTCATCGCCCAGGGCCTCGACGATGCTGCGCTGACGCTCGGCAGCGGCGAAGTCCGCGTCGGACAGGATTTGCGCGAAGTCATCGTCGATGCGCTGCGCCTGCGCGCGCTGCTCGACAATCTGCATTCGCGATACAATCGCGCGGTCGTCGAGCAGGCGGCCATTGCCGGCGCGCTGAACGCCGAAGCGATCAGCGATGGCGCCCGCGCCGAGGAATTGGTGGCCGAAGTCGCGCGTCGCCTCGACGTTATCGCTGAGGAAACAGAGCGTGGCTGGGAAGGCGGCCTGACGAGCGAAGGCGGCCTGCGTCTCGAGCGCATGGTTCGCGGCGTCAAGGAAGTCGTGGTTCTCGACATGGCGCTTATCGGTTCGCAGGATGCACGCCTGATCGACCAGATGTCGGCTCGTCTGAAGGAAATCTACCAGACGCCGCCGAAGCTGACGCGTCGCGACGGTAATCTGGAACTGTCAGGTGCGCGCGAACTGCTGGAAGCCGTTTTCGCAAGCGGCCGCAAGGGCTTGACCATGCAGCGCTACAAGGGCCTTGGCGAAATGAACGCCGAGCAGCTTTGGGAAACCACGCTCGATCCGAACGTCCGCTCTCTGTTGCAGGTGCGCGTCAGCGACGCCACGGATGCCGATGGTCTCTTCGCCCGCCTCATGGGTGATGAGGTCGAGCCACGCCGCGAATTCATTCAGGAAAACGCGCTCAACGTGGCCAACCTCGACATCTGATCGCTTGCATTTATCGACAAACGGCCCTGCGGCTCACCAGCCGCGGGGCCGTTTTTTATTTCACCATTATCCGGCTACGAATTTGTCCTTGAAAGCGACTTCGGCGAGCGGCTTGCGCTGGCTGGGGAACTCGCGTTCCTGGTTGCGTTCAGAAAGCACGGACTTATCGGCAAGGCGCCCAAACGCAATTCCCGCTTCCACACGGTACCCCTCTGGGATAGCGAATGTATCGCGGATCTCGTCATGTTTGATGCCGCCCATCCCGTGGGCATAGAAGCCGGAGAGCTTGGCCTGCAGCGCGAGATAGCCCCAGGCGGTGCCGGCATCGAAGGAGTGCGTGTAGCTCTTGCGTCCCTCGGAAAAGTCGCCGCTGAAACCCTTGGACACAACGAAGATCAGCGCGGACGCATTCTTCGCCCATTCCTGATTGGACTCGACCAGCAGCGATACGAATTTATCCCAGTCGTCGGAGCCCTTCAGCGTGTAGATGAAGCGCCACGGCTGCTGGTTGGCGGAAGAGGGCGCCCAATGCGCGGCGTCCAGCACGGTCATGGTCAGCTTCATCGATGATCTCGCCGGTAAAGGCGCGGGGCGACCAGCGGTCGAGAAAGATCGGCTCGATCGGGTATTGGGATTCGCGGCTGTTGCTCTTTGTCATGATCTTTCCGATGGTTGGTGGCGCGGTGCAGGGGTTTGATCTCCTCGGCAAACGCAGTCTTGTCACTCTTATGCGTCCGTCAAGATATGTGGGCACCCCGCGCGGGAAAGACAGTGGCCCCTTGCCCGGATTTTTGCAGGACTTTTAAACGAGCGTACCGCTCGCGCGAAAAGCCGTAATGACACCCGTGAATAATTCGTTCATAGGTGATGGAAACATGGCTCACGCTGAGGAGGATATTCGATGAAGCTCATGCGCGTTGGAGAGATCGGCCAGGAAAAGCCGGCAATGCTGGATGCTGGCGGCAAGATCAGGGATCTGTCCGGTCATGTATCCGATATCGCGGGCGCGTCGATCTCGCCTGAGGGCTTGGCCAAGCTGGCGGCGATCGACCCGAAAACCCTTCCCGAACTCCAGCCAGGCCGCATCGGCGCCTGCGTTGCCGGCACCGGCAAGTTCATCTGCATCGGCCTCAACTTCTCCGACCACGCCGCCGAGACCGGCGCCGCTGTGCCGCCCGAACCCGTCATCTTCATGAAGGCCACTTCGGCCATCGTCGGCCCGAACGACAACGTTCTGATCCCGCGCGGCTCCGAAAAGACCGATTGGGAAGTCGAGCTTGGCGTCGTCATCGGCAAGACCGCGAAATATGTCAGCGAAGCCGACGCGCTCGACTATGTGGCGGGCTATTGCGTCTCGCATGACGTCTCCGAGCGCGCCTTCCAGACGGAGCGCGCCGGGCAGTGGACGAAGGGTAAGTCCTGCGACACTTTCGGCCCGATCGGCCCATGGCTGGTGACCAAGGACGAGATCCCCGATCCGCAGAACCTCGGCATGTGGCTGAAGGTCAATGGGGAGACGATGCAGGACGGCTCGTCGAAGACCATGGTCTATGGCGTCGCCTTCGTCGTTTCCTATCTCAGCCAGTTCATGTCGCTGCATCCCGGCGACGTCATCTCGACCGGCACCCCTCCTGGCGTCGGCATGGGCATGAAGCCGCAGCGCTTCCTGCGCGCCGGCGACGTTGTCGAGCTCGGCATCGAAGGTCTCGGTACGCAGAAGCAGACGTTTCAGGCCGATCTCTAGGCGTTTGACGTGTGTTAAGCATTTGAGCGCAGCATCATGCCGGGGAGAGAATCCCCGGCATTTCTTTATTGCGGTGCGGATCGCTCATGTTGCTGTGCAACAAAAACCTGTTACTGTGCGTTAAGATGCCAGCACATCGTTGGAAAGAGTTCGATGCCTTTCAGCAGGCGTCATCTTCCAGATGAAAGAAAGGTGATGCATCTCATGTTTTACCAGCTTTATGAAATGAATCATGCCGCGATGGCGCCTTACCGCGCCGTGGCAGACATCATGCGGCTTGCCTATGCCAACCCGCTCAATCCGCTGTCCCAAACCCCGTGGGGCCGGACAATGGCCGCAGCACTCGAAATGTTCGAGCGCACGACGCGTCGCTATGGCAAGCCGTCCTTCGATCTGCCCGAGACCGTCATTGGCGACAAGAAGGTAGCGGTTCGAGAAGAGGTCGTCTGGGCACGACCCTTCTGCAATCTGCTGCATTTCTCGCGCAACCTGCCGGCCGCTCACGCTCCCGACCCGCGCATCCTGATCGTCGCCCCCATGTCCGGGCACTACGCGACGCTTTTGCGCGGCACGGTTGAGGCACTGCTGCCGAGCGCGGATATCTACATCACCGATTGGATCGACGCCCGCATGGTGCCGATGACCGACGGGACCTTCGATTTCAACGACTATGTCGATTACGTCATCGAGATCCTGCACTTCCTCGGGCCGGACACGCATGTAGTCGCGGTCTGTCAGCCCTCCGTGCCAGTGCTCGCTGCCGCTGCCGTCATGGAAGAGGCCAACGATCCGCTTGCGCCGGCGTCGATCACGCTGATGGGCGGCCCGATCGACACCCGCATCAATCCGACCGCCGTCAACCAGCTGGCCAAGGACAAGCCGCTGGAATGGTTCGCCGAAAACGTGATCATGAACGTCCCTTGGCCGCAGCCGGGCTTCATGCGGCCGGTCTATCCGGGCTTCCTGCAGCTCTCCGGCTTCATGTCGATGAACCTCGACAGGCATCTCGTCGCCCACAAGGAGTTCTTCATGCACCTGGTGAAGAACGACGGCGAGCCGGCCGAGAAGCATCGCGACTTCTACGACGAATATCTGGCCGTCATGGATCTGACTGCCGAGTTCTATCTGCAGACCGTCGATCAGGTCTTCATCAGGCACGCGCTTCCGAAGGGCGAACTCGAGCATCGCGGCAAGCTGGTCGACCCCACGGCAATCCGCAACGTGGCGCTTCTGACCGTCGAAGGCGAGAACGACGACATCTCGGGTGTCGGCCAGACCAAGGCCGCACAGACCATTTGCACCAACATCCCCGACCACATGCGCATGCACTACCTGCAGCCGGATGTCGGTCACTACGGTGTCTTCAACGGCTCGCGTTTCCGCCGCGAGATCGCGCCCCGCATCATCAATTTCGTCCGCGAGCATGGACGCGTCGGAAAGCCTGCGGTCAAGCGCGTGATCAAGGGCGGCAAATCAACCTGATTTAGCATCGTCTGAATTAGCTTTGTGCTTTCAAGGCCTTGTCCGATTTGAGCGGAAATCGTCTTGAAGCGGTGTCAAACGGTAACCACATCGATTTCCAGCGTTCGGCATTTCGCCGGGCGCGAAAATGCGAGGATACCGCACGATGAACCAGTCAGCATTGCTTCGCCCGGATTGGACTCCGGCTACCATTGCCCTGATGATCCTCGGCTTCGTGGTTTTCTGGCCTCTGGGTCTCGCCATGCTCGCCTACATCATCTTCGGGGAGCGTCTGCGCGGCTTCAAGCGCGACGCCAATAGTGCCGCCGATGGATTCTTCGCCGGCTGCCGACGTTCGCATGGCCGCTATCGCCCGCAATTCTCAACGGGCAATGTCGCCTTCGACGATTGGCGCAAGGCCGAGCTCGACAGGCTCGAGGAAGAACGCCGCAAGCTTGATGAAATGCGCGAGGACTTCGAAACCTATGTGCGCGAGCTCCGCCGCGCCAAGGATCAGGACGAGTTCGACCGCTATATGCGCGATCGCAAGAACACCAGGCGCGATGATAACGGCCCGGTTGCCGAATATCAGGCGCCGTAACTGCGATCGGCATCAAAACATCAGCCGGCACCATCAGGTGCCGGTTTTTCTTTGACCGGAATTGCGACGAATCATATAGAAAATACCGATGTTCCCGCTCTTGTCCAAGCCACGACGCAGTGTCCGCAAACCGGCTCCGCCGGAGACGCGCACGCTCGACGTTGCCGGACGGCTGATGCCGCTGACGATCAAGCAGCACGAGCGCGCAACCCGTATCACGCTGCGCATCGAACCCGGTGGCCGCGCCCTGAAGATGACGATCCCGAGCGGCTTGGCGCGACGCGACGTCGACGCCTTCCTCGACCGACACCAGGGCTGGCTCATGACCAAGCTGGCGAAATTCTCGACCGATACCGGCCTTCACGATGGCGGCACGATCCTTTTTCGCGGCGTATCCCATCGCATTCAGCACACGGGCAGCCTGCGCGGACTGACCGAGGCGACCGTCATCGATGGCAAGCCGGTGCTGCGGGTGAGCGGCATGCCGGAGCATCTCGGCCGCCGCATCGCGACATTCCTGAAGAAGGAAGCACGCGCCGATCTGGAGCGCCTGGCAAAATTTCATGCACATTCGATCCGGGCGCCGATCAAGTCGATCTCGATGAAGGACACCCGCAGCCGCTGGGGCTCCTGTTCGGCCGAGGGAAACCTCAGCTTCTCCTGGCGCATCATCATGGCGCCGCCATCAGTCGTTGACTATCTCGCCGCCCACGAAGTTGCCCATCTCAAGGAGATGAACCACGGTCCCCACTTCTGGGCGCTGTGCAAGAAGCTCTGCCCTGGCATGGAGGATGCGAAATCCTGGCTGAAGCGGCACGGCAGCCTGCTGCACGCGATCGACTTCGACTGATAAGCCCTCGCCTATAAACCACCGTCCAAAATATCGCAGCACTCGGAATTGGCTCGACTCACGGCCTTTTTCGTGTCACTTCGCTGCCATGAAACCGGATATCAAAATCTGCGGCCTGAAAACGGCCGAAGCGATCGATCGCGCGGTGACGCGCGGCGCCACCCATATCGGCTTCATCTTCTTCGAAAAGAGCCCGCGCTATATCGAGCCCGACGATGCCGCCAAGCTGGCCGACCGGGTGCGTGGCCGCGCCAAGATCGTTGCCGTGGTGGTCAATCCGACGAATGATGATCTCGATGAGATTGTTGCCACCTTGAGGCCAGATATTCTCCAGCTTCACGGTGACGAAAGCCCCGAGCGCGTTTTGACCATAAAGGCCGTGTACGCTTTGCCTGTTATGAAGGCGTTTTCGATCCGCACGGCCGATGATCTGAAGCGCGTCGAGGCCTATATTGGTATCGCCGATCGTTTCCTCTTCGACGCGAAGCCGCCGAAGGGGTCCGAATTGCCCGGCGGCAATGGCGTGTCCTTCGATTGGACGCTGCTCAGCTGGCTTGACGGCACGGTGGATTACATGCTTTCCGGTGGCCTGAACAAGGACAACATCGCCGAAGCCCTTGCCATCACCAAGGCGCCGGGGCTCGATGCGTCCTCGGGCCTGGAAAGCGCGCCCGGCGTGAAAAGCGTCGCACTGATTGATGAGTTTTTCGATGCGGTCGAGCAGGCTTGCCGGCCTGAAATGGCCTCAGGGAGTTGATAGTGAACGAGACGCCAAAACCCAATTCATTCCGCTCCGGTCCCGATGAGGATGGCCGCTTCGGCATTTACGGCGGCCGCTTTGTCGCCGAAACGCTGATGCCGCTGATCCTGGAACTGCAGGACGAGTGGGACAAGGCGAAGACCGATCCGGAATTCCAGGCGGAGTTGAAGCATCTCGGCACGCATTATATCGGCCGCCCGAGCCCGCTCTATTTCGCCGAGCGCCTGACCGCCGAACTCGGCGGCGCCAAGATCTACTTCAAGCGTGAAGAGCTGAACCACACCGGTTCGCACAAGATCAATAACTGCATCGGCCAGATCCTGCTTGCCAAGCGCATGGGCAAGACCCGCATCATCGCCGAAACAGGCGCCGGTCAGCACGGCGTTGCCTCGGCGACTGTTGCCGCCCGTTTCGGTCTCCCCTGCGTCGTCTACATGGGCGCGACCGATGTCGAGCGCCAGGCGCCGAACGTGTTCCGCATGAAGCTCCTGGGCGCCGAAGTGAAGCCGGTTACCGCCGGCCATGGCACGCTCAAGGACGCCATGAACGAGGCGCTGCGTGACTGGGTGACCAATGTCGACGACACCTATTACCTGATCGGCACGGCCGCCGGCCCGCATCCCTATCCCGAGATGGTCCGCGATTTCCAGGCCGTCATCGGCGCGGAAGCCAAGGAGCAGATGCTCGAAGCCGAAGGCCGCCTTCCTGATCTCGTCGTTGCAGCCGTCGGCGGCGGCTCGAATGCGATCGGCATCTTCCATTCGTTCCTCGATGACGCCAGCGTCAAGATCGTCGGCGTCGAAGCCGGCGGCAAGGGCCTGCAGGGCGATGAGCATTGCGCCTCGATCACCGCGGGCTCGCCCGGCGTTCTTCATGGCAACCGCACCTATCTGCTGCAGGATGGCGACGGCCAGATCAAGGAAGGCCACTCGATTTCGGCCGGCCTCGATTATCCCGGCATCGGCCCCGAGCACTCCTATCTGAACGATATCGGCCGCGTCGAATACGTGCCGATCATGGACCACGAAGCGCTCGAAGCCTTCCAGACGCTGACGCGCCTTGAGGGCATCATCCCGGCGCTCGAGCCCTCGCATGCGCTGGCCGAAGTCATCAAGCGTGCGCCGAAGATGGGCAAGGACGAGATCATCCTGATGAACCTGTCCGGTCGCGGCGACAAGGACATCTTCACCGTCGGCAAGATTCTGGGAATGGGTGCATAAGTCATGACCGCACGTATAGACAAACGCTTTGCCGCTCTGAAGGCAGAAGGCCGCCCGGCGCTGGTCACCTATTTCATGGGTGGTGATCCCGATTACGACACCTCGCTCGGCATCATGAAGGCGCTGCCGGAAGCGGGCTCCGATATCATCGAGCTCGGCATGCCCTTCTCAGATCCGATGGCCGATGGCCCGGCGATCCAGATGGCCGGCCAGCGTGCGCTGAAGGCCGGACAGACGTTGAAGAAGACGCTGCAGCTCGCAGCCGACTTCCGCAAGACCGACAACGACACGCCGATCGTCCTGATGGGTTACTACAATCCGATCTACGTCCATGGCGTCGAGCAGTTTCTCGACGACGCGCTGGAAGCTGGCATCGATGGCCTGATCGTCGTCRACCTGCCGCCGGAGATGGACGATGAGCTCTGCATCCCGGCACTGCGCAAGGGTATCAATTTCATCCGGCTGGCCACCCCGACCACCGATGAAAAGCGCCTGCCGGTCGTTCTGAAGAACACCTCGGGCTTCGTCTATTATGTCTCGATGAACGGCATCACCGGCTCGGCGCTGCCGGATCCGACGCTGGTCGCCGGCGCCGTCAAGCGCATCAAGAACCACACCGATCTGCCTGTCTGCGTCGGCTTCGGCGTTAAGACGGCCGATCATGCGAAGGTCATCGGCGCGTCTGCCGATGGCGTCGTCGTCGGTACGGCAATCGTCAATCAGGTAGCCCTCAGCCTGACCAAGGACGGGAAGGCGACAGCCGATACCGTACAGGCTGTCGCAACGCTCGTTCGCGGGCTGTCATCGGGAACACGTTCGGCGCGCCTTGTTGCTGCCGAATAGTTTTCCCACATTGGCAAGAGTTAATCAGGAGTTTTCGACTTGAACTGGATCACCAACTACGTTCGCCCCCGCATCAATTCCATGCTGGGCCGCCGCGAAGTGCCGGAGAACCTCTGGATCAAGTGCCCAGAAACGGGCGAAATGGTCTTCCATAAGGATCTCGAAGACAACAAGTGGGTCATCCCTGCTTCCGGCTATCACATGAAGATGCCGGCCAAGGCCCGTCTCACCGATCTCTTCGACGACGGCGCCTATGAAGCGCTGATCCAGCCGAAGGTCGCCCAGGATCCGCTGAAGTTCCGCGATTCCAAGAAGTATACGGATCGCCTGCGCGATAGCCGCATCAAGACCGACCAGGAAGACACGATCGTTGCCGGCGTCGGCAAGGTTCGCGGTCTGAAGCTCGTCGCCGTCGTGCACGAGTTCAACTTCATGGGCGGCTCGCTCGGCATCGCCGCCGGCGAGGCGATCGTCAAGGCCTTCGAGCGCGCCATCGCAGAGAAGTGCCCGCTGGTCATGTTCCCGGCATCGGGCGGCGCCCGCATGCAGGAAGGCATCCTGTCGCTGATGCAGCTGCCGCGCACCACCGTTGCTGTCGACATGCTGAAGGAAGCCGGCCAGCCCTACATCGTCGTGCTGACAAACCCGACGACGGGCGGCGTCACCGCCTCCTACGCCATGCTCGGCGATATCCACATGGCCGAGCCCGGTGCCGAAATCTGCTTTGCGGGCAAGCGCGTTATCGAGCAGACCATCCGCGAAAAGCTGCCGGAAGGCTTCCAGACGTCGGAATACCTGCTTGAGCACGGCATGGTCGACATGGTCGTCAAGCGTCATGACATTCCCGATACGCTCGCGCGTGTCCTGAAGATCCTGACGAAGAAGCCGGCTGCCGTCGCCAACGAAAACAACGGCACGCTTGCGATCGCCGCAAGCGCCTGACCGCAAACATCACAGGCGGGTTGAGCGATGATACCCAGAGGTCAGACCGCGGTGAGCGAAGCAGCACAGGAAATCGACAAGCTCATGGGGTTGCACCCCAAGGGCTTCGATCTGTCGCTGGATCGCATTACCCGCCTGCTTGCCGTTCTCGGCGATCCGCAAAAGAAGTTGCCGCCGGTCATCCATGTGGCAGGCACCAATGGCAAGGGCTCCGTCACCGCCTTCTGCCGCGCGCTTCTCGAAGCGGGCGGCTATAGCGCCCACGTCCACACCTCGCCGCACCTCGTCAACTGGCACGAGCGCTATCGCATCGGCGTCGAGGGCGGGCGCGGTAAGCTCGTTGATGACGCGGTCTTTGCCGATGCGCTGCGCCGTGTCGCTGCCGCCAATGCGGGCCAGAAGATCACCGTCTTCGAAATCCTGACGGCGGTCACCTTCATTCTGTTTTCCGAGCATCCGGCCGACGCGGCCATCATCGAAGTCGGCCTTGGCGGCCGTTTCGATGCCACCAACGTCATTTCAGATCCGGCCGTATCGGTCATCATGCCGATCTCGCTCGATCACCAGCCTTATCTCGGCGACAGCGTCGAATTGATCGCCGCCGAAAAGGCCGGCATCATGAAGCGCAAGCGGCCTGTCGTCATCGGCAAGCAGGAATATGATGCGGCGCTCGACGTGCTGATCTCCACCGCCGAGCGTCTCGGTTGCCCGACCGCCGCCTTCGGCCAGGATTTCATGGCGCATGAGGAATACGGCCGGCTTGTCTATCAGGACGAATTCGGCCTCGCCGACCTGCCGCTGCCCCGGCTTCCCGGCCGCCACCAATATGCCAATGCCGCCGCCGCCATCCGCGCCGTCAAGGCCGCGGGCTTCACTGTCACCGAAGCGATGATGGAGAAGGCGATGGCCTCGGTCGAATGGCCGGGCCGTTTGCAGAAGCTGAGCGATGGTAACCTGATGGCGAGCGCCCCCTCGGGTGCGGAAATCTGGGTCGATGGCGGCCATAATCCCGGTGCCGGCGAAGTCATCGCCGAAGCCATGGCCAATTTCGAGGAAAAGCAGCCGCGCCCGCTCTTCCTCATTATCGGCATGATCAACACCAAGGACCCGATCGGCTATTTCAACGCCTTCAAGGGTCTTGCGGAAAAGGTCTACTGCGTGCCGATCCGCGGCAGCGACGCGATGATCGATCCCGTCATCCTCGCCAACGCCGCCTATGACGCTGGCCTCGTCGCCGAGCCCATGTCTACGGTCGGCGAAGCGCTGGAAGCGATCCGGGACACCGCCTTCGAGCGGGAACAGCCGCCGCGCATCTTGATCGGCGGGTCGCTCTATCTTGTTGGCGACGTGCTTACCGACAACGGCACACCCCCAAAATGAAAAAAGCCCGGCATCGACCGGGCTTTTTTCATTCTATTGTCCTGAAAAATCAGGCCGCGCTGGAGATCCAGCTCGAAAGAGCGGTCTTCGGAGCAGCGCCAACCTTGATGTCGGCAACTTCGCCGGCCTTGAACATGGCAAGCGTCGGGATCGAGCGGACGCCGAACTGGGCGGCCAGCTCAGGATTTTCGTCGATGTTGAGCTTGGCGACCTTCACCTTACCCTGGAACTCGACAGCGAGTTCTTCGAGGCTCGGAGCGATCATCTTGCACGGGCCGCACCATTCAGCCCAGAAATCGACAACGACGGGTTCTGCAGATTCCAGAACTTCAGCCTGGAAATTATTGATATCGACTTTCACGGTAGCCATAAGGCCGCTCCTTTAAAGGATTCCTGTTGAAGCACATGTGATGGTGCGCCGGCGGGATTTCAATGACCGGTATTTCACTTTGTTTTGAGCTGTGCAAGCGCCAATGCCATGGCCTCAGGCGTCAGCGTGTGCACGGAGCCGTTCTCGGTGTAGACGAGCACGCAGTCGATCCGCTTGCCGGGATAGAGCGGCGCCATGATCGTCTGGTAGATGGCAAGCTGGGCCCGATGCGCGAAGGGAATGGCCGCCGCCGTCTCCGGCGGCACGCGATTGGTCTTGTAATCGAGGATGACCACACGGTCGTCGAGCACCGCCAGCCGGTCGACACGGCCCGAGACTGCGTAATCGCGCCCGTCGAGCGTAAGCGTCCCCATGATCGACACCTCGGCTTGAGCGTGGGCCTCGAATACCGGCTGCAAATCCGGCACGTCCAATAGTTTCAGAACCGAATCGATCAGTCTTTCGCGCTCGTCCTGCGGCCAGAAGCGGGCCGCACGCTCGGCATAGCGCCTTGCCGCCTCCGCGCGCTCCGCCAGCGGTATCTCGGGCAAGGTCTGCAGCATCCGGTGTAGCAGCCGGCCTTTCTGCAGCGCCCGGTCGGATTTCGGCTTGTCGGTAAACAGCGGCGAGGTCACGAGAAGATTGTCTGCCTCCTCGTCAATGATCGTTCCGGCCCCGGAAGGGCTGAGGGGTCGAGGGAGCTTCTTTTGCGGCGGCAGCGGGCGATTGAGGTCGAAGGGCAGGGCATCACGGGCGGCGGTCTGCTCGACATGGTCGGCGCGCTCGAACATCCGCTCCATCGTCGGCACGCGCCATTCGACGCCCTGCCAGTCCCCATCCGGCCCGGAGAAGGTGGCGGCTTCGACATGCGGATGGCTGTCGTCCATCGCAGCCGTTATCATCGCATGCCAGGTGTCGGTGTTAAGCCGCACACCCCTATAGCCGCAGACGATCAACTGATCGGCCGCGCGCGTCATCGCCACGTAGAGAAGCCGGCGATATTCCTCTTCCGCCAGCACCTGGATACGAGCGGCATCGGCCTGCGTCAGCGAATTGCTGAGATCGCCGAGCGGCACCCAGACCGGCAGCGGCGGCCGCTCGCCACTCTGCTCCAGCAGTCGCAGCTTCGGCATATGCGAATGCGTGAACGCCTTGGAGCCGCCATCGACCAGAAACACGATCGGCGCCTCAAGCCCCTTAGAGGCGTGCACGGTCATGATCCGGACCTCGTTGCGCCCCTTGTCCTGCTCGCGCTTGACGACGGGGGCCTCAAGCTCGAGCGTCGAGATGAAGGACTGCAGGCCGGGGAGGGCGGCCGTCTCGTGGTCGAGCGTGAAGGTCAGGAACTCGTCGAGAATATCGCTCGCCTCGGTCCCGAGCCGCGCCAGAAACTGCCGCCGCCCGCCATGAACACCAAGCACCCGGGCGTAGAAATCGTGAACCGGAAGGCTCTTCGATTCCTCAAGAAACAGCTGGAGCCGAGTAACGACAGCGCCAAGACGCTCATTGCCATCCGCCGCATAGGCCTGCAGATGCGCCCACACGCTTTGGCCATCGCCGCGCAGCGCCGCCACCGCGAAGATGTCGTCTTCGTTGAGATCGAAGAGCGGGCTCTTCATAACGGCGGCCAGCGAAAGGTCGTCTTCCGGCAAGAGCAGGAAGCGGCCGAGCGCGACCAGATCCTGGATCGCGATATGGCTGGTGAGCCGCAACCGGTCGGCCCCGGCAACCGGAATATTACCGCGGCGCTTCAAAGCACGCGTGAGTGCGTTGACGAAGGCATCGCGCTTGCGCACGAGGACCAGAATGTCGCCGGCCTCGATCAGCCGCTCCTTGCCCTTCTCGATGATCGTCTTCTTGCCGACCATCATGTCGATCGTATGCGCCATGCGCCGCGCCAGAATGGCGGCCGGCGCGCTCTCCGGCGTCGCGTCGAACGGCGCCGTCCAGTCCTCGTCCTTGATAGCGACCTCAGGCGCGATCATCTCCCATAGGTCGACGGCGCCAGGATGACCGATACGATTGGAGCGATGCACCACCGGCTCGCCACCAGCGCTCAAGCCGCGCGCATTGTCAGGCGGCGTGAAGATATGGTCGACGGCGGCAAGCACGTCGGAGGTCGATCGGAAGGAGAGCGGCAATCGAACCGAGGAAAAATCCCGGCCGCTCTGCGAAACCCGCTGCCGCGTGCGTCGGCTTTCTTCCGAAAAGCGTTCGGGCCGCGCGCCCTGAAACGAATAGATCGACTGCTTCTCGTCACCCACCGCAAACAGCGTCCGCACCACATCGCGCGCACTTTCGCCGGAGAAGAAATCCTCCGCCAGCGATTGGATCACGCTCCACTGGATCGGGCTGGTATCCTGCGCCTCGTCGACGAGAATGTGGTCGATACCCTGATCCAGCTTGTAGTGGATCCATGGCCCGACATCGCTCTTGTTCAGGAGATCGGCGGTGCGGGTGATCAGATCCTCGAAGTCGAGCTGGCTACGCTGCTTCTTGAGGTCGTCGTAGTCGCGATTGAGCCTGTCGGCGAGCACAAGGGCAGCGCGTGTGGCATCGAACATCCGCACGATCTTCAGCCGATCCCGGCAGGCGACCACATGCGCGCGCGCTGCGATAATGGCGTCGGCAAGCTCCGGCGCCTGCGCCAGCATCGCCTTCACGAAAAACTGCCCATCCGTCTTCGGTTCGCCCTTGGCGGTGAGAAAGATCTTTTCCAGTGTTGGAATCCGGCGAAGGATATCCGTTTCCCGCACAACACTCTTCAGCGCGGTAGCCACCTCCTGCGCCTTGGCGCCGCCCTTGCTGTCCGCAAGCTCCAGATAGAGGCTGAGCGTACCGCCGGCCAAACCGGGCAGCGGCCAGTATTGCCCGGCGATCGCAAGCTCGGTGTCGCCCTCTGAAAGACCGAGCTCCGCCCGCAAGACATTGTCGAGACCACCATTCTGATCAGCGGTCTGGGTGAATGCCTTGATCGCATTGCGGTTTGCAACGATCTCACCAAGCAACGTTTCTAGCCCGGATTCGTCGCCAAGATTGAGAACATAGGAGAAAGCATCCGCCAGCGCCTTGTCTTCCTCAGGCGTCGTCGCCGTCAGCAGTGAGCGCCGCGCGTCGGCAAGCAGTGTCGCAGCTGCCCGGTCGTCGAGCACCGAAAAGTGCCCGGCCACGTTCGCTTCCAGCGGAAACTGATGCAGCAGCGCTTCGCAGAAGGCGTGGATGGTCTGGATCTTCAGCCCGCCGGGCGTCTCCAGCGCCTTGGCGAAAAGCCTGCGCGCCTCCGCGAGCTTGAGAAAGTCAGGCGGCGTGCCCTCGATCTGGGCAATGCGCTTACGGAGCTCCTCATCGGAGAGAACAGCCCACTCGGCCAGCCGATCGAACACACGGTTGGACATTTCGGAGGCAGCCGCCTTCGTATAGGTCAGGCACAGGATCGCCGAGGGCCGGGCGCCTGATAGCAGCAGCCGGATGACGCGTTGCGTCAGGACGTGCGTCTTTCCCGATCCGGCATTGGCCGAAACCCAGGCCGATCGGCGCGGGTCGGATGCGATCGATTGCTGCACCGTCGTCCAGCTGGTCCAGTCGTGCGGGTCGTCGCCCTCAGGCAGTGCCGTTTCGTCACTCATCATTGCTGGCCTCATCGCTTTCGGCCGTCGACCATTCCGAGACGCGGGCAAGGTGATCGTAATCGCCGCCGAACTCGAATTGCTGGGCGGGAATAAGCCGCGAGGTGAAACCCTTCTCGCCGGATTGCAGCAGGGCTACGAATTTCACCAGCTGATCGATGGAATCGCCGGCAAGCTCGATCGCCGATTTCGCCTTGTCGCTGCGCGCCGAGAATTCGTTGTTGACGGTATCGACCTGGAACCGACTTCCCGGCCGCAGCCGCACATAGAGCAGATCCTGCGGCACCAGCTTGCCGGTATCCATGAAGCCGCCGGCTTTCAGCACCTCTGCCTCCAGCGCCAGCTGCGGATCGAGCAACGCGCGCGCCTGCGCGGGCGAGGGGTTGTAGCCCGTCTTGTAATCGATCAGATCGGCGGAGTGCGGCCCGGTGATGTCGATCCGGTCGGCGACGCCACTGAGCCGGATATCGACCTGCTCAAGCTGCATGGCGCCGCGCACTTCGGTGAGTGTCCGCTGAAGCCCTGGACGCCGTTCGGCTTCCCAGGCGAGAAACGAGCGCGCCACTTCGCGGAAACGCGGCCGCCAGACGGCATCGATATGCGCCGGCAGCTGCTCCATGTCGAACAGCTCGGTCAGTATCCGTTCCATCGCCGCCGTTCCATCGGGCGTGCCGGCGATGTTGCCCTCGCGAATGAACCGGTCGATGATCTTGTGATAGAGCGTCCCGCGCTCGGCAGCCCCGGGGTCGCGATTGAAGGCGTCGACGGCGTCGAGCTTCAAAACGCGGCGCGCATAGATCGCATAGGGGTCGCGCCGAAGCCGGCCGACCTCGCTGAACGAGTAGGATTTCGGCTGCACCTCACGCGGTGGCGTCGGGCTCGGTCGTTGCGCTGGCGCTTGGCGTTGACCCTCGTCGAGCAGCCCAGCCCAGTGCACGAACTGCTCTCCGCGATCCTTCAGCGTGGCTTCGAAACTCTTCCCGCAAAAAGCCATCAGCCGCTGCAGCCAGCGCGAGGCGACGGTGGGCGTCGAGCCTTTGCGGAGCGCGCGCGTATAGACCAGATGCCGCGTCCCGTTGGCCATCTCGAAGTCGTGCGCGAGCTGACCGATCCGGCGCTCCGGGGGCTCAAGGCCGATCTCTGTCTTCATCGATCGCGAGATGAAGGGATTGTTGGCGGTCTGGCCCGGCCACGACCCCTCGTTCAGGCCGCCGAGGATCAGCGTATCGACGCTCTGCAGGCGTGCTTCCAGCGTACCGAAAATGAACAGTCTCGGATGGCTGAGCGCCTGCGGCTTCACCGCCTGCCCGGCCGAAAGCGCCGCCATGATATCGATCCACTGTGCGCCGTCCGCCTCGATCTGGCCGTCGGTCCCGATCACCTCGCCAAGCAAGGTCGCCAGCGTGTCGCCCGCCTCTCCAGACCAAAGCCCGGAGAGATCGCCCTTCTCGTCGCGTGCGACCGCCTCGATGGCACGGCCGGTGCGATCGGCCCAGTCGGAGAGCGTGAAGCGTGTGGTCAGGCCGCGGCTCGCGGTGTCGTGGCGCACGAGCGCGGAAGCGAGCGGCTCGGTTGCTTCACCCACCCGGCGGGCGAGATCGCGCGCCAGATCGATCGCGTGGACGGGGAGCGCCTTGCGCCAATGCGGCGCATGCCGGTCGAGCGCCTGTTCCGAAAGCTGGTGTTCGAGCAGCGGCCCGAGCGCGCTGATATCGACCTCCGCCACGCCGCCACGCAAGGCCAGCAATTCAAGCGCGGCCACCGCTTCGGAAAGCGAGCTGCGCTCCAGCCCGAAGCGTGCCAAGGGGTGTTTGAGAAGGCTGACGATCGCCACCGGATCGCCCGGTCGCAGCGCCGCTTCGAGCAGCAACTGCAGTAGGGTTCCCTGTGGCATAGCTGCAAGCGGCGTACCGGCCGAATCGTCGGCAGTAATGCCGAAGCGCGACAGCTCCGCCATCACGCGGCGGGCGAGGTTGCGGTCCGGCGTAATCAGCGCAGCGCGGCTTTCGCCGTCCTTACCCGGCTGCTCCAATGCCAGCCGAAGCGCAATGGCGATTGCCGTCGCCTCTTCGCGCTCGTTGCCCGCTTCGATCAGCGATACGTCCGCGAAGGCGGCCGCGATATCGCTCTCCGGAAGCGTCGTCTTCCACCGGCTCCAATCGCTCGTCGCCTCGGATGGAGACAGCGCATGCGAGAGGATTTGCGCGCGCACCGCAAGCGCGTTCGGCGCATCCGCAAGTGTCGAAACATCGTCGCGCGTCAGGCTCAGGCGCTTCAGGAGCTGCGCCAGACCATATTGTGAATGGCTGCGGCTCGCAGCATCAGCCATATCGGGCGCGACCATTCGCCAGTGCTCGTCCGGCATGCCGACGTCGAGACCGGGTAGCACGATGACGCCCTCGCGCCGCGCCGCCACCGCCGCGATCAGATCGGCCGTTGCCGGCACCGAACCCGTCGATCCGGCGATGATGATCGGCCCGCTTTCCGGCATCGTCGCGATGCGGTTGGCTTCGGCTCTCAGGATCGCATTGCGATGCCGCGCCGGCGAGGATTTGCCAAGCTCGTTTAGGCGTTCCGGCCAAAAGGCGCTGGCGATCTGCAGGAACTCCGCTGTCAGCTGCCACCACAGCGCATGATCCCTCGCACTCAGCGTCGCAAGTTCGCTCCAGTCGCGATCCTCTGTCTCGATGGAATCGATCAGCTCGGCTAGGTTTCTGGCAAGCCAGATCGCGTCGGCCGGGCTGGCGGGCGCGACGAGCGGCGAATCGGAATGGATGCTGCGCACGATGTCAGGCAGCTTGTTGCGCCAGGCGAGGATCAGCCGCGCCAGTTCCAGGAGCCGCGCGGTGTTGGAAAGCGGCTGAGCAAGATCGAGCGTCGCCGGCAACGCTTCGTCGAAATAGCCGCTGTCATCATCCGTCTCGCCAAGCGGCCGGATGATAGGCAGGATCGCGGATCGCCCGCCTAGCAGATCGACGAACTCCGAGCGCAGCACGCGCACGGCGCGCCGCGTCGGCAGATAGATCGTCACCTTGGAGAGCGACAGCGGATCGGCGGGGTCGTGGCGAAACAGCGGCGTCAGCCGTCCGTCGCAGAGCGTCTCGGCCAGGCTCGCGAGAAAGGGCAGCCCTGCCGGTATTGTCAGAACCCTGGGCTGGTGCCGCTCGCTCATGGCCTATGCCAACGCCCGGTAACGCCGGATCGTCTCTTCCGCGTCGCCGATCGCCTCGGGCGTGCCGACGGTCAGCCAATGCCCCTCAAGCATCATGCCGTAAAGCCGACCGCGCGCGATCGCCTTGTCGAAATAGATGTTGAGGTTGAAGGCGTCGGCAGGCGCGTCGTCGAGAAACGCGGTCTGCATGGCAATCGCCCCGGCGTAGACCACCGGGTCGGGACCATCGGCGCGAAAACGGCTCAGCCGGCCTTCCTCATCGCGGTTGAAATCGTTCTTGCCGTTATGCCCGGTCGTGTCTTCGAGATTGACGCATAACATCGCCATGTCCATCCGGTCCGCATCGAAGAATCCGGCTAAGCGACGCAGATTGCTCGGCCGATCCGGCCGCTCGCCGATCCAGAAGAGATCAGCATTGGTAACGAAAACAAGACCGCGATCGAGCAGCTTCAAGCCCTTCGCCAGGCCGCCGCCATTGTTCATCAGCCCAGCGCGCTCGTCGGAAATGATGATCTCGAGCGCTTTGTAGCGGCTGAGATGGTCGAGCATCTGGTCGGCGTGATGGTGCACGTTGACCACCGCCTTCTCGACGCCTGCTTCGGCCAGCGAATCCAGCGCATAGTCGATCATCGCCTTGCCGTCGATTTTCACCAGCGGCTTGGGGATCGTATCGGTAATCGGGCGCATACGGGTGCCGAGACCGGCAGCCAGCACCATGGCTTGTTTGATGGTCATATCGTCCGAAACTTATGATTCGCTGGTGACTATTCCAGTCCTTACGCACCACTCGCGCAAGGGGGCAAGCGTTTCATGCTGAAGCGCCACGCTCAAATAAGAGAGCGTGCGCGGCATGTGCTTCATATAGCCAGGTTTTCCGTCGCGCCGCATCAGCCGAACCCATAGTCCGGCCAGCTTGCAATTGCGCTGCGCCGACATGATCGCCCAGCTTTTCAGGAAGCCCCCCTCGTCGAAGCCGCCCTGCGCGCGGCGCAGCGACAGGTAGTGCTCCATCAGCCGGTCGAAGAGATGAGGCTCGATGGTCACGCGCGCATCCTGGGCGATCGAGGCGAGATCGTAGGCCGTCGGCCCGATCATCGCATCCTGGAAATCGATCAGGCCGACCCGCTTTACGCCGATCTCGTCTTCCCGCCAGATGATGTTGGGTGAATGAAAATCGCGCAGCAGCAGGTTTTTCTCGGCCGCATCGAGCTGGTCGATCAGCGTGTCCCAGATCGCCAGGTATTCGTCGCGCTCAGCATCGGTGACTGGCGCCCCGTCGCGTTTCCACGGCAGATGCCAGTCGAGCACCAACCGCACTTCCATCTTCATGGCGGTACGGTCGAAATCCGGGATGTGATGCACATGCGCGTCGGTGACGCGGATATCCTGCGGGACCGCCTGCGCATGCAGGGCCGCCAGGCATGCGACGCTTTCGAGGTAGCGCTCGGCGATCGGCTTGCCGTTCTCGTCGAGAACCCCATCGCTGCCGAGATCTTCGATCAGCAGGATTCCCTGCTCGTAATCGACCTCATGGATCACCGGCGTCGCGAAGCCGCGCTCGCGCAAGACGTCGGCGATGGCGACGAACGGATAGGCGTTCTCGGCGATATGCGCCACCTTCGGATAGGGCTTGCCATTAAGCACTGGCGGGCCTTCCGGCAGCGGCGGCCAGTCCATCAGGATGCGGCGCACGCCGTCGTCTGGATAGATTGCCTCATAGGCTCTAAGCGACGCGTCGCCGGTGAGAAACCGGCGCTTGGCAAGCGGGTAGCCGGCCTCTGCCAGAAAGGCGCGAACGGCGAGCACGCGGTTGATCCGCGCAGCCTGCTTCTCGGGTGCTGCAATCGTCGCCCGGCGGCCTGCGCCCTCATGCGTCAGCGTCAGCACGATCCGGTCATCCGGCAGCTCGCTCTCGGCCATCTCCGGCCATTCCACCAGACAGATGCCACTCTGCAGCGCCTCATCGAAGCCGAGCTCGGTGAGTTCCGCGGCATCACCCAGCCGGTAGAGATCGAAATGTGCGACGGGAATGCGCAGGTCGTAGGATTGCACGAGTGTGAAGGTCGGGCTCGGTACTTCGAGCTCAGCGTCGTCGGCAATCGCGCGGATCAGCGCCCGCGACAGCGACGACTTGCCGGCGCCGAGATCACCCGACAGCGCCAGGCAATCGCCCGGCTTCAGCGCCAGCGCCAAATCTTCGCCGAGACGGTCGGTGGCTGCCTCGTCTTCCAGGAAAAGCGAGATGACAGGCGCGCTTGTCGTCATTCGGCGGCGGCGTAGGAGGGGAGGTTGGCCGAAGGAATCCGGCAAATGACCGTCGTTCCCTTGCCCGGCTGGCTGTCGATGACGACCTGGCCGTTATGAAGGTTGACGAAGCTGTCGACGATCGACAGGCCGAGGCCCGCACCACCACGCTTGCCGCTTTTCGCGCCCGTCGCGAAGCGGTCGAAGACGGTCGAGATCATCTCTTGCGAGATGCCCGGGCCCTGATCGGTCACGCTGAAGACGAAGTCCGTTCCCTCGCGCTGGCAGGTCAGCGATATCGAGGCGCCCTCCGGCGAGAAATTCGCGGCGTTGGAGAGAAGCTTGACCAGGATCTGCTTCAGGCGCTGCGGATCGGCGATAATCGATCCGAGCCGCGCCGGCGCGGTGATCTCCAGCGTCACGCCGCTTTCCTGCAGCCGGTCGGCAATCTGGATCGAGACGTCGTCGAGCAGGTCGCCGAGGTCGATCTCCGAATAGTTCAGCCGCATGATGCCGGCATCGACGGTCGCGAGATCGAGAATGTCGTTCACCAGCGTCAGCAGCACCGACGAGGAGGTGGAGATATGGTCGATATACTCCGCCTGCCGCTCGTTGAGATCGCCAAGTCCCGGCGTGCGCAACAGGTCGGTGAAGCCGATGATGTTGGTGAGCGGCGAGCGCAGCTCGTAGGAGACGTGCTGGACGAAATCGTTCTTCAGCTCATCGGCCTTGCGCAGCGCGTCGTTCTTTTCCGTAAGCGCGCGTTCGGCGCGAACGCTATCCGTCATGTTGACGAAAGTCAGCATCGTCTGCGCGTTCGGCAGCGGAATGACGGCGTAATCGAGCACGAGGCCGGAGAACAGCTCCAGCGTGCCCTGGCTCGAGCGACGCTCGTCGTCGAAGCTGGTGATCAGCTCGGCGAAGGTCTTCCAGCCATCGGGCTTGTCGTAGGAGGGCGCGCAGGCATCGCCCAGCGCACGGATATGCGTACCCGGCTTTGCTTCCGCTTCGGTAATGCCCCAGAGCGCCCGGAAGGCGGGGTTCGACAGCTGAATGCGCCCATCGGGGCCGAACACGGCGACGCCTTCGGAAAGATGGTCGATCGTTTCGCCCTGAACCTTCACCAGCGTGTTGTAGCGCGTCTCGAGATCGACCTGTTCGGTCAGATTCTCGAACACCCAGGTGGCGCCRCCCTGCGGATGCGCGGTGGCGAAGACGCGCAGCGTCTGGCCGTTCGGCAGGTGCCAGAGGTCGGATTGCGTATCGAGCGCCCGATAGACCGAAAGTGCGGTCTCTTTCCAGGTCTTCCAGTTCAGCTGGTCCGGCAGCTTCTTGGCGGCGCGCAGGCGCTCCAGAAGCTCGGCATTGTCAGGCTTGCTCTCGAGGAATGCGATATCGAGCTGCCACAGCGTGACGAAAGCCTGGTTATAGAACTGCAGCCGCTGGTCGCCGTCGAAGATCGCGACCGGGGTGGCCAGGTGGTCGAGCGTCTCGGCGTGGCTCTTCAGCGTCCGCTCCAGCTCGGCGCGAACGGTCTCGACACCGGAGACATCGACCGCGATACCGGCCGAACCGCTCGGAACCTTCACATCGACAACGTCGAGGAAGGTACGGTTGCCGTGGATGACGGTCGAGATTTTGTCGTGGAACGGCGATTCCGGTGTAGCAACGGCGCGGATGCGCTCGCGCGCGATGGTCGTCAGGATCTCACGGCCTTCGGAGATTGCCTCGTCGGGCGATGCGGCGTCGACGGCCGCGCCATAGGCGTGGTTCACCCAGGTCAGCCGGCCCTCGGTGTCGCGCTGCCATACCGGCAGATCGATGGAATCAAGCAACCCCTGAAACGCCGAGATCGACGACATCAGCCGGTCACGCTCGATCTTCAGTTCGGCGAGCTCAGCGCGCAGGTTATTCAGCGCAACGAAGCGAACGAAGGCGCGGCCGCCGGAAACCCGGCCCTGCGCTTCGAGAACCTCTTCGCGATGCGTCTCGACGACGATGTCGAAGCTCTTGGCCGATTGCCGCAGGCCGTCGATGGCGCGGTCGAGTTCCGATGCAGAGCGCGGCTTCAGCCAGAGGCCAAATGCCAGAAATTCATTGTCCTGCGGTGCGCCGGTCTCGGCCGGCAGCTGTCCCAGCAGTTCGGGACGCTCATCGCCGTCCCAGATCACGATGCGCCGGTTCTTGTCGGCGATCAGCGCCTGATACTGCGAAATGCGCTGCTGCGCATCCGATAGCGCGGAACGGATCTCGCGGCCTTCGCTCTCGAGATTGCCGCGCTGGCGCACGACCCAGAGCGTGGAAAGAAGGGCTGCCGAGATGACGCCGATCACGACGGAGAAACCGACGACCTGCGTGGAGGTGAAAAGATGCGGGGATGCGGCAGCCTCTGCCGCCGCCTGTGCGAAGACCGGCTGGGCGATCGACGCCATTGCAGTCCCCGCGGCAAATATCCTTGCCACCTGAGCCAACAAGCCTGATCGCTGCGTCGAAGCCTTGGGGGCATCGACCGGTTTTCCATTGCCCGGGTGACCAGTGCAGCAAGACGGGTAAACGCCGTCTTCTGCCTGTTTGACCAGGCGGTGCATCATTTCCGACATGCGCGGTATGTCTCCGTCCTTTTGTGCCGCATTACGACAAGACATCCCATTTTCGAAGCAAACGGACGCGTCCGTCTCCACGAATCGAGTGTTAAAACAATACTTCGGATAGGATTCGTCGGGAAGATGTGTGCCAAAAAATAAGGGTGCGGCATTTGTCAATGCCGCACCCTCTAGATGTTGTGGATATCAGATCCGCTATTAGTATCTGTAGTGGTCAGCCTTAAACGGACCCTGCGGCGTGACGCCGATGTAGGATGCCTGTTCTTCCGAAAGCTGCGTCAGCTTGACGCCGAGCTTGGCGAGATGCAGGCGCGCGACCTTCTCGTCGAGGTGCTTCGGCAGGATGTAGACCTGGTTCTGGTACTGGCCGGGCTTGGTGAAGAGCTCGATCTGCGCCAGCGTCTGGTTCGTGAACGAAGCCGACATGACGAAGGACGGATGGCCCGTCGCGTTGCCGAGGTTCAGCAGGCGGCCTTCCGAGAGCAGGATGATGCGGTTGCCCTTCGGGAATTCGATCAGGTCGACCTGCGGCTTGATGTTGGTCCACTTCAGGTTACGCAGCGCGGCGACTTCGATTTCGTTGTCGAAGTGGCCGATGTTGCCGACGATCGCCATGTCCTTCATCGCGCGCATGTGGTCGATGCGGATGACGTCCTTGTTGCCGGTCGTGGTGATGAAGATGTCGGCGGTGGAGACAACGTCTTCGAGCGTGACGACTTCGAAGCCGTCCATGGCAGCCTGCAGTGCGCAGATCGGGTCGACTTCGGTGACCTTGACGCGTGCGCCGGCGCCGAGCAGCGAAGCAGCCGAGCCCTTGCCGACGTCGCCATAACCGCAGACGACGGCAACCTTGCCGGCCATCATCACGTCGGTGCCGCGGCGGATGCCGTCAACCAGCGATTCCTTGCAGCCGTACTTGTTGTCGAACTTGGACTTGGTGACCGAGTCGTTGACGTTGATGGCAGGGAAGGGCAGCAAGCCCTTCTGGGAGAGCTGGTACAGGCGGTTGACACCCGTGGTGGTTTCTTCGGTGACACCCTTGATCGCGTCGCGCTGCTTGGTGAACCAGCCAGGCGTTGCCGCAAGGCGCTTCTTGATCTGTGCGAAGAGGATCTCTTCTTCTTCCGAATGCGGGTTCGACAGCACGTCTTCGCCGGCTTCGGCGCGGGCGCCGAGCAGGATGTACATGGTGGCGTCGCCGCCGTCATCGAGGATCATGTTGGAGAGGCCACCGTCAGCCCACTGGAAAATCTGGTCGGTGTAGACCCAGTAGTCATGCAACGACTCGCCCTTGACGGCGAAGACAGGAACGCCGGAAGCGGCGATCGCGGCGGCGGCGTGGTCCTGCGTCGAGAAGATGTTGCACGATGCCCAGCGCACTTCGGCGCCGAGAGCGACCAGCGTCTCGATGAGAACAGCCGTCTGGATCGTCATGTGCAGCGAGCCGGTGATGCGCGCGCCCTTGAGCGGCTTCGATGCGCCGAACTCTTCGCGGCACGACATCAGGCCCGGCATTTCGGTTTCAGCGATCGTGATTTCCTTGCGGCCGAAGTCTGCGAGGCCGATATCGGCGACGACGTAATCTTTTTCAGTGCTCATTGGGTTCTCCATGCTGAAAGCGTCTCAGATGCGAAGGCGCGAAACGAGGTCGCGCGACGAAAAGCTCCGCGCAGGCGCGGTCATGCCAGCCGTTTAGCAGGCTTCTATGACGAAGGCAATAATGATATAAAGAAGTCTTTATATGTTTATATGATCCGGCGGACCGTTACATATCTTCGCCGAACTTGTTCTGGATCAGCTGGTCCAGCGCGTCGAGCGCCTGTTCGGCCTGGTTGCCGCTGGCCGAGACCAAAACGCTGGAGCCCGGGCTTGCGGCCAGCATCATCAAACCCATGATCGAGTTGCCACCAACGGTCATCCCATCTTTCGAAACGGTGATCGAAGCGTCGAAGGTCTCGACCGTCTGCACGAATTTCGCGGAAGCGCGCGCATGCAGGCCACGCTTGTTGATGATGAGAATTTCGCGGGAGAGTTGGACGGTCATCTGGGGCTCGTTACTTGCCGCTCAAGACGCGGCTGGCGACATTGATGTATTTGCGGCCGGCTTCGGATGCCTCGGCGAGCGCCTTTTCCATATTGTCTTCGCCGCGCACGCCGGCGAGCTTGATCAACATTGGCAGGTTCATGCCGGCGATCACCTCGGTATGTCCGCTGCTCATCACGGAGATCGCCAGATTGGAAGGGGTACCACCGAACATGTCGGTCAGGATGACCACGCCATGGCCGTCATCGGCGTTTGCAACAGCGCCCAGAATGTCCTGGCGTCGCTGATCCATGTCGTCTTCGGGGCCGATACAGACCGTCTCGATGAATTTCTGAGGACCGACAACATGTTCGACCGCATGACGAAACTCTTCAGCCAGCTTGCCGTGAGTGACAAGCACAAGTCCGATCATGATACTACTGCTCCCAATGGCGTATGCAAACGGTAGGCCCAATATCGCAACGCAGCAATCGCGTCCACCGTGGGGGCACATCTTGGCTATGAAAAGCCGAATGGCAAGACAAAAATGCACGGTTTCGCGCGCCAGCTGCCGGTTTCGTGGGCATTAGCGCCCTATTTCGGGTGCTTTGGCCATCAATACCGCCAGTGGAAGCGGCACATTAGCCAGCAACCGAATGACGGGCAGCGTAATACCCTGCAAAACCACGGTCGTCTCACCCTCCGAAGGCACCCGATCTACTCCCGTAGCGTGCCCGGGAAGAACTGCATAATGCATGGGCGCTTCCTGGATGGAGGGGATGCGAACGATGCCGGTTCCGCGCAGCTCGATCATCCCTTGTATGGAGGACGGGCAGGCCGCGATGGCGATGCTATCCCGAACTGAGATCACCACCTGATCGTCTGCGACCAACGCAGCATCGATCCCGATCCGCCGCGCCTCGGTAAGGCACGCAAAGGCCAGCATAGACTTGCCCCAGCCCGATGGCCCCATGAAGAGAAGCCCGGTATTGCCAACGACGATCGCCGTCGCGTGAATATTGACCGGGGCCGTGGTCATGAATTGGGATCTGCTGGAAGCGCAAGCGTGAAGCGGGCGCCGACCACTTCTTCGGTCTCGGCGTCGATGATATTTTCGGCGCGCAACGAGCCGCCGTGCGCTTCGGCGATCTGCCGGCTGATGGAAAGGCCGAGGCCGGAATTCTGCCCAAAACCTTCGGATTCCGGCCTGTCGGTGTAGAAGCGCTCGAAGATGCGGTCGATATTCTCCGCCTGAATACCGGGACCGTTATCCTCGATATAGACGATGCAGCGCGAGCGTGTGCGCACCAGGCGAACGGTAATTTTTCCGTCTTGGTCGGAGACGAAGGAGCGCGCGTTCTCGATCAGGTTGGTGACGATCTGGCCGATGCGCAGGTCGTGGCCATTTACGAGGAAGCGTGTCTTCACGCCGGGCTTGCGCTCGATCGCGAATTCGATCTGCACTTCCTTCTTGCGGTTGCGGATTTGCCGCGAGATTTCCACGAGGTCACGAAGCAGAACTTCGAGATCCACCGATCCCGCATCGACGCGGGCAAGCTCGGCGTCGAGGCGCGAGGCATCGGAGATATCGCTGATCAGGCGGTCGAGACGGCGCACATCGTGCTGGATGACATCCATCAACCGTTTCTTGGAATCGTCCGATTTCGCCAGCGGCAGCGTCTCGACGGCGCTGCGCAGCGAGGTCAGCGGGTTCTTCAGTTCGTGACTGACATCGGCCGCGAAACTCTCGATCGCGTCGATCCGGTCATAAAGCGCGGTCGTCATGTCGCGCAGCGCGATCGAGAGGTTGCCGATCTCATCCTGGCGCACCGAGAAATCGGGGATCTCCTCACGCTCCTTGGAGCCTCGACGCACGCGGATCGCCGCGGCCGAGAGACGGCGCAGCGGATTGGCGATCGTCGATGACAGGACCAGCGACAAGAGGACGTTGACGAGTGTCGCCACGCCGAAGACGCGCATGATGCCAAGGCGCTCGGCATGAACGATATTGTCGATGTCGCCGGCCTGCGTCGATAGCAGCAGCACGCCGAGTACGGCGCGGAAACGCTGGATCGGCACGGCGACGGAAACGATCAGCTCGCCCTTTTCCGTGGTGCGGACGACAGCGCCGCGCACACCGGTCAGCGCGTTCATGACTTCAGGATAGATCGAGCCGTCGCCACCCGGCGCTTCCTTGTAGAGCGGCAGGTTGCCCGGCTGCAGAACCTTGTTGAAGATCGTCGTGAACCACTCGCCCCAGGTCTGCTCCTCATCGGCAACCGGCGGCAGGTCGAAGCGCAGCACCTGGCCGCGCGAATAGAGATGACGCGAATCGAGCAACAGGTTCGCATCGGCATCGAAGATGCGCGCGCGCGTGCGGGTCGGAGAGATCAGCCGGCGCAGAACCGGCGCGACCTTTTCCGGATCGATCGGGAACTCCAGGTCCTCGTCATTCGGAACCGGGGTGATGCTCTGGCCGGCCTGCAGCTCCAAGAGCTTTTCGGGATCGATGGTGATCGAGTTGGTATCGACCGAGGCCGAAGCCGAGACGGCGCCGGCGATGATCTCGCCCTGTGTCAAGAGGCTCTCGACGCGGGCGTCGATCAGCCCCTCGCGAAACTGGTTGAGATAGAGAATGCCGCCGACGAGAACAACGAGCGCTGCGAGATTGAAGAAGAGGATGCGGCGCGTCAGGCTGGAAAAGACGGCGTTGCCGAAGATACGGCGAATGATCGTGAAGGGATGCGACCAGCGTCGTCCCCTGACGCGTCGGCCTACGCCGTCTGCGTCATCCAGATCCTTCTCCTGCACCAACTGTGCCAACGACAGCCCTTTCGAAGAGCGGGCCGCGTCCGCGGCGCCGGCTCTCATATATTCTTATCCGCCGCGCCCTTGGGCGTCAGGCTGCTTCGCGGAAGCGGTATCCCACTCCGTAGAGCGTTTCAATCATATCAAAGTCGTTGTCGACCATCTTGAATTTCTTGCGCAGCCGCTTGATGTGGCTGTCGATGGTGCGGTCGTCGACATAGACCTGCTCGTCATAGGCCGCATCCATCAGTGCGTCACGGCTTTTCACGACGCCGGGGCGCTGCGCCAGCGAATGCAGGATCAGGAACTCGGTGACGGTCAGCGTCACCGGCTCGCTCTTCCAGGTGCAGGTGTGGCGCTCCTGGTCCATGACAAGCTGGCCGCGCTCGAGCGAACGCGCGAGCTGGGCGGCACCGGGCTTCGGTGCTGCACCCGTCGCGGCAGCTGCCGCGGCTTCACGGCCGGCGGCGCGGCGCAGGACGGCACGAACGCGCTCGACCAGCAGTCGCTGCGAGAACGGCTTGGTAATGAAGTCGTCGGCGCCCATCTTCAGCCCGAAGAGCTCGTCGATCTCTTCATCCTTGGAGGTGAGGAAAATCACCGGCATGTCGGATTTCTGGCGTAGACGGCGCAAGAGTTCCATTCCGTCCATGCGCGGCATCTTGATATCGAAGATCGCCAGATGCGGCGGGCGGGCGAGAAGACCGTCAAGGGCCGAGGCGCCATCCGTGTAGGTCTCGACCTTGTATCCTTCGGCCTCAAGCGCGATCGACACCGAGGTCAGGATGTTACGGTCGTCATCAACGAGCGCGATTGTCGGCATTGTATTCGTCTCCGTCATCTAATGCGCGTCTCCAGGTTTTTTAAAGGTCCCCAGGCGGCCATATGAACCGGATGCGCTTATGGGGATAAAGGTGGAACAAATTGTGGCAAAGATAAAGGGTGGGGCGATCGGTAATTTTTGAAGACAACCGAAAGTCGTGCGGTGAAATTGACTGCGCCAAGCCAGTTCAAACGATTTAAAATAAACGCCAGAAATGTAAATCGATTAAATAACTGATATCATTAAATAATATCGATTTATGCCACTTGCGTTTTAAAAATCCTGTCCGTAGGTTCGCGCTCAGTTCTTAACGGCGTTGAGCCCCAAGGGAAGGAAATGACCATGGAGCAGTTCGGTACACACAACCCAGCGATAGAGCTGGCGACGGCAGGTTTCGCAGGCGCGAAGAGCGTCCGCTATAACTTCACCGCCGCCTCCCTCTATGAAGAGTCGATTCGCCGGGGAGAAGCCGAACTCACCGCTCACGGCGCCTTGCGGGCATTGACCGGCCAGCACACCGGCCGCTCGCCCAAGGACAAGTTCGTCGTCCGCGATGCGAATACCGATGGCCAGATCTGGTGGGACAACAACAAGCCCATGTCGCCCGAGCATTTCGCGCTTCTGAAGCAGGACATGCTGGCGCACGCCGCCGGCAAGGAGCTCTTCGTGCAGGACCTTATCGGCGGTGCCGATAAGGCGAACGCACTGCCGACCCGCGTCGTCACTGAGCTTGCCTGGCACTCGCTGTTCATCCGCAACCTGCTGATCCGGCCGGAGCGTTCCACGCTGGACGGTTTCATGCCGAAGCTGACGATCATCGACCTGCCGACTTTCAAGGCCGATCCGGAGCGCTACGGCTGCCGCACTGAAACCGTCATCGCCTGCGACCTGACCAACGGCGAAATCCTGATCGCCGGCACCTTCTATGCCGGCGAAATGAAGAAGTCGGTCTTCACCGCGCTGAACTACCTGCTGCCCGCCAAGGGCGTCATGCCCATGCACTGCTCGGCCAATGTCGGCCCGGATGGCGATGCCGCTGTCTTCTTCGGCCTGTCGGGCACCGGCAAGACGACGCTTTCGGCCGATCCGGCCCGCACGCTGATCGGCGACGATGAGCATGGCTGGGGCGAAGACGGCATCTTCAATTTCGAAGGCGGCTGCTACGCCAAGACCATCCGCCTCTCGGCCGAAGCCGAGCCGGAAATCTACGCGACGACACAGCGTTTCGGCACCGTGCTTGAGAACGTCGTGCTCGATGAAAACCGTATTCCGGATTTCAACGACGGTTCGCTCACGGAAAACACCCGCTGCGCCTATCCGCTCGATTTCATCCCGAACGCCTCGGAAACCGGCCGCGCCGGCCATCCGACGACGATCATCATGCTGACTGCTGATGCTTTCGGCGTCATGCCGCCGATCGCCAAGCTGACGCCGGATCAAGCCATGTACCACTTCCTGTCCGGCTACACCGCCAAGGTCGCCGGCACGGAACGCGGCGTGACCGAGCCGGAAGCAACCTTCTCGACCTGCTTCGGCGCCCCGTTCATGCCCCGGCACCCGTCGGAATACGGCAATCTGTTGAAGGAGCTGATCGGCCGCCACGGCGTTGAATGCTGGCTCGTCAACACCGGCTGGACCGGCGGCGCCTATGGCACCGGCAAGCGCATGCCGATCAAGGCGACGCGCGCGCTGCTCGCAGCCGCCCTCTCGGGTGAGCTGAGCAAGGCAAACTTCCGCGCCGATCCGAACTTCGGTTTCGCCGTTCCGGTCGCGGTTGAAGGTGTCGAAAGCGGCATTCTCGATCCGCGCTCGACCTGGGCCGATGCTGCCGCCTACGACGCGCAGGCGAACAAGCTGGTGACCATGTTCATCGACAATTTCGCCAAGTTCGAAGGTCACGTCGACGGTGGAGTGCGCGATGCGGCCCCGGGTTTTCGGGTAGCCGCTGAGTAAATCAGCGACAACTGATTGATGATTCACGTGAAACCCGGCCCGGAAAGGTCGGGTTTTGCGCGTTTTGAAGCGCCTTTCCAAGCGGGAGACGATGTGAGATAGACATCACATGGCCAGCGACCCGCTCTATATCAACGACAGGATCACCATTTCAGGATGGGAACTGACGGAACAGTTCGTTCTGGCGGGCGGTCCCGGCGGGCAGAACGTCAACAAGGTCTCGACATCAGTCCAGCTGTTCTTCAACATCCAGAATTCCCCGGCGCTGAACGAGCGCGTGAAGATCAACGCCGTGAAACTGGCGGGCCGTCGCATGTCCAAGGAAGGCGTGCTGATGATCGAGGCCAGCCGCTTCCGCAGCCAGGAGCGCAACCGCGAGGATGCGCGTGAGCGGTTGAAGGAGTTGATCCTCGAGGCAGCTAAACCGCCGCCGCCGCCGCGCAAGAAGACCAAGCCGACCAAGGGCTCCGTGGAACGTCGGCTGAAGGCCAAATCCGGCCGCTCCGACGTCAAGAAGATGCGCAGCCGCCCGAGCGGCGAGTAAGCCAGAGGAGGGCGCGATGCTGCAGCTGCCGAACGGCATTCGCCACAGCCCTGATTATCTGAGCCGACCCCGCCAGGAAGCGCTGGTCGAAATCATCCGCTCTATCGTCACGCAGGCGCCGCTCTACACACCCGTCATGCCCGGCACCGGCAAACCCATGTCGGTGCGCATGACCAATTGCGGCGCGCTCGGCTGGGTCACCGATAAGGAGCGAGGCTATCGCTACCAGCCGACCCATCCGGCCACGGGAAATCCCTGGCCTCAAATCCCGGCCGAATTGCTCGATATCTGGAATGATGTGTCGGGCTACGAAAAGCCACCCGAGGCCTGTCTCATCAATTTCTACTCGGACGAAGCGAAGATGGGCCTGCATCAGGACAAGGACGAGCAGGATCTGTCAGCGCCCGTCGTGTCAATCTCTCTCGGCAACACCTGCCTGTTTCGCGTCGGCGGCCTCGAGCGCACGGACAAGACCATGTCCTTCAAGCTCTCAAGCGGCGATGTCGTCATTCTGGGCGGCGAGGGGCGCCTGTGTTTCCACGGCGTCGACCGCATTTACCCGTCGACATCTACGCTGCTGAAGAATGGCGGCCGCATCAACCTCACGCTTCGGCGTGTAACGCCTTAAAGCTTGCGCAGCGCCACCTGCTCGATCAGATGGTTCTGCCCCTTGCGCAGGATCAGGTCGGCGCGCGGACGCGTCGGCAGAATGTTTTCGCGCAGGTTCTTCAGGTTGATGTTCTGCCAGAGCCCCTCGGCGATCGACAGCGCTTCCTCCTCGCTGATCGAGGCGTAGCGGTGGAAGAACGAGTTCGGATCGCGAAACGCGGTCTCGCGCAGGCCCATGAAGCGGGTCACGTACCAGTCGTGAATCCGGCTTTCGTCCGCGTCGATATAGATCGAGAAGTCGAAGAAATCCGAGACCATCGGCACGATCTTTCCCCCCGCCGGCAGGTCGCGCGATTGCAGCACGTTGATCCCTTCGAAGATCAGGATATCAGGGCGGTCGATGATCTTGTATTCGTTCGGCAGCACGTCATAGACGAGGTGGGAGTAGGACGGCGCCTTGACATCCGGCTGCCCGGCCTTGATCGCCGCCAGAAACCGCAGGATCGCGCCGGTGTCGTAACTCTCGGGGAAACCCTTGCGCTGCATCAGGTTTTCCCGCTGCAGCACTGCGTTGGGATAGAGAAAGCCGTCTGTCGTAACGAGATCCACCTTTGGGCTCGAGGGCCAGCGGCGCAGAAGTTCTTTCAGGATACGCGCGGTGGTCGATTTGCCCACCGCCACAGAGCCGGCGATCCCTATCACGAACGGCGTCTTCGCCACGTTCGACAGGCTGAGGAACCGGTTGCGCTGCTTGAACAGGAGCAGCGACGATTCCACATGTGCCGAAAGCAGGCGCGATACCGAGAGATAGATGCGCCGAACTTCGTCGAGATCGATCGGGTCGCCCATCGAGCGCAGCCGCTTGACCTCGTCCGAGGTCAGCGTCATCGGCGTATCCGCCCTGAACTTCGCCCATTCCTCGGATGAAAAGAAGTGGTAGGGCGAATAGGCATTCGCCTGGAAATGATCGTGCGCTTCGGGCGCACCGGTGATCTGTCTTGCGATACCCATCAGCTTTGCCGACTGGCCTTCTCCCTGAGGCCGGATTGAGCGGTACGGCGCTCAAGTTCCGCCATGACATCTTGTAGCGGAATACCGGCGATCTTCAATACGACCAAGAGATGATAGAGCACGTCGGCCGCCTCGTAGGTGAGGTTTTCGCGATCGTCGGTGACGGCCGCCATCACGGCTTCGATCGCTTCCTCGCCAAGCTTCTTCGCCGCCTTCTGCTGGCCGGCCGCAACGAGCTTCGCCGTCCAGGATTCGTCGGGCGAAGCCTTCGACCGCGCGTCGACGATCGTTTCGAGGTCGCTGAGTGTGAATTCGCTCATCATATCGCTTTCAGTCTCAGTCGAGACGCATGTCGATGCCGCAGGAAGACATATAGCGCTTCGCTTCGCCGACGGAATAGGTGCCGAAGTGGAAGATCGAGGCGGCGAGAACCGCGGTCGCATGGCCTTCCTTGACGCCGGCCACGAGATCGTCGAGATCGCCCACACCGCCGGACGCGATGACGGGAACGCGCACCGCATCCGCGATCGCCCGCGTCAGCGCCAGATCGTAGCCGGCTTTCGTTCCGTCGCGGTCCATCGAGGTCACCAGCAATTCGCCGGCCCCGCGCTCGACCATTTTGCGCGCGAAATCCACCGCATCGATGCCCGTCGCGTTGCGACCGCCATGGGTGTAGATCTCCCAGGCGCTGGCCTCGCCATCAGCCGGCGTCTGCCGCCGCTTGGCGTCGATCGACACCACGATGCACTGGTCGCCGAACTTGTCGGCCGCTTCCGCCACGAAATCGGGATTGCTGACGGCGGCCGAATTGATCGACACCTTGTCGGCGCCGCAGAGCAGCAGCTTGCGAATGTCTGCGATCGTGCGAACACCGCCGCCGACGGTGACAGGCATGAAGCACTGGTCGGCCGTGCGCGACACCACGTCGAAGATTGTCTCGCGGTTGTCGGAAGAGGCGGTGATATCGAGGAAGCAGAGTTCGTCGGCGCCCGCTGCATCATAGGCCTTGGCGGCCTCGACGGGATCGCCGGCATCGACGAGGTTGAGGAAGTTAACGCCCTTGACGACACGGCCGTCCTTGACATCGAGGCAGGGGATGACGCGAGCCTTCAGGGTCATTGCGCGGTCTCCTTCGCGCGCGACGCTTTAATGAGCGCCAGCGCTTCCGTGGGGTCGATACGGCCATCATAGAGCGCGCGGCCGGAAATCGCGCCCTCAAGCTTGGCGGCATCCGGCTTCAGCATCCGCTTGATGTCGTCGATCGAGGCCAGTCCGCCCGATGCGATGACAGGGATCGATACGGCGTCGGCCAGTTCCAGCGTCGAATCCCAGTTGATCCCGGTCAGGATGCCGTCGCGGTCGATATCGGTATAGATGATCGCTGCCACACCGGCGCCCTCGAACTTTTTGGCGAGCTCGATGATGCCGAGCTCGGACGCTTCCGCCCAACCCTCGACAGCCACCTTGCCGCCCTTGGCATCGATGCCGACGGCCACATGGCCCGGAAATTTCTTGCAGGCCTCGATCACAAGCGCCGGATCGCGCACCGCAACGGTCCCGAGAATCACGCGCGAAAGCCCGCGCGACAGCCAGCTTTCGATGTGATCGAGCGTGCGGATACCGCCGCCCAGCTGCACCGGGTTCTTCGTGGCCTTCAGGATTGCATCGACGGCAGCCCCATTGACGCTCTCGCCGGCGAATGCGCCGTTGAGGTCGACCACGTGCAGCCATTCGAAACCCTGGTCCTCGAAGGCCTTGGCCTGCGCGCCGGGGTCGGGATTGTAGACGGTGGCCTGCTCCATATCGCCCAGCTTGAGGCGAACGCACTGGCCGTCCTTGAGGTCGATGGCGGGAAATAGGATCATTCTGTCAGTCCTTCAAAGGCGCGAGCTCAGGGCTTCCAGCGCAGGAAATTGGCAATCAGGGCAAGACCGAGCTTCTGGCTCTTCTCCGGATGAAACTGCGCGCCCGCCATGTTGTCGCGCCCGACAAAGGCCGTCAGCGGCCCGCCGTAGCCTGTGGTCGCGATCACATCCTCGGGGTTCTGCGCGGCCAGATGGTAGGAATGCACGAAATAGGCATGCAGCCCGTCGGCACCGGTCGCAATACCCTCGAACAGCGGGTGAGGGCGCTTGAGGTCCAGCGTGTTCCAGCCGATCTGCGGTATCTTCAGATTGGGATCATCAGGCGTCATTTCAACGACGTCGCCGGGAATCCAGCCGAGGCCCTCGGTCGTGGTCTTCTCCAGCCCGCGCGAGGACATCAGCTGCATGCCGACGCAGATGCCGAGGAACGGCCGCGCCTTCTTCTCGACCACGTCGATCAGCGCCTCGGTCATCCCGGGCACGGCGTCCAGTCCACGGCGGCAATCGGCATAGGCCCCGACACCAGGCAGCACGACGCGATCGGCGGCGGCAACGACCTCGGCCTTGTCGGTGAGGTCGATCACCGCGTCGACACCAGCCTCGCGAGCGGCCCGTTCAAAGGCCTTCGTCGCCGAACGCAGATTGCCGGAACCGTAATCGATAATTGCGACGCGCATCAGCGTCCTCCATCAAAGCCAAAGAGACCGAGGGATGTTGCGGTGCCGCGCTCAGTGCGGTTCCCGCCATCCCATTTGGGAGACGGCAAGGGAGTGCCGTCACCGAGATCGGTCTGAATTTCAGAAAAGTAGATTTCCTCGGCGACATCGAGCCGATCGGCCGAAATCAGCGTATCGTCCTGCCAGCCCTTGGAGGCAAGGTTGCGAACCCGTAGGTTCTGCCCCTCGAACCCGACAAGCAGGCTGGTGCCGAACGTCACGGCAAAGCCGACCAGCCACAGTCCGGGCTGATCCATCAGCGCGCCGCCGACGCTCTGCAAGAGAAAGGCGGCGACCGCGTAGAGCCAGAGCCGATGGACGGTGAGCCAGATCCAGGGAAAAAGGAAGCCGAGTACGGTGAAGCCATCGCGAATGAAGCGCGTCTTCTCGTGCTTGATATCGGCGCCGCCAGGGGCGGTCAGAACCAGATAGCTGGAAGTCATGTCGTCAAGCTCCCTGAAGGGGCTTAGACGAGCGTGCCCTTCGTCGAGGGTACACGGCCCGCCTGCCTAGGATCGATCTCTGTCGCCGTGCGCAGCGCGCGGGCGACGGCCTTGAAGCATGTCTCGGCAATATGGTGGTTGTTGGCACCATAATGGTTCAGGATATGCAAGGTGATCCCGGCGTTCTGGGCGAGTGCCTGAAAGAATTCGCGGACGAGTTCGGTGTCGAACGTGCCGATCTTCGGCGCGCTGAACGACACGTTCCAGACGAGGAAGGGACGGCCGGAGAGGTCGACGGCGGCCTTCGTCATCGTTTCGTCCATGGCCAGATCGATCGAGGCGTAGCGGGTGATGCCGCGACGGTCGCCGAGCGCCTTGGCGATGGCCTGGCCGATGGCGATGCCCGTGTCTTCCACCGCATGGTGGTCGTCGACGTGCAGATCGCCCTTGGTCTCGATCTCCATGTCGATCAGCGAATGTCGCGACAGTTGATCAAGCATATGGTCGAAGAAGCCGACGCCGGTCGAAATCGTCGATTTCCCGGTGCCGTCGAGATTGACGGAAACGGAAACCGAGGTCTCGTTGGTCTTGCGGGATACGGATCCCGTACGGCTTGCTGCGGTCTCGGCCATATGGCGCTCCCTCCGGAAATACGCGGGTTCCTTATCAGGCGTGCCGGGAAATATCCAGAAGCGCGGGTCGAGAAATCGAAGCCAATTGCAATCGGCATTCGCCAACTTACATAGGGCTCAACAGGGCCGATGTGCGGCCCGAGGTAAGGGCCCGCCTGACGGGCTAGGGTATATTCGATGACAACCATTATTACAGTTCGAAAGGGCGGCAAGGTCATCATGGCGGGCGACGGACAGGTCAGCCTCGGCCAGACCGTCATGAAGGGCAATGCCCGCAAGGTGCGCCGCATCGGCAAGGGCGATGTCATTGCCGGTTTCGCCGGTGCCACCGCCGATGCCTTCACGCTGCTGGAGCGGCTCGAGAAGAAGCTCGAGCAGTATCCCGGCCAGCTGATGCGCGCCGCAGTCGAGCTCGCCAAGGATTGGCGCACCGACAAGTACCTGCGCAACCTCGAAGCCATGATGCTGGTCGCCGACAAGTCGGTGACGCTGGCAATCACCGGCAACGGCGATGTGCTTGAGCCCGAGCATGGCGCCATCGCCATCGGCTCCGGCGGCAACTACGCATTCGCCGCCGCTCGCGCGCTGATGGACAGCGACAAGTCGGCCGAAGAAGTGGCCCGCCGGGCGCTCGATATCGCCGCCGATATCTGCGTCTACACCAACCACAATCTCGTGGTCGAAACGCTCGACGCCGAATAACGGCAATCGTTCACAATGGGTCCTGTGGGCCGGGCCGAGAACGGCCGGCCGGAGCAGGAAAGCCAAGAGGATACCATGACCAATTTTTCTCCCCGGGAAATCGTCTCCGAGCTGGACCGCCACATCATCGGCCAGCATGACGCCAAGCGCGCCGTCGCCATTGCGCTGCGCAACCGCTGGCGCCGCCAGCAGCTTGATGAGAGCCTGCGCGACGAAGTGATGCCCAAGAACATCCTGATGATCGGCCCGACCGGCGTCGGCAAGACGGAAATCTCCCGCCGCCTCGCCAAGCTCGCCGGCGCGCCCTTTATCAAGGTCGAAGCCACCAAGTTCACCGAAGTCGGCTATGTCGGCCGCGATGTCGAGCAGATCGTCCGCGATCTGGTCGAGGTCGGCATCGGCCTTGCGCGCGAAAAGAAGCGCGCCGAGGTCGAGGCCAAGGCCCATATGAGCGCCGAGGAACGCGTGCTCGACGCGCTGGTCGGATCGACCGCCTCGCCGGCCACCCGCGACAGTTTTCGCAAGAAGCTGCGTGCGGGTGAGCTCGACGACAAGGAAATCGACATCGAAGTGGCCGATACCAGCACCGGCATGGGCGGCTTCGATATCCCCGGCATGCCGGGCGGTGGCAATATCGGCATGATCAACCTGTCGGAAATGTTCGGCAAGGCCATGGGCGGCCGCACCAAGAAGGTGCGCACCACCGTCAAGGCCTCCTACACCGACCTGATCCGCGACGAATCCGACAAGCTGATTGACAATGAAGTCATCCAGCGCGAGGCCGTGCGCTCCGTCGAAAACGACGGCATCGTCTTCCTCGACGAGATCGACAAGATCGCCGCCCGCGATGGCGGCATGGGCGCGGGCGTCTCCCGCGAAGGCGTGCAGCGCGACCTGCTCCCATTGGTCGAAGGCACGACCGTGTCGACCAAGTACGGGCCGGTGAAGACCGACCACGTCCTGTTCATCGCATCGGGCGCCTTCCACGTGTCCAAGCCGTCGGACCTGCTGCCGGAATTGCAGGGTCGTTTGCCGATCCGCGTCGAGCTGCGCCCGCTGACCAAGGAAGACTTCCGCCGTATTCTTACGGAAACCGAAGCCAGCCTCATCCGCCAGTACAAGGCGCTGATGGAAACCGAAGGCCTGACGCTGGAATTCACTGATGACGGCATCGATGCGCTGGCAGACGTGGCCGTTCACCTGAACGCCTCGGTCGAAAACATCGGCGCGCGTCGCTTGCAGACGGTGATGGAGCGCGTGCTGGACGAGATCTCCTTCAACGCGCCGGATCGCGGCGGCACCGCTGTGACCATCGACGCCGAATATGTGCGCAAGCATGTCGGCGATCTCGCCCAGAACACCGACCTCTCGCGCTTCATTCTGTGATGCGCAAACACCGGTCTCAGGCTTTACTGGCATGATGCCGTAACTTTGACCGACTGAACTCTCGACAACGGGCCTTTTACTTTTTAGTGAAAGGCCCGTTTTGTTGTTGGCGCCAGCATTATTCGGCCAAGATTTTGGTACAGTCAGCGCGCCAGCCAAGCTGGAAATGCCGACCGATACCGGAAATGCCTCTATTGGAAATGATGGGAAAGCTGATCGTGCGACGCCTTCTGACGAGCCTTGTAATTGCCGCCACGGTCTTGACCGCCGCGCCCGCTTTTTCCATGCAGCTCGTGCCTCCGGGCAATCGCAACGTCGAGCAGCCGAACGTCCCCGGCGCATCGGTCCGACGCACCAAGGGCACCAAGACCACCTTCGATCGCAAGTACGACAAGGTCCATGAGCTCCTGGCGACGGACCACGAGCTGATGGGCAAGATCAAGAAGGTCTCGGCCGCCTATGGCATCGACCCGATTCACGTCATCGGCGCCATCGTCGGCGAGCACACCTATAATGTCGACGCCTACGACCGCCTGCAGTCTTACTACGTCAAGGCCGCGTCCTACGCCGGCCAGAGCTTCCGCTTCGCCTATGACGGCGAGGATGTGGACGATTTCATCAAGCGCCCGCAATTTGCCGAGTGCAACGGCAAGAGCGATTCCTACACGCTGTGGAGCTGCCGCGAGGATGTCTGGGAAAGCGATTTCCGCGGCAAGACCGTCGGCGGCAAGAGCTTCCCGAACAACCGCTTCAGCGCCGTCTTCTTCCAGCCCTTCTACGCCGGCCAGACCTTCGGCCTCGGCCAGATCAATCCGCTGACGGCCCTGATGCTTTCCGACCTCGTCAGCCGCGTTTCCGGTATCAACAAGCTCAACGAGAAGGATGCCGGCAGCGTCTACAAGGCGATCATGGACCCGGATATCTCGCTGGCCTTCGTCGCCGCCGCCGTGCGCCGCTCGATCGACGACTACAAGCAGATCGCCGGCATGGATATCTCGAAGAACCCGGGCCTGACGGCAACGCTCTACAATCTCGGCAATTCCCGCCAGCGCGCCGCAGCGCTGGCCGCCAAGAACCGCGCGTCGGGCGAAACGGTCTGGCCGGAAGAGAACTATTACGGATGGTTGATCAACGACAAGCTGGACGATCTGGAGCGCCTGCTCTAGTTTTTTAGCCTGCCGGGGAGGGCAATCTTCCGCGAAAGGCTAGTATCCGATGGACATGCGTCCAGATCCGTTCGTTCCGCCAGCGCCCGTTCCGCGCACCGTGCCGCCGAGCCGGCTTGAGATCATCCGCACCATCCTGCGCAATCCGCTGGAGCTATGGGGCGAGCCGTCCTACACGCTGCCCTTCATCAAGACGAAGTTCTTCCGCGAACGCACGATCATCGTCAACGATCCCGGCCTGATCAAGCATGTGCTGGTCGATAACGCCGCCAATTACCGCATGTCGGATATCCGACAGCTGATCCTGCGGCCCATCCTGCGCGACGGCTTGCTGACGGCGGAAGGCGAGGTCTGGAAGCGTTCGCGCAAAGCCGTCGCACCAGTCTTCACGCCGCGTCACGCCAACGGCTTCGCCGGCCAGATGCTGCGCCAGTCGGAAGAGTACGTCCGCAAGTACGAAGAAGCGGGCAGCGACGGAAAGACCTTCGAGATCGCCAGCGACATGGCCGAACTCACCTTCGCCATCCTCGCCGACACGCTGTTCTCAGGCGAGATCGTTACCTCTTCAGACAGCTTCGCCGACGACGTCAACGCGCTCCTGCATCGCATGGGCCGCGTAGATCCGATGGACCTGTTGCGCGCTCCCTCCTGGGTGCCCCGCGTCACCCGTATCGGTGGGCAGAAGGTGCTGGAGAAATTTCGCACCATCGTCCGCGAAACCATGGATGCGCGCTTGGCCCGCATGGAAGCGGACCGCGACACGACGCCCGAGGATTTCCTGACTCTGCTCCTCGACCAGGCCAAGTCGGGCGGGCTGACCAACGCCGAGATCGAAGACAATATCCTGACCTTCATCGGCGCCGGCCACGAAACCACGGCCCGGGCACTCGCCTGGACGCTCTATTGCGTCGCCAACACGCCGCATATCCGCGACGCGATGGAAGAAGAGATCGACCGCGTGCTGGCAACAGGCGCCGAGCCGGTGAAATGGCTCGATCTCATGCCCTATACTCGCGCCGCCTTCGAGGAAGCGCTGCGCCTATATCCGCCGGCCCCGTCGATCAATCGCGCCGCGATGTCAGACGATCGCTGGACGAATGCCAAGGGCGAAACCGTCGAGATCGAGGCCGGCGTCACCGTGCTGATCATGCCATGGACGCTGCATCGCCACGAACTCTATTGGGACAAGCCTCGCGCCTACATGCCCGAGCGCTTCCTGCCCGAAAACCGCGCCAAGATCAGCCGTTTCCAATTCCTCCCCTTCGGCGCCGGCCCGCGCGTCTGCATCGGCGCCACCTTCGCGCTGCAGGAGGCGGTGATAGCACTTGCTGTGATGATGCATCGCTTCCGCTTCGACATGACCGATGAGACCAATCCCTGGCCGGTGCAGAAACTGACCACCCAGCCGCAGAACGGCCTGCCGATGCGCGTCACGCCGAGAGTTTTTGCCTGAAAAGGCATAAATCTTTCAAACTATTGCCTGATTGACTATGAATGAAAGCCGGTCAAAGTGGCAGCATGCGAAAAACGCGCCGCCCGAGGAGATAGTCTATGAGCCGCATCGAAAAACACGGTCTTGCGATTGAAGCCGTCCTTCATGATTTCCTGGTCAAGGAGGCGCTTCCCGGTCTCGGGCTCGATGCGGACAAGTTCTTTGCCGACTTCTCGGCCATCGTCCACGATCTGGCGCCAAAAAACCGCGAACTGCTCGCCAAGCGCGACGCGCTGCAACTGCGCATCGACGATTGGTATCGCCAGCATGGTGCCCCCACCGATATGGACGCCTATCAGGCATTCCTGCGCGAGATCGGCTATCTCCTTCCCGAGGGCTCCGATTTCCAGGTCACCACGACGAATGTCGATCCCGAGATCGCCTCCATCGCCGGCCCGCAGCTGGTCGTTCCGGTCATGAACGCCCGCTACGCTCTGAACGCCGCCAACGCCCGCTGGGGCTCGCTCTATGACGCGCTCTACGGCACCGATGCCATTTCCGAGGCTGACGGCGCCGAGAAGGGCAAGGGCTACAACCCGAAACGCGGTGAAAAGGTTATCGCCTGGGTCCGCGACTTCCTCGACAATGCCGTTCCGCTTGTCGACTGGAGCTGGAAGGACGTCGCCGGTCTCGTCATCAAGGACGGCGCGCTCGCGATCACCTCGACTGACGGCGAGCATGTCGCGCTGAAGGATGCCTCGCATTTCGCCGGCTATCGAGGCGATGCGGCGGCTCCGACCAACATCCTCCTGAAGAACAACGGCATCCATATCGACATCGTCATCGATGCCGGAACGGCGATCGGCAAGAGCGACGCCGCCCACATCTCCGATGTCTGGCTTGAATCCGCCATCACCACGATCATGGACTGCGAGGATTCCATCGCTGCCGTCGACGCCGAGGACAAGACCGAAGTTTACCGCAACTGGCTCGGCCTGATGAAGGGAGATCTGCAGGAAGAGGTCGTTAAGGGCGGCAAGAGCTTCATCCGCAAACTCAATCCCGATCTCGATTACGCCGGCCCGGATGGCGCCAGCTTCGAGGTCCATCGCCGGTCGCTGATGCTGATCCGCAATGTCGGTCACCTTATGACGAATCCGGCTATCCTTGATCGCGATGGCAACGAGGTGCCCGAAGGCATCATGGACGCGATGATCACCGCCGCCATCGCGCTCTACGATATCGGCCCGAACGGCCGCCGCAAGAATTCGCGCACCGGCTCCATGTATGTCGTCAAGCCGAAGATGCACGGCCCCGAGGAAGTCGCCTTCGCGGTCGAGATCTTCGGCCGCGTCGAGGATGCGCTCGGCATGGCGAAAAACACCATGAAGATGGGCATCATGGACGAGGAACGCCGCACCACCGTCAATCTCAAGGAATGCATTCGCGCCGCCCGCGAGCGCGTCGTCTTCATCAACACCGGCTTCCTCGATCGCACCGGCGACGAGATGCATACCTCGATGGAAGCGGGTCCGATGATCCGCAAGGGCGACATGAAGCAGGCCGCCTGGATCGCGGCTTACGAGAACTGGAACGTCGATATCGGTCTCGAATGCGGCCTCTCCGGCCACGCGCAGATCGGCAAGGGCATGTGGGCGATGCCTGATCTGATGGCGGCCATGCTGGAGCAGAAGATCGCCCATCCCAAGGCCGGCGCCAACACCGCCTGGGTCCCGTCGCCGACGGCCGCCACGCTGCACGCCACCCATTATCACCGCGTCAACGTCGCCAATGTCCAGCGCGGCCTGAAGGATCGCCCGCGCGCCAAGCTGAGCGACATCCTCTCCGTGCCCGTCGCCGTCCGTCCGAACTGGACGCCCGAGGAAATCCAGCGCGAGCTCGACAACAACGCGCAGGGGATCCTGGGCTACGTCGTGCGCTGGGTCGATCAGGGCGTCGGCTGCTCCAAGGTTCCGGACATCAACAATGTCGGCCTGATGGAAGACCGCGCGACGCTGCGCATCTCGGCGCAGCACATGGCCAACTGGCTGCACCATAAGGTGGTCACCGAAGATCAGATCGTCGAGACGATGAAGCGCATGGCCGCCGTCGTCGATGGTCAGAACGCTGGCGACGCGGCCTATCAGCCGATGGCTAAAGATTTCGACCACTCGATCGCCTTCCAGGCCGCGCTCGAACTGGTGCTGAAGGGCAGGGCCCAGCCGAACGGCTATACCGAGCCGGTCCTGCACCGCCGCCGCCTGGAGCTGAAGGCCGCGCAAGCGGCCTGATCCCCACCAGCAGACACAAAAAGGCCGCCGGAACGAATGTTCCGGCGGCCTTTTTTATACCGAATTTCAGGTCCAGCTTACTGGATGACCCAACTTACTGGATGACAATGACCTTGGAGGTCGTCTTGCCCGGACGGACGCGGCTGTAAAGGTCGATAACGTCCTGGTTGATCAGACGAATGCAGCCCGACGAAGCGGCGGTGCCGATCGAGGCCCATTCCGGCGTGCCGTGCAGGCGGAACAGCGTGTCCTTGCCTTCTTCGTTGAAGAGGTACATGGCGCGCGCACCGAGCGGGTTGGAAAGGCCAGGACCCATGCCGTCTTCGACGTACTTGGCGATCTCGGGGCGGCGAACGGCCATTTCCTTCGGGGGATGCCAGTTCGGCCATTCCTGCTTCCAGGCGACGTATGCGGTGCCGGCCCATGCGAAGCCCTGCTTGCCGACGCCGATGCCGTAGCGCATCGCCTTGCCGCCGGGCATGATGTAGTAGAGGAAGCGTTCGCGGGTGTTGACGATGATCGTGCCCGGACGTTCCGTGGTTTCGTACGAGACAACCTGCCTGTGGAACTGCGGCTTGACCTTCTGGATCGGGATCGCCGGCAGCGAATATCCGGCATCCGTCGTGACGCCGTAAGCGTCGTCGAAGATCTGCGCGGTCTGGACTGTCGGACCCGGCATGGCAGCCTTGTTTTCAACAGAGGCGCTCTCGGAAGTCGTGGAGCAACCGGCCAGAGCGAGCGTCGCCATCAGGCCGAATACAGGAAGTGCATTGCGGATGCGCATGGATGTCTCTTAAGAATGGGGCAAGGGAGGATCGTTCTTTCGAACCATCTTAGATTATGGTTTATTTTCGATTAACTTCGCCTTGGCAAGCTGTTGCAATGCGGCGGAGCAATTACGCAATGGCAAACTAGAACCGCATGGTTTTTTTGCAACAACGCGGGCGCCGGACCCCAACTTATCCATGACGATTTTGAGTGTTTACAATAACAATCCGTTAATCGATGGCCGGCAATCGGACAGGGCCATGCTGGTGCGTCGGGGGACTCAAATTCTACTTCACGAGATGCGTCACGCCGTGCTGCCCGAACTACCGCTCGCAAGCGGCCGGCGCGCCGATCTGATCACCGTCTCGGACAAGGGCGAGATCTGGATCATCGAGATCAAGACCTCGATCGAGGACTTCAGGGTGGACCGCAAATGGCCGGAATACCGCCTGCATTGCGACCGGCTGTTCTTCGCGACACACAAGGATGTGCCGCTCGATATCTTCCCGGAGGATTGCGGCCTGTTTCTCTCGGATGGCTATGGCGCCCACATGATCCGCGAGGCGCCCGAGCATAAGCTCGCGCCCGCCACCCGCAAATCCGTCACGCTGAACTTTTCGCGCGCGGCCGCCCAGCGCCTGCTGATGGCCGAATGGGCCACCGGCAAGCCGCTCGGCGTCGACGATATCTAAATTTGAATTTACTTCGGCGCCCGCTTGGCGAGAATGCGCTGCAATGTGCGGCGGTGCATGTTGAGCCGGCGCGCCGTCTCCGAAACGTTGCGTTCGCAAATCTCGTAGACGCGCTGGATATGCTCCCAGCGAACCCGGTCGGCCGACATCGGGTTCTCAGGCAGCTCGACCTTCTCGCCGCTGCGCTGTGTCAGCGCAGCATAGACATCGTCGGCATCCGCCGGCTTGGCGAGATAGTCGACAGCGCCGAGCTTCACCGCGGTGACCGCAGTTGCGATATTACCGTAACCGGTGAGGACGACGATACGGGTATCTTCGCGTTTCTGGCGGATCGCCTCGATTACTTCGAGACCATTACCATCGCCGAGCCGCAGGTCGAGCACCGCGTATTTCGGCGGATTGGCGTGAGACTTGGCCACACCCTCCGCCACCGATTCCGCGGTCTCCACCTGAAAGCCGCGCGTCTCCATGGCGCGCGCCAACCGGCGCAGGAACGGTCCGTCGTCATCGACGATCAGCAGGCTCGCATCGGGGCCGATATGGTTGTCGCTGGCGGGGGAGGGGTCGGTAATCTGCTCGCTCATTTATTCAATCCTGGCGCTGTCAGCCCGATATAGGCCTATTGCATTGCGTTTTCTTTAGCCCCATCGGCTCATTTTGTCGAATGCGTATCGATCAGCACGCGCGGCCATTCGACGCGAACGCGCGCGCCGACATAGTCAGGACCTCGATTTTCGAAGGTCAGCACCGCGCCAGAGCGTTCCAGCAGAGTCTTGGCGATGAACAGCCCGAGCCCCAGCCCGCCCGCGCGGTCCTCCTTCTGCCGCTTGGTCACATAGGGCTCGCCGATCCTGAGCAGGATGTCGGGCGAATAGCCTTCGCCGTCGTCCTCGATGGTGATGCGCACTTTCTCCTGGTCATGCTCCACCGTGACAGTCACCTCCTGACGGGCATAATCGACGGCATTCTCGACCAGATTGCCAAGCCCGTACATCATCCCGGCATTGCGCTCCGTCACCGGCTCGCCCTTGCGCGGCGCTTTCTCGACGAGGTTGAGCTTGATACCGAATTCGCGATGCGGCGCGACGATCTCCTCCATCATCGAGGAGAGCGGCAACCGCCTCAGATGCGCGTCGCCCTCGGCCGAGAGCGTGGTCAGCCGGCGCAGGATGTCCCGGCACCGCTCGCTCTGGCTGCGCAGCAGCTGCACATCCTCACGGAAGCGATCGTCGTCCTTCAGCTCCCGCTCCATCTCCTTGGCAACGACGCTGATCGTCGCGAGCGGCGTTCCCAGCTCATGTGCGGCGGCCGCGGCCAGGCCATCAAGCTGCGACAGATGCTTCTCGCGCTGCAGCACCAGCTCCGTCGCCGCCAGCGCTTCGGCCAGCTGCCGCCCTTCCATAGAGACCCGATAGGCATAAAAGGCGGCAAACGTCATGGTGGACGCGATCGCACACCAGACCCCGAACTGCATGAAGCTTGGAATGTCGATCTCCGCCCCGTCGAACCAGGGAAGCGGGAAGGGCGTGAACGGCAGTATGGTGATGCAGGCCAACGCCACCACGATCAGCGGCATGCTGTATCGGATCGGCTGCGACGCGAAGGCGATGATAACGGGAACGCACACCAGAACCGCGAATGGATTGACCAGCCCGCCGGTGATGAAGAGCAGCGCGCAAAGCTGCAACAGATCGAAGCCGAGCAGCGCCAGCGCCGCCACCGGGTCGATGCGGTGTGTCGCAGGGTAGCGGATCATCAGATAAAAGTTGACGATCGCCAGCGCCGTGATCAGCGCAATGCAGGCCTGCACCGGAAGCGGAAATTGCAGCCACAGCGCAACGATCAGCACCGTGGCGGTCTGTCCGCAGACGGCAAGCCAGCGCAGACGCACCAGTGTCTCCAGCCTCAGCCGGCGGCTGCTCTGCCTGTCTTCCTCGGGCATGCTTTCGACCTTGTCGGCCATCTCTTTATTCTTGATCGGCATTGCGGCTCATGTTCCTCGTGGTTTTGCCCGGGTGGTCGGCAGTGCTTCTTCCGGTCTCTCCGGCCATGGATGCCGGGGATAGCGCCCGCGCATGTCGGCGCGCACATCCTTCCAGCTTCCGGCCCAGAACCCTGGAAGATCGCGCGTCGTCTGGATCGGTCGATGCGCCGGCGATGTCAGCTCGAGCAGCAGCGAAAGCCGCCCGCCTGCAATGGCAGGATGCGTCTTCAGCCCGAACAGTTCCTGGACGCGGATGGTCAGCGTCGGCTCTTCCCCGTCATATTGTATCGGATGCCGCTGCCCCGTCGGCGCCTCGAAATGCGTCGGCGCCAGCCGCGCAAGGTCGCGTTGCAACTCATGCGGCACCAGCGCCATCAATCCGTTCGAAAGCCCGCCCGCCGAAATGTCGGAAAGCCCGCGCGCATCCGCCTGATAGGGAATGAACCAGTCGTCCATGCGGGAAAGCAGCGCCGCCTCGCTCATGTCGGGCCATGGCGCGCCAATGCTTCTATAAAGAAAGCCGATCCGCTCGCGCAGCTGCATCGCTTCCTTGGAAAACGGCAGCTGCTCCAGCCCCATCTCCTTGATCCCCTCGGCCAGCGCTCGCGTAACAGCCTCGCCGGATGGTCGGGGCAGCGGCGTCTCGTCGAAAACGATGGCGCCGAGCCGCGTCGCCCGCCTTGCCCGCACCTGCTTGCTTTGCCGGTCGAAGAAGGTCTGGTCGTCGGTGCGGATTGCGCCCGGCAGCTCCGCCTCGACATCCCCGCGCGTCACCTCTGCCGCCGCGAGAATCCGCGCCTGCGCCGCCCGGCCCGTGAGGTCGGCGATCACAAGCATCGGGCTGCTCGCCAGCCGCTCGGTCTCTGCGATCTCAGCACCGCGCCCATTGGCCATCACGAATCTGCCGCGCCCGCCGCGCTGCAGTGCGATCCGATCGGGAAAGGCGTGAATAAGCAAACGGCCGGCAAGCCCCGGCTCTTCCGCCACGATCTGATCGCGCCCCTTCGCCAACCGTCCCGCCAGCTGCCGCGCCGCCTCGGCCCGCTCACCGCGCTCGGATTTGAACCGGCGCAACCGGTCCTCGAGATCGATGCTCGTCCCGCCCAATCCCTGTTCCGTCAGAAGCACGGCCATCATCGCCGCGTCCCTGGCGTGGCCGGTCTCGCCCGAGGAGAGCACCATTGCAGCCAGCCGCGGGGGCAGTGCCATATCACGCATCTCCCGCCCGCGCGCCGTCAGCCCTCCATCCCGGTCGAGTGCGCCGAGTTCGCGCAGCAGCGCGCGCGCCTCGGCAAGCGTCGTCTCCGGCGGCTGGTCCATGAAGCCGAGCGCCCGCGTATCCTGCACGCCCCAATGGGCGAGATCGAGCACGAGGCCGGAAAGATCGGTTGAGAGGATCTGCGGCGGCGTGAAGGCGGGCATCGCCGCCGTCTGACCCTGATGCCAGAGCCGGATGGCAATCCCAGGCTCGGTTCGCCCGGCGCGTCCGGCCCGCTGGTCGGCCGAGGCTCGTGACACCTTAACCGTCTCCAGCCGGGTAATCCCTGTCGATGCCTCGAACACCGGCAGGCGCTGCAACCCGCTGTCGATCACGATCCGGACACCGTCGATGGTGATCGAGGTCTCGGCGATCGAGGTCGCCAGCACGATCTTGCGGGTTCCGGTCGCCGCCGGCCGGATCGCCGCGTCCTGTTCCTTCTGGCTGAGATTGCCGTAAAGCGGCGCGATCACGGTGGCCGCGTCGAACCTCTCCCGCAGCCGCTCGGCCGTCCTGGTGATTTCAGCCTGTCCGGGCAGAAAGGCGAGGATCGATCCGCTCTCTGCTCTGTGCGCGTCGACAATGGCGCGCGTCATCGTATCCTCGATCCGCTCCCCGCCTGGCCGATCCTGATAGCGAATATCGATCGGGAAGCTGCGTCCCATGCTTTCGATCAAGGGCGGGTTGTCGAGCAGCGCCACCACGCCGGCCACATCGAGCGTCGCCGACATGACCAGGATCCTGAGATCCTCGCGCAGCGCCGATTGCACGTCSAGCGCCAGCGCCAGGCCGAAATCGGCGTCGAGCGACCGCTCGTGAAATTCGTCGAAGATCACCGCCGATACGCCGGAGAGCTCGGGATCGTCGAGGATCATCCGCGCGAACACGCCCTCGGTCACCACCTCGATCCGCGTCCGCGCCGAAATCCTGGTATCGAGCCGCATGCGATAGCCGACGGTCTCGCCGACACTCTCACTGAGCAGTGCCGCCATCCGCCCGGCCGCCGCGCGCGCCGCCAACCGTCGTGGTTCGAGCAGAATGATCCTGCCATCGCCGCGCCAGGCCTCATTGAGGAGATAAAGCGGTACCAGCGTCGTCTTGCCCGCCCCCGGCGGCGCCGAGAGCACGGCGCGCCGCGCTGTGGTTAGCGCCGCGCCGATCTCGGGCAGAACATGGGAGACCGGTAGCTCCGGCAGGGCACGCAGGTCGATCACGCCTCGTCTGTCCTCTCTGACTATATATATGGCTGGGCGGAACGGCCCCACATCTCTCTATAAAGCGCACTCTATAAAGGGCGAGGGCGGTTCGGCAAACCGGTCATGATGCCGATTGCGCGGGTTCGATGCTGCATGAAGGGTGTAAAGTGCCTGTTTTAGGCCGTTCCGACGCGATCAGCCTCGAAAACCGCCGGCGCTGTCACAAAGCCAATCTGGCCGCTATCCGATGTGCGTGAAATTCCCCCAGTCAAAACAACATGTTATAAAACTGTCAAAAAACTTTGCGTGTGCTTGTTGACTTGTTCGGCTTAGGGGCCTTATAAGCCGCTTCACAGAACGAGGGCGGCGGCGCTGCTGGCGACGGTGACTTTCGCTCTGGATTT
>NZ_JBFTQT010000006.1:0-291561 GCF_056399145.1 Rhizobium sp. 01N48
TCGCTGACCTGGTGGTTATGGCGGGGCGGCTGCACCCGTTCCCATTCCGAACACGGCCGTGAAACGCCCCTGCGCCTATGGTACTTCGTCTTAAGACGCGGGAGAGTCGGTCGCTGCCAGGTCTGCTAAACGCAACATAAAATCTTCTCTGATCGAAACTTCGGCCCAGCCGAAAACATCGGGCCGCGCAAGCGGCCTTTTGCTTTTGAAGGGCCAATTGAAATTTAAGGGAACCAACGCCAAATATATGGTGCGTCCCTTACAGGAACAAAACCCAATAGGGTTTTGCTCCTGATGTAAGAGCAAACCGCTTCGCGGTTTACTCAAGCGCGATAAAACCCAAAGGGTTTTACGCTGGCGCGGGGTGGAGCAGCCCGGTAGCTCGTCAGGCTCATAACCTGAAGGCCGCAGGTTCAAATCCTGCCCCCGCAACCAATCTTTCCCCCACGCAGACCAACATCTATCGATGACGCCAAGACTTCAGCTTCGCTGGCGCATGGTAGCTCGTCGTCTGCAGGACCATCACCTGAACGCCGGACGACTGTTCAAAGCCCGACAGCGCGCCTAAATTCTCCCGGAATGATATAAGACAAGTACGAACCAAGCCCGCTTCACGCGGGCTTTTTGGCGTTTGCAGCACACACATTGACAACGCCGCACGAGGCGCCACGATTGGAGCAGATTCCCAGCTCGATATGAGTTCTCTGGCGACAGTTCTGACGTCTGAGATCAGGCCCAGCGACCACCAGCGTCACTGCGTCAGCTGCTGTTCCCTGAGGTCGCCCTGCAGCGTCTCGTCGGCTGTGGTCGGCTTCTTCTTCTTCTTCGGTTGGTGCATCATCGGCGCCTCGATGATCGTAGCCGGCACCGCCACAGCGGTGGCGGCCACGGTGCCGATATTGGTGACCGTTCCGCCGACCACCGCCGTGATGCCCTGTCCGAGCGTCACGTTGCTGTCGGTGAGCGGCTGGCCGGTCATTAGGCGTTGGCCGATCAACTGCACGATCTCCGGGCTCTCGGCGAACTTACCGTGGTTCAGCCGGTCGTTGCTATTGACCTTGGTGAGGTCGATGGCGGTGATGCCAGCCTCTTCCAGCTTGGTGCGATAGGGTTCGACCGTCGGGTCGATCGCGCCCAGGCGCGAGACGCGGCCGGTGATGAAGCTCGAGAAGGCGAGCGCCCGGTCGTCCTGCGAGACGAAGATCGTGAACTTCGGCCGCGGCGTGCCCATCTCGGCATATTGCTTCGCGAAGACCTGGATGTCGATATCTGGCGAGGCCAGGATGACGTCGCGGATCTTGCTGTTCAGATGTCCGTCGCGAATGCCCATCTGCCTGAGCGATTCCATCGTCAGCCAAGTGCCCATGGAGTGCGCGAGAATCGTGATGTCCTTGACATTGGGATCGTTGACCAGTGTCCGGAGCGCCTGCTCGAGCGCCGTGCGCGAATAGTTGGTGCTTTCCTTGTCGTATTCGTAAGCGGTGATCTGCGCGCGCGACGGCCATGTGAAGAGGATCGGCGTAGCGTCCATCTTGCTGTCGTGGACGATCTGCGCCAGGCGGAAGACCGAATCCTCGTACTTGTTGTTGAAGCCGTGGATGAAGACCAGCGCGTGGCCGTTGTGCATGTGCTGGCTGAGCCATGAGCGCCCCTCCTTCACAGTGCCGATCTGCTGGACGCCAGTGACGGCGAAGTCGGTGGCCGGGTTCGGCGGCAGGCGCTTTGGCCATTGCACGGTGCCTGATTTGCGGTTCGGCGGAATGGAGACTTCGACGGCCGTCAGCGATGGCTTTGGGCTGCGCTCGCCGTTAAACAGCGTCGCCGGATCGCCCGAGGGTTCGCGTGTGGTTGCCACCAGCATGTCGACCCGGGTCGTCTTCGGGGTCGCCGCCGTCAGCGCCACGGGCGTCATCACGCCGCTTGGGTGGCCACAACTGGTCAGCAGCAGCATGACAACGAGAAACCGTACGCGCATGAACCCCTCCGGTCTGATGGACGCACCATAGAGCAACCGGCGCCGGAGGGAAGCCCGCAACACTACGCAGTGACCACAGTATGGTGCTTGAGCAGGTGATGATATGCGCGCTGTTGCAGGACGCACACGGTTTGCGGGAAGCGGGCGGCCACGCACCAAGGTCGTGGCCGCCCGGATATCAACGCTCGATATGATAGCAGGCGGCCGTCTGGCCGGGCCTGACCTCTTCGCTGAGTGGCATCTCGGTCCGACAGATGTCGGTCGCCTTCCAGCAGCGTGGCGAGAAGACGCAACCCTTCGGCGGGTTCAGCGGCGATGGCGGATCGCCCTGCAGGCGGATGCGCTGGCGTCCTCGCGCCAGTTTCGGATCCGGGATCGGTGCCGCCGAAAACAGCGCCTGCGTATAGGGATGCGCCGGCTTGTCGAACACCGTCGCGCAGTCGCCGGCTTCGACCACCTTGCCGAGATAAAGCACCAGCACGTCGTCGGAGATCAGCCGCACGACCGAGAGATCGTGGCTGATGAAGATCAGCGTCAGGCCGAACTCCTTGCGCAGCTTGCGCAACAGCGTGATCACCTGGCCCTGGATCGACACGTCGAGGGCCGAGACCGGCTCGTCGCAGATGATCAGCTTCGGCCGCGTGATGACGGCCCGGGCAATGCCGATGCGCTGCGCCTGGCCGCCCGAGAACTCGTGCGGATAGCGGTTGATCATTTCAGGCACGAGGCCGACGGCGGCCATGATCTCCTGCACCCGCTCGGCGCGCTGAGCGCGGTTGAGCTTCGGTTCGAACACCGTCAGCGGCTCGGCGATGATATCGCCAACCGTCATGCGCGGGTCGAGCGAGGCGATCGGATCCTGGAAGATGATCTGCATGTCGCGGCGTGCGGCCCGCATCTCCTCGTCCGAGAGGTCGAGCAGGTTGCGACCCTGCCAGAGAATGCGGCCCTTCTGCGCCTTCAGGAGCCTGAGGATCGAGCGCCCGAGGGTCGACTTGCCGCAGCCAGATTCCCCGACGATACCGAGCGTGCGGCCCTCGCTGAGATCGAAGCTGACATTGTTGACCGCAGTCAGCGTCAGCGGCGGCTTGAAGAACCCCTTGGTGGGAACGTCGAACTGGGTCGTCAGGTTCTTGACCCTGAGAAGTGATCGTTCAGCCATTGGTCAGAACCTCCTCGAGGCGTGGAAAGGCATGGAAACAGGCCGCGAGATGGCGCGGCGCCTGCACGTCGAGGCGTGGCGCCGCGTCGATGCAGTCGTTCTGCACGAGCGGACAGCGCGGCGAGAAGCTGCATCCTTTCGGCAGATGCTGCAGGTTCGGCGGCCGGCCGGGAATGACGGCGAGCTGGTCGACGTCCTGGTCCGGGCGCGGGATCGAGGCGTGGAGTGCCGCCGTATAGGGGTGCGCCGGGTTCTCGAACAGCTCGTCCACCGGCGCCTCCTCGACGATGCGGCCCGCATACATGACCGCCACGCGGTCGGCGAGCCCGGCGACAACGCCGAGATCGTGGGTGATCATCACCAGCGCCGTGTTCATCTCGGCCGTCAGATCGTTGAAGAGATCGAGGATCTGCGCCTGGATCGTCACATCGAGCGCGGTGGTCGGCTCGTCGGCGATCAGGAGCTTCGGCTTCGTCAGCAGCGCCATGGCAATGACGATGCGCTGGCGCATGCCGCCGGATAGCTCGTGCGGATAGAGGTTGAAGCGCCTGGATGGGTCGGGGATCCCGACACGCTTCAGCATGTCCAGCGCTTCGGCCGAGGCCGCACGCGCGGTAAAGCCCCGATGCACCTCGAGCTGCTCCGTCAGCTGTCGGGAGATCTTGAGCGAGGGATTGAGCGCGGTCATGGGGTCCTGAAACACCATGGCCATGTCCTTGCCGCGCACATGGTCCAGCTCGCGCGGCTTCAGCGCCAGCACGTCGCGCCCTTCGAGAAGCGCCTGTCCGCTGGTCCGGCCGTTTTTCGCCAGCAATCCCATGATGCCGAGAAAGGTCTGGCTCTTGCCCGAGCCGCTTTCTCCGACGATCGCGATGCGCTCGCCGCGCTTGACGGTGAGGTTCATGTTGGAAACGGCCTTCACCTCGCCCTCGGGCGTGCGAAAGCTGATCGAATAGTCCTTCAGTTCCAGAAGGGTGTCGTTTTTGATGTCTTTTTGCATGTCAGCGATCCCTTCAGCGGTCCCTTGGGTCGAATGCATCGCGCAGCCCATCGCCGATAAACAGCAGGCTGAGCAGCAGGGCGACGAGGAAGCCGGCCGGGAAGACGAGCAGCCAGGGCATGCTCTCCATGGCGTCCGTGCCCTCGGAGATCAGCGTTCCCAATGAGGTCAGTGGTTCCTGAACGCCGAAGCCGAGATAGGAGAGGAAGCTCTCCGTCGCGATGATTTCGGGCACGGTCAGCGCCGCGAAGATGACGACGGGGCCGACGAGATTGGGAATGATGTGCCGGGTAATGATCTTCAGCGGCTTCTGGCCGGAGGCGCGCGCCGCCTCGATGAATTCGCGCTGCTTGAGCGACAATGTCTGCCCTCGCACGATGCGCGCCATGGTCAGCCACTCGAGCGCGCCGATCGCCGCGAAGAGCAGATAGACGTTACGGCCGAAGATCACCATCAGCAGGATGACGAAGAGGATGTAGGGGAAGGCGTACATGATGTCGACGAAGCGCATCATGACGGCATCCACACGTCCACCCATATAGCCCGATATCGCGCCATAGAGCACGCCGATGACGACGGAGACGAGCGTCGCCGTCAGCGCCACAGCCAGCGAGACGCGGGTGCCGTAAAGCACGCGGGCAAGCAGGTCGCGGCCATTCGGATCAGTCCCGAAATAATGGCCGTCGGCAAACGAAGGCGGCGAGCGGAAGGCGGCCCAATCCGGATCTTCGTAGCCGAAGGGAATGAGGTAGGGGCCGATAAAGGCGACAAGCACGAGCAGCGTCAGCACGATGATCGAGGCCACGGCCGCCTTGTTGCGACAGAGGCGTCGCAGCGCGTCACGGGTGAGCGAACGGCTGACGGGGCTGAGACCTTCAGCCTCCAGCAGTTCGGCCGCGAGCAGCTCTCTCTTTGCGGGGTTGAGGATCATCGGTTTCTCACTTTCGGATCGAGCCAGGCATAGGCGATGTCGACGAGAAGGTTCAGGAACACGATCAGCACCATGTAGAAGATGACCGTGCCGAGAACCATGCCGTAGTCGCGGTTCAATGCGGCGTTGACGAAGTAGCGGCCGATACCGGGCAGGCCGAAGACGCTTTCGACGACCAGCGAGCCGGTCAAGAGATAGCTGGCCGCCGGGCCGAGATAGGAAACGACGGGCATCATCGCCGGCCGCAGGGCATGGCGCATGACGGTCAGTCGCGGGCCAATGCCCTTGGCCTTGGCGGTGCGGATGAAGTTCTGGCCCATCACCTCGATCATCGACCCGCGGGTGATGCGCGAGATGCGCCCGGCATGCGGCAGTGCCAGCACGACGACGGGCAGCACCAGGAACTTCAGCGATCCATTGCCCCAGCCGCCGACAGGCAGCCATTGCAGGTGAATGCCGAAGACCAGCTGCAGGATCGGCGCGATCAGGAAGTTCGGCAGCACGACGCCCACCAGGATCAGCGCGCCCAGAATGTAGTCCGGCGCCTTGTTCTGGTAGAGCGCCCCAAGACAGCCGACGGCGACACCGATGACGATCGCCAGCAGAAAGGCCGCCGTGCCGATGATGAAGGTGTAGGGCAGGCCGATCATGATCTGCTGCGCGACGGTGAAGTCCTCGGACGCGAAGGAGGGACCGAGATCGCCCTTCAGGAGGTCGCCGACGTAATAGAGATATTGCTGGATCAGCGGCTTATCGAGATTGTAGTGGGCCGCCAGATTCTGGAGGATCACCGGTGGCAACGGTCTTTCGCCATCGAACGGCCCGCCTGGGGCCAATCTCAAAACGAAGAAGCAGGCTGTCACGGCGATCCACATAACGGGGATCGTCGACAGCAATCGACGGAATGCATAATTGATCATGGTGGTGACGGTCTTTCCTGCGCCGGGTCTTTCGCATCATCGTGATCAGTCGAAACTGGTTCGGGAGCATGCGAAGGCAATAGTGTGGGAAAAGACCCCCTCTGGCCTGCCGGCCATCTCCCCCACAAGGGGGGAGAAAACCTGCCGCGCCCGCCTGCCCCAATGTGGCTCGGCGGTTTGGCTGGGTTAAGCCCTCCCCCTTGTGGGGAGGGTTGGGAGGGGTCTTGACCTGTTGCAATCACCCCCGGGCAGGGTGAAGACAATGCCTCTCTTTATTCCTTGATGGACAGCCAGCGGGTACGGTGGATGTCCTGGATGTTGTCGACGAAGCCTTCGATCTTCGGCGAGACCACGTTCTTGGAAACGTAGTAGTAGATCGGCAGCGCGGCGCTGTCGTCGAGTGCGATCTGCTCGGCCTTCTTGAACATCTCCGCACGCTTCGTCAGATCGGTTTCGGCATTGCCGTCCTTGATCAGCTTGTCGTAGTCGGCGTTCGACCAGCGGCCATAGTTCATCTGCACGCCGGTGACGAGCAGGTTCAGGAAGTTGTCCGGATCGTTGTAGTCGGCGAGCCAACCGGCGCGGCCAACCTGCACGTCGCCGCGCTGCAGCTGGTCGTAGTGCACCTTGGTTTCGGCGTTGATGAGTTCAACATTGACGCCGAGCGGCTTCCACATGGCGGCGATCGCAACGGCGATACGCTTGTGGTTGTCGTTGGTGTTGTACTTGAGCTGCAGGGTGAGCGGCTTGTCGGGTCCGAATCCGGCTTCCGTCAAGAGCTTCTTGGCCTCTTCGACCTTCTGCTTGTAAGGCTCATCCTTCCAGGAGATATAGGCCGGCTCGCCGTAATTGGCGGTGCCCGGCGGTACCCAGGAATAGGCCGGCAGTTCGCCGGTGCCGAGGATCTGCGGTCCGATGACTTCGCGGTTGATCGCCATGGAGAGCGCCTGGCGCACGCGCTTGTCGGCGGTCGGGCCCTTCTGCGAGTTGATGACGTAGTAGTAGAGGCCGGAGAACGGCGCGACATGCGCCTGGCCCGGCAGGTTCTTCTTCATCCACTCGTACTGGTCGGTCGGAAAGTCTGTGAGGATGTCGAATTCGCCGGCGCGGTAGCGCTTCAGCGCGGCTTCCTGGTCTTCGAGCACGAAGAACTTGGCGCCGTCGATCTTGACGTTCGCGGCATCCCAGTACTTGTCGTTCTTCTTGGTCGTGACGTGCGAGCCGGGAATCCATTCCGTCGGCGTGTACGGACCATTGGTAACGATGTTGCCGATCTTCACCCAGTCGGCGCCCTTGGCGTCCACGACGTGCTTGGGCAGCGGATAGGCCGTGTAGTGCATCAGCGCGTTGAGGAAGTAGGGGGTCGGGTTTTCAAGCGTGATCTCGAGCGTCTTGTCGTCGATCGCCTTGACGCCCAACTGGCTGAAATCGGTGATCTCGCCCTTGTTGATCTTCTCGGCGTTCTTGATGGTGAACTGCAGATAGGCGTAGTCGGCGGCGTTCTTCGGGTCCATCAGGCGCTGGAAGGCGAACACGAAGTCGCCTGCGGTCACCGGGTGGCCATCGGACCACTGGATGCCGTCGCGCAGCTTGAAGGTATAGACCTTACGGTCGTCCGAGATCGTCCAGCTCGCGGCCTGGCCGGCGACAGGATTGTCATGCGCGTCCTCGGTCACCAGACCTTCGAAGATGTCACCGGCAATGCGGTTTTCCCAGTCGCCGGAGAGCTTCTGCGGATCCAGCGATTGCGGGTCGCCGCCATTGTGGATGTTGATCGTCGCCGCGTGGGCGGAGAATGCCAGCAGCGAGCCAAGCACTGCGGAGGCAAGAATTTTCTTTGTGGGGAAGTTCATGTGGGGGCCCACCTTTCTAGGCTTTTTAGCGCCTTTTATTCGTCGTTGTTCCCTTGGTGACCTGTTACGTGCAAGTCAACGCGCAACCTATCGTAAAGGTCGGCCGTTGCAAGCCCCAAAACGAAAGCTGCGAATGGCGGGGAAAACCGGACGAAAACGGCGCCAATTAGCCGGTTAAATGTCGACATATCGCGCCAAGCATAGCGTCGATTTGAATAAATCGGTCGCAAATTCGACCATGTCTAAGTTAGAGAGAAGGCAATTAGGGGTTGAGTATGCCTTTGTTGTCGCCAATGTTCCCCGTCGGTACGGATATGTCGCGGGCACGACAGATTATTTCGCGTTTTCAATGGGGCGGGATGGGCAGCATGCCAACCACCGTCTCGTCCCGCAGGTTGAGAATTTGCAGCAAAGCCGCATTTGTTCGAACGAGCCCCTTCATCTCCGCGCGCCGGGCGCTATCATCTCAACGGGAATAAGGGAGATGGAAATGAGCCAGTTGAATTTGCCGAGCGAGGGCGGCTGCCGCTGCGGTCGCGTGCGATTGAAGATCAGCGCCAAGCCGCTTTTGACCATGGCCTGCCACTGCACCGGCTGCCAGACGATGTCCTCAAGCGCCTATTCGCTGAGCGCCGCGATCCCCACCGATGGCTTCGAGATCACCAGCGGCGAACCTGTCATCGGCGGCCTCCACGGCGCCATGTCGCACCACTATTTCTGCCCGCACTGCATGACCTGGATGTTCACGAAGACGGAAGGCATGGAGTGGTTCGTCAACCTGCGCCCGACCATGCTCGACGATGTCAGCTGGTTCACACCCTTCATCGAGACCTGGACCCGCGAAAAGCTGCCCTTCGCCAAAACCGGTGCCGTGCACAGCTACGAAGCGCTGCCGGAGATGCAGGATTACGAACGGCTGACGAACGACTATATGACGCAGGGCTAGAAGGTATTCGAAGACAGCGAGCGGTTATACAATGCACGACATCGGTTTGAGGCAGTGCGCCTCACGACGGATAGCGTCAAGTAATAGCCTGGAAATATAAACGATGGACTGGTTCCTCATAATCTTCCTTCCGTTCAAAATCATCGTGCTGGGAACGGGCATGTTCTTCGCCATCAAGTGGCACCGCGATCAAGAGAAGAACAAAAAATAACAAGACCGGCGGACCTTAAGCGTCCGCCGACCTGCTGCCGATGCAGGATCACGAAAGATATATCGAAAACGACGCCTAGAAGCCCTGGAAGAGGAAATCCAGCGCTGCCGTGATGTCGTCGCTTCGCGACGAGAGATCAGCCACTTCCGCGCCGATCTCCGACAGCGGAATGGACGCCATGCGCTGGGTCGCCATCACATAGGTTCGGCCATTGACTGTAACGCGTGGATTGAGCCGCGAAATCGCCCAGGACATGCCTTCGATATTGTGAAGCGGTGCCATCACGCGCGAGGGAAGGCCCTCAAGAAAATCGCTTTGCAGATCGATCGCAAGAGCGTCGTACTCCTTGAGCCGGTAGACGCGGAAGCGCGCCATTCAGAACTGCCGGTACTTGGCAAAGGGCAGACCGTGCTTCTCGACATAGGCGTTTTCTTCCGCGATCGCGTCGGCGTTCTCGATCAGCCACAGCCGTTCGCGCTCGCTCTTGATGGCGAGCCTGAGGCCGTCTTCGGCGGCCTTGGAAACATTGAGGTTCAGTTCACGCGCCTGCGAGACGAGCTCGCTGTCGAGCGACAGGTTGGCGGCCTTGCGACGGGTCTGAGGCATGATCGGTCTCCTGATATGCGCATATGATATGCGCATATCAGGCAGAAGCAAAGAGCCTCAGTCGTCCTTCATCTTCAGTGCGGCAATGAAGGCTTCCTGCGGGATATCGACCTTGCCGAACTGCCGCATGCGCTTCTTGCCTTCCTTCTGCTTGTCGAGCAGCTTGCGCTTGCGTGATGCGTCGCCGCCGTAGCACTTGGCGGTCACGTCCTTGCGCATCGCCGAGATCGTCTCACGGGCGATCACGTTGCCGCCGATCGCAGCCTGGATCGGGATCTTGAACATGTGCCTGGGGATCAGGTCCTTCAGCTTCTCGCACATGTCACGGCCGCGCTTTTCGGCCGCCGTGCGGTGCACCAGCATGGAGAGCGCGTCGACCGGCTCGCCATTGACCATGATCGACATCTTCACGAGGTTGCCCTCGCGGTAGTCGGCCAGGTGATAATCGAACGAGGCATAGCCCTTGGAGATCGACTTCAGGCGGTCGTAGAAATCGAACACCACTTCGTTGAGCGGCAGCTCGTAGGTGAGCATGGCGCGCTTGCCGACATAGGTAAGTTCCGTCTGGATGCCGCGACGGTCCTGACAGAGCTTGAGGATACCGCCGAGATAATCGTCCGGCGTCAGGATGGTGGCCTTGATCCAGGGTTCGCGGATCTCGGAAATCTTGACGACATCGGGCATGTCGGCCGGGTTGTGCAGCTCGCGCTCCGAACCGTCGGTCATCGTCAGCTGATAGACGACCGAAGGGGCGGTGGCGATGAGGTCGAGATCGAACTCGCGCTCCAGGCGCTCCTGGATGATTTCGAGGTGCAGCAGGCCGAGGAAGCCGCAGCGGAAACCGAAGCCGAGAGCCGCCGAGCTTTCCATTTCAAACGAGAAGGACGCGTCGTTGAGGCGCAGCTTGCCCATGGCAGCGCGCAGGTCCTCGAAGTCGGCCGCATCGACAGGGAAGAGACCGCAGAACACCACAGGCTGCGCCGGCTTGAAGCCCGGCAGCGCCGTCGCCGTCGGCTTCTTGTCTTCTGTGATGGTATCGCCGACGCGGGTATCGGCCACTTCCTTGATCGAGCCGGTGAAGAAGCCGATCTCGCCCGGGCCGAGTGAATCGACCGCCAGCATCTTCGGCGTCAGCACGCCCACGCGCTCGACCTGATACTTGGCATCAGTGCCCATCATGCGGATGGTCATGCCCTTGGAAAGTACGCCGTCGAGAATGCGCACCAAAACCATGACGCCGAGATAGGTGTCGTACCAGCTGTCGACGAGCAGCGCCTTCAGCGGGCCCTTCTCGCCGGCTTCGCTCTTCGGCGCCGGCAGCTGGTGCACGATCGCTTCGAGCACGTCGGGAATGCCGAGACCGGTCTTTGCCGAAATCAGCACGGCCTGGGAAGCGTCGATGCCGATCACTTCCTCGATCTGTTCCTTGATTCGGTCGGGCTCGGCTGCCGGCAGGTCGATCTTGTTGAGGACCGTGACCAGCTCGTGATTGTTGTCGATCGCCTGGTAGACGTTGGCAAGCGTCTGCGCCTCGACGCCCTGGGAGGCGTCGACGACGAGCAGCGAGCCCTCGCAGGCCGACAGCGAACGCGAGACTTCATAGGCGAAGTCGACGTGGCCGGGCGTGTCGATCAGGTTCAGGATATAGGTTTCGCCGTCATTGGCCTTGTAGTGCAGGCGAACGGTCTGTGCCTTGATGGTGATGCCGCGCTCGCGCTCGATATCCATCGAATCCAGCACCTGCTCCGACATGTCGCGCTCGGCAAGGCCGCCGGTCGACTGAATCAGGCGGTCGGCCAGCGTCGACTTGCCGTGGTCGATATGGGCCACGATCGAGAAGTTGCGGATATGGTCGAGGGGCGTGCGGGTCGAATTGGTGCTCATGCGCCGCATATAGCAGCGCATCCCCTTGCCGCAAAGCGGAAAAGCAGGGTTTCGTTTACGATAAGTCGCTCCGTCAGGCGGCGAAAATAGCGCTTGATTCCACGATTGAACCATGCATTTCTATTATAGTAGAAATTTGGATCGGACAATGGAACAGGAACTCGAAACCGCGATCGGCATTAGGATTCGCAGGCTCAGAACCGACAGAAACCTGAAGCTCGACGATCTCGCGACCGCCTCGGGTGTCAGCCGGGCGATGATCTCGCGCATCGAGCGTGGAGAGGCGAGCCCGACCGCGGCCCTGCTTGCCCGCGTCTGTGCAGCACTCGGCCTGTCGCTCTCGGCCTTCTTCGCCGAGGAGGGCGAGGCCGCGCCGCTGCTGCGCCGCCAAGACCAGCAGGTCTGGCGCGATCCAGAAACCGGCTACATCAGGCGCGCCGTCTCGCCGCCGGGCACCACATCGGATGTCGATATCGTCGATGTCGAATTCCCGGCCGGCGCCCGCGTCAGTTTCCCGCCGCATGCGGCCGCCAGCGGCATGACCCAGCATATCTGGCTGTTCGATGGCGAGATGGAGATGACGACGGGCGACAACACCGTGCATCGCCTGCTCCCCGGCGATTGCCTGTTCATTCCCGTTGCCGAAGGCCATGTCTTCCATAACCCCGGCCCCGCGCCGGCCCGCTATTGCGTCGTGCTCGACCGCCGCCGTCACTAGCGCATCGGCCCGAAAATCGGAATCGATTTTCGGAAAGCTCGATGCGTAGATTCAAAGAGTTAGAGCGTCCTTTGTGCTTCCATTCGGGCGCAAGGCGCTCCAGTCAATCTCAGGAGACCCCATGACCACCATCCGCCTGCTCGACGCGACAGAGGCGCGCGCCGCAATACCCGATCTTTGCGATGTGCTCGTCGATTGCGTCGACGGCGGCGCCTCCGTCGGCTTCATGCAGCCCTATACGCGTGAGGATGCAGAACCCTACTGGCAGGCCGTCGCCGAGAGCGTCGCCTCAGGAGCCACCCTACTGTTTGTGGCAGAGATTGAGGGCAAGGCGCTCGGCACCGTGCAGATCGGCGCCGCCCAGATGCCGAACCAGCCGCACCGCGCCGATCTGAAGAAGCTCCTCGTCCACCGCGCCGCCCGCGGCAAGGGCCTCGCGCGCCTCCTGATGCGCGCCGCCGAAGAGGAAGCCGCGCGTCGCGGCAAGACCATTCTCGTGCTGGACACAGCGACCGGTAGCGATGCCGAGGCGATCTATCCCCGGCTTGGCTGGGAGCGCGTCGGCGTCATACCGGATTACGCTCTCTGGCCGGAAGGCGGCTTCTGCGCCTCCACCTTCTTCTACAAGCGCATCGCCTGATCTCGGGCAGGCCCGTCGATCTCAGCCCTTCTTCAGCCTGGGATCGTCGAGCGCTGGATTGTAGAACAGCGACAGCGTCAGGCTCCGGGCAATCCGCTCAGCCGTCGCCATGAACCAGGCCTTCGCCTCGTCGGAAGGAGCGATATCGTCAAGCGTCGCGGAAAACAGCGCCAGCCATTGCGGAAAGAGCTCCGGCGTCATGTTGGCCACGCCGACATGCGCCTGCACCGGCTTGCCGCCGTATGCGCCGCTGCGAAAGGCGACGGACGACCAAAAACTCTTCATCTTCTCCATATGCTCCGGCCACCGCCCGGAAAGCCTGGCGTCGAACACCGGCCCAAGCGTGGGATGCGCAAGCACACGCCCATAAAACGTCTCGACCAGAAGATCGATAAACGCCGCATCGACCCCCATGCCCGCCATCTCCGCCTCGGCCCGCTCCCTGATCGCCGCCGAATGCGCCGCCCGTCCCTGTATCTCGCTATCCATCGCAAAATCCGTTCCGCCGCTTCTTGCGGCACGCCTCATATAAGCGCTCGCCCGCTGCCGCGAAAGCCGCTGCGACGCAATGCCCTCGCCGTGTATGATGCGGCTTCGAGCGAGGGGATGTCGGAGATGATGCGAGCATTGACGATCAACCACTTACGCAAAATCCAGGCGCTGATTTTCCCCGCGTCGAACCCCCCCCTACACTATCGGCGTCCCGTCATCGGATACACCGGCAGGCGTGCCGGCGAGGCGGGATCGGCGCGGAGCGTGAGGGTAAGACGCAAAACCTCGCGATCCGGGTCCGCGGAAAATGATCTCCCTCCGGTGACGGCGGGTTCTGTCGCAAGACGGGCCTGAGTTGAGCCCGGACGTGCCTGTGAGGCACACATGGTCTCGCCGCGAAGTTGGGCGAGAAGGCAGAGAGATCGGAGTCGCGGATAAAAACCGCCGAACGGGGCGCTGGGGAGCGCCATATTCTACTTACTCAATCGAGGTGATTTCCAGCGCCCCGTCCGAGTGAAGTGCATGGTGGAGACACGGGCTTTCGGGCGGCGTGGGGTTTTGGTGTGTCTTTCAATTGCGGCCTGACGGTCGAGAGATTGTGCCGTGTGTTACCCCCCTCTGCCCTGCCGGGCATCTCCCCCACAAGGGGGGAGATCGGCAAGCGGCTTGCTCCCCAATCAAACAATGAAGGTAGAGCGAGCGGTCGCGCCCAGCCAATCTCCCCACCGGTGGGGGAGATGCCCGGCAGGGCAGAGGGGGGTAAACCACGGCACGACGCTCAATACCTGACCGCCACACTACAGGCCGCCAACATCACCTCTCACTCCGCGCCACATCCCACGCACCGCACCCCCCACCCTTGCCATCCGCGCCCATAGCGCTTAGCTCTCAGCCGTCACGAATCCGGATAAAGCATGCCCCACAAGGTTTCCCTGTTCCGTCTCAAGCTCACCGACTTTCGCAATTATGCGTCGGCCGGTTTGCAGCTGGATGGCCGGCATGTGGTGCTGGTGGGGGATAACGGCGCCGGCAAGACCAATCTGATGGAGGCGGTGTCGTTTCTGTCGCCGGGCCGGGGCATGCGCCGCGCCACCTATGGCGATGTCACCCGCGTCGGCGCCCATGGCGGCTTCACGATCTTCGCGGCGCTCGACGGCATGGACGGCGAGGTCGAGATCGGTACCGGCGTCGACGGCAACGACGAGAGCACGTCGCGCCGCCTGCGCATCAACGGCACGCCGGCCAAGACCGCCGACGAACTCACCGATCACCTGCGCCTTCTCTGGCTGACACCCTCGATGGACGGCCTCTTCACCGGCGGTTCGTCCGAGCGCCGCCGCTTCCTCGATCGCCTCGTGCTGTCGCTCGATCCCGCCCATGGCCGCCGCGCCAGCGATTTCGAGCGCGCCATGCGCAGCCGCAACAAGCTGCTCGACGAGCGCCGCTTCGATCCCTCCTGGCTGTCAGGCATCGAGGAACAGATGGCAACGCTCGGCATCGCCATGGCCATGGCCCGCCAAGAGATGCTGGGCCTCCTCGTTCGCCTCATCGAGGAAACCCGCGAGACCTCGCCATTCCCCTCGGCCTCGCTCGATCTCGCCGGCTTCATGGATGGCCAGTTCGATCGCCCCGCTGTCGATCTAGAGGACGAATACGCGGCACAGCTCGCCGAAAGCCGCTATCGCGACGCCGCCGCCGGCCGCACGCTGGAGGGCCCACACCGCGCCGACCTGCTCGTCCGCCACCGCGACAAGCGCATGGAAGCGGCCCGCTGCTCGACCGGCGAGCAGAAGGCGCTGTTGGTTGGCCTCATCATGGCCCATGCCCGCCTTGTCGCCAATCTTACCGGCCATGCGCCGATCCTGCTGCTTGACGAGATCGCCGCCCATCTCGACGAAAACAGGCGCGCCGCGCTTTTTGATCTGATCGATGCGCTCGGCGGCCAAGCCTTCATGACCGGCACCGACCGCTCGATGTTCTCGGCCCTCGGCGACCGGACGCAATTCTTCACCGTTGCCGATGGAAAGATATTCGAATGAGCGACACTTTCCCCGCCGCCAAGGGCCATGCTAGCATCGCGCCCATGGAACCGTTGAGCCCGGAAGAAATCGCCCGCTACCAGCGCCACATCCTGCTGCCGGAGATCGGCGGCGCCGGCCAGCAGAAGCTGAAGGCAGCGCGCGTGCTCGTCATCGGCGCCGGCGGTCTCGGCGCCCCAATCCTGCAATATCTCGCGGCAGCCGGCGTCGGCACGCTCGGCATTTCAGACGACGACCGCGTATCACTCTCCAATCTGCAGCGCCAGGTCATCCATGATTCCGGCACGATCGGCGAATTGAAGACGGAAAGTGCCGCCTTCGCCATCGCGAGGCTCAATCCGCATGTCCGCGTCATCCGCTTCGAGGAGCGCTTCTCCTCAGACAGCGCCCGCCGCCATCTCTCCGGCTTCGATCTCGTCATCGATGGCTCCGACAATTTCGACACGCGCTATACCGCGGCCGATGCCGCCGWAGCGGCGCAACTGCCGCTGGTAACCGGTGCCGTCGGCCGGTTCGATGGTTCGGTCACCGTGCTGAAGCCATATGAGGCCGCCGCCGATGGCGTGCTCAACCCCACTTACCGCGACCTCTTCCCGGAAAAGCCGCCGGAAGGCCTCATCCCGGTTTGCGCCGAGACCGGCGTCATCGGCGCGCTCACGGGCGTCATCGGCACGCTGATGGCGATGGAAGCGATCAAGCTCATAACCGGCACCGGCGAGCCGCTGGTCGGCCGTCTGCTGCTCTATGATGCCCTTGCGGCGCGCTTCGACACCATCCGCTACAAGCGTCGGCGCGCCCGAGAGAGTCAAAGCCAGAGCCAGGCATCGTGACCATCCTTCGTCTCGGTGCCGGTTTCTCCCGCTGGGACGAGCTTCTCGCGCTCATCCTGTCGTCCTTCGCTTACATGAACGGCCGCATCGACCCGCCATCCTCGGCGCTCGGGCTGACGGTTGACTCGCTGGCCGCCAAGGCGCAAGCCGAGATCGCCTATGTCGTGATCGAAGAGGGCGCGCTTGTCGGCTGCATTTTCCTGCGGCCCGAGGCGGATTGCCTCTATGTGGGCAAGCTGGCGGTAGCGCCGACTGCCGAACGGCGCGGCATCGGTCGGAAACTGCTTGGCATCGCGGAGGACACCGCGCGCGCACTTTCGCTGCCGGCGCTGCGGTTGGAAACGCGCATCGAGCTCACCGAAAACCACGCGGTCTTCGCCCGCTGGGGCTTCGAAAAGACCGCGGAGAACGCCCATCCGGGCTTCACCCGCATAACCTCGATCGAGATGCGCAAGCGACTCGCTTCTTAACGCCCCGGCAGAACGCGGTTCGGCGGGCGGTGGCCGTCCATGAAGGCGCGGATGTTGATGATCACCTTGTCGCCCATGTCGATGCGGCCCTCGATCGTGGCCGAGCTCATATGCGGCAGAAGCACCACCTTGCCCTCGTTGGCGAGCTTGATCAGCTTCGGATTGACCGCCGGCTCGTTCTCGAACACGTCGAGCCCGGCGCCGGCAAGCTTGCCTTCCCTGAGCGACTTGATCAGCGCCGCCTCGTCGATCACGTCGCCGCGCGCGGTGTTGACGAGATAGGCCGTCGGCTGCAGCAGCGCGAGGCGCCGTGCCGACAGCAGATGGAAGGTCGCCGGCGTCGACGGGCAGTTGACCGAGACGATATCGACGCGCGCCAGCATCTGGTCGAGGCTTTCCCAATAGGTCGCTTCGAGCTCGTCTTCCGTCGTCGCCGTCACCCGCTTGCGGTTGTGATAGTGAATGGAGAGGCCGAAGGCCTTGGCGCGGCGGGCAACGGCGGTGCCGATCCGGCCCATGCCGACAATGCCGATCCGCTTGCCGTGAATGCGCCGTCCGAGCATCCAGGTGGGCGACCATCCGGCCCATTCCCCGGGCCTGTCGGTCAGCACACGCGCACCTTCGCCCAGCCGGCGCGGCACGGCGAGGATCAGCGCCATCGTCATGTCGGCGGTATCCTCGGTGAGCACGTTGGGTGTGTTGGTCACGGTGATGCCCTTGCGGGCGGCCGCCTCCACATCGATGTGATCGGTGCCGTTGGAGAAGCTGGCGATCAGCTTCAGCTGCGGCCCCGCCTCTTCGATCAACGCGGCGTCGATCCGGTCGGTCACCGTCGGCACCAGCACGTCGGCGGTCTTCATCGCAGCGGCAAGTTGGGCTGCGCTGCGTGGCGTGTCGTCGATATTGAGCTCGGCGTCGAACAATTCGCGCATGCGCGTTTCGACGGCATCCGGCAGCTTGCGGGTAATGTAGACCTTCGTTTTTTTCTTTGTCGTCATATCCTGGAGCTGCTGCCTTGTTCAGAGGTCCTTAACCAAGACGCGGGATAATTTTCCCGTTCCGGGGAATTTCTACCAGACCCGTACGCGAAGACAAACAAAACTCGTTGAGCGTACGCGGGAATGTCGAGGTCCGGAAATCAGGCGGAGGAACCGCCTGGGTCATAGCGAACGGAAATCGTCATGCGCAGCACAGTCCTGAAATCATGCCTCGCCCTCGCGTTGGGCTTTGTGCTTTCGGCCGGCACCGCCGAGCTTGGCTATGCCCAGGCGGCGAAGGGTCCGAGCGGCCTGCCGCTGCCGCGCTTCGTCACGCTGAAATCCAAGCGCGTCAATCTGCGCATCGGCCCCGGCACCGATTATGCCGCGTCGTGGATGTATCTGAAAGCTGGGCTGCCGGTGGAAATCATCCAGGAATATGACAACTGGCGCCAGGTGCGCGATGCCGATGGCACCGAGGGCTGGGTCAACCAGTCGCTGCTGTCTGGTTCCCGCGCCGCCATTGCCGCCCCCTGGATGAAGGGCAAGGGCAAGAGCGTCTTCGTCAACGTGCGCCGCGAGGCCCAGCCATCCGCGACTGTCGTCGCCAAGCTGGAGCCCGGTGTGATGATGAACATCGGCGAATGCACCGGCGACTGGTGCCTCGCCAAGATCGACGGCGCCGAAGGCTGGGTGGCGCAGTCGGAAATCTGGGGCGCCTATCCCGGAGAGGCCTTCAAATAAGAGAAGCCTTCAACGAATTGAAGGCTTCCAGATAAGTCAGAGGTAAGTCAGGATTTAGAGAAGACCCGCCTGCTTGCCGGCCTCGGTGAGCGACTTCATCGGACGCGGTCCGATCTGCTGGATGACGATGCCTGCCGCCAGGCAGCCGAGCTTGCCGCAATCCTCAAGCGTCCGCCCCTGCGTGTAGCCGTAAAGGAAACCCGCCGCGAACAGATCGCCGGCGCCGGTCGTGTCGACAAGCTCCTTGATCTCGATGGCGCTGACATAGAAGCGCTCGCTGCCCTTCAAGATGACGGCACCTTCTTCGCTCATCGTCACCGCGGCGATCTTGCAATCCTGCGCGATCTTGATGAGCGCCTCTTCGAAATCCTCGGTCTCGTAAAGCGCCAGCGCCTCCTGCTTGTTGGCGAAGACGATGTCGACGGTGCCCGAGCGCATCAGGTCGAGAAACTCGTCGCGATAGCGGCCGACGCAGAAGCTGTCGGAGAGCGTCATCGACATTTCGCGGCCGTTCTCATGGGCGATGCGGGCGCAGTCGCGGATCGCTTCCTTGGCGCGCGGCGGGTCCCAGAGATAACCTTCGAAATAGGTGACCTTAGACTGGGCCACGACCTCGGGCTCGACATCCTCGGGTCCAAGTTCGACGCAGGCGCCGAGATAGGTGTTCATCGAGCGCTCGCCATCCTCGGTCACGAAGATCATCGAGCGGGCGGTCGGCGGGAACTTGCCTTTCGGCTGCGTCTGGTAGTGCACGCCCTGGGCGCGGATGTCGTGGGCGAAGATTTCACCGAGCTGGTCTTCCGCGACCTTGCCGAAATAGGCGGCCTTGCCGCCGAAATTGGCGATACCGGCCGCCGTGTTGCCGGCGCTGCCGCCCGAGGCTTCCAGCGCCGGGCCCATGTGGTTGTAGAGCAGTTCGGCGCGCTCGGCATCGATCAGGTTCATCGCTGCCTTGGTGATCTTGTGATCAATGAGGAACTGGTCGTCGCAACGCGCGATAATATCGACGATGGCGTTGCCGACAGTCAGTACATCGAATTTGGTCATGAAATGGGAGGTCCCGGTTTTGGTGATAGCCGGTAGTCGGTCTTATCGGATTTTCAGCTCATGGGAAGCAGAAATCCCGGATTTGCGGCCAATCCTTTCGCAAAAATGCCGCGTGGACGTCATTCGCCTGTCATTTTGCCTGGCTATATCTCTCATCAACAAGATCGGCATGGACGGCTTTAGAGCAGTCGCCGATCGAGAAGGGCCCCACAAACAAAACGATGCCCTTCGACGATACCGGTGCGACGCTGACCACGGATGAACTGGCAGCATGACCAACCGGCAATCCGGCAGGACCGGATGCGGAAAAGCGGGCCGAACCCCGCTTTTTTTGCGTTTGCGCCTTGGCCCGGTGTCATTCCGGTTTGTCAGCGCGAACGGTTTGCTGTTAGACCTTTGATATTCCATGCAATAGGCAATCCGTCCCCGATGTCCGCCATCTTTCTCGACGTTCTTCCCATCTTCGTGATGATCCTGATCGGCTGGCTGATCGTCAAAGTGGGGTTGATGAAGGCGGAGGTCGGCGATGCGCTGAGCGACTTCGTCTTCAAGATCGCCGTGCCGTTGCTGCTCTTCCGCACGATCGCCGAAGCGGACTTCAAGGGCGCCTCGCCCTTCCGGCTCTGGATCGCCTATTTCTCCGGCGTCGCCATCACCTGGACCGCCGCCCATATCGCCGCCACGCGCTTCTTCGGTCGTGACGACCGGATCGGCGTGCTTGCCGGCGTGTCGTCAGCCTTCGCCAACACCATCTTCATCGGCCTGCCGCTCGTCCAGCGCACCGTCGGCGACAAGGGCCTCGTGCCGCTGTCGATCCTGATCGCCGTGCACCTGCCTGTTATGATGATCATCGGCACCATTTTGATGGAGCGTGCCGAGCACAAGATCGCCGGCGGCAAGGGCCGCAGCATTGTCGCGGTGCTGCGCCAGATCGCCAGCAATCTCGTGCGCAATCCGCTGGTGATCGGGCTCGCCGGCGGCGCCCTCATGCATCTGCTCGGCTGGACGATGCCGATGCCTGTCGAACTGGTGGTCGATCAGATCGCCGGCGTATCCGGCCCCGTCGCCCTCATCTCGCTCGGCATGGCGCTGCAGCAATACGGCACCTCGGGCAATGTCGGCATCGCCAGCGTCACCTCCGCCTTCAAGCTGCTGCTCTTGCCTGCCTGCGTCTGGACGACCAGCCACCTGCTCGGTCTGGAAAGCGATTGGACCGCCGCACTCGTCCTGATCTCGGCGGTCCCGACAGGCGTCAACGCCTGGCTGATCGCCAACCGCTTCGGCGTCGGCCATAGCCTTGCCGCTTCGACGATCACGCTGACGACCGCGCTCGGTGCCATCACCGTGTCCTTCTGGGCCTACCTGCTCGGATAATCGAAATACCCGAAACGAAAAAGCCCGGCGCATCGGCCGGGCTTTCGTTATTTCATGCAATGCAAGATCTCACTGCGTCGCCGAATCAGGCGCGTTCGGATCCGGCAGCGGCACCGGCGAATCGGCCAGCGTGTGCAGATAGAGGATCACGTTGGCGCGGTCGGTGTCCTTTTGGAGACCGGCAAAGCCCATTGCCGTTCCGGCAATGTACTTCTTCGGCGCGGCCAGGAAGTGGTTCAGGTGATCGAAGGTCCACTTCTCGCTGGCGCCCTTGGAAAAATCCTTCATGGCGGCGGAATAGGCGAAACCTTCATGCGCGCCGATGGGACGATCTACGACACCAAAGAGGTTCGGCCCGACCTTGTTCGGTCCCCCTTTCGTGCCGTCATGACAGGCCTGACACTTCTTGAAGACCGTTTCGCCGGCCTTGGCGTCGGCCTTCGCAAGCAGCTGCGCGATCGGCACGGCGGCAGCCGGAGCAGCGCCACCGGCATCGGCGGCCGAAGCTTCCTCGGCTACAATGGCAAAGCCCTCTTTCTCCGGATTTTCCGAATGAAACAGGCTTTCCGAAGCGATGGATACGGACATCAGGACGAAAACCGTCCCAAGTAGCGCTCCCACCGCCGTATTCACGTAAGAATTCATCTGTGATGCTCCCCCCTCACAGCCGGCAGACATAAAACCGGTCTGTCACTTGAAATCGAGCGAAACCTATGTCTTTTGGCTAGTTCTTGCAACAGCCGAACGCCTCGGCAGCATGAGACTTTTTGACACCTTTCCGCCCGGAAATGAAGGCCTGAGCAATGGCAAGTCCAAATTTAGACAACGTACTCGTCCTCATTCCGGCCCGCATGGCATCCACCCGACTGCCCGGAAAGCCGCTCGCCGACATCTGCGGCAAGCCGATGGTCATCCAGGTGGCTCTTCGAGCGAAGGAGGCCGCGATCGGCCGCGTGGTCGTAGCCGTCGACGAGCAGGAAGTGTTCGACGTGGTCGCCGCCGCCGGTTTCGAGGTCGTCATGACCGCCAAGGCGCATCAATCCGGCTCTGACCGCATTTACGAAGCGCTGACCAAGGTCGATCCCGAAGGCCGCATCGAATATATCGTCAACGTCCAGGGCGACCTGCCGACGATCGAGCCGGAAACGGTGCGCGCATCGCTGCGCCCGCTGGAAGACGCCGTCGTCGATATCGCCACGCTGACGATCGCGATCGACAACGAGGAAGACAAGACGGCGCCGCATATCGTCAAGGTGGTCGGCTCGCCGCTGTCGGAAACCCGCATGCGGGCGCTCTATTTCACGCGGGCAACGGCCCCTTATGGCGAAGGCCCGCTCTATCATCACATCGGCCTCTATACCTATCGCCGCGCGGCGCTGGAGCGCTTCGTATCGCTCGGGCCCTCCACGCTCGAAAAGCGCGAATCGCTGGAGCAACTGCGGGCGCTGGAAGCCGGCATGCGCATCGATGTCGAGATCGTTGACACCGTTCCGCTCGGTGTCGATACTCCCGCCGACCTTGAAAAGGCGCGGCGCATTCTTTCCGCACAATCGAAGTAACGGATCTCTCATGAGCATCAAGACCAACAAAATCGCCTTCCAGGGCGACTTCGGCGCCAATTCCGACATGGCCTGCCGCGACATGTTTCCTGATATGGATCCGCTGCCGTGCCAGACCTTCGAGGATGCCTTCGTGGCGCTCGAAAGCGGCGATGCCGATCTGGCGATGATCCCGATCGAAAACACCATTGCCGGCCGTGTCGCCGACATTCACCACCTGCTGCCGGAATCGCGCCTGCACATCATCGGCGAATATTTCATGCCGATCCGCTTCCAGCTCATGGTGCTGCCCGGTGTGACCAAGGATGAGGTCCGTACCGTCCACAGCCACATCCACGCGCTTGGCCAGTGCCGCAAGATCGTGCGCGCCAATGGCTGGAAGGCCGTGGTCGCCGGCGATACGGCGGGCGCCGCCAAGCTGGTGCAGGAAACCGGCGACCGCTCGATGGCAGCGCTCGCGCCGCGTCTGGCCGCCGACCTCTACAAGCTCGATATCATCGCCGAAAACGTCGAGGACACGGAAGACAACGTCACCCGCTTCGTCATCCTCTCGCGTGATGAGAAGTGGGCCGAGCGCGGGGCGGCCGAAGAGAAGCTGGTCACCACCTTCGTCTTCAACGTCCGTAACATCCCGGCAGCGCTCTACAAGGCGCTCGGCGGTTTTGCCACTAACAGCATCAACATGACCAAGCTGGAAAGCTACCAGCTCGGCGGCAAGTTCGTCGCCACCCAGTTCTACGCCGACATCGAAGGCCACCCCGGCGACGCCAATGTCCGCCGCGCGCTGGAAGAATTGCAGTTCTTCTCCGAGAAGGTCCGCATCCTCGGCGTCTACAAGGGCCACCCGATGCGGGGCCTGTTGCAGAAGTAGGATTGAGGGCGCTTTTCGGTTGCTGCCAATATCGCGAGAAGCCGAGGGCCTGTCATACTCCCCTCATTCCTGTGCTTGTCACAGGAATCCAGCCAGCCCAAGTCCTTGGGCTGGAAGACTCTTTTCGCCTCGCAGACGCGAGGCGGCTGGATCCCTGTGACAAGCACAGGGATGAGGGCGGAGAGGGGCGGCGCAGGGTGCTAACGCGCCAGCGTTGCGCCCCAACTTCGCTTACTTATCCGGCTCACAAACCCGCAGCCGATGCCCATCGGGATCGAGCACCACGAAGGTCGGGCCGAAGTCGAGATCCGTCAGATCCTGGGCGATCGGCAGGTGGCGGTCGCGCCAGTCGCGGTAGAGATTGGAGACGCCGTTTTCGCCCGGAACCATGAAGGCGATCTCGGCGCGGCTGCCGATCGCCGATGGTTGCGGCACGACGCTGCTCAGCCGCCACAGCCCGAGCGTGAAGCCGCCGTCGAGCGCGAAAGCCACGAAATTGGGGGCGGCAGCGACCGGCTCGCGATTGAGTAGCGCCTTGTAGAAGCGGGCACTCTCGGCGGGATCGCGGACATAGAGAATGATGAGATTGGGGCTATTCATGATGGTGTCCCTCTGCGTGAAAATGACGTGATGATGCGAACGCCGCCGGGTTTTCCGGCAGCGGTCAAAAGCGTGATTGAAATGTTAGAGTGTCGGTTACCGCTCGCGGTCGCGGCTGCCCCAGTCGATGACGCCGATATCGCGTCTCAGGTTTTCCGACATCGATTGCGGGTCGAGACGCGGAGCGCCAGTCCGTCCCATGCTATGCGCCATGCCGCGCGATGCATTCTGCATCATTCTCAGCATCAGCGATTGCGGATACCAGGTGTCGGAGCTGGCCTCGTCGGAACGGTGGTTGCCGCGTGTCGTCTGGCCCATGGTGTGGCATGTGTTCAGGCTCGTCATGGCAGGTCCTCCTGTTTCGATAGGACCCATACTAGACTCATATGCTGTCAGTTTATGGCAGTAGTGATTGCCGTTCGCGCGGCACGATTTCGCGGTCACTCCACTCTTGCAGCAGCACGGCGCGGCGGCGCGGATAGCGCGTCTCCTGCGGTATCATCTCGACGATGCGATCGGTGCGGAAATGCCGGTAATCCTGCCTGAGCTCGCACCAGGCAACGATCATCCGGACCTGCTCGGTATAGCTGATGGCGAAGGGCCAGACATTGCGGATGGAGACGGTGCCGCCCTCATCGGTATAGGTGAGCTTCAGCACCCGCTCGCCGCGGATCGCCTTGCGGATCACGCCCATGTCGGCCTTGCTCGATATCGGCGGGCGCATGTGGATGAGGAGTGGGGAGGTCTCGATCTCGTCGCGGATCTCGCGCGGCAAAACGTCGGCGATCTTGGCGAGCGCGTCGGCGCCCGCTGCCGCAAGCCTCGGATCGGCCGCCCGCGCCACCCAGCGCGATCCCAGCACCAGCGCCTCGATCTCGTCTTGCGAAAACATCATCGGCGGCAGCATGAAGCCGGGCCTCAGGATGTAACCAAGCCCCGGCTCGCCCTCGATCAGTGCCCCCTGCGCCTGCAGGCTGGCGATGTCGCGGTAGAGCGTGCGGATACTGACGCCGGTTTCCTCGGCCAGCACCGCGCCGCTCACCGGCCGCCTGTAGCGGCGCAGCGTTTGCAGCAGGGTCAGCAACCTCTCGGAGCGTGCCATTCTATTGGCCTACTTTTTCCACTCCACCCAGTCGCGCATCAGGCGGTGAGCGATCGCGCCCTTCGGCGGCGGGGCGCTGCCGTTGGCGCCGGGACGCTCGAGCATCTCGATCGTCTCCTCGCGGGTAAACCAGCGGCAGTCCTCGAGCTCCTGCTCGTCACGGGTGATGTCGCGTGACTTGGCCTCTGCATAGCAGCCGATCATCAGCGTGTGCGGCATCGGCCAGGGTTGCGAGGCGTGGTAGCGGATGCGGCCGGTGCGGATGCCGGATTCTTCCAGCGTCTCGCGGCGCACGGCATTCTCAATCGTTTCGCCGGGCTCCACGAAGCCGGCGAGACAGGAATACATGCCCGGTGCGAAATGCGGACCGCGCCCGAGCAGGCAGAGATCGCGCTCCTCATCGATGGTGAGCATGATGACGACAGGGTCGGTGCGCGGGAAGATCGTGTGCTGGCAGGCGGAGCAGACGCGCTTGTAGCCGCCGATATGCATGTCCATGCCGGAGCCGCAGCGGCCGCAGAACCGGTTGTCGCTGTTCCAGCGGATCAGGCTGGCGCCCTGCGCGAATTCGCCGAGCAGCACGTCGTCGAGCAGCATGTCGCGATAGAGCGAGCGGCCGTCGGCGGGCTTGTATTGGCTCGAAAGCTGTTCTTCCGGCACGGCGACCGGCACCGCCAGCCTCGGCTCGCCGGTCTTGCGGTAGCCGAGCAGGATCGTCTCGTCCCAATTGGGCTTGAGATCGGTCAGCTCGTAGCGCGCAAACAGCGGGTCGAGCACCTGGCCGTCATGCTTCAATACAAGCTTGTCGCCGGTGAAGGCGAAAATATGGGTTCCATCCTTGGCGAGCGCCTCGTCCACCGAGTTTTCGTTGCGATGCTCGGAATCGCGGATCAGGTCGTTGGCGGCAAATGCCGTCAGATTGCTGGGCTCGGGATGGGGTACATCCGTCTCGAAAAGCGAACGGCTCATGATGAAAGGGCTTCCCGCATCGTCTCTATGAATTGGTCTCGTTTCGCGTCCTCATAGGCCTCCGCCTTGCCGTAGCCCCAGATCGGACCGGGCCAGTTCGGATCACCTTCGAAGCGCGCGACGACATGAACATGAAGCTGGCGGACGATATTGCCAATAGCTGCGACATTGATTTTTGTCGCCCCGGTCACCTTCTTCAGGGCCGTCGATGCCAGTTCCGTCTCGAAGGTCAGCATCACCTGGTCGAGCGGCGTCAGCTCGAAAATCTCGGTGATATCGGCGCGTTGCGGCACGAGGATCAGCCATGGCCAGCGACAGTCCCTGGCCAGCCGGAAGTCGCAGAGGCCCGTTTTCAGGATACTGATGCTGTCATTGGCCAGCCGGTGGTCGAGTTTGAAAGCGTCCAACGGGTATTCCTCCAGAGTTTTCCATAGGCTAGCAGTTTTTTCGGAGCTTGGCTTGCTTTTGATCGCGATATTGCCGATATGTGCCTTCGGGAGGTTGGTGGTGGACGAGCCACTCGCCAACCGGGTCAGGTCCGGAAGGAAGCAGCCCTAACGAGCCAGGCACGGGTCATCGTGCCAGCCTCCCACCCTTCTCTCCATCCTTTGCCCGAAGAGTTCGGGCGTTAAGCAGGGCGATGAGCGACACCGAGCGACAATCACCAGATGCCGCCTCGACGGGCACCGGATACCGGGTGCTGGCACGCAAATACCGCCCCAAGGATTTCACGGATCTGATGGTCGGCCAGGAGCCGATGGTCCAGACTCTGACCAACGCCTTCGAGACCGGCCGTATCGCGCAGGCCTACATGCTGACCGGCGTTCGCGGGGTCGGCAAGACGACGACCGCCCGTATCCTGGCGCGCGCGCTGAATTACAAGACAGCCGAGATCGACAAGCCGACGATCGATCTGCGCATCCCCGGCGACCACTGCCAGGCGATCATGGAAGGCCGCCATGTCGATGTCATCGAGATGGACGCCGCCTCGCATACGGGTATCGACGATATCCGCGAGATCATTGAGCAGGTGCGCTACCGTCCGGTTTCGGCGCGCTACAAGGTCTACATCATCGACGAAGTGCACATGCTCTCGACGCAGGCCTTCAACGGCCTGCTGAAGACGCTCGAAGAGCCGCCGGAGCATGTGAAGTTCATCTTCGCCACCACCGAAATCCGCAAGGTGCCGATCACGGTGCTGTCGCGCTGCCAGCGCTTCGACCTGCGCCGCATCAGCGCGTCCGATCTCGTCGGTCTGTTCACCACGATCGCATCGAAGGAAGGCATCGAGGCCGAGCCCGATGCGCTGGCGATGATCGCCCGTGCCGCCGAAGGCTCGGCGCGCGACGGCCTGTCGCTGCTCGACCAGGCGATTGCCCATGGCGGCGGCGCGGTGCTGGCCGAATCGGTGCGCGGGATGCTCGGTCTTGCTGATCGCGCCCGCATCGTCGATCTCTTCCAGCACGTCATCAAGGGTGACGTCGCCGCAGCCCTCGGCGAATTCGAGAGCCAATACGAGGCCGGCGCCAATCCGGTGGCGGTACTCACCGATCTCGCCGATTTCACCCATCTGGTAACGCGCCTGAAATACGTGCCGGATGCCGCAAACGACCCATCGCTCAGCGAAATCGAGCGCACCAAGGGCGCGGAATTCTCGCAAGGCGTCGCCGTCACGGCGCTGTCGCGCATCTGGCAGATGCTGTTGAAGGGCATTCCCGAGGTGGAGGCATCCTCGCGACCCTCAGGTGCCGCCGAAATGGTGCTGATCCGCCTGGCACATGCCGCCCACCTGCCGGCCCCCGAGGACGCAGCCCGCCGGCTTGCGGAATTCTCTGAAAACAACGGTGGCGGGCGTTCGCCTTCATCGTCGGGCAATGGCGGTGGAAATGGCGGCGCGACCGTCAGCTACCAGGGCAATGTCATGGCCCGTGCTGCCGAAGCAGCATCGCCGCGCCCGCAGCCGGCTGGCCCGACCGCCATGCTGCGCGTCGTGCAGAACTCTGATCCTCAGAGCCTGGCCGTCGGACGCGCGGAGGCGAAGGCCGCCGATGCGCCGCAGCCGCTTGTGCGGGTCAATTCGGTCAGCGATATCGCCAACCTCGCTGGCGAAAAGCGCGATGTGAAGATCAAGGCGCTGGTGCGCAATTTCGTGCGCCCGGTTCGCGTCCAGCCCGGCATCCTGGATGTCAACCTGACGGAAGGCGCGCCGGGAACGCTGCTCAACGAACTTGCGCTGAAGCTCAAGGAATGGACCGGCATTCACTGGATCGTCAGCCTCAGCCGCGAGGCCGGCCAGCCGACCATGGTGGAAGCCGAGGCCAACGCCAAGGCGCAGCAGGTGAGCGACGCCAGGCAGGATCCTGACGTGGCGGCCATCCTCTCGCAGTTTCCGGGCGCCAAGATCATCGACGTTCGCGTCCGTGCGCCGGAACCGGAAGAAGAGGAAGGTCCCGTGCAGGCGCCGGCGACTGCCGAATCCGAAGAGGGCGATATCCTGCCCGGCGACGACATAGAATTCTGAGACACCAAGAAGGAGCAAGACGATGCGCGACATCATGGGCATGATGGGCAAAGTCAAGGAAATGCAGGCCAAGATGGAGCAGATGCAGGCGGAAATCGCCTCGCTCACGGCCGAAGGCAAGTCTGGTGGCGGTCTCGTAACCGTCGTCATCACGGGCAAGGGCGAAATGCAGAGCCTGAAGATCGATCCCTCGCTCTTCAAGGAAGACGACGTCGAGATTCTCGAAGACCTGATCGTCGCCGCCCACAAGGATGCCAAGGAAAAAGCCGACGCGGTTGCCGCCGAAAAGACCAAGGCGCTGACAGCAGGCCTGCCGATCCCGCCCGGCTTCAAGATGCCGTTCTGATCATTCGATCCAATTTGGATTTTGCAAGCGCCGGCGCCCATCGGGTGGCCGGCGCTTGTCGTTTGAGAACGCTTATTTCGTGTGCTTCTGCGTGTGGTGTTTGGCGGGCTTTGCCATTTTCGGCGGAACGAAGGTCAGTTTCATGTTGGCGATGCCGGCCGCGACGTTGAGGCCGGATGTGCCCTCGACAGACAGCGGCTGCAGCGCCACCGATCCCTCCAGGCCGCCGACCAGCGCGTTCGCCCCGAGACCGAGGCCGACGGTCGCATTGGCCGCCACACCGGAATAGCTGCCCTGCAGCGCGCCTTCGGGGTGGTTCGCCGGCGCATAGACGTACCAGATCAGCGTTCCACCCTTGAGCACGCCGATATCGACGCCGATCTTGGTGATCGCGCCGCGATAATGCTCCACATGCCCGGGCTGCGAGGGCGTGAACATGCAGTCCACCTCCCGTTTCGAGCCGATGATCATGCCGATTCCCGCCGAGATATCGCAGGTCAGCGACCCCGCATGCACATTGGCCGCCGCCGCCGGCTGCGGAGCGGAAAGGGCCGTCGCGGCGGCAACGGCAAGGGCGATCGAAGTAGACTTGAAGACGGACATGCAGGCCTCCTTGGATTGGCACACCGTCAGAAGGAAATTAGGAGACGTCCTGATATCAGCAAGTGATCATAAAGGCGGAATCTCGGTGCCGCGACCCGCGCGGGCTTACCTCTCCGCGAGAAGGCTGTCGCGCAGCTTGTAGTGGATCGGCGCCGCCAGATAGCGGGCGCGGTCTTCGACTGACAGCCGCCTGCCGAATGTCGCCATCATCTCCGGCATCGTCACCCGCGCTCCCTCGAACCGCCGCCATTCCACCCGCTCGCCTGCTGTCACCGTGCCCGGCTCGATCACCCGGCAATAGATGCCCGGCCGGCCGGCGCGGGTGTAGCGCTTGACGAACAACGGATCGCCCATGCGCGCCGCGAAGGTGGCGCAGGGAATGCGCGCGGAGGTGACCTCGAGCACAAGATCGCCGGCTATGAAGCGATCGCCAACGGCAACCATCGTATTGTCGAGCCCTTCGATGACGAGGTTTTCGCCGAAGGTGCCGGGCTCAATCGTCTGCCCGAGTTCCGCCGACCACCAGTCGAGCGTCAGCGATCCCTCGACATAGACCGCCTGGTCGACGCCGCCATGATGCTTGCGGTTGCAGATCGCGTCGCCGAGCAGCCCTTCGGCGTCGACGAGCACGCCGCCGCTGATGGCGTGCTTGTTGATGCCGGTCTTGTAGCTCTTGCCCGGCAGCCTCTCGGCGTTGCCGATGCAGACGGCGAGGATTTTCATAAGGCCCGCTTTTCTGTCCGTTTCCGTTTTTCAAACATATGGGCTAAGAACCCGATATGGCAAAGCGAGTCACCGGCCCCGAAATCGAAAAACTCATCCAGCTGCTGGCGAAGGTGCCGGGCCTCGGCCCCCGCTCCGCGCGCCGCGCCGCGCTGCATCTGATCAAGAAGAAGGATCAGCTGCTCGGCCCCCTCGGCAGCGCCATGGGCGAGGCCTATGACAAGGTCAAGATCTGCTCGCGCTGCGGCAATGTCGATACCTCCGATCCCTGCACCGTCTGCACCGATGATCGCCGCGATCAGTCGGTCATCATCGTCGTCGAGGATGTTTCCGACCTCTGGGCTCTGGAGCGCGCAGCAGCCTTGAACGCCGCCTATCATGTGCTCGGCGGCACGCTCTCGCCGCTCGATGGCGTCGGCCCTGACGATCTGAACATCAAGGGCCTGATCGAACGCGTCACGGCCGGCGGCATCAAGGAACTGATCATCGCCGTCAACGCCACCGTCGAGGGGCAAACCACAGCACACTATATAACCGATCAGCTGGCCGGGCTCGATGTGAAGATCACGCGGTTGGCGCATGGCGTGCCGGTTGGCGGTGAGCTTGATTATCTCGACGAGGGCACGCTGACCGCGGCGCTCCGGGCGCGGACGTCGATATGAGGGGAGATGTGATGCCGTCGGAGACCCGCGATACCCCCCTCTGCCCTGCCGGGCATCTCCCCCACAAGGGGGGAGATCGACTCGTGGCGGGCTTCCAGTCAAACAATGAGAGTGGAGCGAGCGGTCGCTTCCAGCCAATCTCCCCCCATGTGGGGGAGATGTCCGGCAGGACAGAGGGGGGTATCGCACGGTACGCCCTTGCCGCGTTCTGCTTCCTCCTCGCAACCTCACCTGCAGCCCACGCCGCCCCCTCGAAAGCCGAAGTCGAAGCCCAGTTCGAGCGCTGGGTGCAAACCGACCTCTGGCCGGAAGCACAAAAGGGCGGCATATCCGAAAAGACCTTCAAGGCCGCATTCGCAAGCGTCACGCTCGATTGGTCGCTGAACGACCTCGCCCCTCCCGGCTTCCCGCCGCCGAAGGAGGTGAAGCAGACGCAGGCCGAGTTCTCCTCGCCGGCGCCCTATTTCAACGATGACCGGCTGAAGCGCCTGGCCGTCACCGGCCGTAGCTTCCAGACGCAATACGCCTCGACGCTGAAGAAGATCGAGAAAACCTATGGCGTGCCCGGCTCGATCGTGCTTGCCATCTGGGGCCGCGAGACCGGCTTCGGCGCCGCCAAGATCCCGAATTCCGGCATCGAGGTGCTGGCCACCAAGGCCTTCATGTCCACCCGCAAGGAGATGTTCCGCACCGAGCTGATCGCCGGGCTGCACATCATCGACGGCGGCGATGTCACGGCGGCCGATTTCAAGGGATCGCCGGCGGGCGCGCTCGGCCAGCCGCAGTTCATGCCGACGAGCTATCTGAAATACGCCGTCGACTTCGATGGCGACGGTCACCGCAATATCTGGACCTCGGTTCCCGATACGCTGGCCTCGATCGCCAACTTCCTGGTCAAGAAGGGCTGGCAGGCAAACCGTAGCTGGGGCTACGAGGTGACGATCCCCGAAAACGTCTCCTGCGCGCAGGAAGGGCCCGATCTCGGCAAGCCGATCGCCCATTGGAATTCGCTCGGCATCGACCGCATCTCCGGCAAGGCCTTCCCCTCGGGAGAAAAGAACGCCACGGGCATGATGATGGTGCCGGCCGGCCGCGACGGCCCGGAATTCCTGGTGACGCCGAATTTCTACGTCATCAAGGAATACAACAATTCCGATCTCTACGCGCTCTATATCGGCAATCTAGCGGACCGCATCGCCTACGGCTCCGGCGCGTTCGAGGGCGCCTGGGGCGATGTCGGCAAGATGCTGCGCTCGGATGTCGCCACCATGCAGAAGGCGCTGGAGAAGAAGGGCTACGACGTCGGCGGGTCCGATGGTCTGCCCGGCTACAAGACGCGCCGTTCCATCGGCCAGTGGCAGGAGAAAAACGGCATGAAGCCGACCTGCTATCCCGAGGCCCACATGATCGGCAAGCTGAAATAGACGCTAGTGGTGCAGGTCGATATGCGCCTTGAAGAATAGGTCGTCGCTGGGCGGAATGGCCTGCCGTTCGATCATCCGGTGCACATGCGGCCCCGCTTCGCCGCGATGCAGCGCCCTTAGCCGGTCGGTGTTTTCGCCATCCACCTGGGTCCGCCGCTGGTTGTGGCGGATATACTCGACCCAGGTTGGCGTGTGGTAGGTCTCGGTCCACGAGCCCGGCTTTTCCAGGTCGCGCATCAGCGCCCAGTTGCGGGCGCCGTCGCGGATGCGGATACGCCGCCGCTCGCCCATCAGCTTCAGGAACTCCGGCACGTCGTGATCGTCGATCTCGTAGTCGACCTGGATGACGACAGGCCCGCTGCGCGGTGTTATATCGAGGCCGAGCGCCGGCTCGGTGAAGCGGTTGAGCGGATCGAGATTGAGCGTCTCGAAGGCCGGCATGGCGAATTTCAGCCCGATGACGATGCCGAGCAGCATGACCACGGCCGATAGCAGCAGCGCGTTGGCGACGCCGTAATTGTCGGCGGCGATACCCCAGATCCAGCTGCCCCCGGCAATCCCGCCGAAGGTCACGGTCTGGTAGAGCGACAGCGCCCGGCCGACCACCCAGCGCGGCGTCGAGAGCTGCACGATGGTGTTGAACAGCGACAGCGCCAGCACCCAGCAGGCGCCCGAGATCACCAATCCCAAACAGGTGACCGCCGAAATCGGGCTGAAGGCGGCAATCGCGGCGCTGAGCGCGAAGCCGGCAAACGACAGACGCACGATCGTCTCGCTGGAGAAGCGCTCGCGCAGCCTTGCGTTCAGCACCGCCCCGCCGATAGCGCCGATGCCGAAGGAGCCAAGCATTAGGCCGTAGGTGAGGGGTCCGCCGACCACCAGTTCCAACGCCACGATCGGCAGCAGCGCGAGGATCGAGCTGGCGCTGATGCCGAAGATCAGCCCGCGCAGCATGACTTTCTGCAGGTTGGGCGACATCGAGATGTAGCGCAGCCCGGCGAAGATGGCGCTGCCGAGCGCCTCGCGCGGCAGCGTGGTCGCGGGGTAGGTTGGTTTCCAGCGCATCAGAGCGTAGATCAGCGCGAAATAGCTCATCGTATTGACGGCAAAGGCCGCTGCCGCACCGGCGGCAGCGACGATGATGCCGCCGATCGCCGGCCCGAGGCTGCGGGTAATGTTGAAGCCGACGCTGTTCAGCGTGACGGCGCCGGGCAGATCGGCGCGCGGAACCATGTCGCCCACCGAGGCCTGCCAGGAGGGATTGTTGAGCGCCGTGCCGCAGCCGAGCAGGAAGGTGAAGAACAGGAGCAGCCAGGGCGAGAGGATACCGAAGAAGGCGAAGATGCTGAGCAGCGCCGAGACCGCCAGCATGAAACACTGCGCCGTCAGCATCACCCGCCGTCTGTCGAAGCTGTCCGCCAGCGCGCCCGAGACCAGCGAGAAGAGCATGATAGGCAGCGCCGTGGAGGTCTGCACCAGCGCCACCATGTCGCCCGACGCGGTGATCATCGTCATCATCCACGCGGCGCCGACCGCCTGGATGAGGCCGCCGAAATTGGAAGCGATGCTGGCGAACCAGATGGTGCGGTAGGTCTCGTGCCTGAGTGGTGCCAGTGTCGAAGAAGTATAGGCCACGATTCCTCCCGTCGAATGCCATGCGCTGCGCCAAGCTATATAAGCGAAACGGCGATCAAGGCCACCGACCGCCCGCCGCAACCGCGCTGCACCGCCGATGGAGCTTGCTATTTCGCGGAAACGGGCCTATATGGCTCTCAAATCTTGATCGCATTGATGAGGAGTGGGCCGCAAGGACCCGCTCTTTTTTATTACCGCGATCGCCCGAAAATATCGCTTAGGAGCGCATCGCTTGTCGGATTCGACGAACGCAGACAATCAACTTGAGCCGCGGCTGATCACCGAGACTGGCCTCGACCAGCGCCTCGCCGCCATCATCGAGCCCGTCCTTATCGACCTCGGCTACCGCCTGATCCGCGTGCGCATGCTCAACCAGAACGGCGCCACCATGCAGATCATGGCCGAGCGCAACGACGGAACCATGGACGTCGAAGGCTGCGAGGAGGTCTCGGTGGCCGTTTCTCCGGTACTCGATGTGGAAGATCCGATCGATAAAGAGTATCATCTGGAAGTTTCGTCGCCCGGCATCGATCGCCCGATGGTGCGCAAGTCCGATTTCGTGCGCTGGCAGGGCCATTTTTTGAAGTGCGAGACCTCGATCATCGTCGGTGGTCGCAAGCGCTTCCGCGGCAAGATCGTTTCCAGCGACGTCGAGGGCTTTACGCTCGAGCGTGACGAGGCTCCGGCCGGCGAGGAAAAGGCGATCGTCATTCCGTTCACGGCGCTTGCCGATGCGAAACTCATTCTGACCGACGATCTGATCCGTGATGCCCTGCGCGCCGACAAGCTGGCGAAGGCAGAGGCCGCGAACCAGAACGAAGCGGAAGACGAAGAATAAACCGATCAACTTGTGGCGCCGGGCAAGGGAAAGCCTGGACGCCTAGACGGAGACAAAACACATGGCAGTCAGTGCGAACCGGCTCGAACTTCTGCAGATCGCAGATGCAGTCGCCCGCGAAAAGGTCATCGACCGCGAGATCGTGCTCGCCGCGATGGCGGACGCGATCCAGAAGGCGGCGCGCTCGCGCTACGGCACTGAATCCAACATCCGCGCCGACATCAACCCGAAGACCGGCGAAATTCGCCTGCAGCGTCTTCTCGAGGTTGTCGAGGCTGCTGAAGACTACTCCACGCAGATCCCGCTCGAGCTGGCCCGCGACCGCAACCCGGACGCAGCCCTTGGCGATTTCATCGCCGATCCGCTGCCGCCGATGGATTTCGGCCGTATCGCTGCCCAGTCCGCCAAGCAGGTCATCGTCCAGAAGGTTCGCGAAGCCGAGCGTGATCGCCAGTTCGACGAATTCAAGGATCGCGTCGGCGAAATCGTCAACGGCACCGTCAAGCGCGTCGAATACGGGAACGTCATCGTCGATCTCGGCCGTGGCGAAGGCATCATCCGTCGCGACGAAATGATCCCGCGCGAAAACGTCCGCTATGGCGATCGCGTCCGTGCATACGTATATGATGTTCGTCGCGAACAGCGCGGCCCGCAGATCTTCCTGTCGCGCACGCATCCGCAGTTCATGGTCAAGCTCTTCACCATGGAAGTGCCTGAAATCTACGACGGCATCATCCAGGTGAAGTCGGTTGCCCGCGATCCGGGTTCGCGCGCCAAGATTGCCGTGATCTCGAACGACAGTTCGATCGATCCGGTTGGCGCCTGCGTCGGTATGCGTGGTTCGCGCGTTCAGGCCGTTGTCGGCGAGCTCCAGGGCGAAAAGATCGACATCATTCCCTGGTCGCAGGATCCGGCGACCTTCGTCGTCAACGCCCTGCAGCCGGCTGAAGTCGCCAAGGTCGTTCTCGATGAAGATGCCGAGCGCATCGAAGTCGTGGTTCCGGACGAGCAGCTGTCGCTGGCCATCGGCCGCCGCGGCCAGAACGTTCGCCTCGCATCGCAGCTGACCGGCTGGGATATCGACATCATGACGGAAGCCGAGGAATCGGAGCGCCGTCAGAAGGAATTCAACGAGCGCACCAACCTGTTCATGGATTCGCTCGACGTCGACGAAATGGTCGGCCAGGTTCTGGCCTCCGAAGGCTTCGCGGCCGTTGAGGAGCTCGCTTACGTCGAACTCGACGAAATCGCCTCGATCGACGGTTTCGACGAAGACACCGCGCAGGAAATCCAGACCCGCGCCCGCGAATATCTCGAAAAGCTCGAAGCCGAGATGGACGAGAAGCGCAAGGCGCTCGGCGTTTCCGACGAACTGCGTGGCATCGACGGCATGACCGCCCAGATGATGGTCGCCCTCGGTGAGGACGGCATCAAGACGATGGAAGACTTCGCCGGCTGCGCAGCCGACGATCTTGTTGGCTGGAGCGAGCGCAAGAACGGCGAGACCAAGAAGTTCGAGGGCCTGTTCTCGAAGTTCGACGTCTCGCGCGTCGAAGCCGAACAGATGGTCGTTCAGGCCCGCCTCGCGGCTGGCTGGATCACCGAAGAGGACCTTGCGAAGGAAGCGGAAGCTGAAGAAGCTCCCGAGGCCGAGCAGGAAGTTTAATGTCTGCGCGTGAGCCTACCGTTTCTCCTGAGGACGACGATCTTGCAGGTTATGACGTGAATGGTCGCATGTGCATCGTGACGCGCGAAAGCGGATCGCCGGACGAGCTGATCCGCTTCGTCGCCGCTCCCGATGGGACGGTGGTGGCCGACCTGAAGCGTCAGCTTCCGGGTCGCGGCTGCTGGGTGAAGATCGACCGCGCTCTGGTCGACAAGGCGGTGGCGAAGAAATCCTTCGCCCGCGCCCTGAAAACTGATGTGAAGGCGGCCGCCGATCTCGGCGAGACCGTCGACAAGCTGCTGATGCAGCAACTGATGCAGATGATGAACATGGCCCGCAAGGCCGGACAGTTCATCACCGGCGCCTCGAAGGTGGATGCCGCGATCCGCAGTGGCGCGGCGCTTGCCGTGTTCCATGCAACGGACGCGGCGGCCGACGGCGTGAGAAAGATCGACCAGGCCCGCAAGGCCTGGCACCTCGGAATGGAGACCGAGGAGGAAATACCTTCCTACAAACTCTTCTCGGAGAGCGAAATGGAAGGCCTGATGGGTCAGAACGCTTTTATCCATGCTGCAGTGCTTGCAGGGCAGGCGGGTGAGGGTGTAGTGAAGCGCGCAAAGATGCTCGAACAGTACCGCAATGGCGGTCAGTCCCGGGCAGCGGGCGGCGCTGGCCGGCAAAAACAATGATACGGTCACCGGACTTGTCCGGCCCGATGTCATTGATCGACATTTTGATTGACAGGGACTGATGACGTCATCGCTCCCTGTCCGAAGGAACGGGAACGAATGACCGATAGCAATGACGACAAGACACTGAACGGCCCGGGCAAGAAGACTCTGACCCTGAAACCGTCGGGCGTAAGCCAGGGCACCGTGCGCCAGGATATGGGCCGCGGTCGCACCAAGGCGGTCGTTGTCGAGACCCGCAAGCGGCGCCCGATGCGCCCTGAAGACGAACAGCGCCCGATCACCCCGGTGGCGGCACCGGCAGCGCCCGTACGCGCCGCCGAGCCCGCTCCTGCGCCCGCAGCACAGGCAGCGGCAGCACCGGCGCCGGCGCCTGTTCAGCAGGCCCGCCCGCCGCAGCCCCAGCCGCCGCAGCGCTACAACCAGCCGAGCGGCCAGCAGTATAACCGTCCGCAATCCCAGCAGCCTTCGCGCCAGCAGGATCGTCCGCGCCCGGTGGTTCTGAACCATCTGTCGCCGGAAGAAATGGACGCGCGCCGTCGTGCGCTCGCCATGGCCCAGGTTCGTGACGCCGAGGATGCGGTTCGCCGCGCCGAGGAAGAAAAGCGCCGCGCCGCCGAAGAGATCGTACGCCAGGCTGCTGCCGCTGAAGAAGCCAAGCGCCTTGCCGCCGAAGAAGCAGAACGCGCCGCTGCGGCCGCTGCCGCTCCGCCGGCACCAGCCGCTCCGGCCGCTGCCGAAGCACCGCGCACCCAGGCTGCGGCTCCCGCCGTTCGCCGCACCGATGCGCCGTCTTCCGCCCGTCCGGCTCCCGGCGCTGCGCCTGCGGGCGCTCCCGGCGTCCGTCGCCGCGAAAATGATGAAGATGATCGCGGCGGTGCACCGCGCGGTGGCGCTCCGGCGCGTGGCCGCGTCGTGCGTCCCGAACCGGCAAAGCCGGTTACCGCGCGTCCGAAGGGTGACGATGGTCGCCGCCAGGGCAAGCTGACGATCACGGCTGCCAGCACGGATGACGACGGCAACAACCGTGGCCGTTCGATGGCCGCCATGCGCCGTCGCCAGGAAAAGTTCCGCCGCAGCCAGATGCAGGAAACCCGCGAAAAGGTTATTCGCGAAGTCATCCTGCCTGAGACCATCACCATTCAGGAACTGTCGCAGCGTATGTCTGAACGCGCCGTCGACGTCATCAAGTATCTGATGAAGGAAGGCCAGATGATGAAGCCGGGCGACGTCATCGACGCCGACCTCGCTGAACTCATCGCCGGCGAATTCGGCCACACCGTCAAGCGCGTTTCGGAATCCGACGTTGAAGAAGGTATCTTCGACCGGGCCGACGATGCCGGCGAAATGGTTTCGCGTCCGCCGGTCGTCACCATCATGGGTCACGTCGACCACGGCAAGACCTCGCTGCTCGACGCCATCCGTCAGGCAAACGTCGTCTCGGGTGAAGCCGGTGGCATCACCCAGCACATCGGTGCCTATCAGGTCGAACAGAACGGCCAGAAGATCACCTTCATCGACACCCCCGGCCACGCCGCCTTCACGGCCATGCGTGCCCGTGGTGCGCAGGCAACCGACATCGCGATCCTCGTGGTCGCGGCAGACGACAGCGTCATGCCGCAGACGATCGAATCCATCAGCCACGCCAAGGCGGCCGGTGTTCCGATCATCGTGGCGATCAACAAGATCGACAAGCACGAAGCCAACCCGGACAAGGTCCGTCAGCAGCTTCTGCAGCACGAAGTCTTCGTTGAATCGCTCGGCGGTGAAGTGCTCGACGTCGAAGTGTCGGCGAAGAACAAGACCAACCTCGACAAGCTGCTCGAAGCCGTCCTGCTGCAGGCCGAAATCCTCGACCTCAAGGCCGACCCGACGCGTACTGCAGAAGGTATCGTGATCGAAGCCCAGCTCGACCGTGGTCGTGGTGCGGTTGCGACCGTCCTCGTCCAGAAGGGCACGCTGAAGCCCGGCCAGATCATCGTTGCCGGCGATCAGTGGGGCCGCGTTCGCGCGCTCGTCACCGACAAGGGCGACCATGTCAAGGAAGCGGGTCCGGCCATGCCGGTCGAAGTGCTCGGCCTGTCCGGCACGCCTGCTGCCGGTGACAAGTTCGCCGTCGTCGAAAACGAGAGCCGTGCTCGCGAGATTTCCGAATATCGCCAGCGTCTGGCCCGCGACAAGGCGGTTGCCCGCCAGACCGGTCAGCGCGGTTCGCTCGAACAGATGATGAGCAAGCTGCAGAACACCGGCTTCAAGGAATTCCCGCTGCTCATCAAGGGCGACGTGCAGGGTTCCATCGAAGCGATCATCGGTGCTCTCGACAAGCTCGGCACTGACGAAGTGCGGGCACGTATCGTCCATTCGGGCGCCGGTGCCATCACGGAATCGGATCTGGCGCTTGCCGAATCCTCCGACGCCGCGATCATCGGCTTCAACGTCCGTGCCAACGCACAGGCACGCGTCGCCGCCGAACGCGCAGGCATCGAGATCCGCTACTACAACATCATCTACGATCTGGTGGATGACGTTAAGGCAGCGATGTCGGGTCTGCTCACGCCGGAGCGCCGCGAAACCTTCCTCGGCAATGCCGAGATCCTCGAGGTGTTCAACATCACCAAGACCGGCAAGGTCGCGGGTTGCCGCGTTACCGAAGGCAAGGTCGAACGTGGTGCTGGCGTCCGCCTCATCCGCGACAACGTCGTCATCCACGAAGGCAAGCTCAAGACGCTCAAGCGCTTCAAGGATGAAGTATCGGAAGTTCCTGTCGGTCAGGAATGCGGTATGGCCTTCGAGAACTACGAAGACATCCGCGCGGGCGATGTCATCGAATGCTTCCGCGTCGAGCATATCACCCGTACGCTCTGATCGTGCGAGACTAGAGTTGTGGACGGGCGCCGGATCATATGAGGCCGGCGCCCGAACCTTTTGAGGCAAAGAACAATGGCAACGAAAACCTCGACAGCACAGTCGCAGCGCATGCTGCGCGTCGGCGAGCAGGTGCGCGCCGCGATCACCCAGGTCCTGCAGCGCGGCGAAGTGCGCGACGACCTCCTGGAAAAGACCGTCATCTCCGTGTCCGAAGTGCGCATGTCGACCGACCTGAAGGTCGCGACCGCCTTCATCACGCCGCTCGGCGTGTCGGATCACGAGACGGTCATCACGGCGCTCAACCGCCACGCCAAATTTATCCGCGGCCGTCTCGGCCCGCATCTCCGGCAGATGAAATTCATGCCCGAGATCCGCTTCCGCGACGATACGAGCTTCGACAATTACAAGAAGATCGACGAGCTGCTGCGCTCGCCCGAGGTCATGCGCGACCTTGAAGACGGCGATACCGACGAGAAATAACAGAAGAGCCTTATGTCCAAACCACGCAAGCCCAAAGGCCGCCCGATCTCGGGCTGGCTTATCCTTGACAAGCCCGTCGACTTCGGCTCGACCGAAGCCGTCTCCAAGATCAAGTGGCTGTTCAAGGCGCAGAAATGCGGCCACGCCGGTACGCTCGATCCGCTGGCTTCGGGCATGCTGCCGATCGCGCTTGGCGATGCGACCAAGACCGTTCCCTACGTCATGGACGGCCGCAAGATCTACGAATTCACCGTGACCTGGGGCGAACAGCGCTCGACCGACGATCTCGAGGGCGAGGTTATCGAGAGCTCCGACAAGCGTCCGACCGAAGACGAGATCCTGGCGCTGCTGCCGAACTATACGGGTGTCATCAGCCAGGTTCCGCCGCAGTTCTCCGCGATCAAGATCGCCGGCGAGCGCGCCTATGACCTTGCCCGCGAGGGTGAGACGGTCGAGATCCCGTCGCGTGAGGTCGAGATCTATCGCCTGACGCTGCTTGAATGCGAGAATGAAAGCACGGCGCATTTTGAAGTCGAGTGCGGCAAGGGCACCTATGTCCGCGCGCTCGCGCGCGATTTCGGCCGTGACCTCGGCTGTTTCGGCCACATCTCCGGCCTGCGCCGCAGCTTCGTGGCGCCCTTCGCCGAAGAGACCATGATCCCGCTCGCCGAGCTCGTCGCGCTGGAAGAAATTCAGGATGACGAAGAACGTCTGGCGGCACTCGATGCGCTTCTGATCGACACCAGCGAAGCACTGTCCTCGCTGCCGCATCTGATCGTCAACGACGACCAGGCCCACCGCTTGAAGATGGGCAACCCCATCCTGGTGCGCGGCCGCGATGCGCCGGTGGAAGAAAGCGAAGCCTATGCCACGGCCCGCGGCAAGCTGATCGCCATCGGCGAAATCGGCCAGGGCGAGTTCCGCCCAAAGCGCGTCTTCGGTTAAAGATCAGCGCGCGGTCCGAACCGCGCGCATCTCTTGTAATCAGATCAGGCCTTCGGCCTTCATCGTCGCCTGGACCGACGGGCGGGCGGCAATGCGCGCCACGTAATCCTTCAGCTTCGGYCAGGCGTCCAGCGAAACGCTCATCGGCTTCGTCCAGCTGGTCACGACGAATGCATAGGCATCGGCCACGGTGAAGTTCGGGCCGGTGAGATAATCGCGGCCGTCGGCCAGAAGCGATTCCAGCCATGCGAATTTCTTCTGCAGCACTTCGCGCGCCGCGTCCTTTTCCGCATCGGTCTTGCCGGGATGGAAGAGCGGGCTGAACGACTTGTGCAATTCGGAGCCGACGAAGCTCAGCATTTCCTGAACGCGGGCGCGGGCAAGCGTGCCGGCCGGAGGTGCGAGGTCGGTGGCGCCATTGCTGTCTGCGACATACTGCAGGATCGCCGGACCTTCGGTCAGGACTTCGCCGCCGTCGAGCTGAAGAGCCGGCACGGCGCCCTTGGGGTTGATCGCAAAGAAGTCGCCGCCGCTTTCCATGACCTTCGTCTTGGTGCTGACCTTCTCGATCTCGAAAGGCTTGCCGATTTCATGAAGGACGATGTGGGATGCCATGGAGCAGGCGCCGGGGGCATAGAAGAGTTTCACGCAAATTCCTTTCTGGACATAGACTTGGCTGGCGCAGGTGATAGTCGATCGCTCTCTCCGCGCAACAAACATTTTGCGTGATCGTGCCTTTGTGATCGCGGCGCCAAATCGCTGATCGGGCGTGAAAAACTCCGCTCTTCCATTCATGTGCCGGATATTGTATAGGCAGCGCCAGCATCAGGCTCGCTTGAATGCATTCGCGGCCAAAGCTGGACGACATCCCGGCTTTTGGCGACCTTATCTCCTCTCATCGAAAGGAACATCCGATGTCGATTACTGCTGAGCGCAAGACGGCACTTATCAAGGAATACGCAACGTTCGAAGGCGACACCGGTTCGCCCGAAGTTCAGGTTGCGATCCTCACCGAGCGCATCAACAACCTCACGGAACACTTCAAGGGCCACAAGAAGGATAACCATTCCCGCCGTGGCCTGCTGACGATGGTTTCCAGCCGCCGCTCGCTTCTTGACTACCTCAAGAAGAAGAACGAAGGCCGTTACACCAAGCTGATCACCAGCCTGGGTATCCGCCGCTAAGGCTTTGCCGGCGGGCGCTCCTTGTGGACGCCCGCCGCATTTGTTTCCGGGGAACGTTTCTCCGACACCGCAGGACGCCCTAGGCGTTTGCGGGACTGCCCGCGGACCCGGATGGGCCGGATCCGCAAAACCAACCGTTGACCTGTCATGGGGCAGGATTGCCGGATGCTTTCGGCCAAGGCGCACACCTTGGCCCGATTTTCTCGACGAGGAAATCGAGACCGCAAAGCCTCCCGTTGTCTTGCCCATGATGCGTCATCAACAATTGCGGTCGTCTGCGCCGTGCCCTAGGGCCAATGGCGCGCCTCCGCATTGAAGGACAAGACATATGTTCGACACTCATTCCGTGGAAATCGAGTGGGCAGGCCGCCCGCTGAAGCTCGAAACCGGCAAGATCGCCCGTCAGGCTGACGGCGCTGTTCTCGCGACCTACGGCGAAACCGTGGTTCTCGCCACCGTCGTTTCCGCCAAGGCGCCGAAGCCTGGCCAGGACTTCTTTCCGCTGACCGTAAACTACCAGGAAAAGACCTACGCAGCCGGCAAGATCCCCGGTGGCTACTTCAAGCGCGAAGGCCGTCCGTCGGAAAACGAAACGCTGGTTTCGCGCCTGATCGACCGCCCGATCCGCCCGCTCTTCCCTGAAGGCTACAAGAACGACACGCAGGTCGTCGTCACCGTCGTCCAGCACGATCTGGAAAACAACCCGGACGTTCTGTCGATGGTTGCTGCTTCGGCTGCTCTGACGCTCTCTGGCGTTCCCTTCATGGGCCCGGTCGGCGGCGCACGCGTCGGCTACATCAACGGCGAATACGTCCTGAACCCGCATCTCGACGAGATGGACGAGTCGATCCTCGACCTCGTTGTCGCCGGTACGCACGACGCCGTTCTGATGGTTGAATCCGAAGCCAAGGAACTGAACGAAGAAATCATGCTCGGCGCCGTCATGTTCGGCCATCGTGGTTTCCAGCCGGTTCTCGACGCGATCATCAAGCTCGCCGAAGTGGCTGCCAAGGAACCGCGCGACTTCCAGCCGGAAGACTTCTCCGAACTCGAAGCCGAAATGCTGAAGCACTTCGAAGCCGAGCTGCGCACCGCCTACAAGAACACGCAGAAGGCTGAACGCTACGCTGCCGTCGACGCCGTCAAGGCCAAGGTCAAGGCGCACTTCTTCCCGGAGGGCGAAGAGCCGAAGTACACCGCCGAAGTCATCGGCGCGATCTTCAAGCACCTGCAGGCCAAGATCGTTCGTTGGAACATCCTCGACACCAAGAGCCGCATCGACGGCCGCGACCTCGAGACTGTTCGCCCGATCGTATCGGAAGTCGGCCTCCTGCCGCGCACCCACGGTTCTGCTCTCTTCACCCGCGGTGAAACGCAGGCGATCGTCGTTGCCACGCTCGGCACCGGCGAAGACGAACAGTACGTCGACAGCCTGACGGGCATGTACAAGGAGCGCTTCCTGCTCCATTACAACTTCCCTCCCTACTCGGTTGGCGAAACCGGCCGCATGGGTTCGCCGGGCCGTCGCGAAATCGGTCACGGCAAGCTCGCATGGCGCGCTATCCGCCCGATGCTTCCCTCGGCTGAACAGTTCCCCTACACGCTGCGCGTCGTCTCCGAGATCACCGAGTCCAACGGCTCGTCCTCGATGGCAACCGTCTGCGGCACCTCGCTCGCTCTGATGGATGCCGGCGTTCCTTTGGCTAAGCCGGTTGCCGGTATCGCCATGGGCCTGATCCTCGAAGGTGATCGCTTCGCCGTTCTCTCCGACATTCTCGGCGACGAAGACCACCTCGGCGACATGGACTTCAAGGTTGCAGGTACTGCCGACGGCATCACCTCGCTGCAGATGGACATCAAGATCGCCGGTATCACCGAAGAGATCATGAAGGTCGCTCTCGGCCAGGCACAGGGCGGTCGTACGCACATCCTCGGCGAAATGTCGAAGGCGATCTCCGAAGGCCGTTCGCAGCTCGGCGAATTCGCTCCGCGCATCGAGGTCATGAACATCCCGGTCGACAAGATCCGTGAAGTCATCGGCTCCGGCGGCAAGGTCATCCGCGAAATCGTCGAAAAGACCGGCGCCAAGATCAACATCGAAGACGACGGCACCGTGAAGATCGCATCTTCCTCGGGCAAGGAAATCGAAGCGGCCCGCAAGTGGATCCACTCGATCGTTGCCGAGCCTGAAATCGGCGTGATCTACGAAGGCACGGTTGTGAAGACCGCCGACTTCGGCGCCTTCGTCAACTTCTTCGGCGCCCGCGACGGCCTCGTCCACATCTCGCAGCTCGCTTCCGAGCGTGTTGCCAAGACCCAGGACGTCGTCAAGGAAGGCCAGAAGGTTTGGGTCAAGCTCCTCGGCTTCGACGAGCGCGGCAAGGTCCGCCTGTCGATGAAGGTTGTCGACCAGGCAACCGGCCAGGAAATCCCTGCCGACAAGAAGAAGGAAGAAGCAGCCGAGTAAGCTGCGCCTTCCGAAGACTTCATGGGCGCGGGAATCTTCTCGCGCCCTTTTTCTATTCAAGATCGAGATAAAACGATGAGCAGCGAGACGCTGAAGACACTGTTCCACCCCTTTGTAAGCGGCACCGTCGAGGCGCCCGGCGAGGGCGAGCGCGTGCTCTTCCTCGGCGCCGAGGCAGGCTTTGCCCTGCCGCAGGGCTTTGCCGCCGCGCTGAGCGCCGTACAGGGCTTCCGGCCTCTGTACCGGCAGCTGCTCGCCCAGCGCATCGAAACCACGCCTGAGGTCGAAGGCGAGGATTATGATGCCGTTCTGGTTCTCTGCAACAAGCACAAGGGCGAGAACGAGGCGAATATCGCCGAAGCGCTCACCCGCGTGAAGATGGGTGGCCTCGTCGTCATCGCCGGCGGCAAGGAAGACGGCATCCAGCCGCTGCGCAAGCGCATGGAAGCCTTCGGCCTGTCGCTCGAGCACATGCCGAAATACCACGGCGTCGCCTTCTGGTTCGGAGCGCCCGCCGATCCGTCCGAAATCATCGCCAAGTTTGCCAAGCCGGCCGCGCGCGTCGACGGCCGTTTCGAGGCTGCCGCCGGCATGTTCTCGCACGACCGCATCGACGACGGCTCCGAGCTGCTCGCCTCGCGCCTGCCAGTCGATTTCACCGGCGACGTCGCCGATTTCGGCGCAGGTTGGGGCTATCTCTCCGTCGAGATGGCGGAACGCTCCCCCGGTGTCAGCCGCCTCGACCTCTACGAGGCGAATTACGCCGCGCTGGAGGCCGCCAAGGCCAACATCGAGGAGAACTGCCCGAATGTACCGGCACGCTTCTTCTGGCACGATCTGGCGGGCGAGCCGGTCAAGGACAAGTACGACCTCATCATCATGAACCCGCCCTTCCACGAAAGCCACGCCGCCGAGCCGGCGCTCGGCCAGGCAATGATCAAAACCGCGGCAGCTTCCCTCCGCTCCGGCGGCCGCCTGCTTCTGGTCGCCAACCGCGGCCTGCCCTACGAGCCGGTACTGGCGGCTAGCTTCCGCGAAAGCGGCGAAACCTGCCGCAACGCCCGCTTCAAGGTCTTGTGGGCGAAGAAATAAGGCCTAGGGTGCCTCGTCCGCATAGTCGCGTCCGAGGTACCCTTGCCTGTTTCAGAGCGTCATCATGACACTGCCGGCCACCTTGAGCGGCAGCTTCTGCGCAATATCGTTCTGCTGAAGCAGCTTTCGCTCTTCCCCGAAGATACCATTGCGCATCGCGTCTCGGATCGCACGGGATCGGGATCGCTCGTGCTCCTCAAGGTCTCCGCCAGCCCCTATGATCGGGACGTTTATCCCGAGGCGGATTGGGTCGCTTTCATCTCAAGCGACGCTGCCACCCTTACAGAACGGCTTCTCGAGTACGTTCCAGAGAATATCGGCGTCGTGTTCAAAGTGGCCAATGATGCCGACCGGCGGGTGATTTCAACACGCTACGCAACAGAACAGAAAGCCTGCTATCTATCCTACACCGGGAAGGGCAGCGTCGGGCGCGATATCGATGTGGCTGTCACCGTCGCGCCTGGAAACGCCGTTCTCGACGCGCTTGAGAAGCAAGGGCACGCCAGCAACTGGCTGCAAGCCCTGCTCGATGCCAACGAGGCTTTTGTCTGCATCCTCGGTCCCGAAAACGAGCCGCAATCGCTGTGCTTCGTCTTCCGGAACTATGGGGCGGTCTGGGAGATTGGCGGCGTCTATACCGCCGAGAATTTGCGGGGCCGAGGCCTCGCGGGCAAAGTCGTCCGCACGGCCCTGGCCGAACTTGCCAAGAGAAACATGCTCTCGCGCTATCAAGTCAGCGCCGACAACAGCGCATCAATTCGCGTTGCCGAGAAGCTTGGCATGCAATGCTTCATGACGCTTACGCACCACCTGCGTTTGCCGAGCACTTGACCGCAATCCGCGTCAGGAAGGCGCCTGACGCAAGCTCACTCCGCACCTCCGGCCGCGCGCTGATCTCGTCGAAGGACGACGGTATCGGCAAAGTCTCGTCTTCCGCCCACAGCCGCAGCGCTTCGATCGCATTGGCAGTCAGATCATCCTCGACGTCGGCTGCGGAAAACACGGACGGCAGATCGGGAAAGCTGATGCCGAAGGCGCTATCCGGCTCCTTGTGCACCAGCGCGAAGAAATATCTCATCATCGCTTTCCCTACTCGCTCAGCCTCGAAGGCTGGGCCTGCGTTGATTTGCGTGTCCGCAGAATAGTATCCAAAACAAAAAAGGCCATGCGCAATATAATGCGCATGGCCTTGCATTCGGTTCTGGCTGGCTGCCGTTTACTCGGCGTCCGCCTTGCGCAGCGTGTCGAGCGCCGGCATCGAGGTGATGTTGAAGCCGGCGTCGACGAAGTGGATTTCGCCGGTGACGCCTGCCGCCATGTCGGAGAGCAGGTAGAGTGCCGAGTTGCCGACGTGATCGATCGTCACGGTCTTGCGCAGCGGCGAGTTCTGCTGGTTCCACGACAGGATCGCGCGGGCGTCCGAAATGCCGGCGCCGGCGAGCGTGCGGATCGGGCCGGCGGAGATCGCGTTGACGCGAATGCCGCGTGGGCCGTAATCAGCCGCCAGATAGCGTACGGAGGCCTCGAGTGCCGCCTTGGCGACGCCCATGACGTTGTAGTTCGGAATGACGCGCGTCGAGCCGTTGTAGGTCAGCGTCAGCATCGAGCCGCCTTCGTTCATCAGGGGCGCCAGGCGCTTGGCGATCTCGGTGAACGAGAAACAGGAGATCACCATTGTGCGGCTGAAATTCTCGCGCGTGGTGTCGGCGTAGAGGCCCTTCAGCTCGTTCTTGTCGGAGAAGCCGATGGCGTGCACGACGAAGTCGAGCGTGCCCCAGCGTTCCTTGATCGCGTCGACAGTTGCGTCGACGGAAGCGATGTCCTCGACGTCGCAAGGCAGTACGAAGTCGGAGCCGGCTTCGGCGGCAAGCGGCTTGACCCGCTTGCCCAGCGCGTCGCCCTGGTAGGTGAAAGCAAGTTCCGCGCCCTGTGCCGCCAGCGCCTTGGAGATGCCCCAGGCGATGGAGTGGTTGTTCGCGACACCCATGATAAGCCCGCGCTTACCCTGCATGATTCCCGTCATGTTATTATCCGTTATAGCGCTGGAAGACGAGCGTGGCGTTGGTGCCGCCGAAGCCGAAGGAGTTGGAAAGCGCGATGTCGATCTTGGCGTCGTCGATGCGCTTGCGCACGATCGGCACGCCGTCGAACTCAGGGTCGAGCTCGGTGATATGAGCGCTTTCGCCGATGAAGCCGGCCTGCATCATCAACAGCGAGTAGATCGATTCCTGCACGCCGGCAGCGCCGAGCGAGTGGCCGGTGAGCGACTTGGTCGACTGGATGTGCGGGATCTTGTTGCCGAACACTTCGCGGATCGCGCCGATTTCCTTGCTGTCGCCAACTGGCGTCGAGGTGCCGTGCGTGTTGACGTAGTCGACATCGCCCTTCACCGTCGAGAGCGCCTGGCGCATGCAGCGGATCGCGCCTTCGCCCGACGGAGCGACCATGTCGTAGCCGTCGGAAGTGGCACCGTAGCCGACGATTTCGGCGTAGATCTTGGCGCCGCGAGCCTTGGCGTGTTCCAGCTCTTCGAGAACCAGAACACCGGCGCCGCCGGCAATCACGAAGCCGTCGCGGGTCGCGTCATAGGCACGCGATGCGGTCTCGGGCGTGTCGTTGTACTTCGAGGACATGGCGCCCATGGCGTCGAACAGGTTCGACATCGTCCAGTCGAGATCCTCGTGGCCGCCGGCGAACATGATGTCCTGCTTGCCCCACTGGATCATTTCGGCGGCATTGCCGATGCAATGCGCCGACGTCGAGCAGGCCGACGAGATCGAGTAGTTGACGCCGTGGATCTTGAACCAGGTGGCGAGCGTGGCCGATGCCGTCGACGACATTGCCTTCGGCACGGCGAACGGGCCGATGCGCTTCGGGCTGTTGTTCTTGATGGTGATCTCGGCGGCTTCGATCAGCGTGCGGGTCGAAGGGCCACCCGAGCCCATGATGATGCCGGCGCGCTCGTTTTCGCTGTAGTCCTTTTCCTCAAGACCGGAATCGGCGAGCGCCTGCTTCATCGCGACATGGTTCCACGCGCCGCCCTGCGACAGGAAGCGCATGGCGCGACGATCGACCAGATCCGTCGGATCGAGCGAAGGGCGACCCCAGACCTGGCACTTGAAGCCGTGCTCGGCGAAATCGTTGGAAAAGGAAATGCCGGACTTGGCATCGCGCAGCGAAGCGGTGACCTCGGCGGCGTCATTGCCGATCGAGGAAACGACGCCCAGACCCGTGACAACTACCCGTCTCATGTGTTTCGACCTTTTCGTTTTTTCTAACTTGGAAAACCGGGCACGGATGCCCGGTGCAATCAGGCGTCTTTGTCCTTGGACAGGCCGACGCGCAGGTCGGAGGCCTGGTAGATGGTTTCGCCATCGGCCTTCAGCCAGCCGTCGGCGGTGCCGAGCACCAGGCGGCCGCGCATGACGCGCTTGAAGTCGATGCCGTATTCGAGGAGCTTGGTGGTCGGGCGGATCATGCCCTTGAACTTCACCTCACCGGTCGAAAGCGCCATGCCGCGACCAGGCTCGCCGAGCCAGCCGAGGAAGAAGCCGGTCAGCTGCCACATGCCGTCGAGGCCGAGGCAGCCCGGCATGATCGGGTTGCCCTGGAAGTGGCAGGGGAAATACCAATCGTCAGGCTTCACATCGTACTCGGCGCGGATATAGCCCTTGTCGAAGGCGCCGCCGGTTTCGGAGATGTCGGTGATGCGGTGAACCATGAGCATTGGCGGCAGAGGAAGCTGCGCGTTGCCGGGGCCGAAAAGCTCGCCGCGGCCGCATGCCAGGATTTCCTCATAGTTGAAGCTGGATTGTTTCGTCGCCATGAAAACTCTAATTCCCCCCGCAACTAAGCTGATGGATGTGAACGTTTAATCCAAGTTCGACGGAAAATGAAGCATAAGCATGACTGAGCTTCACCCACGTCCAAGGACCGGCTGCGCGCCTTATTTGGTGGTCGCATACAGGAAGGCCAAGCCCCCGACCAGCACTAATTACGCGAAAAGCCCGATTTCGCGGCGCTTTGACACCTGTTGTCCCCATTGAAACTATTGAAAGCCATTCGTGCAAAAGTTATATGGCTAATAGAAACATGATTGCGAGACGCTAGATTAGCGGGAGTTGTTGATGGCGGCTGAAGCCCCTCTTACCATTGAAGCAAGGTTGCGGGGCGCTGGCCTCAGGCCGACGCGCCAGCGCGTCGCGCTCGGCGACCTGCTCTTTGCAAAGGGCGATCGCCACCTGACCGTCGAGGAACTGCACGAAGAGGCTGTTGTCGCCGGCGTGCCGGTATCGCTCGCCACCGTCTACAACACGCTGCACCAGTTCACCGAGGCCGGCATGATCCGCGTTCTCGCGGTCGAAAGCGCCAAGACCTATTTCGACACCAATGTCTCCGATCACCACCACTTCTTCGTGGAGGGTGATAACGACGTGCTCGATATTCCTGTCAGCAACCTCACCATCGACAATCTGCCGGAACCGCCTGAGGGCATGGAGATCGCCCATGTCGACGTGGTGATCCGCCTGCGTCCGAAGCGCTCCTGATCAGCACCTGATCCAGATCGATTTTCACATCACATCGTCAGGATGCCGGCCGGGCTTTGCCTTGTAGGTCGGAAACGTCCAGCCGTAGTAAAGCGCGCCGCCGCGCACCGCGAATGCCGCAAGCACCCCCGCGGCCGATGCCACATAGAGCGGTAGCCCGAATTCGTTGGCACCGGTGAAGATCGCCGCGCCGACCAGCGCCGCGCTGATGTAGATTTCCGGCCTGAGCAACACCGAGGGCTCGTTGGCGACGAGATCGCGCAACACGCCGCCGAAGGTCGCCGTCAGCGTGCCGGTGACGATCGCGATGGTCGGCGAGCCGGTGGCCGCCAGCCCCTTGGCCGCCCCCATGGCGCAATAGGCCGACAGTCCGACCGCATCGAGCCAGATCAGCAGCCGGTAGCGCGATTCCACCATATGCGCGGTGAAGAACACCAAGACGCCGGCGGCACAGCAGACCAGGATATAGGTGGGGTTCAGAACCCAGAAGACCGGCACGCGACCCAAAACGATATCGCGCACCGTGCCGCCGCCGATGCCTGTGATGACCGCGAAGAACAGGAAGCCGATCAGATCGAGCTGCTTGCGCGAGGCGGCAAGCGCGCCCGTTGCCGCAAACAGGGCAACGCCGGCATAGTCGAGATAGACGAATGGCGACATCGCGTGCTCCAATGGCGATCTTTCCCTCGAATAATCATGGCCGCAAGGGCGGCGCAAGGCGGATCAGCCAAACTCACGAACCAATGCCGTCCTTATCCGACGAAAAGAGAACCTGTGAAAACGCTGCTGATCGCCTTGAACCTCGTTGCGGCTCTTGCCGTATCCACCGCGGCCCACGCCCAGCAGTCGCTGCTTCCCGATCCTGAGATTTACGAGAAGGATCATTTCAAGAAACAATGCACCGAGGTCGAGTTCTCCGACGGCTTCGTCACCCATCAGGACATCAACAATGACGGGCTGGTCGACGTCGTCGTCAACGAGGGCGAAATGACCTGCGACGGCACCAAGGGCCCGCAGTGCGACGAAGACGGCTGCGTCTACAATTTCTATCTGCAGGTGGCCGAGGGCGGCTATTTCATGATCGCCACCGCCAAGACCTACGGCTACGATTTCGTGCAGCGCTTCGGCAACAAGGTGCTGGCCATGAAGATGCATCCGCGCTTCTGCGACCGGCCCGATGGTGATCCGAAGACCGATCCCTGCGTCATCACCACCCGCGTGCGCGGCACCAAGTTCGTCACCATCTCCAAGAAGTAGCCGGAAACAGCCGGGCTCAGCGCGGGTAAAACTCCGAGGTGCGCCCGGCGAAGTAATATCCGACAAGGCCGAACCATTCGCGGATCGCCGTTGTCATGTTCTGCGCGTTCCGGTTCGGCTGGGTGAAGTCGAGCGCCAGACGCTCGTGGCCATCGGTCCTATAGTCCGTCGGCCAGGGCGTCACGTCGATGCCGAGCTTGCGGAAGATCCCGACCGAGCGCGGCATGTGATAGCCGGATGTGATCAGCAGGCAATTGGAAAGCCCCTGGCTCGCAAGCAGGTCCTTGGTGTTGACGGCGTTTTCGAAGGTGGTCCGCGAAGTCGTCTCCTGGACCAGCCGCTCCTTCGCCACGCCGAACAGCGGGAAGAACCGCTCCGCCATGACCGCGTCGCCCTCGTAGACACCAGACATCGACCCATCGCCGCCCGAGACGAGAATGCGCGACTGCGGATATTTCTGCGCCAGCCTCAGCGTCTCGATAAACCGGTCGCCGCCGGCATTCATCTCGATCCCGTGCCTGGATGTATTGACCTCGTTCTCGAAACCGCCGCCGAGCACGATCATGCATGTGAGCTCGGCCGGATCCTGCGGTTTGGCGAAGCGGTCCTCCAGCCCCTGCAGCAGATAGTTGCCTGCTGTCGTGTAGAGCGTGATGAAAAGCACCAGCGCGGCGCAGGCGGTCGCGAGCACGCTGATGATGCGAAAGCGGATCAGCCCCGCGATCAGCGCGGCCAAAATAAGCAGGAAAGCCAGCGATAGCGGCTGGCCGAAAATCCAGACGAGTTTCGAGAAGACAAACACGCGGGGCCTCCGTTCCTGCATCGGTTCTGGAACGACGTCTAGCTGATTCGCAGACAGGATGATGCGACGATCACTTCGCGCGCTGGGCCGACGCGCGGGCGGCAGCCGACTGGTTGAACCGCCGCTGCAGCGGCTTCGGGATGAGAAGCGCGGCCAGCGCGATCAGCATCGCGAAGGCGGCGACCACCCACAGCGCCGACGCACCCGCAACCTGCGTCAACAGCGCGCCGGCTATGGCGCCGAGCAGCATGCCGAGCCAGGGGACGATCTGGATCGTCCAGTCGAGCCGCCGGTCGCCGATCAGAAAGCGGCCAATGCCGCGCCCGAAGCGCGACAAAGCGCCGGTCACATAGGTAAGCCCGATCGGCAGCCCCTCGATATGCTCCACCGCGGCGTTCACCACCCCCATGGAGGCGACGATCAGGTAGAAGCGGGGGAGCGCAAGGCCGGGCTCGCTCATCAGCGAGGCGCCCGCCAGCATCACCCCGACGCAGCCGAGCACCACGAAAACCCGCCGCTCGGCGAAATGCGCAAGCACGATCCCGGCCGCGTTGCTGAGCACGAAGACGATGATCGCCGCAATCAGCACGGCCGCATGCCCGAAGTTTCCTGCCCCAAGCGAAAGTGCCGCCCGCGTCGTATTCCCGGTCATGAACGACACAAAATCGCCGCTCAGCACCAACCCCGTCGCATCCGTCATTCCCGCCAAGAACGAGATCGCCCCGGCGAGGGCAAGCCCCGTCGCGGTGCGGCGCGTGTGGATGATGCGGCGTCGTCTTTGTCGTGTCATGGGTGGGGTCCCGGAAGGTCGATTACGTCACTTGAAGTTCGAAACTGCTCGACAGTTAAGGTGTGGCAGGTGGTGTCGCCCATGCTGGCTGGCTGCGCCAATCTGGCGGAAATCCCATGACAGTCTCGTCGGCAAGCGGGCAGGAATCGATAAGGTCCGCCAGCTGCTGTCGCCATGTTGTTGCTGGGGCTATGATCCCCATCAGATATCCAAGTGCCGCGAGCGTATTATAAATGCGCCGCTCCGATGCCGGATTGATTGCAAGCTGCAAGGGAGTTGGAGAGTTCGGCATCATCATCGTCACGGTGAACTGCTTGTTCCAAAGCCGCCCGTGATGGGCGCATATGTTGCGTATGTAGGTGAGATGGTGCGTGAGCGAGATGAGCACCTTTTCGTCAATCTGATACGGCTTGGCGATCGCCTGCCGATCGGAGCGGAGCTTCAAATTGCTGTACCATTTGGAAAGTTGCCCGAGGGAAATGACCTCCGCGATCATCCATATCGGCGGATGCCGAGGCTCGTCGTATTTTTCCAGATAGTGCACGATGAACGTGTCCTTGGACCGGTCGATTTCGTTTGTGAGGGTCCGGCAGGCGCGATCATAATGGTCTGCGCGAGCGTATAGCGCCGGATCAAGATACCCGTGCGGGCCATATTTCATCGCCAGATGGTGTGCCCAACTGCCGCGCAAGGAAACCTCGACGCGCTCGACAGCGTCCATGATATGCAGGCGAAGGCGACGATCGAAAACGTAAAGGGCAAGCACGTCGTCAAACGAGGTTTCCGGTTTGAACTTGTGTTCACCCGTCCCGGCAGTGATCTGTTCGAAAGGAAGCCAGTAAGCGCGTAGCCGGTAGTAGCTTATGTGCTGTAGGCAATGCAGCGCATGGCCAACATCAGGGACGACCATGCCCCTGGCTTGCAGCAGCGCTAACTGATCGACAATTGCAACCGAGGGCTTTGTGAATCTCATCCCTAATTCATAGGTGGATTCTGCAAGCCAGAAAAGAGAAACCCGCCGGGGTGCGCAGTTCGAAACAGAGTTTCGTCCGAGGCGTGGCGGGTCTTGTTAGAACGAGATATGGCCTACGGAGGTTAGCAAAGCAATAAGGTACAAAGGAATATTTTGCTATTTTGAATATAGCCGCTTGGTCAGCCCATAGGCGACACTCGCAATTCCATCGCTTAAATCTAAGAGAAGAAAATTTGGTGGAGCTAAGCGGGATCGAACCGCTGACCTCTTGCATGCCATGCAAGCGCTCTCCCAGCTGAGCTATAGCCCCATCAGGGTGGACCGGTTTGTGCCGGGCCTGGGATGCTTCTCGAAGCGCTTGTCCTCGGGAAGTGGCGGCTTAATACGTGCGGTTTTCGCAGATGGCAAGCCTAAAAAATCGGCCCGGTGAATTTTTCTCGCCCGGGCCGATCCTTGTTCGAAATCAGACGTCTTCTTCGTCGCCGGTCACGCCGATGATGTCGCTCATGTCGTCATCGTCGTCGTCTTCGTCGGCTTCCAGGAAGGTATCGTCGTCGTCATCGCCCTCGATTTCGACGTCGTCGTCGCCCATGTCAGGGATATCGTCGCCGGATGCATCGCCGTCTGCGTCCTCGAGCGAGACCAGTTCGACTTCCGTGCTTTCGGTATCGACTTCGGCCACTTCTTCCTCTTCCTGCGCGGCTTCAGCAGCGGCCGCAGCCGAGCTTTCGACGAAGAAGGAGAGCGGGTAGGTCTTGCCCGTGTAAGGAGAAACGATCGGGTTCCGGTTCAGGTCGTAGAATTTCTTGCCGGTTTCCGGATCGGTACGCTTGGTTCCAAGTTCAGCTTTCGCCACTGTTGAGCCTCGTGATCGTGAGAATGGCCGAACCTGAGTTCGGCAAATGCCGTTGAAACCGGCGTTCTGTTCGGAATTTATAAGCCGGTCCCCATAATCGTTGCGGGCCGCCATGTCAAAGCCTAACTTCATGGGCCGTGACCGCAAGCGCCATGCGCCGCGCCGGATGACCGGGCCGATGCTTTGTGCTAGTGAGCCGCGAATACTCGATGGGCAACGTGACGCCGGCAGTTCCCGGTGGTCAGGACGGATGGGCGACATGTATCAGCCACCGCATTTCAGGGAAGATGATCTCGGCGTCCAGCACGCTCTGATCAGGGCGCATCCGCTCGGCCTCTTGATTACGACCGGCGCCTCCGGCCTGATGGCCAATTCCGTGCCCTTTCATCTCGATGCGGCGGCGTCCGAAAAGGGTACGCTTCGGCTGCATCTGGCCAAGGCCAATCCGCAGTGGCGCGATCTCCAAGATGGCGCCGAGCTGCTTGCCGTCTTCCAGGGCGCCGACAGCTATGTCACGCCCTCCTGGTACGAGACCAAGCGCGAGACCGGCAAGGTGGTGCCGACCTGGAACTACGCCGTGGTGCAGGTGCGCGGCACGGCCCGCGTGATCGACGATGCAGACTGGCTGCTTGCGCAGATCACCGCGCTGACCACGCAACACGAGACGCCGCGTGAAAAGCCATGGGCCGTCAGCGATGCACCGGAGGCTTATGTGAAGGCGCAAATGAAGGGCATCGTCGGCGTCGAGATCGAGATCACCGCCATCGAAGGTAAGTGGAAGGTCAGCCAGAACCGGCCGATCGCCGACCGCGAAGGTGTGGCCGCGGGGCTCGGCGAAACGGCGGGCCAAGGCGAGATGACGGATCTCGTGCGCCTCTATGGCGGCCTCGCTGACGCCGGCAAATAGAGTTGAGACACCGGCCGATCGATATCGGCCGACAGCAATGCCTGAAAACATCGGGCGGGATAGAAAGACAAGCATGCCGACCAGTTCAGACCATTTTGTCATCGCCATCGATGGACCGGCCGCCGCCGGCAAGGGCACGCTTTCGCGCCGCATCGCCGAGACCTATGGCTTCCACCATCTCGACACCGGCCTGACCTACCGCGCCACAGCCAAGGCGCTGCTCGATGCCGGCTTGCCGCTCGATGATGAGGCGACGGCGGAAAAAATGGCCCTCGAGGTTGAACTCGCCGGGCTCGATCGCGATATCCTGTCGAAGCATGAGATCGGCGAAGCCGCCTCGAAGATCGCGGTGATGCCGTCGGTGCGCCGTGCGCTGGTCGAGGCACAGCGCAAGTTTTCGGAGCGTACGCCGGGCACGGTGCTTGATGGGCGCGACATCGGTACGGTGGTCTGCCCGCAAGCACCGGTGAAGCTTTATGTGACGGCTTCGGCCGAAGTGCGCGCAAGGCGCCGTTTCGACGAGATCAAGGCCAAGGGGATCGCCGCCGATTTCGCGGCGATTTTCGAAGACGTCAAGCGACGCGACGAACGCGACATGGGAAGGGCCGACAGCCCTTTGAAACCAGCCGAAGACGCGCACTTGCTTGATACGTCGGAAATGAGTATAGAAGCCGCGTTTCAAGCCGCGAAATCGGTCATCGATGCGGCCTTGAACCGAAATTAAGATTTGAGGCGTTCCGCCAGGCTTTGCCCTGACCGCCTTAAACGACAGCCTGAAATTCCGTCCAAGCGCCGGATTGCCTTCGATGAGAGGGCGGACGGGGATCAGGCTCATTCAACACGAACCAACCGGCGCATACGTGTCCAGATATCCGGACACGCAGGAGATTTCATGTCAGTAGCTACTCCCTCTCGCGAAGATTTCGCGGCCCTTCTGGAAGAATCCTTTGCCAAGAACGATCTGGCTGAAGGCTATGTAACCAAGGGTATCGTAACGGCAATCGAGAAGGACTCCGCCGTTGTCGACGTTGGCCTCAAGGTCGAAGGTCGCATTCTGCTCAAGGAATTCGGCGCCAAGGCCAAGGACGGCACGCTCAAGGTCGGCGACGAAGTCGAAGTTTACGTTGAGCGCATCGAAAACGCTCTCGGCGAAGCTGTTCTGTCGCGCGAAAAGGCTCGCCGCGAAGAGAGCTGGGTCAAGCTCGAAGCCAAGTTCGAAGCTGGTGAGCGCGTTGAAGGCGTTATCTTCAACCAGGTCAAGGGCGGCTTCACGGTTGACCTCGACGGCGCGATTGCCTTCCTGCCGCGTTCGCAGGTCGACATCCGTCCGATCCGCGACGTTACCCCGCTGATGCACAACCCGCAGCCCTTCGAAATCCTCAAGATGGACAAGCGTCGCGGCAACATCGTTGTATCGCGTCGTACGGTTCTGGAAGAATCCCGTGCCGAGCAGCGTTCTGAAATCGTTCAGAACCTCGAAGAAGGCCAGGTTGTTGACGGCGTCGTCAAGAACATCACCGATTACGGTGCGTTCGTTGACCTCGGCGGCATCGACGGCCTGCTGCACGTCACCGACATGGCATGGCGCCGTGTGAACCATCCGTCGGAAATCCTGTCCATTGGCCAGCAGGTCAAGGTTCAGATCATCCGCATCAACCAGGAAACCCACCGCATCTCGCTCGGCATGAAGCAGCTCGAGTCGGATCCGTGGGATGGCATCCAGGCCAAGTATCCGGAAGGCAAGAAGATCTCCGGTACCGTCACGAACATCACCGACTACGGTGCGTTCGTCGAGCTGGAGCCGGGCATCGAAGGCCTGATCCACATCTCGGAAATGTCCTGGACGAAGAAGAACGTACACCCCGGCAAGATCCTGTCCACGAGCCAGGAAGTCGAAGTCGTCGTTCTCGAAGTCGATCCGTCCAAGCGTCGTATTTCGCTCGGCCTCAAGCAGACCCTGGAAAATCCGTGGGCGGCATTCGCTCGCAACCATCCGGCCGGCACTGAAGTCGAAGGCGAAGTCAAGAACAAGACCGAATTCGGCCTGTTCATCGGCCTCGACGGCGATGTTGACGGCATGGTGCACCTCTCTGACCTCGACTGGAACCGTCCGGGCGAACAGGTCATCGAAGAATACAACAAGGGCGATGTCGTTAAGGCTGTCGTTCTTGATGTAGACGTCGAAAAGGAGCGCATCTCGCTCGGCATCAAGCAGCTCGGCAAGGACTCGGTCGGCGAAGCTGCTGCTTCCGGCGACCTGCGCAAGAACGCTGTTGTTTCGGCTGAAGTCATCGCCGTCAACGACGGTGGCATCGAAGTGAAGCTCGTAGACCACGAAGACATCACCTCGTTCATCCGCCGCGCTGACCTCGCTCGCGATCGCGACGACCAGCGTCCGGAGCGCTTCTCGGTTGGCCAGACGGTTGACGCTCGCGTCACCAACTTCTCGAAGAAGGACCGTAAGGTCATGCTTTCGATCAAGGCTCTGGAAATCGCTGAAGAGAAGGAAGCCGTTGCACAGTTCGGTTCGTCCGACTCTGGCGCTTCGCTCGGCGACATCCTCGGCGCGGCTCTGAAGAACCGCGGCGAATAATCGCCAGCCGTCAGGCTTGAAGAATAAGAGAACCCGCCGGAGCGATCCGGCGGGTTCTTTGTTTTGGGGAACTGTTCGTGGCGGTCAACGGTCGTTTCGTGTGGCTACTCCCAGCCGACCATCCGCCGGTAGCGCGCATAGGCCTCATCGCTCGCCGGCGCCATCGGCAGGCCGGGACCCGGCAGCATCAGGATAGGCTCGCCCGCCTCGTCAAGCATCGGCGTTGCGATCGCGGATTGCTGCGCGGCCATGAATGCAACGTCCTCGCTGTCATCCGCGGCAAGGTCGTGCTTCTCAAGCGTCCCCGCCTGGTCCGCGCCATCCTGTTCGTCGCCGTCTTCGTTCTCGTCGCCCTGGTCGATATTGCCGTTGTGGTCTTCGCGGTTCATCTCGCGCGAGCCGGCATCGTCGGTCTCGTCCTTGGCGAAGTCGTAAGGCTGCGGCGCATAGGGCACGCCCTCGATGACCTTCATCAGAACCGGCGCGTAGGTGGCGTCGATCATCTGCCGCGTTGCCGATGGCGTGTCGGTATCCGCTTGTGCCGGCTGCCGCGCGGCCGCCTGCGCCGCCACGGCCTCCAGCGGCGAGGGGGCTGCCTGCGCCGTCATCGGCTTCGCGAGCCCGTTCGCCATCAGCATCTGCTCGGCGGGGCGCTTCAGATTATCCGGTATGTCGGCGATCAGCGTGTCGTCGAGCAGGACGTCGATATCGACCGCCGGCTCGACGTCCGCCGCCTCGAGCAGCGTCTCAGTCGCCTGATCGCGGATGATGACCACGATCATGTCGGTCTCGTCCTTCGACAGCGAAGCCGGAATGCCGACCCAGCTCTTCGGGATGATCGGATCGGCCTTGGTGTCGCGCGTGACTGCTGGCTCGGCGGCGACCTCGGTTGCCTCCGCTTCGGCAGGCAGAGCGGATGCCTCCGCTGCGACAGGCGCTTCCGCCGCTTCGTCGGCCGAAAGCGTGGCGCTTGCGGCGGTGATCGCAGCCTTCGGCTCCGCGCGTTCGGCGACGGGAGCCATTGGTGCTTCGTCGGTCATCGCGGCCTGTGCGGTCGCGTCGCCTTCGTGGTCCGCGTTCCCAGCTGCCGCCGTCGACGTCGCCGCATTCCTGGCTCCAGCGCTCTCAGGCGCTGCGGTCGTGGCGCGGGGTGCTGACGCGACTGTATCGCGATGCAGACTGATCTCCGGCCGCTGCTCCGGGCGCGCCGGCGAACCATCGTTCTGGCTGTAGGATTTGAGAACGGCGCGTGTCGCGAGATCGCGATCCCTCGTGCCGATGGTTTCGAGATAGGCGGCGATGCGCGTCGCGGCGGGGCCGGCCGGGTTCTGTAGCGCTTCGGCAAGCAGCCGCAGCGGGATGGCGTGGCCCTGGGCCGCCAGCTGGCGCTCGATCACTTCGATCTTGGCGGGCGGCAGTTTCTGGATCGCGTCAGCCAGCCGCGATGCGAAGACCAGATCCGGTTCGTTATCGTCGCGCGGCTGCGAAAGCGCCTCTCCGGTGGCGGTCAGCACATTGAGCAGCGCCTCGACCATGCGGGCGCGAACGGCAAGCAGCAGGATGTTGAGCTTGGCCGTGGCGCCGGACGTCAGATCAGGGCTCTCGACCTGGTTGACCGGCGCAACCGCGGCGACACCGCGCACGATGTCGCTGGCGCTCAGCGCCGAGGTGGAGCCCTGCGAGGGAAAGCTTGAGCTTGACGCTGCACGAACCGGAGACAACATGGCATGCTTCCTCTTTCGTAAAATGCGCTGAAGCAGGTTACAGGGGAGCCGCGTTCATCGGGCTGTTTTGCATTCTCCGGCGATGTCGCGTGCCTGGAGGACGCTGCATCGCGCCACGGAATGCTCAGAAGTTAATGAGCATCCTAGTGATTCACCGTTAACGAAGCACTAATCATTCGGTGCGTGGCGGCACACTTAGGCTTTGCGTGGTGAGAAGCCGGCAAGCAATCTCAGCTGTGCGCGAAAATATCCGTCTCGCCCCAGCCAAGCAGGTCGAGCTTGGCGCGGGTGGGAAGGAAGGCGAAGCAGGCGGTCGCATGCTCGAACCGCCCGTCGCGAATGAGGCGGTGGGTGAGCTTGTCGCGCAGCGCATGCAGATAGAGCACATCGGACGCCGCATATTCGAGCTGCGCCTGCGATAGCGTCTCCGCGCCCCAGTCGGAGGATTGCTGGGTCTTGGAGATATCGACCTCCAACATCTCCTTCAGATTGTCCTTCAGCCCGTGCCGGTCCGTATAGGTACGGCAAAGGCGCGAGGCGATCTTGGTGCAGAACACCGGCGTCGTCGTCACGCCGAAAGCATTGAAGAGCACCGCGATGTCGAAGCGGCCGTAATGGAAGATCTTCTCGTGTGTCGGATCCGAAAGAAGCGTCACAAGGTTCGGCGCCTCGGTCTGGCCGGCCGCGATACGGATCACGTCGGCCGAACCATCGCCCGGCGAAAGCTGGACGACGCAGAGCCGGTCGCGGCGCGGCACGAGGCCGAGCGTTTCGGTATCGATCGCGATCGCGCCGGTATAGCGGGCTGCATCGGCGGCGGAAATGTCGCCTTCGTGGTAACGGATCGTCGCGGCCATGCTGTCGTCTTTCGCTGAGTAATGATGTTCTGGCGCTATATAGACCCGAAAGCCGCGATCGCAAACCACGCCATTTGGCGTGACGTGGTATCAATCAGCCGCGCGCGGCATCCGGCGCCTTCCTCTGCCAGTCCGGCAGCGGGAAGATGCGATCGTAGGCGAGATTGAACACGAACGCGTAGACCAGATAGAAGAGCGCGAAGGACACGTCCATCATGAAGGCCTGCAACAGGCTGATGCCGAGATACCAGGCGATCAGCGGCAACAGCGCCACAAGCAGACCACCCTCGAACAGCACGGCATGAAGCACGCGCACGGCAAGGCTCTTCTTCGTGCCGCCGGTCAACCGCTGCATCACATGGTCGAAGCCGAGATTGTAGAGATAGTTCCAGCCCGTGGCGATCGTGGCGCCGGCAACGCCGACGACGCCGATGTCGGCGACAGGCATGCCGAAGGCCAGCGCGCCGAGCGGCGTGACAAGGGCAAGACCGATGATTTCGAAGCTGATGGCGTGACGGATACGGTCGGATGTGGATCGCATGAATAACCCCTGTGGGATAGTTCGGGTCGTCCCGAGTTTTTGCCCAGAAGGGGGAGGTCGTCCTCGCAGCGCTGATATAGTGATCTCGCCCGCCAAGGGCAAGATCGTGATGCTCAGTAGTGCGGCGGCCTTGTGATCGCCGGCGCTTCCAGCGCTTGTTCTTCGAGCGAAAGGAAGCGCTCGGTCAGCCGGTCCAGCTTGGCGCGCGTCTGCTCGACCACCTTCCACTGCTCCGTCAGCTGGTCGGACAGTTCCTCGATCGTCTTTGCCTGGTGGGCGATGGTTTCCTCGAGTTGGGTGATACGATCGGTCTGATCAGACATCGGGCTCTCCTTGCCACGACCGGCCAGATGAACCGGTCATGTGATTGCGCTCTCCAAAGCGGAAATAGGCCGCAAGGTCAATCGTTTCGAGAGGGGGCGCCGCCGATTCACAAAGTGAACCGTTTGGTTACTAAAAGCCCTTGCCGCATCTTTTTTTGTGCGCTAGGCCGATGGGTACCAGGGAGGAATACAGATGGATATCGGCAATGGATTTCTGTATCCGGACCGGCTCTTTCCGGCCGATCCGGCAACGCGCAGCATAGCGCGCGAGCTTTACGAGAGCGTCAGCGGTCTCCCGATCGTCAGCCCGCATGGGCACACCGAACCCTCCTGGTTCGCCGACGACAAGCCCTTCGAGGATGCTGCCTCGCTGCTCGTCATTCCCGATCACTATCTCTTCCGCATGCTGCACAGCGTCGGCGTCAAGCTCGACGATCTCGGCGTTCCCCGCCTCGACGGCAAGCCTGTCTCGTCTGGCCGCGACATCTGGCGCACCTTCGCCGCGCACTATCATCTCTTCCGCGGCACGCCGTCCAGCCTCTGGGTCGATCACGCCATGTCGGCCGTGCTCGGCTGCGAGGAGCCGCTGACATCAGGGAATGCGGACGCGCTCTACGATCATATCAACGCGCAGCTGGCCCTGCCGGAGTTCCGCCCGCGCGCGCTCCACAAGCGCTTCGGCATCGAAACAATCGCCACCACCGAGGGCGCGCTCGATCAGCTCCCGCATCACCAGAAGATGGCCGAGGATGGCTGGATCGGCCGTGTGCGCACCACTTATCGCCCCGATAGCGTCACTGATCCCGATGCCGTCGGCTTCCGCGAAAATCTCGCGAAGCTCGGTGAGCTCACCGGTTGCGACGTCGCGAGCTGGGATGGCCTGATCGAGGCGCATCGCAAGCGCCGCGCCTATTTCCGCCAGTTCGGCGCCACCGCGACCGACCACGGCGTCCCCACCGCGTTTACCGCCGATCTCCCGCATTCGGACAAGCAGCGGCTGCTCGACCGGGCGCACAAGGGCACGCTCGAGGCTGGCGAGGCCGAACTTTTCCGTGGCCAGATGCTGACCGAGATGGCCGGGCTTTCGGCGGAAGACGGCATGGTCATGCAGATCCACGCCGGCTCGCGTCGCAATACCGACCGCGAACTCTTCCAGACGCGCGGACCGAACATGGGCGCCGATATCCCGACGCCGACCGATTGGGTCGGCGGGCTCTCGGCACTTCTCGCGAAATACGGCCATGCGCCGGGCCTGCGCGTCCTGCTCTTCACGCTCGACGAAACGACTTACGCCCGTGAACTGGCGCCGATGGCCGGCCACTGGCCCTGCTTGATGATCGGCCCGCCCTGGTGGTTCCACGACAGCCCGGCCGGCATCCGCCGCTATCTCGACCAGGTGGTGGAGACGGCCGGCTTCGCCAATATGGCCGGCTTCAACGACGACACGCGCGCGCTGCTCTCCATCCCCGCCCGCCATGATGTCTGGCGCCGCGAGGTCTGCGGCTTCCTGGCGACGCTGGCCGCCGAACACCGGATATCGCGCCAGGATGCGGCAATCGCCGCCGCCGATCTCTCCTACGGCAACGCCAAGAAGGCCTACAAGCTGTGACCGAACGACTGACGCGCCTCACCGGCCTCGCACATACAGCCAAGCTCCCCGCCTTCAACCGGGATGTGCTGAAGCCTGGTATACTGCATCTCGGCCCCGGCGCTTTCTTCCGCGCCCACTTCGCGCCCTATACGGATGCGGCGCTGGCGCTTGCCGGCGGCGATTGGGGTATCGAGGTGGCAAGCCTGCGCACCGCCGATGTCGCCGATCACTTGAACGAGCAGAACGGCCTCTACACCATGCTGGTGCGCGACACGGAAGGCACTGTCGCGCATGTCATGGGCCCGATCCTGAAAGCCCATGTCGCGACCCGCAATCCCGACGAACTGTTGGCCAGGCTCGAAGACCCCGCCATCCGAATCGTCAGCCTGACGGTGACCGAAAAGGCCTATGGCTTCGATGCCGCCACCGGCGGTCTCGATCTCAAGCATGCGGATATCGCGGCCGACCTCGCAAACCGCCACACACCGCGCGGCGTCATCGGCTATCTCGTCGAGGGCCTCGCCCGCCGCCGCGCCAAGGGCGTAGCACCCTTCACCCCTCTCAGCTGCGATAACCTGCCAAGCAACGGCGCCGTCTTGAAGCGGCTCGTGCTAGATTTCGCCGGCCGCGTCGATCCCGAGCTCAAGGCCTGGATCGAGGCCAACGTCCCATTCCCCTCGACCATGGTCGACCGCATCACGCCTGCCAGCACCGAGGCCACCTATCGCGACGCCGAAACGCTCATCGGCCGCGTCGATCTTGTCGCGATCGAAACCGAACCCTTCACGCAATGGGTCATCGAGGACAGCTTCGCCAGTGGCCGCCCGCAATGGGAAAAGGCCGGCGCGCTGATGGTCGAGGATGTCTCGGCCTATGAGAAGATGAAGCTGCGCATGCTGAACGGCGCGCATTCGCTGCTCGCCTATCTCGGTTATATCGGCGGCTATGAATTCATCCGCGACGTGATGGACGATACCGGCTTAGCCGCCCTCGCGCGCCGCCACATGAACGCCGCCGCCGCCACGCTCGATCCGGTTCCCGGCATCGATCTGGAAGCCTATGCCGACGAATTGACAGCCCGCTTTGCAAACAAGGCGATCGCCCACCGCACCTACCAGATCGCCATGGACGGCACCCAGAAGCTGCCGCAGCGCCTGCTGGAGCCGGCGACGGAAGCACTGGCCGATGGCAGCAAGGCCGAAACCTACGCCATCGCCGTCGCCGCCTGGATGCGTTACGCGCTCGGCATCGACCGCAACGGCAAGGCCTACGAACTCCGCGACCCCCGCGCCGGCGAGATCGCGGCATTGCTGGCGGACATCCCCCGCAACGGCGGCGCCGTCGCTGCCGCTTTGTTCGCGCTTCCCGGCCTTTTCCCGGTAGCGCTGACGGAAAACCTCGCCTGGACCGAGGATGTGGCCAACAAGCTCGACATCCTCATCCAGGACAACAAGCTGCCGCTGTTCTAGCGGTGGTTACTCATTCGGCATAATGTGATGTGGCGGCGAAGATCTCCGCCGCCACACAAGTGATGATGCTCAAGCCCCCGGCTGGGATCAAAACTCTTCCCAGCTGTCCTGCTTGACCGCGGCGTTGCCGACGAAGGCGCTGGCGAGCTTGTTGCCCAGCGCCTTGACGGGCGATGCGACGGGCCGTTCGGTGCCCTTGGCGGCTCGCAAGGGTGCGGCTGCCTGCTGACGTTGTCCGCCCGAAAGCTTGAACATGGTCAGAAGCTCGTTGAGGGACGACACCTCCTGCGACAGGCTGTGGGTCGCCGCCGTGGTCTGCTCGACCATCGCGGCATTCTTCTGCGTGTCCATGTCCATCTGATTGACGGCGGTGTTGATCTGCTGCAGGCCGGAGCTCTGCTCCTGCGCCGCCTCGACGATCGCGCTGACGTGGTGGTTGATTTCCTGGACTTCCGTCACGATCGATTCCAGCGCCCGTCCCGTGTCGCCCACGAGCTGAACACCCTCCTGCACCTGGGTGTTGGAAGCGGTGATCAGCGTCTTGATCTCCTTGGCGGCGCTTGCCGAGCGCTGGGCGAGCTCGCGCACTTCCTGCGCCACTACTGCGAAGCCCTTGCCTGCTTCGCCGGCACGCGCAGCTTCCACGCCGGCATTCAGCGCCAGCAGATTGGTCTGGAAGGCGATCTCATCGATCACGCCGATGATATTGTTGATCTCGCTCGACGATTTCTCGATCTGCTCCATGGCGGACACGGCGCGGCGAACCACCTCGCCGGACTTTTCCGCACCGGCCTTGGCGCGGCTGACCAACGCACCGGCATCCTGCGCGCGCTTGGTGGAATCCTTAACCGTGGTGGTGATTTCCTCAAGAGCCGCGGCTGTCTGTTCGACGGCGGCGGCCTGCTGTTCGGTCCGCTTGGCGAGATCGTCGGCGGCCGACTTGATTTCGTTCGAACCGGATGCGATCCCCGAGGCATTGCCGGCAATCCGGCTGAGTGTCGATTGCAGCTTTTCGGCCGAATTGTTGAAGTCCATCCGCACCCGATCGAGTCCGTCCGCGAAGGGCTGCTGGATGCGATGCGAGACGTCGCCATCCGATAGATGCGCAAGGCCGTCCGCGAGGTTTTCGACGGCGAACTTGATGGCCTCGGCCTCCTTGGCCTTTTGTGCCTCGCGTTCGATGGTCTGCTGCTCGGACAGGCTGCGGTTTGCCACCGCTTCCTGTTCGAGGCGGGTGCGCTCAAGTGCGTTGTCGCGGAAAACGGACACGGCCTGCGCCATCTCGCCGATCTCGTCCTTGCGTTCGAGGCCGGGGACATTGTCGCGGGTTTCGCCGTTGGCCAGCGTCATCATGCGGTTGCGCAGGTCATGAATGGGGCCGGCAATGCCGCGCGAGATGATCAGCAGCGCCGCGGTGATGCCGAAAAGGAAGACGATGCCGAGAGCGGCCAGCGAGGTGACGATGATGCTGTCGCTTTCGCTGGCGATCGCCTTGCTCGTTTCGCCGATTTCCGTCGTCTTCGCCGTGATGACGTTGGCGATGTCCTTCGACAAGCCGAGGATCAGGTCATCCGCCTTGCCGAGTTCGGCCTTCGCCTGCTCGTCGGCATTCGTTCCGGCAAAGGCGGTGGCCTTGTCGAGAATGGCGATGATCGCGTCGGCCTTGGTGATGAAGCCGGTAATCTCGGTGGCTTTTCCCGGCAGGTTGTCCTTGGCGAGACCAAGGCGTTTCTTCAGCGCGTTGGTGCTGTTGCGATAATACTGATTGGACGCCTGGAATTTGGCGTCGGAGGGATCCTGCAGAGTGATCTGGTAGGCGGCAGCCGAAATGGCGTTCAGGTTGCGATCGGCGCGTGCAAGGTCGATGGTCGCCGCGTTGTCGATGGTGATGAAATCGGAATAGCGCGTGTTGGCGCTCTTGTAGTTGCTGGACACCCACGCGACGCCACCGATGCCAATCAGACAGATCGGAACGATGACAGACAAGATTTTGGTGCTAATTTTTCGGTTCTGCAAAAAGGACACGTAAAACCCCATGATTCGACGGCCGTCCCTGGCTTCCCCGTGTTGGAAGCCGTTGCGACGGTGGAGAAATGGACATTCACGGGGAGACGCTCAGTCATTGAGCGAAGTGGACGGCGACGTCTTGTAAGGCTGTCACGCATAACCCGGGAGCGGGCGAACGAGACCGCAGCGCGGCGAGAGCTCTGTTTTTAAACGAGTTATCGTACGCGGGGTCTCGTGAGACCCGGCCGCGATCCTTAGGTAAACGCAGTTAAGGGAGGGTAAAAGTGCAACAACGAGATCGCCCAATGCGCGCTTCTGACTAAGGCAGGTGCGGCGCATCTGCGCTAGCGGATCGCACGGAGTGTTTACCCCTTGACCCTTTCCATCCCCGGATCATAAAGCGGCGTCAGCGACACCCTGCACGGCACYCGCACCCGCGCGACATCGAGCTCATAGCTGCCCGACAGCACGAATTCCTCGCTCACACCTTCGGCGTTGCGCACATAGCCATAGCCGATCGGCTTGCCCACGGTGTAGCCGAAGCCACCGCTCGAGAGCCAGCCGACGCGCTTGCCATCGCGGTAGATCGTCTCGCGGCCGAGCAGCACCACGTCGGGATCATCAGGCACGAAGCAGGCGAGCATCTTCTTGACGCCCGACGCCAGCTGTCGCTCGATCGCCTCGCGGCCGCGAAACGGCGTGGTCTTCTTCGTCTTCACCGCCCAGCCGAGCCCGGCTTCGATCGGCGTATGGTCAGGCCCGATATCCGAGCCCCAGGCGCGATAGCCCTTTTCCAGCCGGCAGCTCTCGATCGCGCGATAGCCGGCATTGACGAGATGCAGCGGAGCGCCCGCCGCCATCAGCGCGTCATAGGCGGTCGTGGCGTATTCGATCGGCACATGCAGCTCGTAGCCGAGCTCGCCGACATAGGTGATGCGCAGCGCTCTGACCGGGCAGCCGGCGATGCCGATGGTTTTCACGCGGCCGAAGGGGATGGCGGCGTTGGAGACGTCGCTGCTTGTGACCTTTTCCAGCACCGCGCGCGCATTCGGCCCCATCAGCGCCAATACCGAATAGGCCGAGGTCACGTCGACCAGTTCGGCATGCAGATCGTCTGGAATATTGCGGGCTATCCAGTCGAAGTCGTGGGTCGCGAAACCGGTGCCGGTAACGATGTAATATTCGTCCTCGGCGATGCGCGCGCAGGTGAGGTCGCATTCGATGCCGCCCTTGTCGTTCAGCATCTGCGTGTAGACGAGCGAGCCCACCGGCCTGGCCACATCGTTGGCTGCGATCCAGGAGAGTGCTTTTTCCGCGTCGCGGCCCTTCAGCGTGAACTTGGCAAACGAGGTCTGGTCGAAAATCACCGCCGCCTCGCGCACCGCCCTGTGCTCGCGGCCCACCGCCTCGAACCAGTTCTGCCTCTCGTAGCTGTAGACGTCCTTAGGTTCCTCGTTGGCGAAGAGATCGGCGAACCAGTTCGGCCGCTCCCAGCCGAGCTTTTCGCCGAAGCACGCGCCCTGCGCCTTCAGCCGGTCGTAGAGCGGCGATTTGCGGCAGGGGCGGCCGCTGGAATATTCCTCGAAGGGGAAGGCCAGCGTGTAGTGCTTACCGTAGGCTTCCAGCGTGCGGGTGCGCACCCAGTCGGTGTCGAAATGCGGGCGGCCGAAGCGGCGGATATCGACCGGCCAGAGATCGTAGGGCGGCTCGCCCTTGAAAACCCACTCCGCCAGCGCCATCCCCGCGCCACCGGCTGATGCGATGCCGAAAGCGTTGAAGCCGGCGCCGACGAAGAAGTTCTTGAGCTCCGGCGCTTCGCCCAGAATGAAGTTGCCATCAGGCGTAAAGCTCTCCGGCCCGTTCAGCAGCTGCTTGACGCCGACATTCTCAAGCGCCGGCACGCGGCCGAGCGCCTGCTCCATGATCTGCTCGAAATGGTCGAAATTGCTGTCGAGCAGCGTGTAGTGGAAGCCATCGGGAATGCCCGACGTCGCCCAGGGGATCGGGTTCGGCTCATAGCCGCCCATCACGATGCCGCCTACCTCCTCCTTGTAATAGGTCAGCCGGTCGGGATCGCGCAGCGTCGGCAGGTTGGAGGGCACGCCGAAGGATTCGGTGATGATGTACTGGTGCTCGACCGAGACCAGCGGCACGTTGACGCCGAAGCGCGCTGCGAAATTGCGCGTCCATTGCCCGGCGCAGACGACGACGCGCTCGCATTCGATGCGGCCCTGCTCGGTGATGACAGCGCGGATGCGGCCCTTGTCGATCTCGAGGTCGATCACCTCCGTATCCTCGAAGATCGAAACGCCCGCCATGCGCGCCCCCTTGGCGAGCGCCTGCGTGATGTCGGAAGGATTGGCCTGGCCGTCGGTCGGGAGATAGGCGGCGCCGATCAGGTCGTCTGTTGTCATCAGCGGCCAGAGATCGAAGGCTTCCTGCGGCGTCAGAAGCTGCATGTCGAGCCCGAAGGATTGCGCCGTGGTCGCCTGCCGCTTCACCTCGGTCCAGCGTTCCTCGTTGCAGGCAAGCCGCAGGCCGCCATTCATCTTCCAGCCGGTGCCGAGCCCGGTCTCGGCCTCCAGCCGCTTGTAGAGATCGACGGAATAGCCGAGCAGCTGGGTGATGTTGGCGCTGGTCCTGAGCTGGCCGACAAGGCCGGCAGCATGGAAGGTGGTGCCCGAGGTCAGCTTCTTGCGTTCCAATAGCACGGTATCCGTCAAGCCGAGCTTGCCGAGGTGATAGGCCGTCGAGCAGCCGATGATGCCGCCGCCGATGACGACAACCTTGGCGGTCTTGGGCAATTCCTTCACCATGTCATTGATCCTGTTCGGCATAGGCGCGCTCGAAGCGCGCGCGGTTTTCGGCGGTATAGGCGGCGTAGTCGAAGTCGATGGTCGAATGGATTTCCGACACCATGCTCCACAGCATCTCGCGTAAGAGAGAGGCGCATTTCATCGCCTGGTAGCGCCGCCAGAGATCCGGCATCAGCGGCATCTGGTAATAGGCCTCCAGCATCGCCCGCTCAGCCTGTTCGGAAAACTCGTTGTTGGAAGCGAGGCCGCCGAGGTCGAAGAGAGGCGTGTTGAAGCCGGCATAATCCCAGTCGATCAGCCAGAGCCTCTTGCCGTCGTCGAGAAAATTGGCGGCCAGCATGTCGTTGTGGCCGAAGGCGATCTCGAACGGCCCGGTCGCCTGCTCCAGCCGCTCCGCCTTGGTCAGAAGATCGGAAAACAGCTGATGATAGGGGCTGCCGGCAGCATCGAGCGTCGCGATATAGTCGCGTACCACGTGAAACACCCAGAAGATCGTGGCCGTGCCGCGAAATTCGCGTGCGATATCGTGATGGCAGGCGCGCACCAGCGGGATCACGCGCTCCAGCGTCCCGGCGTCGCGCAAGTCCTCGGGCGTCAGCGCTCTTGACTCGATGTAGTCGAGCACCAGCACGCCCGGCGCATGGTGGATCACCGCGGGCGAGAGCCCCGCCGCATGCGCCGCCTTGCTCGCCGCGAGCTCGTTCGATCGGCTGATGTGATGAACGGGGATATCGTCGCCCAGCCGCACGACCCGCTTCAGCGCGCCGTCGCGGACCAGATAGTTGCGGTTGGTGATGCCTCCCGTGATCGCCGAGATATCGATCGGACCATTCCATATGCCAAGCGCATGTATCCGGTCTTCAGGCGTCACGCTGTCCCCCTCGCGGCCTATCCTATTGAAATCTTGGCCAGAGCGGGCGCCGCTGTCAAGCGGGGTAAATCGCCGGGCTAGATCGTCGAGCCCGCGCCGTCGAAGACATGACAGCGCGCCGGGTCGAAATAGGCGGTGACATTGGCGCCGCGCTCCACCTTCTGCTGCCCGTCGAGCGCGATCGTCAGCTGCTGCTTGTCCGGCGTCGTCGTGTAGAGCATCGTCGCGCCGCCGAGGTTTTCCAAAAGGTCGATGTTGACTGAAGACAGCGCGATACCGCCCTTGTCGATCAGCGACAGATGCTCCGGGCGGATGCCGAAGGTCACGCTTTCTCCGGCTTGTGCCGAGACGCGGCGCGGCAGCCGCACGCTGTTGCCGCAGACGTTGATCGTTGTCTCGTTGCCGCCGACGCTTTCGATCTTGCCCTGCAGGAAATTCATCTTCGGGCTGCCGATGAAGCCGGCGACGAAACGGTTGGCGGGGTTGTTGTAGAGGTCGAGCGGCGCGCCCACCTGCTCGATGCGGCCGGAGTTCAGCACCACGATCTTGTCGGCCATGGTCATGGCCTCCACCTGATCGTGGGTGACGTAGATCATCGTATTCCCCAGGCTGCGATGCAGCCGGGAAATCTCGACACGCATCTGCACGCGCAGTTCCGCGTCGAGGTTGGAGAGCGGCTCGTCGAACAGGAAGATGCGCGGCTCGCGCACGATGGCGCGGCCGATCGCGACGCGCTGCCGCTGCCCGCCTGAGAGCGCCTTCGGCTTGCGCTGCAACAGCTTCTCGATCTGCAATATCTGTGCTGCCCGCTGCACCTTCGGCTCGATGTCGGCCTTCTTGTAGCCCGCCGTCTCCAGCCCGAAGGCGAGGTTCTTGTAGACCGACATGTGCGGATAGAGCGCGTAGGACTGGAACACCATGGCGATCCCGCGCTTGGCGGGCGCCACCTCGTTCATCCGCTCGTTGTCGAGCATCAGCGCGCCGCCGGAGATTTCCTCTAGCCCGGCGATCATACGAAGCAGCGTGGACTTGCCGCAGCCGGACGGGCCGACGAAGACGACGAATTCGCCTGGATCGATCGCCAGATCGATGCCGTGGATGACGTCAAGCGCGCCATAGCGTTTCTCGACCTTCTGAAGAACGACGCTTGTTGCCATCTCTTGGGTTTCCTTATCTCGTTCTTGTCTGTCCGTTACCGGGTTCTTGCGCGCCAGTCGGCGTATTTCGGGCTGTCGGGTCCGACAGGCAGGGCGATGTCCTGGCCGCTGTCCGACGATTGATAGATGGCGGTCACCAGCTCCAGCGCCCGCCGCGCATCCGCGGTGCTCACGGGCAGCGGGCCGTTGCCTTCCAGATGGGCGTGGAAATGCGCCATCTGCGTGGTGAAGCGTGGTGCCACCGGCTGCCAGTCGCCGATCACGGCGTCGATCCGGCGCTGCACCTCGTCATTGGCGGCAAGGATCGTCCATGGGTCCTTGCCGGGCGAATAGGCCTCGTGGTTGCTCTCGAAGGTGACGTTCTCGAAATGCAGCCTGAGCCGGCTGATTTCCTGCTGCGAGCCGAGCGTGCAGGAAAGCGAGACGAAGGCGCCATTCTCCATTTGCAGGCTCGCCGAGGCGCAGTCCTCGACCTCAATGTCGTTGACGCGGGTCGCGACACGGCCGAAGACGCGCTTAGCCGGTCCCATCAGGTGCAGCAGCATGTCGTGCGGGTGCAGCGCATGCGTCACCAGCACGCCGCCGAGCTCGGTTGCCCACTTGCCGCGCCAGGGAACGGCGTAATAGGCAGGCGTGCGCAGCCAGAAGGTCTCGACCGAGCCCATATAGGGCTTGCCCGCGATCCCCGCCTCGATGATCCGCTTCGCCTTCTCCACGCCGTCGCCGTAGCGATACTGGAAGATCGGCATCAGCACGCCCTTGGCGGTCTTTTCGACGCGCATGATCTCGTCGACGCCGGATAGCGATCCGGTGAGCGGCTTCTCGCAGATGACGTGCTTGCCCGCCTGAAGGGCAGCCACCACCTGCTCGAGATGGATGCCCGGCGGCGTGCAGATGTCCACGATGTCGATGCTCTCGTCGGCGAGAACCTCGGCAAACGAGGTGGTGCGTCCGGCGATCCCGAACTCGTCGGCCACTTCGGCAAGGCGTGCTTCGTTGAGGTCGCAGAGAACAGCCACCTCGAACTTGTCGGGATGCGGCAGATAGCCTTCGACGATATGCGAGCGTCCGATGCCGCAGCCGATGATCGCAACTCTCTTTATGCTCATGGGGTAGGTCTCTTTGGCATGTTCATTGCGGCCGGCCTCAACGCTTCATGCCCGTCGTGGCGATGCCGTCGATCAGCAGCCGCTGGAAGAACAGGAAGAAGAAGAACACTGGCACCAGCGTCAGCGTCGACATGGCGAACAGCCCGCCCCAGTCCGATGTGCTGCTCGAATCGACGAAGGTGCGCAGGCCGAGCTGGATCGTGTAGGTGTCCATGTCGTTGAGGTAGATCAGCGGCCCGAAGAAATCGTCCCAGGTCCAGATGAAGGAGAAGATCGCCGCCGTCGCCAGCACAGGCAGCGATAGCGGCAGCATGATCTTCCAGTAGATCCGCCAGGCGCTGCAGCCGTCCATCATCGCCGCCTCGTCAAGCTCGCGCGGGATCCCGCGGAAGAACTGCACCATCAGGAAAATGAAGAAGGCGTCGCTGGCGAGAAACTTCGGCACGACCAGCGGCAGGATGGTGTTCACCCAGCCGAGGTTGAGAAACAGCACATATTGCGGGATCAGCGTCACGTGATAGGGGATCATCAGCGTGCCGAGCATGATCGCGAACCAGAAGTTCCGCCCGGCAAAGCGCAGCCGCGCGAAAGCATAGGCCGCCAGCGAACAGGCCACCACATTGCCGGTCACCGTCAGCAGCGAAATCACCAGCGAGTTCCAGAAGAAGCGCCCGAAGGTGATGTCGAGCCCGCTCCAGCCGCGCACGTAGGATGTGAAATCGATTGACGACGGAATGAGCGAGGTGGACGAGAAGATCTCGTTTTCCGGCCGAACCGAGGCCGACACCATCCACAAGAGCGGATAGAGCATCAGCAGCGAGGCCATGATCAGCAGCGTGTGCACGACGATCGAGGCCGGCAGGCTGCGCTTGGTGATGTCGGATGGCGGCGCGGCGACCGCGGATGTGATCCCGTTAGTCATCGTAATGCACCCAGTAGCGTGAGGACAGGAACGAGAAGGCGGTGAACACGGCGATGATCAGCACCAGGATCCATGCAAGAGCGGACGCATAGCCCATGCGGAAGTTCCCGAACGCCTCCTGATAGAGATAGAGCGTGTAGAACAGCGTCGAATTGATCGGCCCGCCCGACCCGCCGGAGATGATGAAGGCAGGCGTGAACGCCTTGAAGGCGTCGATCGTCTGCACCACGGCGTTGAAGAAGATGACGGGCGTCAGCAGCGGCAGGGTGATCTTGTAGAACTGCCGGAACTTCGAAGCCCCGTCGAGGCTGGCCGCCTCGTACATGTCGGTCGGGATCTGGCGGAGACCTGCGAGGAAGATGATCATCGGCGAGCCGAACTGCCAGACGCTGAGCGCCACCAGCGTATAGATCGAGTAGCTCGGATGCGAGATCCAGCTCGGTCCCTGGATGCCGATGTGCGAGAGCGCGGCGTTGACCAGGCCGTCACCGGCAAAGAGCTGCCGCCACAGAACGGCGATCGCCACGCTGCCGCCGAGCAGCGACGGGAGATAGAAGACGGCGCGGTAGAAGGTCAGCCCCCGCACCCCCTTGTTGAGCGCCATCGCCACCAGGAGCGCGAAGATCAGCTTGAACGGCACCGACAAGACCACATAGGTCAGCGTCACCTTCATTGCCGCCGCGAACTTCGGGTCCGCGGTGGTGATGCGCACATAGTTCGCAGCCCCCACCCATTCGGGCGAGCGGATCATGTCGAAATCCGTGAAGGACAGGTAGAGCGACACCAGCGCCGGCCCGAGCGTCAGCCCCAAGAAGCCGAGCAGCCATGGAAGAAGAAAGAGATATCCCGGTCCGTTGGCGGCAAGGAGGCGTCGCCAACGGCTGTCGGCGACCACTCCCTGATATTGCTCCGCCGTCGCGGCCCGGTCAGCCGTCGCGCGCATCGCATTGCTCATGTCGGTCAACCCCGCGCGAGAAGGCGCGTGATCTCGTCGACAAGCTGTTTGCCGGCATCGGCTGGCGTGACCTGGCCGAAGGCGACCTGCTCGGCAAGCTGGCGCAGAACGGTCTGGCCTTCGCCGGCGCCTGAAGGAGGCGGTGGCGGCAGCGGCCCGGCGAGATCGCCGAGATTGGCCACATAGTTCAGCGGGATCTTGCCGACATCATCGAGCATGCCGGCCACGACGTCACGCATCGCCTTCGATTCCGGGATACCGCGCTCGACATCGAGCACCTTGGCGGCTTCAGGATCCTTGACGAAGAAGTTGACGTAGTCGACAGCCTGTTCGAGCGCCTTGGACTGCGCCGAGACCGAGAAGAACATCGACGGCTTGCGGTAGTGGCCGCCCTTCGAGTCCGCCTTGATCAGCGGGTAGTTGTTTAGCGTCAGCTTGTCCTTGACCACGGCCTGGAAGCCGACGAATTGGTTGCTGTGCGCATAGTCGATCGCGGCCTTGCCGAGCGTCAGCGGCGCGGTGTCGATCGTGTCCTTGTAGAGCGCCTGCACATCGGGCGGCACGCAGGCTTGCGCCTCGCGGAACTTGGCCCACATGTCGAACCATTCGGAGGCGTCGTCGGCGCCGAAGGCGATCTTCGAATCCGCCGTGTAGAGCGCCTTGCCACGCTGACGCACGTAGTTTTCGAACAGCGGCTCCGCGCCACTGCCGTCGGCAAAGCCGAAGAAGCCCTTGCGTTTGCCCGCCTTGGTGATCTCGGCGCCCATCTTGCCGAGCTCTTCCCAGGTCGTCTTGTTGGTCGGCATCTCGACGCCGGCTTCCTGCAGCGCCACCGTGTTGACGACGGTTGCCGCCGAATTGGCGCCGAGGCTGACGCCATAGAGATGACCGTCGACCTTGCCGCCCTCGATCTGCGCCGGATCGAAATCGTCGAGATTGAGCTTCGACGGCATGTAGGATTCAAGCGGCGCAAGCGCGCCGCGCCGCGCATATTCGACGATATAGCGGTAATCCATCTGGATCACGTCGGGTGCGTTGCGGCCGGCGACCTGGGTCGCCAGACGCGGCCAGTAATCGCTCCAGCCCAGGAACTCGCCTGTTATCGACGTGCCTGAATTCTTGGCCTTGTAGAGATCCGAAACCTTGTTGGTGCGGTCGGCGCGCGGTTGCGAACCCCACCACAAGAGCCGCAGTCGGGCATCGGCGGCAAAAGCCCTTGGCCCCAGTGCGGACAGCGAAAGAAGCGTGGCTCCCCCCGCAACGAAATTGCGTCTGCTCACACGAAACGTCATCTGTTTTTCCTCCTCCCTTGGGGAGCGCCTCCACACGCTCCCGGCTGGTTTCTCTTGCAACAAATAACTATTTGGTTACAAGCTATGAAGAAGCACCGGGACTGTCAAGCGACATGTGGCGGCGGGATCATCAGGCTTGGTTTTTTACAATCTGTTCATAAACAACTATGAGCGCGAGGTTCAAAGGAAAGGGTAGTAGGGATGGATGGCAGCGGAGAGAAGAAACCGGCCAAGCGGCGTTCACAAGAGCGCGTCCTGCAGCGCGATCCCGAGCGAACGCGCGCCGCCATTCTCGAAGCCGCGACCCGGGAGTTCGCCGAAAATGGCATGGGCGGCGCCCGTGTCGATGCCATCGCCGAGCGTGCCGGCACCAACAAGCGCATGCTCTATCACTACTTCGGCGACAAGGAGCAGCTTTATCTGCATGTGCTGGAGGAAGCCTATGTCGGTATCCGCACCGCCGAGCGCGAGCTCCATATCGGCGACCGCAGCCCGGAGGAGGGGATTGCCGAGCTCGCGCTCTTCACCTGGCGCTATTTCCTCAGGCACCCCGAATTCCTGAGCCTGCTCGGCACCGAAAACCTGCACCGCGCCCGCTGGCTGCGCCAGTCGGTGCGGCTGAAGGAGCTGCATTCGCATCTGATCGTCGAACTGACCGAGGTGCTCGATCGCGGCAAGAAAACGGGCGTCTTCATCGATGCCGCCGATCCGCTGAACGTCTATCTGACCATCGCCTCGCTCGGCTATTTCTACATTTCCAACCAGTACACGCTCTCGACGATCTTCGGCCGCGACCTTGCCGATTCCGGGAATCTCGACGCCTGGGAACGCCATATCGTTCACGTCACGCTTGCCTCGATCAAAGCCTGATCGCTGAAATTTAGCCCCGGCTATTGACAGCGCCGCTTCTCCTCTGCCATCAAGTAACTGTTTGGTTACTGGCCGGGAGGAGCCGCGCGGCATCGCGCGTCCGGCATTGCAACACGGTTTTGCAGGGAGGCAGACATGGCACGTCTAGGAATAATTCTGCACGGCGTAACGGGCCGCATGGGCTACAATCAGCACCTCGTCCGCTCGATATTGGCGATCCGCGATCAGGGTGGCCTGACGCTGAAGTCAGGCGAAAAGCTCGAGATCGACCCCATCATCGTCGGCCGCAACGCCGCCAAGATGGAAGAGCTGGCGAAGCGCCACGGCATCAAGCGCTGGTCGACCGACCTCGACGCGGCGCTCAAGAATCCCGACGACCAGATCTTCTTCGATGCCGGCACCACGCTGATGCGCGCCGAACTCCTGTCGCGGGCGCTCGATGCCGGCAAGCATGTCTATTGCGAAAAGCCGATCTCGGATGATCTCGAAGTCGCCATTGCGCTCGCCCGCAAGGCGCGCGGCTCGGGTCTCAAGCATGGCGTCGTGCAGGACAAGCTCTTCCTGCCCGGCCTGCGCAAGCTGGCGCTGCTGCGCGACAGCGGCTTCTTCGGCAAGATCCTCTCCGTGCGCGGCGAGTTCGGCTATTGGGTCTTCGAAGGCGATTGGGGTGTGCCAGCGCAGCGCCCGTCCTGGAACTACCGCAAGGCAGATGGCGGTGGCATCATTCTCGACATGCTCTGCCACTGGCGCTACGTGCTCGACAATCTTTTCGGCGAGGTCAAGTCGGTCTCCTGCCTCGGCGCCACCCATATCGGCACCCGCGTCGACGAACAGGGCAAGCCCTATCATTGCGACACCGATGACGCCGCCTATGCCACTTTCGAGCTCGAGGGCGGGGCGATCGCCCATATCAATTCGTCCTGGGCGGTGCGCGTGCGCCGCGACGATCTCGTCACCTTCCAGGTCGACGGCACCCACGGATCGGCCGTCGCCGGGTTGACGAAATGCTGGACCCAGCACCGCGTCAACACGCCAAAGCCCGTCTGGAACCCCGACCAGCCGCAGACGATCGATTTCTACAAGACCTGGGACGAGGTGCCGGACACGCAGTCCTTCGATAACGGCTTCAAGGTGCAGTGGGAGATGTTCCTGCGCCATGTCGCCGAGGACGCGCCCTGGCCTTACGGTCTGGAGGCCGGCGCCAAGGGTGTGCAGCTAGCCGAACTCGGGCTGAAATCCTGGGCCGAACGCCGCTGGCTCGATGTGCCGGCGCTGGAGTTCTGAGCCATGCCTGATATAGCGCGCTATACACTCATGGTGATCGCGCCTGTTGTCCCGCACGAGAGCGGGGCCTGGCAAACATGGTAGACGATCTATCCATCAACCTCGCGACCATTCGCGAGCAATGTGGCTTCGCCGAAGCGGTCGATCTCTGCCTGAAGCACGGCATCACCTCGATCGCCCCCTGGCGCGATCAGGTCGCCAAGGTCGGGCTCGACGAGGCGGTGCGCATCGTCCGCCAAAACGGCATCAAGCTCACCGGCCTCTGCCGCGGCGGCTTCTTTCCGGCAGCCACGGCGGCGGACCGCCAATCCGCGATCGACGACAACAAGCGCGCTGTCGATGAGGCAGCCGCTCTGGGCGCCGATTGCCTCGTGCTTGTGGTCGGCGGGCTCGCCGGCGGCTCGAAGAATATCGATGAAGCGCGCAACATGGTGGCGGACGGCATCGCCGCCACGCTGCCGCATGCCCGCGCGAGCGGCGTGCCGTTGGCGATCGAGCCGCTGCATCCCATGTATGCCGCCGACCGCTCCTGCGTGAACACGCTCGGCCAGGCGCTCGACATGTGCGAGACGCTGGGCGAGGGGGTGGGCGTTGCGATCGACGTCTACCATGTCTGGTGGGACCCCGATCTGGCACGCCAGATCGCTCGTGCGGGTCAGCTGAAGCGTATTCTCGCGCACCACATCTGCGATTGGCTGGTGCCGACACGGGACATGCTGACCGACCGCGGCATGATGGGCGATGGCGTCATCGACCTGAAGGGCATAAGACGGATGGTGGAGGTATCAGGGTTTTATGGCGCGCAGGAGGTCGAGATATTCTCGGCGCTGAACTGGTGGAAACGCCCGGCCGACGAGGTGATCCGCACCTGCGTCGAGCGCTTCCACGACTGCTGCCGGATCTGATTTGGCAGAACAACATTTTCGTTTCCGCACGCATGAAGGAGGATCATTCGATGGAGAAACGCCGCTTCGCACTGATAGGCACCGGAAATCGCGGAACGACCATGTGGGGCAAGGAATTGCTGGCCGGCTGGCGCGAGCATGTGGATCTGGTGGCGATCGTCGACACCAATTCGCTGCGCGCCGAACGCGCCCGCACCATGATCGGCAGCAACGCCCCGATCTACGAGAATATCGACGCCATGCTCGCCGAACAGCAGGTCGACATGGTCATCGTCTGCACGCCCGATTATACGCATGACGACATCGTTGTGCGGGCGCTGGAAGCGGGCATCGACGTCATCACCGAAAAGCCGATGACCACAGCCGTCGACAAGATCCGCCGCATCCTCGATGCCGAAAAGCGCAGCGGCAAGCGCGTCGACGTCTCCTTCAACTACCGCTACGCGCCGACGGCCGCCAAAATCAAGGAGCTGCTCTCCTCGGGCGAGATCGGCCGCGTCACCTCCGTCGATTTCCACTGGTACCTGGATACCAAGCACGGCGCCGATTACTTCCGCCGCTGGCACGCCTATACGGAAAATTCCGGCAGCCTCTTCGTCCACAAGGCCACCCATCACTTCGATCTCCTGAACTGGTATCTCGACAGCGACCCCGAGGCCGTCACCTCGTTTGCCGACCTGCAGAATTACGGCCGCAAGGGCCCGTTTCGTGGCCCGCGCTGCAAGCTCTGTCCGCACTCAGGCGAGTGCGATTACTACCTCGATCTCGAGGCCGATCCCTTCCTCGACGCGCTCTATGAAGAACCCTCCGAGATCGACGGCTATTTCCGCGATGGCTGCGTCTATCGCGAGGATATCGACATCCCCGACACCATGGTGGTCAGCCTGCGCTACAGGAACAACGTCCACGTCTCCTATTCGCTGAACACCTTCCAGCCGATCGAAGGCCACCACATAGCCTTCAACGGCACCGAGGGGCGGATCGAGCTGCGGCAGTTCGAAAAGCAGCCATGGGAAACGCCGGATGAGGATACGATCCTCCTGATCCGCAATTTTCCGAAGGGCAGGGAGCCGGTCGAGCGCATCGTCGTGCCGCATTTCTCCGGCGGCCACTATGGTGGGGACGACCGCATGCGCAACATGATCTTCAAGCCCGGCATGGAAGACCACCTCGGCCAGCGCGCCGGCACCCGCGCCGGCGCCATGTCGGTGCTGACGGGGATCGCGGCGCTGTCGAGTGCGCGCAGCGGCAAGGTGGTCAAGATCGCCGATCTGATGCCGGAGCTGACGGGCGGCGATGCAAGCCCGGGCCTGAAGGCCGGTTGATGAATGCTGATGGCGAAAGGCCGGCAGATCGTTGCCGGCGCTAGCGTCTCCTCAGGCGCCGACGGCGACCGCTTCCTTCGCCGCCGCGACCTCGATCATCGCAACCCAGTTGCGCGCGATCTGAAGACCGCTGGCATCGGCCGCAGCGCCATCCACGGGAGCGAGATCGGGATGGCGCTCCAGCCAGCCGGGCTCCATGCGCTCGATCGTCGCCTCGAAGCCCGTCTTCCACCCCTCGACCACCGCGCGGCTGGCCTCGAAATGAAACTGCGTGCCATAAGTCGCCCGGCCAAGCCGGAAGGCCTGGTTGCGCACGAGTGGGCTGGTCGCCAGCAGGCAGGCGCCCTCAGGCAAGGTGAACGTATCGCTGTGCCACTCGAAGGTGGTGAAATCGGCATCGAGACCCGAAAGCAGCGGATCGGCCTTTCCCTCGTCCGTCATCTTAACGGGTTTCCAGCCGAACTCCAGCTGCCGGCCGAGATGGTTTTCCGCGCCATAGGCGCGCGCCAGGATCTGCGACCCCAGGCAGATGCCCATCACCGCCTTGCCCGCTTCGCAAAAGCGCTGCATCAGCCGCGCCAACGCGGGCAGATAGGGGTAGTTCGCGTCGTCGAGCGCATCCTGCTCCCCGCCGAGAACGACAAGCGCGTCATGCTCGAAGATGCTCTGCGGCAATCGGCCGTCGAGATAGGGCTGGTAGATGTCGAGCGCGGCATTGGCCTCGGCCAGCGCGATGCCGAGCGAACCCAGCGACGTGTTCTTCATGTTTTCGACCACAACAACCCGCATCGGCATCTCCTGTCTTCCTTTGAGCGACAGGAAGAACACCAAGCCATCGTGCATTGCAATATCCGTTGCGCAGCATCCGGTCACTTCGTAAGCTCGGCGCAACTGGAACGACATGCCCGAAGCCCGACGGAAAGCGCCATGACCGAGAAAAAAGCCCGCGTGACCATTCTTTATTGCACCCAGTGCAACTGGCTGCTGCGCGCCGGCTGGATGGCGCAGGAACTGCTGCAGACCTTCACCGACAGCCTCGGTGAAGTGGCGCTCATCCCCGGCACCGGCGGCAATTTCGAGATCCGCGTCGATGATGAGCTTATCTGGGAGCGCAAGCGCGACGGCGGCTTTCCCGGCCCCAAGGAGCTGAAGCAGCGCATCCGCGATATCATCGACCCCGATCGCGACCTCGGCCACACCGACCGAGCGTCGAAGGAAAGCTGAGCCGTACCCGGCAGGCTCAGCTCGCTCCTAGTCGTAAGGCGAGTTGCAGGTCTTGTAGATCCCCTCATAGGTCACGAAGCGATCCGTCCTGGGATTGTAGCTGCGATATTGATTGCGGCACCAATCGACATGGAAGTTGCGATCGGGCGTGTTCGGCCGCGCGGTCCGCGTCTGTGGCTGCGACGGCTTATAGCGCGTCGGCGGCTGCGGATTATAGTATTGCGGCGCCGGGCCCATTTCGCGCGGGCGATAATAGGTCGGTCCGGTCGCGGTCGGCGGCCGGTAGTTCGGCTGTATGTAGGATGGCGTGAACGATTGCGTCTTGCCGAAGGTGAAGCAGCCGCGAAAATCACACATGGTCTGCACACGCACGATATCTCGATTGCCGATATTTTCGGGAGCGGGCGCCATCGGCATGGCCGAAACCTGGCTGAACGGCATGACGGATAGAATCATAACAACCGGCAATTTCTGAAAAACGCGCATCGCACCATCCTTTTCCTTGAATGACATATAGTGCGCCCGCGCTTTCTTGGCATCGCCCGAAATCCCCGACCGCCCAAAAACCCACCTTTCCCGGCCCTGGCCTCAGACTTTTTTGCGTGGTGTCAGAAAAACTTCAAAAACCCTGTTGACACCAACGGGCCACCCCCGTACATGGCTCTCCGTCGCCCAGATGGCGGAATTGGTAGACGCGCCAGCTTCAGGTGCTGGTACCCGAAAGGGTGTGGAGGTTCGAGTCCTCTTCTGGGCACCATTCCATTTTTGAGAAACATAGATTTCTCAACTATTTCAAGACTTAGCAAGTATCTTCGATACGCTTTCCGGTTCACCGGAAGCCCTCACGGGGCTTGTCTTGAAATGCGCTAGGCTCACTAAAGCCGGAACTTGGCAGTATCGTCGGCGGATACCAACAGCGATCTCCACCATCCTAGATCAAGGCGAATTTGAGCGGTCTCTTGGGGATACTCGCCCGGAGGCATCGAAGGCTTATCCACGGATAGACGTGGAGTTTGACCGACTGGTCGTGGATGCCGCTCGCCTCGCTGTCGAGCCCCCGAAGCCCGATAGCCCCCTCGAGGTTCACCGGGCGGCGCAACGCCTCGCTGAACAATGGGCGAAGCAGCCGGTTTTCGTTGGGGGTCGAGAAGTCGCCGGGGATCATCCTGATGCCGCTGACGTTCTTCGCGAACATCGGGGCCTCCCGCGTTTAAGCCATTTTTAGACTAAGCAACCGCTGCTGCCATCCCCAGGCAAATATCGTCATCTAGAAGAATGCCGCTCGTTAGTCTGGTGACCATCTCGTCATATGAGAACCGCCAGTTCAACGCTCCCGTCCCGTCCGCTTTCGCATGGTTGACCGGATTGAGCTGATAATGCGTCTCTTCCAGCGTCAGCCCATAAACAAATGTTTCAGCAAGCTGATAGTTCTGATCGAAAAAGCTAGGCTGCATAGCGACATTGTAGGTGAGATGGCTTGCGATGAAACGAGCCTCAACACTCGCATAAGCTATACCGGCATATCTCTTGCCTTGGGGCATATCTATCCCGGTGCCGAAGAACTGACGGGCAAGCATTATGCTTAGGTCGTACGCATTGGTATCGTCGCCGCGAGCCGTCAAAATCTCGTACAGGAAGTCATGGAGAAGCTTTTGAGACTTCTTACGCGGCGTGAAATAGGCATCTGCCCTACCGGCCTTGTCTCTTATCGCAAGAGGAAAGAAGAACGGATCTTCATTGGACTTTCGAGAGAACTTAGTGATCGTGAACAGCTTTCCCAAATCGGGCCGCAGTTCAATGATGGTGCCAAGTTCGGACGTGGCTCCGTAGAATATGCTCTCGCCCTTTTCATTAAAGCGGCCTTTGGAAGCGAAGACCGCTGGCGGATAGATAAGTTCCGAAACATTCTGAAAGAGACGTGCGCGCTCGTTCCACCTCGCCCGGTAAATAGCTTCATTTTTGAGGGTGATCGCGCTGAAAATTCCGCCCTCTGTGACGCTCTTCAACAGTGTGGCTCTCGTATCGTCCCCACCTGCACCGATGGGCTTGGCCTTCAATCGCTCAATTTTACGCTTCATCTCAAAATACTTAGGGGATGAAATCTTCATCTCTTTCGCCTCTGCAAAATCAGCGTGGGTCCTTCGCGATTGTCGCTGCTACCGGATTTTCGCACAAGCGGCCAACTACGCCATTGCACCTAAAAGGTGGCTGGCTTAACGTAATGCTGCGGTCCACAATCCCGGAAGCACTCGGAGGGTTGAGACCGCTCTAAGAGACTGAAATAACGGCCGAATTGCCGATTTATTCGGCGGTTCGATTTGGTGCCGGAACACCTCTTCTGGGCACCATTCCATTTTTGAGAAACCTAGATTTCTCAATTAATTTGAGACTTAGCAGGTACATTTCGTACGCTTTCCGGTTCACCGGAAGCCCTCACGGGGCTTGTCTTCATTTGCGTCAGACTTATTGAATCCGAGCCTTTGCATTGTCGTGCCGGATACCAACGGCAATACGGATCATTTCCAGCTGTTGTTCACACTCCTCTTAATCCCCGCGAGGTGCGTGAGAGGGTGAAGCTCACCCAGGCCCAGATGGCGCCGCTGATGGGTATGAGCCTCTCCGGCTACCGCAAGTGGGAGCAAGGTCAGCGTCGCATCAGTGGCCCAGCTGCGGCGTTGTTGAGGGTAATTGAAAAGGAGCCGGATGCCGTGCGCAGGGTTCTGACGGGCAGTGCGCGCTGAGCCAGCGCCCATTCGTTACTGCCTCATGGCAAGTGCCGATAAGCCTATTTCTACCTCTGCCCGCACAGGCATGTTTTCATGCAACTCTGCCAAGTATTGTAGCGCAATCTGTCCCTTAGATAAGCCCCAATCTCTTTCCATCCTCTTCGAATGATGTTTAGGTCACTCCGCTGGGAGGCGACGATATTCATCGATAGTATTCGAGGGACCGGGTGCTGAATGACGAACGTGACGTCTTCTTCCGATAATGGCCGCCGCATCACGCTGAGGGTCGATCTGACGGGCGTGCTTGCCTGTCTGCTCATGGCCGTCATCATTGGCTGTGCCGTCATGAGCTATGGCACAAGACATCGGATCGACGACGTCGTGCAGCCGGTCGGGCCGAAGGCCACGCAGCAGCAGGCGGTCGATGGCGATGTCGCCAATGGTGGCTAGCAGTCCCGCATGCAGGGCGGCCGTTCGGGTCGCCGCTTGATCATCACCATCTGAGATAACGACGGCCGAGGGCCGCGCCGATGGCGGTCACCAGCGCAATCGCGATCGTGTACCAGGTGGCGACGAAGAGCGGGCTGTCGTCGATGCAATGCCAGGCGTAGAGCGCTGACGCGATCGTGCTGGCGGCAAGGCCGGCGGCAGCACCCGCAAGCGCCGGTCGGCGCGGCGCACCGGCCCGGAGCGCCAGGATGAATCCTGCAAGCGGCGCGATCGACAGAAGCGGGATGAGCGCCAGGCAATAGGCTGCATTGTGCCCCATCATCTGCGGTTCCCAAAGCTCTCGCGGCAACACCTGGAGCTCGATGAGAACGGCAGCCGCAAGCACGCCTGTCGGCGCCAGAAGCGCCCACGACGCGGCGCTGACGGGGACGTCGGGGCGGCCGATGCGAAACACGATCGTCGATGCGAGAATGGCGAGCACCAGCATCAGGCTCACCTTGAAGAGCACGCGGACGGTACCGACCATGCTCGTGATATCGTGGCGGATGCCGATCGCGAACACCAGGATCAGCGCCGAAACGACGACGCTTGAAACGAGCGCCGTCTTCAGCGCGCGCCCCAGCCGCATCCGGACAGGCGCGTCCTCGGTCAACAGGCTGATCAGCTCATTCGTCTTCAACACGTCCACTCCGATCGTCCGTCTCGCCGCGATAAAAGGCGGCAAGTTTCTTCAGCGCCCGGTGCAGCGAAACGCGCACCGCACCCTCGCTCATCTTCAGCCGCTCCGCCGTTTCCCGGATCCCCGCGCCGCCGATCGAGATCGAGCGAACGATGTCGCGCTGCGGATCCTTCAGCCGTTCCAAGAGGTGGATGGCGTCGAGCCGGTCCATCGCATCGGCGGCCTCATCGTCGCTCGCAACCGTTTCCATCACATCCTCGATCGGCACGCTCACATGCCGTCCGCGTCGGCGCAGGCTGTCGATCAGCTTGTTGCGCACGATGGCCGACAGCCACGGACCGATCGGCCGCGCCGGGTCCCAGGTGCCGCGTTTCAGGTGCACCGCAAGCAGCACTTCCTGCACCACGTCTTCCGCCTCGCTTGCCGGCGCGCCGAACTGCTCGCAACGCCTTCGCGCCATGGCGCGCAGATGCGGCGTCACCGCCAGAAGAAAGCGCTGATAGGCCTGCGCGTCGCCATCAAGCGCCCGTCGCATCCAGTCTGCCCATTCCTCTTCACGCGCCGAATAAGTCACCCGACATCATCCTCTACGAACGGGCACATGCAGTTGTTACCGGACCTTGGAAATATTTCGCAGACCTCGCAAGGCCGCATCGCTTAAAAAGCGTCGCGGGGGCGAGCTGAAACCTGTTGAGGAGGGGAAAAGGCCCGCTTAGCGGACGGGCTGGTAATGACCGCGCAGCGGCACCTGGCTGCCGGTGGAAATCACGCCGTCGCGGTCGCACACATAGACGGTCATCGGCATTCCGCCGGAGCGGAAGATCTCGTCGTAGCGCCGGCGCACGAATTGCGTCTCGGTGCGGCAGGTCAGTTTCGGCTCCAGCGAAGGGTCGGTCGGCGCCTTGACGCCGGGCAGGTTTGGATAGGGATAGGCCGATTGCACCCGCCCCTGGCCGGCGCGCGCCCAGTCGGTCGAAAACGCCGGCGCGGGAAGAACGCCGCTCGAAAGCGTCAGCGCCACGAGAACGATTTTTTCGAAATTACCAAGCCGCATCAATTCCCTCCGGCCGTTTGCCGGTCTCTCTATCAATGCTCTGGATGTAAGCATGCCATTGTTGAGCATCAAGCGGAAGCACGCGCCGCTCCCGCAAACGTGACCTCATGCGAGCCTATGCCGGCTTGCGGAAATAGCCGCGAAACGTCGGGTGGGCAAAGAGGCTGGCGAGGATGGCAAAGCCCGCGCCGAGGAGGAAGCCGGCGAAGAACCCGCCGATGACGCCGGCAATCAGCAGCGCCGTCTTGCCCGGCCCGTTGGCCTTCAGCGGCGGCTCGGCCTGCGAGATCACCCGCACATTGCTGCGCGACAGGCTCTGCTCTTCGCTGGTCTGGCCCGACCGCTTCAGCACGGTCTCGTAGATATCGCGCGCGGCGGTCGCCTTGCGCTGCAATTCGTTGAGCTCGACCTGCTTGTCGGAGGTGTTCACCTGCAGGGCTTTTTGAACCGAGAGCTCCTTGGAAACAGCATCCTCGGCCTTCTTCGCCTGCTGGTATTCGCCCTGCGCCGTGCTCGCCAGCCGCTGCAGCTCGCCGCGGATCTGGTCGGATATGCTGTTCAGCGATGAGCGCGCCGCCTGCAGGCGCGGATGGCGCGTGCCCATCTGGCTCTCGAGGCTGCTCACCATGGCGGCCTGCGTCGAATATTGCTGGCGCAGCGTTGCAAGCGCGGTTGAAACGCCGCCGCCCTGCGAGGTGCCGCCGACCACGTCCTCGAAGCGCAGGTTGGCGGCAGCATCGGCGCGTGCTTTTGCCTGGATCGTCTTGTCCTGCGCGGTCACCAGCAGCGTGTTGAGCGAGGCCAGGCGCTGATCGGAGATCAGCCCGTTCTGCGTCGAGGCCATGTCGTTGTCGGCGCGGTAGGTCTCCACCGCCTGCTCGGCCTCCTGCACTTTCTGGCGAAGGTCGGTCAGGCGGTTGTCGAGTGTGGTCGAGGTATCCTGGTAGAGCCCGGTGCTTGCGCCGTCTTCTTCCTGCAGGAAGGACGCGACGACCTGGTTTGCCAGCCGCGCCGATTTCTCGGCATTCTTAGTGGTGACGTCCAGCGAGACCACATAGGTGGAGCTCTGGCGGGTGATCACCAGCGCCTTCTGCAGCGCGCTGACGACGGCAGCGCTATCGGCCCGGCCGGCGTTGAATTCTGGATCCTGGTCGAGCTTCATCGCATCGGCGACGCGGCGCATCACGTTGCCGGAGCTCAGGATCTGCACCTGGCTGTCGATCATCGCCGAGATCATCTCGGGCGAGGGACCGGAGGCCTGCGTGCTGGGATCGTTGAGGCCGATCTGGCGCGGATCGAAGTAGAGCGTCGTGTTGGCTGTGAATTTCTGCGTCGACATCGGCAGCACGACTGCGCCGGCAACCGCGCCAAGCACGGAGAGACCAAGAATGAGGAGGCGCTTGTTCCAGATCGCCTGGATCGCCGAGCGGGTGTCGAGCAACGGTCCGCTTTGTTCCGGCACGTGGACGACGGCGGGCGCGATCACGGGTGCAGCGACAGGCTCCGTCACCGGCGTCGTAAGGGGCGCTGGTGCCGCCTCGCGCGCGACGGTGCTGGCGGATCGAGGCGCAGCGTCGGCGCTCGGCTGGATCGGCGTGTCGCGCTCGGTCGTCCGCGCGGGCTCGGCGGCGGGCGGTACCGGTCTCGATCGGCTCTGCGGTTGCGTGTCTTGCGGGGGGCCGTCGGTGATCAGTGAGGTGGGCGCAGGCTTGGCGGGCACGAAGTCGGACGGGCGCAGCACCGGTCCGGGCGTGCCGGTCCGGTTGGGCTCGGTGTTCGGCGGCTCATAGCTGCGCCATTGCGGCAGCCGGCCAACCTTGTTCCTGTCAAACTGGTTCATGCGCGCGCTCGTTGCTCGCCTTTAAAATACTGGCGACGTGAGCTCGACTTTAGAAATCCTTAGCTAACGGACCGTTAAGATGCCGGGAGAGCATGAAGACGAATGATCGGCTGAAGCCTGGAAGCGGTATCGATGAGCAACAAATCCTCCCCCCGGCGGCGCCTCGCGGCGGCCGTCCTGGCAACGATCTTGCTCCAGGCCGGTGGCGCCAGCGCGCAGGGCACATGCCTGCAGGGCATCAACCTCTCGGGCGCTGAATTCGGCGAGCGCGGCGGCGAGGTTTTCAAGGCTTATGCCTACCCATCCAAGGAAACCATCGCCTATTTCGCCAAGAAGGGCTTCAACACGGTGCGTCTGCCCTTTCTATGGGAACGCCTGCAGCCCGAGCTCGGCAAGCCGCTCGACGAAGCCGAGCTGCAGCGTCTGAAGGACGCGGTCGAGCTTCTGCGCAAGCAGCACCTGACCATTATTCTYGATCCGCACAATTACGCCCATTACGACAAAGTGATGATCGGCACGCCGCCGGTCACCGATACCGCCTTCGCGGAATTCTGGGCGCGGTTGGCGATCGAATTCTCCAATCAGGAAGATGTGATCTTCGGCCTGATGAACGAGCCTTATGACATCGGCGCGGATGCCTGGCTGAAGGCCGCCAATGCCGCGATCCGCACGATCCGCGCGACGGGGGCGAACAATCTGATCCTCGTTCCCGGCACCCGCTTCACCGGCGCCCATTCCTGGCAGGCGGATGCGCCGGGTGGCGCCAACGGCACGGTCATGTTGGGCGTTCGCGACCCACGCAAGAACTACGCATACGAGGTGCACCAGTATTTCGATCAGGATTCCTCCGGCATGCACGCAGAGTGCAGCGGCAACGACAGCGCGCTCAATGCGGTGACTGCAATGACCGACTGGGCGAAGAAGAACAACACGCGCGTCTTCCTCGGCGAGTTCGGCGTATCGCAGGACAAGTCCTGCGTGGCGGGTCTCGGTCGCGTACTCAATCACATGCAGGCAAACCCGGATGTCTGGCTCGGCTGGACCTATTGGGTGGCGGGCGACTGGTGGCCGGAGACCGAGACGCTGAACGTCCAGCCGCGCAACGGCAAGGATCGCCAGCAGATGACGGCGCTGGAAAACGCCATTAAAGCCCCGCCCGCCGATAAGGCCAAGTGCAAGACACTGGTGGATTGAGGCCATGGCAGGCAAGGGCACGACCGTTAAAGAGCCGATTGATTACAGCATCCTTGCTGTCAGCGTGCTCGGCGTGACCTACAACGCCATCCTTGCCTTCATCAATCACAACATCATGCCGCTGACACCAACCGCCGTGGTGATGAGCGAGATCCTGATCCTCGCCTACAGCTTCGGCTATATCCTGAAGAAGGGAATATTCGAGGAGGATATCATTCCTCTCGGCTATCTTCTCGCGACGATCGTGCTGACTGTCTACGTGATGGTCATCAACAAGGCCGGCTATATCGATCATCTGCGCAATGTCCTGATCATCTTCGCCTTCACCGTTCTCGGCCGCTGGAGCAACGAGCGAACGCTGCGGCTCGCCTTCAAGATCTGCTGCCTCACGGTTCTGGCCGTGCTGGTTTGCGAGATAATCTCGACGCCCGCCTATGTCGCGCTCGTCCATCCGGCGGAGTATTTCCAGAACACCCGCGGCGTGCCCCCCGCCACCTATAGCGATTCAGGTCTGTTTCGCGGCGCGCTCGGCTTCGAGGGCCGTTTCTCGTTCGGCCTGATCGATCATCGCTCCTCCTCGATCTTCCTTGAGCAGGTGTCGCTCGCCAATTTCTGCGGCGTCATGGTCATCTATCTTGTAAGCTTCGCCAATCGCATCACGCTGTTCGATCGCCTGATCTTCGTCACCACGATCGTGCTCATCCTGGTGACCAACGACACCCGCACCATGCTGATCTTCGCCATCGTCAGCGCCGCCGGCTATGTCATCTATCCCTTCATCCCGAAGATCTTCAATTTCCTGATGATGCCGGGTATCGTCATGGTCGGCTTCATCATCCATGCCTTCAAGCCGAACGCCCATGACGACGACTTCGTCGGCCGCATCAGCGGCACGGTCCGCAACATCATCGCCATGGATCTGCCGGCAACGATGGGGCTGGAGCTCGACAAGGCCACCACCTTCGTCGACAGCGGCTACGTCTACATCACCTACGGCGCCACCGTCTTCGGCCTCATCCTCTTCTGGCTCTTCGTCTCCTTCTATCCGGCCGGCCAGACGCCGAACCAGAAGCGGCTCTGCCATTCCCTGTCGCTCTTCATGTTTCTGAACCTGATGATCGGCTCGACCGCGATTTTCTCCATGAAGACCGCCGGCCTCGGCTGGCTTCTCGTCGGCTTTCTCAAATTCAACGAGGGCACCGCGGCCACGGCGGGGATGCGCGGTTCCACGACGCAAAGTGAACGGACTCCGATAGGAAACGCCGTAAGCTGACGGTCGATGGGATGTTCCGGCCATTGAGGCCGCTCTTCTCGATAAACTTGGTGCAGCGGCGTGAGCGTCGTGCTTGATCGGCCATGGCGCTTTGATCTAAGCACGCTCGACGGTCGATGCCGCCTAAACAAGGCCGACGCTTGAACAAGGCCAATGGCTAAACAAGGAATATGACGCATGACGCAATATGTACTGACGGTAGCCTGCAAATCGACACGCGGCATCGTTGCGGCGATTTCGACCTATCTGGCCGATAAGGGCTGCAATATCATCGACAGCTCGCAGTTCGACGATCTCTCAACCGGCATGTTCTTTACCCGCGTCAGCTTCATCTCCGAAGAAGGCGCTGCGCTGTCTGCTATCCGCGAAGGCTTCCAGCCGATCGCCGAGAAATTCGCGATGACCGCGGAGATCCATGACGGCGACCAGCGCATGAAGGTGTTGCTGATGGTCTCGCGCTTCGGTCACTGCCTGAACGACCTGCTCTACCGCTGGAAGATCGGTGCGCTGCCGATCGATATCGTCGGCGTCGTCTCCAACCACTTCGATTATCAAAAGGTCGTCGTCAATCACGACATTCCGTTCCACCACATCAAGGTGACGAAGGAAAACAAGCCCGAGGCCGAAGCGCAGATCATGCAGATCGTCGAATCGACCGGTACGGAACTCGTCGTGCTCGCCCGCTACATGCAGGTGCTCTCCGACGCCATGTGCAAGAAGATGTCCGGCCGCATCATCAACATCCACCACTCCTTCCTGCCGTCTTTCAAGGGTGCTAACCCCTACAAGCAGGCCTATGAGCGTGGCGTGAAGCTGATCGGCGCCACCGCGCACTACGTCACCGCCGACCTCGACGAAGGCCCAATCATCGAACAGGACACCGCGCGCATCACCCATGCGCAGTCGGCCGATGACTACGTGTCGATCGGCCGTGACGTCGAGAGCCAGGTTCTCGCCCGCGCCATCCACGCCCATATCCACCACCGCGTCTTCTTGAACGGCAACCGCACCGTGGTCTTCCCGGCAAGTCCGGGCAGCTACGCCTCCGAGCGCATGGGCTAAGCACTTGGTATCGGGCGTCCTCTAATTCCTTGGCCAGTAATTCCTGGGCCGGTAATTCCTAGTGATGACGCCCGATCCCTTGCTTGCCGATAGCAAGCTGTCGATTATCTGCTTATTGTGCAGGATCGAATCGTGCGGTGGGGGAATACCATGACCGATGAAACGCTCGCTCAGCGTCTCGAGCTTCCGCGTCCTGATGTGACGGCCGAGGAAGCCGGAGACATCCTGCAGTCGCGTTACGGTCTGTCGGGCCAGCTCAGCGAACTCGGAAGTCAGCAGGACCGCAACTACCGCGTCGATACCGGCGATCAGACATATGTCCTGAAGATCTGCCACATGATCTACGAGACGATCGAGCTCGAGGCGCAGAATGCCGCGATCCGTCATCTCGCCGGCATCGAGGGCGCGCCGCGCGTGCCGCGCGTGGTCGCCTCCACCGATGGCCAGGACATCGTCGCCGTCGTCGTCCGCGACCAGACCTATCAGGTTCGCCTGCTCGAATATCTCGAAGGCGAGGGGCTGACCAAGCCCTCCCATCTTCCCCGGCAATCCGTGGCGGCGCTGGGCGCGCTTTGCGCCAATCTCGCCAAATCATTGGCCGATTTCGACCACCCCGGCCTAGACCGCAATCTGCAATGGGACCTGCGCCGCGCCGGCCCGGTCGCCGTCCAGCTCCTGTCGGCGATCACCGATGGCGCCGCGCGTGACCGCATCGCCAAGAACATGGTCGCCGCCGTTCGTCGCGTGCAGCCCTTCGCGCCGGCGCTGCGCCTGCAGGCCGTCCATCACGACGTCACCGGCGACAATGTCGTCAGCCGCCGTGACGAAAAGGGCCGCCTCATCCCGGATGGCGTCATCGATTTCGGGGATATCATCCGCGGCTGGCTGGTCGGCGATCTCGCCGTCACCTGCGCCTCGCTGCTGCACCAGGCCGATGGCGACCCCTTCTTCGTGCTGCCCGCCGTCAAGGCTTATCACGAGGTCTATCCGCTGAAGGAAGAGGAGCTCAGGGCGCTCTGGCCACTGGTCGTCGCCCGGGCCGTCATCCTGGTGGCGAGCAGCGAGCAGCAGATCGCGATCGATCCCGAAAACGAATATGTCCGCGCCAACCTCGTGCTCGAGCAGCGCATCTTCGATACCGCCATCGCCGTTCCCTTCGATCTCATGGAAACGGCGATCTTGAAGACGGCGGGCATCGAGCTCCCCGCTGTTGCGACCGAGCATTGGCATCCGCTGCTGCCGGATCTCGATCTTCAAAACATGCTCTATGTCGACCTCGGCGTCGAAAGCCAGCACTTCGCCGCCGGCAATTGGGGCCAGGGCGATATGGACTGGCGCCTGCTTGCCCGCGCCGCCTCCGAGGCAGATGCCGCCGCCACCCGCTACGGCGAATACAGGCTGTCGCGCGCCCGCCTGCTGAGCACCAGGCCGTCGGCCACCTACGCCCTGCATGCCGATATCTGCCTGGCCGCCGGCAGCGCGATCGCTGCCCCTTTTTCTGGCCGTATCAGCTGGCAGAACCACCATCTCGTGCTCGAGGGTGCCGATATCAGCCTCCATCTCGACGGTCTCGACCCATCGGTCGAAGACGGTGCCGAGCTCGAATCGGGCCAAGCGATCGGCGTGGTCTCCGGCGAGCAGGGTTCGCTCGGCGGCTTGCGCGTGCAGCTCTCGACGCTGAAAGGCGCCGAGCCGCCGCTCTTCTGCACGCCCGCCGAAGTCTTCGCCTGGTCGACGCTCTGCCCGTCGCCGGCAGTCTTGCTCGGCAAGGGCGTCGAGGCGCCGAAGCCCGTGGACGCGGAAATCCTTGCCGTCCGCACGGCCCATTTCGCCGCCGCCCAGAAGCATTATTACGAGACCCCGCCGCGCATCGAGCGCGGTTGGAAGGAGTACATGTTCGATGTCGAGGGCCGCGCCTATCTCGACATGGTCAACAACGTCACCATTCTCGGCCACGGCCACCCGCGCCTGGCGGATGCCGTCGGCGAACAATGGCTGCGGCTGAACACCAATTCGCGCTTTCACTACGCCGCCGTCGCCGATCTCTCCGAGCGGCTGGCGGCTCTGGCCCCCGAAGGTCTCGACACCGTCTTCCTGGTGAATTCGGGGTCGGAGGCCAATGATCTTGCGCTGCGGCTCGCCTGGGCGCACACCGGCGCGCGCAACATGCTGAGCCTGCTGGAGGCCTATCACGGCTGGTCGGTGGCGAGCGATGCCGTCTCCACCTCGATCGCCGACAACCCGCAGGCGCTGACGACGCGCCCCGATTGGGTCCACCCGGTCGCCGCGCCCAACACCTATCGCGGCGAGTTTCGCGGCCCCGATTCCACCGGCGACTATCTGCAGAGCGTTGTCGCCGCGCTGGAACTGATCGACGCCAGCGGCGAGCGGCTGGCGGGCTTCATCGCCGAGCCGGTTTACGGCAACGCTGGTGGCATCGCGCTGCCGCACGGCTATCTCGCCGCCGTCTATGGCCAGGTGCGGGCCCGTGGCGGTGTCTGCATCGCCGATGAGGTACAGGTCGGCTATGGCAGGCTCGGCCATCATTTCTGGGGCTTCGAAGAGCAGCAGGTGGTGCCCGATATCATCACGGTCGCTAAGGGCATGGGCAACGGCCACCCGCTCGGCGCCGTCATCACCACCCGCGCAATCGCCGATTCGCTGGAGAAGGAAGGCTATTTCTTCTCCTCGGCCGGCGGCAGTCCGGTCAGCTCCGTCGTCGGAATCACCGTGCTCGACATCATGGCCGACGAGGCGCTGCAGCAGAATGCCCGCGAGATCGGCGATCGGCTGAAGGGCCGGCTGGTGGCGCTGATGGATCACCATCCGCTCATCGGCGCCGTGCATGGCATGGGGCTTTATCTCGGCGTCGAGTTCGTCCGCGACCGCGAAACGCTGGAGCCGGCGACTGAGGAGACAGCGGCAATCTGCACGCGCCTGCTCGAACTCGGCGTCATCATGCAGCCGACCGGCGATCATTTGAACGTGCTGAAGATCAAGCCGCCGCTCTGCCTTGCCGCCGAAAGCGCCGATTTCTTCGCCGACATGCTGGAAAAGGTGCTGTCCGAGGGCTTGTGAGCGGCCTTATTAGGCCGCCCCGCCTGCCTGGCCGTCCAGCCAGGCCACCAGACCATCCAGCGTCTGCAGCCCGTATTCGACGGCGCCAAAGCCGATGACGAACTGACGCCGCGCGCGGGTGGGATGCAGCTGGCGCATGGTCAGCACCGTCTTACCGTCGGTCTGCTCGTCGAAGGTCACCGTCACCCTGAAGCGATCGGGGTCCTCGGGGTCGGGCGTGCCGTAGTCCATGACGATCCGCTCGTTGGGCACGATCTCGAGGAAGCGCATGAGATTGGGAAAGCGCTGCTCCCGGCCCTCGAACATGCCCACCATGTCGAACCGCCACACGCCACCTTCGCGGATATCGGCCTCGATGCTCTCGATCGCAAGGCCGGCGGGACCATACCATTGCGCCAAGGCATTGGGGTCCATCCAGGCAGCAAAGACCCTGTGGCGGGGATGATTGATGACCTTCACCAGTACGATTTCGCGGTCCAGAGACCAGCTGTCAAACGGATCTGCCATGTGCTTCAATCTCCTCCCACTTCATCTTGCGTATTGTCGAGATAAGTCTCCAGGCGATCCAGCCGCTGGCTCCAGCGCAGCCGCTCGGATGCCATCCAGTCCGCCGCCTCGTCGAAGCGCGCCTGCACCAGACGGCACCAGCGGCTACGGCCGCGCTTCTCGCTGGCGATCAGCCCGCAGTCCTCAAGTACCTTCAGATGCTGGACGAAGGAGGGCAGGGCCATGTCGAAGGGCTCCGCCAGGATGCTGACCGATACCTCGCCCTCGGCCAGCCGCGAGACCACCGCGCGGCGCGTGGGGTCGCTGAGGGCGTGAAAGGCGAGGTCGAGCGGGGTCGAATGATAGGGCATGTCGTTTTTTACGGCAGGCTGGATTGCGGGTCAATATTAGAAAGGTGCTTGCCTTAGTGATTTAATCTGATACAAAGGCAATAGCCTTAGTATCTAACCTGTGAGGAGGATGGCACGATGGCAGTTCGTATCGATCTCGTGATCTCGCTGGATGGTTTCGCCACGACGACCGACCAGACGCCCGAAGTCCCGTTCGGCGAGGATTGGCCACGTCTCGTGGGCGCTTACATGGCCACGCGGACCTTCCGCGAACGCGTCTTCAAGGACACCAGCGGCAGCGGCACCACCGGCCTCGACGACGACTATGCGCGGGCCTATTTCGAGAATATCGGCGCCGAGATCATGGGCGCCGGCATGTTTGGACTGCTCAATTTTCCCGACGATCCGGACTGGCGCGGATGGTGGGGCGACGAACCGCCATTCGGCTGCCCGGTCTTTGTTCTCACCCACAGGAAGCGCCCGTCGATCGAGATGGCCGGTGGCACGACGTTCCACTTCCTCAGTGCCAATCCGGTCGATGCGCTGGCGCAGGCGACGAGGGCGGCCAACGGCAAGGATGTACGCATCGGCGGCGGACCGACGGTCGTGCGCGATTTTCTGAAGGCCGGTCTCGTCGATCAGCTTCATGTCGCGATCACGCCGATTCTTTTGGGTCGCGGCATCCGCCTGTGGGATGATTTGCGCGGCCTCGAAGCGGGTTACACGGTCAAATCCGAAACCGCTCCCAGCGGCACGATCCACCTGACTTTCAAGCGTTAATCGCCACGCGCGGGCATTAACCATTTCGGTCATTTCGAGGCTTACAGACTTTTAATCAAAAGCCCCATTGCCGGAATCAGACGCACTCCCTATCTCTGGCTGCGAGCGGCGGAGAGTTCCGTATCGTCATACCAAGTGCACAAAGACCTGCTAATGGTCTTCTCGTGAATTCGGATTTGGCGGAATGATATTTTCCTAATCGCCGACATTTTGACACGTTTCGGAATATGTTTCCGACAGTTCGTTATGTATTCTCTACAAATAAGGTAGATTATACGGAACGCCAACCGCCGGTCCCGGCATGCCCCGGGGCCCGAAGCAAGCACGACGCAGAAGAAAGGAATGAGACATGAACGACTTTGAAATTCTTGCCACGCTCCTGATGCGCCCGGTGCTTGGCAGTGACCGTCCGGGCGCTCTCTCCCGCCCGAACTGTCGAATGTGACCTTCGTCCCCCCTTAAACGGTAAAAGACAAGTCAATTCGCCATCGCCGACGCACTCCGCGCGGCAGGAGTTCTATGCATGAAAAAAGAAGTTATCGAATACGCAGGCGTGCCCGTTGGCATCGTCATTCCCGATGAAAATCGGCTGAAATTCATCGCCGTGAAGTATCACGTCCACGATCTCGACGAGCAGCACTTCAGCTCGCCGGCCGAGGTCAAGCACGCGATCCACGACCTGATGACCCGCCGTCATCCCAAACCCATCCATGCCTGAGGGCATGGTTCGATGCCGGCTTGAAATGGCCGGGCGAAAACAATTCGAGGATATCTGACCGGTCCCGCCTGAAGCGGGGCCGGTCTTGTTTTTTGGCCTTCCATATCGTCCTATCGCCTCCTGCTGATCGCCCTGTTCGCGAAAAGCCCACTGACGAAGAGGACGCAGCGCTTGCTCAATTTGCTCACCGATATCGAAGGCCTCTCCGTCGGCCACGCCACGGACGTCGGCCTCGGCTCCGGCGTCACCGCCATCGTTTTCGATAAGCCGGCGGTGGCCTCCGGCGTCGTGCTCGGCGGTGCACCGGGCGGCCGTGATACCGCGCTGCTCGACCCGTCGATGACAGTAGCCGAAGTCGATGCGTTCGTGCTCTCGGGCGGCTCCGCCTTCGGGCTCGATGCCGCCGGTGGCGTCCAGGCCGGCCTGCGCGCCATGGGTCGCGGCTTTCCGGTCGGAAACCAGCGCGTCCCCATCGTTCCGCAGGCGATCCTGATGGACCTCCTGAACGGCGGCGACAAGGATTGGGGCCTGCAATCGCCCTATCGCGATCTCGGCTACGAAGCCTTCCGCGCTGCCGCGAAGGGTTCTTTCGCGCTCGGCACGGTCGGCGCCGGCACCGGCGCCACCACGGCGACCTTCAAGGGCGGCCTCGGCTCGGCCAGCGCCCGCTCGTCAGCCGGCCACACGATCGCGGCCATCGTCGCCGTCAATGCGCTCGGCTCGGCGACGGTGGGCGAGGGGCCGCATTTCTGGGCGGCGCCTTTCGAACAAGACAGTGAATTCGGCGGCCTCGGCCTGCCGCAGGCGATCGACGCGCGCGATACCGCCATGCGCCTCAAGGGCATGAACACCACCGCCACGACCATCGGCGCCATCGTCACCGACGCGGTGCTGACCAAAGCCGAAGCCCATCGCCTCGCCATCATGGGCCATGACGGCTTTGCTCGCGCGCTGTTGCCCGCGCATCTGCCGCTCGATGGCGACACCATCTTCTCCGCCGCCACCGGCGCGAAGCCACTCGGTGGGCTACCCGAATTCCTGGAACTCTGCCACCTCGCCACGCTTGTCATGGCCCGCTCCATCGCCCGCGGCGTCTATGAGGCGACGGCCCTTCCAGTGGAAGGCACCCAGCCGGCATGGCGGGACCGCTATGCCGATTGCGTCTGATGGATTAGAGCATGGTATTGGTCCGAATGCGGAGACGGTGAGATGCAGATACGCGCCCTGATGTATTTCGACGAACTGGTCCGCACCAATTCGATGCGCCAGGCCGCCGAAAACCTGAACGTCGCGCCAACAGCGATCAGCCGACAGATCGAGAACCTCGAATATCATTTCGGCGCGCCGCTGGTGGAGCGTAGCGCCCGTGGCGTCAAGCTGACGGCCGCCGGCGAGTTGCTCGCGGCCCGCGCCGGCCGGACCCTGCGCGAGCTCGATCATGTCGGCCAGCTGATCGAGGATCTGAAGGGCCTGCAGGCAGGCCGTGTCGCCATTCACGCCAATGGCGCCACCGTCGCCAATCTCCTGGCGCCGGCCCTGGCCGAATTCAGCCTCAAATATCCCAAGCTGCATTTCGAGGTCACCATCTCCAGCGCCCGCCAGGCCGTCGAGGCGGTCAATGGCGGCGAGGCGGATATCGCCGTCACCCTGTTTGCGCCGGCCGTATCGGGCACCAAGGTCCGCCTGCGCTCCGAGATCGCCTACGACCTGATCGTCGCGACAGGCCATCCTGCAGCCGAGCGACAGGAAGTGAGCCTCAAGGATATAGCCGACTATCCATTGGCGCTGCCCGACCAATCCTTCGGCTTCCGCCAGGCTTTCGATACACTGTTCGAAAAGGCCGGGCTGAGCTTCGATGCCGTCTTCGTCACCAGTTCGCTGGAGATGCTGAAGGAACTGGTGCTGAGCGGTGCCGCCGCCACGCTGCTGCCGGCGCTGACGGTGCGCCGCGAGATCGAGGCCGGCCAGCTGCGGGCCGTGCCGCTGGCGCCAAGAAGCGCCATCCGCACCCATGTTGATCTCTGTGTCGCGCCCGATCGCCAGCTATCCTTTGCCGCCTCCAAGCTTCTCGATTTCATCGAGCGCTTCATGCGCGAGCGCGCCGGCGGTCCGGTCGGCAAGGGCTGAGGAAATGCAACGACCGCCAACCGACGGTCTTTGACTTGTATCGCCTTGGGCTTGCATCGAGCGGGAAATTCCTGTGTAGCTCTTTCGGCTACACTGAGCACACAAAATCGTCATTGTGTGTGCACAGGCGCAATGACACTCTATCGGCAATCGGCCAGTTGCAGCAAGCGGCGGCCATGAAGGGGACATGATGATCAAGCTTTCGCTCGCGCCTTCCGCGCGCCTCGTTCGTCGTCTTTCGCTTGGGGCCGCCGTCTCGGCCGGGCTGGTGATGCTGAGCCTGACGCCGGCTGAGGCCGCCAAGACCACGCTCAGCCTCGGCATGACCATCGAGCCCACGGGCCTCGACCCGACGATCGCCGCCCCCGTCGCCATCGGCCAGGTCACCTGGCAGAACGTCTTCGAGGGTCTGGTGACGATCGACGAGGCCGGCAAGGTTCAGCCGCAGCTGGCGAAAAGCTGGGAGATCTCGCCGGACGGACTGACCTATACGTTCAAGCTGCGCGAAGGCGTCACCTTCCATGACGGACAGGTCTTCGATTCCGCCTCCGCCAAATTCGCGCTCGACCGTGCCCGCGGCAAGGATTCCGTCAATCCGCAGAAGCGCTTCTTCGCCTCCATCGCTTCGATCGATACGCCCGATGCCGCGACACTGGTGCTGCATCTTTCCGAGCCCACCGGCAGCCTGCTCTATTGGCTCGGCTGGCCGGCCTCCGTCATGGTGGCGCCGAACTCTGCCGCCGACGATAAGACCAAGCCCGTCGGCACCGGCCCCTTCAAGTTCGTCAGCTGGRCCAAGGGCGACAAGGTCGAGCTGGAAAAGAACGCCGGCTATTGGAACAAGGACGTGTCGGTCGCGCTCGACAAGGTGACTTTCCGCTTCATCGCTGATCCGCAGGCGCAGGCAGCCGCGCTGAAATCCGGCGACGTCGACGCCATCCCCGAATTCGCAGCGCCCGAGCTGATGACCTCCTTCGACGGCGATGCCAGGCTGACGACCAAGATCGGCAACACCGAGCTCAAGGTCGTGGCCGGCATGAACAATGCCGAAAAGCCTTTCAACGACAAGCGCGTGCGCCAGGCGCTGATGATGGCGATCGACCGCAAGACGGTGATTGAAGGCGCCTGGTCCGGCTTGGGCACCCCGATCGGCAGCCACTACACGCCGAATGACCCCGGCTATGTCGACCTGACGGCCAAGCTGCCCTACGATCCCGAAAAGGCCAAGGCCTTGCTTGCGGAAGCCGGCTACCCCGATGGCTTCACCTTCACCATCAAGTCGCCGCAGATGGCCTATGCGCCGCGCAGCGCCGAAGTCATGCAGGCCATGCTCGCCGAAATCGGCGTCACCATGACCATCGAGCCCACCGAATTCCCGGCCAAGTGGGTCCAGGACGTGATGAAGGACCGCGCCTACCAGATGACCATCGTCGCCCACGCCGAGCCGATGGACATCGACATCTATTCCCGCGATCCCTACTACTTCAACTACAAGAACCCTGAATTCAACGCGCTGATGAAGAAGGTCCAGGAAACCACCGATCCGGCCGCGCAGGCCAAGATCTACGCCGAAGCCCAAACCATCCTCGCCGACGACGTCCCCGCCCTCTTCCTCTTCGTCATGCCCAAGCTCGGCGTCTGGGACAAGAAGCTGAAAGGCCTCTGGGAAAACGAGCCGATCCCGTCGAACGTGCTCACCAACGTCTCCTGGGACGAGTAGGTGGCGGGAGGGTTTGTGTTGGTGGGAGAGGTTGGAGAGGTGAGGGTAAGCGATACGCTGACGGCAAGCACCGAGCTTGCGGCCCCCCCTCATCCGACCCTTCGGGCCACCTTCTCCCCGTGGGGGAGAAGGGGAGGTTTGCGCGAGCGGCTCACCACGAGTCTCTTCTCCCCAACGGGGAGAAGGTGCCGGCAGGCGGATGAGAGGGCCACACGCGCGACGTTCACTTACGGCGAAACCGCAAAGAGCCATCGCCCTACCAAGGTTACCCCCCTCTGCCCTGCCGGGCATCTCCCCCACAAGGGGGGAGATCGGCTAGACGCATCCGCTCGCTCCGACCTCAACGTTCAGCAATGCCATCGCAACGATTCGATCTCCCCCCCTGTGGGGGAGATGTCCGGCAGGACAGAGGGGGGTATCGCGGCCACCGAGCCTGCGGCCCCCTCATCCGGCTGCCGCCACCTTCTCCCCGCTGGGGAGAAGAGACTCGTAGCGGGCCGCTCGCTCCCTCTTCCCTTCTCCCCGACGGGGGGCGGAAGGACGGGTCGAGACCAGCGGCTCGGCCCCGGTCAGTGGCCCGAAGGGTCGGATGAGGGGGCTCCGCACGCCGGGAGCAAACGCACCGATCTCCCCACCCCAAGAGCCGCCGCATGATCGCCCTCGTGCTCCGTCGCGTCGCCGGCCTCGTCCTCACGCTGCTTGTCGTCTCGCTGCTGATCTTCGCCGTCATGGACATGCTCCCCGGCGACCCGGCCTCGATCATGCTCGGCACCTCGGCCTCGCCGGAAACGCTCGCCGCCCTCCGTCACGAACTCGGCCTCGACCGCTCGCTCCTGGTGCGCTACGCCGAATGGCTGGCAGGCGTCTTCACCGGCGATCTCGGGCGTTCCTACACCTATGGCGTCCCCGTCGCCGGCCTCATTCTCGAGCGCCTCGCCGTCACCCTGCCGCTCGCCCTCATCGCCATCCTGCTCTCCGTCGCCATCGCCATCCCCCTCGGCGTCACCGCGGCCTCCAGGCGCGGCGGTATTGTCGATGCGATCGCGGCCGTCTTCTCGCAGGTCAGCATCGCCGTGCCGGCCTTCTGGGTGGCGCTGCTGTTGATCATCCTGTTTTCGACCACGCTCGGCCTGATGCCGGCGGGTGGTTTTCCGGGCTGGAGCGCCGGTGTCTGGCCGGCACTGAAGGCCTTGCTGATGCCGGCAGTGGCGCTGGCGCTGCCGCAGGCGGGCGTGCTCACGCGCGTCACCCGCTCGGCGGTGCTGGACACGCTGCATGAGGATTTCACCCGAACCGCCCGCGCCAAGGGTCTGTCATCAGCCACCGTGCTCTGGCGCCATTCGGTGCCCAATGCGCTTGTGCCGATCCTCACCATTCTCGGCCTGCAAGCCACCTTCCTGGTGGCCGGCGCAGTCCTGGTCGAGAATGTCTTCAATCTCCCCGGCCTCGGCCGTCTCGCCTATCAGGCGCTGTCGCAGCGCGATATCGTCGTCATGCAGGATGTGGTGCTGTTCTTCGCCGGCCTCGTCATCCTCATGAATTTCCTGGTCGATCTCTCCTATCTCGCGATCGACCCGCGTCTGAGAAAGGGGATCTGAGATGGCACCCCTGGTCTCGACCGCAACAAATATCGGCCGCCGCCGCATGCGCGGCGTCAAGCGCGTCAACCTCATCATCGGCGCCGCGATCGTCGCGTGTCTGGTGGCCATCGCGCTCGTGTCGCTCGTCTGGACGCCGCTGCCGCCGACGAAGATGCAGATCATCCACAAGCTGCAGCCGCCTCTCGGCTTCGGCCTTCTCGGCACGGATCAGCTCGGCCGTGACGTGCTCTCCATGCTGATGGTCGGCTGCTGGAATTCGCTCTCGATCGCCATCGTCGCCGTCGCCATCGGCGGCACGCTCGGCACCATCGCCGGTCTTGCCGCGGCCGCCTTTCGCGGCATCTCCGAAACGCTTCTGATGCGCGTCTGCGACGTCATCTTCGCGCTCCCGCCGATCCTCTCGGCGATGATGCTTGGCGCCTTCCTCGGCGGCGGCCGGCTGACGGCGATCGCCGCCATCGCAACCTTCCTCATTCCGGTCTTCGCCCGCGTTGCGCTGGCAAGCGCGCTGCAGGCCTGGAGCCGTGATTATGTGCTGGCAGCCCGCGCGCTTGGCAATACGCGGCTGGCGATCTCGCTCCGCCACGTTTTGCCCAATATCATGAGCCAGCTCATCGTCCAGGTAACCATCCAGCTTGGCCTCGCGGTGCTCACCGAAGCGGGCCTCAGCTTCCTCGGTCTCGGCCTTGCCCCGCCGGCGCCGAGCTGGGGGCGGATGCTGGCCGATGCGCAGACCTATCTTGCCCTTGCTCCCTGGCTCGCCATCCTCCCCGGTCTCGCCATCGCGCTCTCCGTCCTCGGCTTCAACATGCTGGGCGACGGCCTGCGTGATCTCCTGGATCCCCGTGAGGCCAGCCGCTGATTGAAAAAGGCCGCTGATTGAACAAGCCGCTGATTTGATGATGTCATTTTGAAAGACCGCGCCATGACCGAGATCGACCTGAGCATCCGCGACCTGAAGCGGCACTTTGCGGCGAAGAGCCTGTCTCCGCTGGAATACTGGCTGGCGCTGGAGCCGCATATCGCGGCCTGGGAGCCGCACATCGCCGCGCTCTATCTTTACGATCCCGACGCCGCCCGCGCGCAGGCCAAGGCCTCCACTGAACGCTGGGCGAAGGGCGAGACGCTGGGCCCGCTCGATGGCATCCCGGTCACGCTGAAGGAATTGATCGCTACGAAAGGCCAGCCCGTCCCGCTCGGCACCAGGGCCGTGGAGCTGACGCCGGCGCTAGAGGACGCCCCCCTCGCCGCCCGCATGCGCGAGGATGGCGCCATCATCTTCGCCAAGACCACGTGCCCCGACTACGGCATGCTCTCCTCCGGCCTCTCGAGCTTCCACAAGCTCAGTCGCAATCCGTGGGATGTCAGCCAGAATCCCGGCGGTTCCAGCGCCGGCGCCTCGGCGGCGGCAGCAGCCGGCTATGGCCCGCTCCATATCGGTACCGATATCGGCGGCTCCGTGCGGCTCCCGGCCGGCTGGACCGGCATCTTCGGGTTCAAGCCCAGTCACGGCCGCATCCCGGTCGATCCATATTACGTCGGCCGCTGTGCCGGGCCGATGACGCGCACAGTCGATGATGCGGCGCTCGCCATGGCGACGCTCTCGCGACCGGACTGGCGCGACGGCACCAGCCTGCCGCCAAACGACATCGACTGGACCGATCTCGATATCGATCTTTCAGGCATGCGCATCGGCCTGATGCTCGACGCCGGCTGCGGCCTTGATGCAGAGGACGAGGTGAAGGCGGCGGTCGTTGCGGCGGCAAAACAGTTCGAGAAAGCCGGCGCCGTCATCGTGCCGGTCGGTCCGGTGCTGTCGCGGGCGATGCTCGATGGGCTCGACAATTTCTGGCGCGCCCGCTTCTGGGGCGATATCGAGGGGCTGAGTGAGGAGCGCCGCGAGAGCATTCTTCCGTATATCTACGGCTGGGCCAAGGGCGGAGCCGATGTCAGCGGCGTTGCCGCCGTCAAGGGCTTCAACCAGACGATCGAGATGCGCAAGGCCTGCGGCGCGCTGTTCGAGACGGTCGATGCCGTGCTGTCGCCCACCAATCCCATCGTCTCCTATCCAGCCGAATGGGCCTCGCCGACCAACGATCCGGCCCGGCCCTTCGAGCACATCGCCTTCACCGTTCCCTGGAACATGTCGGAGCAGCCGGCCTCGTCGATCAATTGCGGCTTCTCCCGATCCGGCATGCCGATCGGCCTGCAGATCGTCGGCCCCCGCTTCGACGACATGCGCGTTCTGAGACTGTCGAAAGCCTTCGAGACATGGTCCGGCGGCGTCACCGCATGGCCGAAGCCGCCGGTCAGCTGATCGGTCGACGATAACCGTTGGGCTGCTCGTAGAGCCAGCCGATGCGCTGCACGGCCTCTTCGAAATTCTCGCGCACCACCGTCATGGTATGGCCGGTCGCGTGCAGGATCGTCTCCGCATCCTCCATGATCGCCACATGCCCCTTCCAGAACACCAGGTCGCCGCGTCGCAGCTCCTCGCGGGTTATCGGTGTGCCAAGCGCTGACGCCTGCATGTCGGTGTCGCGCGGCGCGGCGCGGCCGGTCATCAGCATGGAAAGCTGCACCAGGCCGGAGCAATCGATCCCGAGCCCGGAGCGTCCGCCCCAGAGATAGGGCGTTTCGACAAAGCGGGCCGCGATGTCGACATAGTCGACACGATCAAGCGCGCCGATCGGCTGCACATGCTTGGCGAAAATGGCAGTGCCGTCTTCAAGCGTCACATAGTGGTTGCCGCGCGCCTCCGCGGTGCCGGCCACCGCCACGCGGCTGCCCATCGAAAGAATGTCGTTATAGGGTTTGCGCAGCTCCGGCTCGCGATAGAGGAAGGTGCGCTGAACGGTGACGATATGGGTGGGCGCGGGCACCTTATCGCTCACAGCGCTCTCGGGCAGATAGCCGACGTAGTTGTCGGACCGAGCCTTGATCCAGCACCATCCGTCGGCGCGGTCGAGCACGGTCACGTCCTCGCCGAACAAGAGTTCGGTGTCGATACCAATGGTCGCGTCCGGTCGCGGCCGCAGCCCCACGACGGGCACGGTAACGCGTGCCGGCGTCCCGTCGGTAAAGCGCTGCGCCGTGACCTGTCCTTCCAGCCCGCGCTCGGCGAGGTCTTCCCTGAAGGCGTGCAGGCGGCGGTCGAGCGTGGTCATGGTCTTGTCCTCAAAGTCACAGCCGGCGCCCGTGCTCGCGCACGCGGTCGCCCAGTTTTTCCAGGTAAAGCGCGCCGCCCACGGTGCGCTTGATCAGCACGTTGCGCCGGTCGCTGTCGTCGCGCACCCGGTCCACCAGCCCCATCTCGCCCATCGTATCGAGCGCCCGGGTGATGACCGGCTTGGTGACATTGAGCTCGGCGGCCAGTCCGCGCACGGTATGCGGCGGCGGCACGAGATAGATATGCAGCAGGATCGCCATCTGGCGCAATGTCAAATCGCGGTCGTCGTGGCGAACCTGGTCGAGCGAGACGCCATGCCAGAGCCCGAGCGCCTGCGATGCGATCAATTCGATCGGCACGGCCCCTCCCGCATTCGTTACGCCTGCGTTCCATTTTCCGGCACACACTCGCGCAACGCAATGGGGCGGCTGATCTGCCGCCCCACAGGGTGAATAAAATTTTAACGATCGGAGTCTAGCGCACGCTCTCGCGGATGTGGTGGTAAAGCGCCCGGATCGCCTGCGCCTCGCCGCCGCCGGGCGAATGCGGACGCTCCGAAGGCGCCCAGCCGTAAATGTCGAAATGCGCCCAGCTCTTGGCATGGCTGACGAAGCGCTTGAGGAACAGCGCCGCCGTGATCGCTCCCGCCATGCCGCCTGCCGGTGCGTTGGTGATGTCGGCGAACTTGGCGCGGATATCCTTTTCGTAGCCGGCATAAAGCGGCAGCCGCCACAGCGGATCGTCGGTCTCGATGCTCGATTCCATAAGGTCTCGCGCGAGATCCGTATCGTCGGTGAAGAAGGGCGGGAGATCAGGTCCGAGCGCCACGCGTGCCGCCCCCGTCAGCGTCGCCATGTCGATCATAAGGTCCGGCTCTTCCTCGTCGGCATAAGAAAGCGCGTCGGCGAGGATCAGGCGACCTTCGGCGTCGGTGTTGTCGATCTGCACCGTCAGGCCCTTGCGGCTCTTGTAGATGTCGCCGGGGCGGAACGCGTTGGACGAGATCGAGTTCTCGACCACCGGGATGACGACGCGCAGGTCGACCTTCAGCTTGGCGTCCATGATCATGAGCGCCAGGCCCATGACGTTGGCAGCCCCACCCATGTCCTTCTTCATCAGAAGCATGGAGGAGGCGGGCTTGATGTCGAGACCGCCGGTGTCGAAGCACACCCCCTTGCCGACCAGCGTGATCTTGCGATGCCCCTTCTTGCCCCAGCGCAGCTCCATCAGGCGCGGCGCGTCGGCGCTGGCGCGGCCGACCGTGTGCACGAGAGGGAAGTTATGCCGGAGGTCGTCGCCCGAGATCACCGAGATCTCCGCCTTGTAATGCGCCGCAAGCCCGCGGAACGCCGCTTCCAGCTCGTTCGGGCCCATGTCGTTGGTGGGTGTGTTGATCAGGTCGCGCGCAAGGAACACGCCGGCCAGCTGCCGCTTGATATCGGCGGCATCGGCATCGCGCGGGATCATCAGCGTGCCGGCCGGCTGCTTTTCGGATTTGTAGCGGTCGAAGCGGTAGCTCCCGAGGCCGAAGCCGAGCGCCAGCCGGTTGGCCGTCAGCGGCGCCGTCTCGATGTGCCAATCGCCCGCCGGCAGCGCGCGCGCCAGCTTGCCGGTGATATAGGGCTGTTCCGAAGGATTGGTGCCGAGGCCGAAGAGAGCCCCGCCGAGATGGCCTTCCGAAGTCGGGATCAGCAGCAGCGAGCCGCTCTCGGCCTTGTAGCCTGCCTTCTTCGCCCAATCGAGCGCGATCGGATCGATCGTCCCGGTTTCGATATGCGCCGGCGTGACGGCGAAGATCGGCAGGGTCTGGCCGCCCTTGCTATTGAAGGGGGTCGGTCTTTCGATGAACTGGAACGGGGGCATTGTTTATCCTTAGGCGTCGTCCGGGAATCGCATCTTAACGTTCCGTTAGGGTTAACAGACTATTGCTTGAGCGTAGATTGCGTCAAAGCCTTTCCCTGTTCCGCTTTTAGGTCAGGCGCCGATTTCTGATTTCAGGAAACCGCGATGACTGCTTTGGTCGACACTTATTCGAAAACCCGTCTTCTCCAGTGCGCGGCAACCGCGATGCTGGCCCTGATGCTGGCCGGCTGCAACACCACCAAGGACAAGATGACCACGGGCTCCATCCCGGTCGCGCTGAACAAGCCGGTCGAGACGATGAACGATCAGGAAGTGCGCTCCGCCACCGATCGCGTCGGCCAGGCCTACGAGAAGAACCCGCGCGATCCCGTCAACGGCGTCAACTACGCCAATCTCTTGCGCATGCAAGGCAGGGATGCCCAGGCGCTTGCTGTCATGCAGCAGGTGGCGATCGCCAATCCGCAGGATCGCAACGTGCTGGCCGCTTACGGTAAGGCGCAGGCCGCCGCCGGCCAGCTGCAGCAAGCGCTCGACACCATCGGCCGAGCCCAGACGGCCGATCGTCCCGATTGGAAGCTCGTCTCCGCCCAAGGCGCCATCCTCGATCAGCTCGGCCGCTCGAGCGAGGCGCGCCAGCGCTATCGCGACGCGCTCGATCTGCAGCCGGGCGAGCCGTCGATCCTCTCCAATCTCGGCATGTCCTACGTGCTGACCCGCGACCTCAGGACCGCGGAAACCTATCTGCGCCAGGCAGCAAGCCAGCCGACGGCCGATAGCCGCGTGCGCCAGAATCTCGCGCTCGTCGTCGGCCTGCAGGGCCGCTTCCCGGAAGCTGAAAAGATCGCCCGCGGCGAACTCTCGCCGCAGCAGGCCGATGCCAACGTCGCCTATCTCCGCTCGATGATGTCGCAGCAGAATTCCTGGCAGAAGCTCGCCGCCAAGGATGTCGGCGCTGAAGCAAGCAGCGCCAACTGATTAAAGCCTACCGGCCGCTCAGGCCTGACACGACAAGCTGCAGGCCAAGCCCGGCCATGACAGCGCCGGCCGCGCGGTCGATCCATTTCTTCGCGGCGAGATAGATTAGGCGTGGGTGCCGGGCCGAGAAAGCCAGCGCCACGATCGTGTACCATCCGGCCTCGACGGCGAAGACCCCAAGCGGGATCGCCACGAACAATTCCAGCGGAATGGTCTTCGGCAAGAGTGCCGCGAAAATGCTGGCATAGACGACGATCGTCTTCGGATTGCTGACCTGTGTCAGGAACGCCGTCATGAAGCTGCGGCCGACGGCGCGGTTGGCGGCGGTCGTCTCGCCGATCTCGAGCGGCTCGCCGGCGCCGCACCAAATCCTGTAGGCGATATAGGCGAGATAGAGCCCGCCCGCGACCTTCAGCGCCAGATAAAGCCACCCGAACTGCGAGAGCAGGGCCGTCAGCCCCGCCAGCGCCAGGATGCTGAACAACACCCCGCCGAGCCCCATGCCGGCAGCCGCCGCAAGCCCGTCGACGCGCGAGCGCGACACGGCGATCCTGGAGACGAGAACGAAGCTCGGCCCGGGGCTCATCGCCCCGATCGAGAGCGTTGCTATAATGCTGAGAAAGACGCTGAGTGACGACATGGCGATGGTCCGTGGGTGGGGGTGACGTCGTCGAATGTCACACGACCCCGCGCGGCGGTCCATCCTAAAAATCGGTAGTGCTCGGTCGAGGCGCTTAGAACCGGTCGGCGACCTGGATACCGGCGGGTCCGAGAATGACGGCGACCAGAACCGGCAGGAAGAACAGGATCATCGGCACGGTAAGTTTCGGCGGCAGCGCGGCGGCCTTCTTCTCCGCCTCGTTCATGCGCTCGTCGCGGCCTTCCTGGGCAAGCACGCGCAGCGCCTGCGAGACCGGCGTACCGTAGCGATCGGCCTGCATCAGCGCCTGCACGACAGACTGCACGATCGGAATCTGCGTGCGCGTACCGAGGTTTTCGAGCGCCACGCGGCGATCCGGCAGGAAGGAGAGCTCGGCCGTCGTCAGCACCATTTCTTCGGCGAGCGGCGGAGAGGCTTCCCCGAGTTCTTCAGAGACGCGGCGCATCGCGGCTTCGATCGAAATACCGGATTCCACGCAGATCAGCATCAGGTCCAGCGCGTCCGGCCAGGCGCGCTTGATCGAATGCTGCCGCTTTTTCATCTTGTTGGAGATGAAGATGTTCGGTGCGTAGAACCCGACATAGGCAAAACAGAGCGTCGCGAGAAAGCGGATCGGCGTCGGCTTGTCGACAAGGTGGTCGAGGCCGAACACCCAGAAGATCGCCAGCGCGAAAAAGCAGAAGGGCAGGAGGAAGCGCGCGACTAGGAACATGTTGAGCGCGTTTTCCGAGCGATAGCCCGCCGCGCGCAGCTTGTTCATGGTGTTCTCGTCGACCAGCGCCTCGCGCAGGTTGAAGCGTTCGACGATCTGGCGAACCGAGCGGTTGTTCTGCGTGCGCAGCGACGCCTTGCTGCCGGTCGATTCCGCGTTCATCCGCGCGCGTTCGCGGGCGCGCATCTGCTCGCGCTCCGTCGAGACCGCCTTCATGCGCTGGTTGAGATCGCCGCGCTCGAAGAAGGGGATGGCGAGCGTGTAGAGCGTCGCGAACACCGCGAGCGCCACCAGCACCGCGATCAGCATCGAAGGGTCTGTCAGGGAACTCGCAAGATCGGACGACATCGCATTGCCTCGGTTAGATATCGAAATTGACCATGTTGCGCATGACGAAGATGCCGATCGACATCCATACCGCCGATGCGCCCATGATCAGGTGACCGCGCGGGTCGGTGAAGAGCACCATCATGTATTGCGGCGAGGTCATGTAGACGAGCGTCGCGACGATGAACGGCAGCGCGCCGATGATGACGGCGGAAGCCTTGGCTTCCATCGAAAGCGCCTTGACCTTGGCCTTCATCTTCTTGCGTTCGCGCAGCACCTTGGAGAGGTTGCCGATCGCTTCCGAAAGGTTGCCGCCGGCCTGCGATTGAATGGCGATGACGATCGCAAAGAAGCTCACCTCCTGCAGCGGCATGTGGTTGACCATGCGCGTGCAGGCATCGGGCACGCTGAGGCCGACCTGCTGGCTTTCGACCACGCGCCGGAACTCGCCCTTGACCGGCTCCTTGCCCTCGTTGGCGATCAGCCGGATCGAGTCGTTCAGCGGCAGGCCGGATTTGATCGAGCGCACGATGACATCGAGCGCGTTGGGGAATTCGTCGAGGAACTTGTTCTGGCGACGCTTGATCAGGAAGCCGAGGATCCAGCGCGGCAGCCCGAGCCCGGCCACAACAGGCACCCCGAGCACCACCATGGTAGGGGCGCCGGCCAGAAACGCGACGGACATCAGCACAAAGCCGAAAATGGCGCTGAACATGTAGAAACGGCCGGGCGTGATCGAGAGGCCGGCCTGCGTCAGTCGCGATTTCAGCGTCAGTTTCTTCTTGGCGTTTTCCTGCTGCCGCTTCTCGAGATCCTTCAGGTTGTCCTGCATCGACTTGCGACGCTTCGACATTTCCTGGACGCGGTCGCGTGCGGCCTTGACGTTCTGCTTGTCGAGTTCGGCCGATGCCACCCGGCTAACGCGGCTTGCCGCCTTCTTCTCGGTTTCCATCCGTGAGAAGAGCAGGCCGTAACACACCGCGCCGGCCGAAATGGCCACGAGCAGCACGATACCCAGCACGATCGGATCGAAACCGAACATAATCTTAATCCTTCGACTTCTCTTCCATCTCGTCGAGCGCCGCGGCGAGCCGCTTTTCTTCGTTGTAGTAGCGGGCGCGGTCCCAGAAATTCGGCTTGCCGATACCGGTCGATTTATGTCGGCCGATGATCTTCCCGGCCGCGTCTTCGCCCTCGATCTCGTAGCGCATCAGATCCTGGGTGATGATCACGTCGCCTTCCATGCCCATCACTTCGGTGATGTGCGTGATGCGGCGCGAGCCGTCGCGAAGGCGCGCGGCCTGCACGACGATGTCGATCGAGCCGGAAATGATTTCTCGCACCGTCTTCGCCGGCAGGCTGAAGCCGCCCATGGCGATCATCGATTCGATACGGCTCAGGCATTCGCGCGGCGAGTTGGAGTGGATCGTGCCCATCGAGCCGTCGTGGCCGGTGTTCATCGCCTGCAGAAGGTCGAAGACCTCGGGTCCGCGCACTTCGCCAACGATGATGCGTTCGGGGCGCATACGCAGGCAGTTCTTGACGAGATCGCGCATGGTGATCTCGCCTTCGCCTTCGATGTTCGGCGGGCGGGTTTCCAGACGCACCACGTGCGGCTGCTGCAGCTGCAGTTCGGCCGTGTCCTCGCAGGTGATGACGCGCTCATCGCGGTCGATGTAGTTGGTGAGGCAGTTGAGCAACGTCGTCTTGCCCGAGCCGGTGCCGCCGGAGATGACGATGTTGCAGCGGACACGGCCGATGATCTGCAGCAGCGTCGCGCCCTCGGGCGTGATCGCCCCGAAGCGCACCAGCTGGTCGAGCGTCAGCTTGTCCTTCTTGAACTTACGAATGGTGAGCGCCGGACCGTCGATGGCAAGCGGCGGCGCGATGACGTTGACGCGCGAGCCGTCGGGCAGGCGGGCGTCGCAGATCGGGCTCGATTCGTCGACGCGTCGGCCGACCTGGCTGACGATGCGCTGGCAGATCGAGAGCAGCTGCGCGTTGTCGCGGAAGCGCACTTCCGATTCCAGCGTCTTGCCGCCGACTTCGATGAAGGTCTTGCCGGAGCCGTTGACCATGATGTCGGCGATGTCGTCGCGCGCCAGAAGCGGTTCCAGCGGGCCGTAGCCGAGAACGTCGTTGCAGATGTCGTCGAGCAGCTCTTCCTGCTCGGAGATCGACATCGCGAAGTTCTTGATCGTGATGATATCGTTGACGATATCACGAATTTCCTCGCGCGCGCTCTCGCCATCGAGCTTGGCGAGCTGCGACAGGTCGATCGTGTCGATCAGCGCCGAGAAGACCTGCGCCTTGGTATCGTAATATTCGTCGGTGCGGGCAGGGCGCTTGCGCTGCGGCGTCTGCATCGGCGGCGGCGCCACCTGCTGGCGCGTCTGCTCGCGCTGCGGCTCGACGAAGACGGCCGGCGCCGTCGACGGGGAAGGCGCAGCAACAGGCGGCGGTGGCGCGATCGTGCCGCCCGCCTTGCCAGATCCTTCGTTTCCGCGTTTTCCGAACATGCCTTATTCCACTCCTGGTGGGCTACTTGCGCTTCAGCAGGCTGAGAAGACTGCTCTTCTTCGCCTTCTTGACGGCGATGCGCCCGGTAACGATGTGCGACAGCTGCGAGAAGGTCTCGGCCGTGGGCGATTTCGGGTCCATCTCCGAGATCATCCGGCCGCTATTGGCGGCCGTTCCGAACAGGTTGCTGTCGAACGGGATGATGGCGACCGGTTCGCATTCCAGCGGCTCGCAGAAATCCGACGGGCTGATCTCGGGACGCTTCGGCATGCCCACCTGGTTGAGAACGAGGTGCGGCGCCTTGTCGTTCGGCCGCATCTTGCGCAGCGCGTCGATCAGGTTCTTCGTGTTGCGCAGATTGGCGAGATCGGGAGACGCGCAGATGACGACTTCGTCGGCGGCTGACAGCACCGAGCGCGTCCACTCGGACCATGCATGCGGCACGTCGAGAACGGTCACCGGCGCGCTGCGCTGCAGCACGTCCATAACAGGCTGGAAGGCGTGTCCGTCGAAATCATAGGCGCGATCGAGGATTGACGGCGCCGCCAGCAGCGAAAGATGCTCGGAGCACTTCGTCAGCAGGCGGTCGAGGAACATCTCGTCCAGGCGCTCCGGCGCATAGACCGCTTCGGCGATCCCTTGCGTCGGATCCTGATCGAAATCGATGTTCGCGGTTCCGTAGGGCAGGTCGAGATCGGCGAGAATGGTTTCGGTCGAAAACAGCCGCGAAATACCGAAGGCGCAATTATGCGCGATGGTCGAGGCGCCGACGCCACCCTTGGCGCCGATGAAGGCAATGCTGCGCCCCAGCGGCTCGGCATCGGGATCGACGAAGATCGTCGCCATCGCTGTCATGATGTCGGGCATTGCCACCGGCTGCACGATATATTCGGAAATGCCGTTGCGGATGAGGTCGCGGTAGAGCGCGATGTCGTTGTGATAGCCGACGATGATGACCTTGGTCGACGGGTCGCAGACGGCCGCAAGCGGTGCCAGCTCGTTGAGGAGGTTGGCGCTGCTGGCGCGCGTCTCGAGAATGATCAGGTTCGGCGTCGGCGCGCTTGCAAACATGTTGGCCGCGGCCGCGATGCCGCCGCTGGTGATGCGCAGGCTCACTTTCGACAGGCGGCGATCGTTACCGCAGCGCTCCATCACCCGCTGCAGTTCCTCGCTCTCGCAGAAGGCGTGCACCGAGATGCGCGGCAGCGGGCGCATGTTTTCCAGCTCGCCCATGCGCATGGCATCTTCGGCCTGCTGGAGGTCGGCGGCGTTCGTGATGTCGTATTCAACCGTGCTCATCGTCAATCCTGGTCTGATCAGAAGCCGCCGGCGGAGCTGCCGCCGACTTCTTCGATCGTGGATGTGCGTTCGCGATATTCCTTGATGGCGGCGTTGCGGCGCGTTGCGTCGATCGGCGTCATGCCACGTGGCGCGACGAGATCTTCTGGATTGGCGATCTGTGCCGCGAGGTTGTTTTGCGTCGCGCAGCCGAAATTGTAGTAATTCTGGTTGCTGAAGTCGTTGATCATGTCCTTCGGCCACTGGCCGCACTGCGAGGTCATCGCCGTGGTGCCGACGAAGGTGAGGCGGATCGGCGCCGCGTCCTTGGCGTCGAGCGTCACATAGGAGCTGTTGACGATCTTCGAGCTCGCGATGCCGCGTGCGGAGAGTTCGGCGCGCACCTGGCCGCGCAGCTGGCGTGCGGCGTTAGAGTTCGGCGATCCCTCTGGGGTCAAGAGGTAGACCGGGCCGGTGGCGCGCGAGCCGTAGTTCTGCGCAAAGCCGCGGATCATGTCGCGCTGTGCGGTGTTGAGCCGACGGTCGGTCGAGGCAACCGGAATATCGACCGATTGCTCGGCTTCCGTCACCACGATCGGATGACGCTGGCGGTAATCGTCAGGGATACCGCCCGTCGTCAGGTCGTCGCGCGAGGCGCAGCCCGAAAGCAGGGCGGTGGCGATCGCGGCGGCCGCGATGAGCGGTGTCGAAAAGCCGCGGTGGCGGGCGCTGGTCTTGATCTTGGCCATCGGCGTTTCTCTGTATTGTGCCATTGCTGATCCCGCTTCGCTCATTTGTAGATGAACCCGATTGAACCGTGGAACTGGGCGTCTGCGACCGGCGCCTTGCCGCCGTAGACCTTGTTGACGCGGTTCATGAAGAATGCCGCGCCGTCGTTCTCCGGGCTGAAATTGTCGTCGGGACGGTTCAGCTGATTGCGGGCGACGGGACGCACGAGATAGGGCGTCGCGATGATGACGAGCTCGGTCTCTTCGCGCTGAACCGTGCGCTGGCGAAACAGCGTGCCCAGCAACGGGATCTTGTTGGCGCCTGGCGTTCCGTTCGATGTCTGTGCGACGTTGTCGCGGATGAGGCCCGCCAGCGCGATCGAGCCGCCGGACGGAAGTTCGACGGATGTCTCGGCCGAACGGCGCTGGTAGGTCGGCGCCGAACCGCTGACTGAAGGTGCCGGTTCCGACACGTTGGTCTTGATCTCCAGGCTGATGCGGCCCGAAGAAAGCACAACAGGCTTGAAGGCAAGACTGATACCGTAATTGTAGGGGGTGACGGTGACGTTGCCGTCGTTGTCGGTCGTCGAATAGAGAACCTGGCCGCCGGAGTTGAACGTTGCCGCCTGGCCGGAAATGGCCGTCAGCGTCGGCTCGGCGAGCGTCTTCACGACCTTTGCCTGTTCCAGCGCGCTCAGATAGGTCGAGATGTCGTATTTGCCGATCGAGCTCTTGAACAATGCAGCCAGGCCACCACCGAGCGTCGCGGTTGCGGCGCTGGAATTGGGCGCTCCAAGCTGAGCGACGCTAAGGCCACCGGAATTGGAAACCAGATTGTCGAAACCGATCTGCTTCAGGATCTCGCGGCGAACTTCGGCGATGGTCACCTTCAGCGTGACCTGGTCCTCACCTTCGATCTGCAGCAGGTTGATCACCTGCGACTGCTGGCGGTTTTCCGCGAAAAGCGCCACCGAGCCGTCGCCGCCACCCTGGCTGCTGGCCGTTTCCGTGCGCGTCGTCGCCTCGCCGCCCTTGAGGAAGACGCCGGCCAGATCGGCCGCCTGGGCTGCGTCCTGCGGCGTGCGAACCGTGCCCGTCAGCACGATGTTGTCGGAGACGATCTCGACGTTGATGTTGGAATCGGGAATGAAGCGGCGCAGGTTGTTCTGCAATCCGCTGACGTCGCGTTCGATGGCGATGTCGAGGCTGACGATCTGCTGACCATCAGCGCCGAAGATGAAGATGTTGGTCTGCCCGACCGTCTTGCCGAACAGGTAGATGCGCCGCGAGGAGCGCGTCACCGCGTCGGCCATGCTGGGATCGGAAACGAGGATGTCGTGCGCATCGACGGGAAGGTCGATGACGATAGCCTTTTTCAGGCCGAGCTTGAGGGCGCGATGAGCGCCCGGGCCCGTCTGAGTGATGTTCACCATGCCGTCGGCGGCGGCCTCAGCCGCGCTGACGCCGACGATCGGATCGAGGAAGCCAGGCGCAATGCCGGTAAAGCCGACCGTCAGCGACAGGCAGCCTGCCATCAGATGTTTCATGTGCCGTGTTGAGTTGCCCATATCCGTTTCCTCTACTCGGCTTTCGAAGGCGCACTGTCTGTGACGATGGCGCCTGACTTGATGACCTGAACGATGGAGCTGCCGTTGTCGCCGCTGAGCAGGTAGTCGGCGGCCTTGGTGTCCGGCTCGCGGGCATCGGCAACCGAGCGCAGCGCCAGCGACAGGCGGTCGGCCATCTGCTGGGCAACCGCCAGAACCTTGGTCTGGTCAGGCGTCAGCTCCAGCGTCGCGGTCGTGCCGACCACAGCCTTCGAACCATCGTCCTTTTCCTGAACCTGCTGGTCGATCGCCAGCACGCGCACGTTGTTGAGCACGGTCTCGGTCAGATACTTGTCGCCGCTCTTTTCCTTGCGCACCATGATGAGGTCGACGCGATCGTTCGGCAGGATGAAGCCGCCGGCGCCGGTTGCGACCGAGATTTCGGTGGCGACCGCGCGTTTGCCCGAAGGCAGCAGGGACGACATGATGCGACTGTTGGAATCGGCGATTTTTTCGGCCCGGATCGGCTCGCCCTCGAAGATCGGCATTCGCACGACGGCGCCCTGCAGGTCCTTGATTGCGTCGGGCTTGTCGGTTTCGGTGATGAAGCCCTGAACGACCCCGCCTGTCGGCCACGCCATCCAGTGCGCAGACTTGTCATCGAGCCGCGCGCCGACGGGCAGATTGGCGCCCGATACCAGCACGTTGACGGTCGGTTCCTTCTCGACCACCTGCTGCACCTGGGTCACGACCGATCCGCGGCCGGCAAGGCTCATCGCCAGAACGCCGGCCAGACCGGCGGCGACGACAGCCACTCCAAGGATCAATATGCGGGCGGGTTTCATCAGGCGTTCCCCAAGGAATCGAAATATTCGTTCCGGAGAATTGGCTCCAATTGGTGTAATTATAGTTAACGAAAGACTTCGATCTTAGGTTAACGAGCGCTTAAGCGCCTTTATTTCAGGCCCTGCAGCGCGGTCATGAACAGCGGCGAAGACGGAAATGCCAGAAAACCGCCGATCGCGATGGCGATACCGTAAGGGATCTTCTTGGCCATAAGGATCGAGTTCGGAACCGGAAGGCCGATCGCCAGGATGGTGTCTGCCTGCGTGCGGATCATCATAATGACCAACGTCAGGAGGCCGCCAAAAATACCGACATAGCCAAGAAACTCGACGATAGCAGGGTTAAGGCCGAACCAGAGTGCTGTAGCCGTCAGAAGCTTGGCGTCGCCGCCACCCATAGTGTTGGTGGCGAAAAGGATGAAGCAGACGACAAACACGGCAAGCGCGCCGGCGGCATGATTGCCGACCTGGGCAAGGGGCATGCCTGTCAAAAGCGCGATGACGAAGAAAGACGCGATGAGGATGACGGAGACCCTGTTCGGGATCGTCATCGTGAACAGATCGGAAAATGCCGCGATTGCGAGGCACAGCGGGAATATCACAAAGACGGAAGCTGCGATCATTCTGCTATCGATCCTTAAGACAAAAGGCTCACCGCGTTTTCGCGTGAGCCTATGTTTAGCGCCAGACCCGTTAAGGTCTGGCGTATATCGTGTCGCCGACTGCGATATCAGGTCGGGGTCTTGGACGAGATCGTGTTCGACAGGTTGTTGAACATGATGTTCAGTTTGCTGCCCAGCGCGGTCGCGCCGGTGATGAGCGCTACGGAAATGAGCGCTGCGATCAGGCCGTATTCAATTGCGGTCGCGCCGGATTCGTCCTTCAGAAAACGGCTTACAAGCTTGGTCATGATAACTCCTAACTCCAGTTGATGTTCAGCACGTCCGCCAACTGTTCGCCGTTGATCGGATGAGCACAACCTAACGTACCGCTCTTTCGATCGGCTTAAAAAAATGGGTTACCAATGTGTAAAGAAGAAGCAGTCGGCGGCTATGGTAAGTAACTGCCTCAGTAGATCTATAGAAATTTAAATATCATGTGGAAGCTACTGCTGAATAAGGGATTTCTGATGCGGCAGGGTGCGATGCCGTTACCTCATCCGCCATCGTGAGAGCCGCCTGTCTCATTACGCTACTGCTCCTGGCGCGTTAACGTCTCATTATGAACGGGCCGGTTGCGATATTAAGGTTTCGTGCACCATTTTTTTCTATGCTCCCGGTAAGTTAGCGTCGTGATCGTGAGAGAATCCAGATGTCATCGAGCGGCATAAGGCTAGTCCTTGCCAGTGTTCTTGCGGCCGCCGCGGCTTGCACAACTGTCTGCGCCCCGGCCTTCGCCCAACAGCAGCAGATGCTCAGGGTCTATATGGACCAGGCGCGCGTATTGAAGCTCGATCGTCCCGTCAGCAAGGTCATCGTCGGCAATGCCAAGGTGGCGGATGCGACGGTTGCCGACGCCAAGACCATCGTGCTGACAGGCCGCAGCTTCGGCAGCACCAATCTCGTCCTGCTCGATGCCGACGGCAATGCCATCCTCGATCAGAGCATTCTCGTATCCATCGACGAAGCAAACACGGTGCGCGTCTTCCGCCAGACGGAGCGCACGGTTTTATCCTGCACGCCGAACTGCGAGCAGCACAGCGACACGACGGCCGCCGCGGGTGCAGCCGCTGGCGCGACAGGCCCATAATCGAGCCCCTTTTACTTGTTGTTAAATTTCTGAACCGGCTTGAAACGGAAAATCAACGTTCGGCACCTTAAAATGCATGATCGAAGCTGTGTCGGATACAGGCCATGACGGAATTGGATCAAACAGCGGAACGGACGGATCGGCGCCAATGCAGGCGACGGTGGTCCATTGCCGCTTTCAGGCGCTCGCGTGATGGAGCCGCCGCGATCGAATTCGCCCTTCTTGCCATTCCTTATTTCATGGTTGTCTTCGCGATCATCGAGACATTCATCGCCTTTGCCGGCGAGGAGCTCGTCTCCAACGCAGTCGATACGCTGGGCCGCAAGATCCGCACGGGCCAGATCACCGCAACCAATACCGACCGCACCGCCTTCCGCACTGCCTTCTGCAAGGAAATCTCGATCCTGATCACCTGCTCGGCGACGGAGGCGGCGACTCCAAGCAAGCTGTTCGTCGATGTCCAGAAGTTTGCGACCTTCGCGGCCATCCCGACGACCATCCCGAAGAAATCGACCGCCAACTTTTCTGATCTCGACACCTCGGCGCTGCAATACGCGCCAGGCGGCGCTGGCACCATCAACATGGTCCGGGCCTATTACAAGTGGCAGGTCATCGGCGACCTCATCCGCCCCTACATCTCTAACGTCCGGCCATCCGACGGCTCCTCGGCCTACTTCCTGATTGTCGCGACCGCCGCGTTCCAGAACGAGCAGTACCCGTGATGAGGATCCGCAGCGCAATCGCCAAGCTACAGGCCCTCTCCCGCCGCCTTGCCGGTGACCGCGACGGTATGGGTGCGATCGAGTTCGCCATCCTCTTTCCGATCCTCGTCATGCTCTATGTCGGCGCCTTCGAGATCACCATCGGCCTCAGCGTCAGCAAGCGCGCCTCGCGCGCAGCCGCGACCGTGGCGGATGTCGTCACCCAGCAGCAGACGGTCACGAAATCCTGGCTCGCGGACATGCCCAATGCCGCAGCCGCAATCTTCGTGCCGTACAATGCCGGAACCACGCTGAGCCTGAAGATAACGGGCATCCAGATCGACGCCGCCGCCAACCCGACCGTCAAGTGGTCCTGGGCGCAGGACAATAGCCGCCCCTACGCGGTCAATGCCGCCGTGACCGTGCCGACCGATCTCAAGAAGGCCAACAGCTTCCTCGTCCGCTCGGAACTCTCCATACCCTACAAGCTGTTCCTCTTCGCGCCCAACCTCATGCCGAACAACAGCACTATCACCATCAGCCGCACCTATTACTACCGGCAGCGCCAGGGCGACAACGTGCTTTGCAGCGACTGCTGAGCGGCACGCGCCGCTCCCGCATTTGCCATCCTCCCGTCTCCGTTATAAGGCTTGTGACCCGGCGGCCGGCAATCCGGCGCGCCAGCTTTTCAGTGTCGGGTGATACATGCCGCGTGCCTTTCTATTCGTGATGGATTCCTTCGGCGTTGGTGGCGCGCCTGATGCGGCCGCCTATGGCGACGAGGGGGCGGATACGCTCGGCCATATTGCCGAATTCTGTGCCGCCGGCTTGGGCGACCGCGAGGGTTTGCGGTCGGGACCGCTGAAGCTGCCGAACCTCTCTGCGCTCGGCCTCCTGCACCTCGCCAAGGCCGCATCCGGCAAGATTCCCGTGGGCATGCCGATGGCCGAGAAGGTCTATGCCAGCTTCGGCTCGGCCAACGAAGTCTCGCGCGGCAAGGACACGCCATCAGGCCATTGGGAGATCGCTGGCACGCCCGTCAATTTCGACTGGGGCTATTTCCCGACCGAGGGCGACGCCTTCGCACCCGAATTCGTGGAAGCCTTGTGCCGCGCCGCCGAGGTGCCTGGTATCCTCGGCAATTGCCACGCGTCCGGCACCGACATCATCGCCCGCTATGGCGAGGAACACATCCGCACCGGCAAGCCGATCTGCTACACCTCGACGGACTCAGTCTTCCAGGTCGCCGCCCACGAGAAGCATTTCGGCCTCGAGCGGCTGATGACCTTCTGCGCCATCGCCCGCGCCCTTCTCGACCGTGAAAACATCGGCCGCGTCATCGCCCGCCCCTTCGTAGGCGAAACCAAGGCGAGCTTCGAGCGCACCGGCAATCGCCGAGATTTCTCCGTGCCGCCGCCCGAGCCGACGCTGCTCGACAGGTTGGTGAAGGAAGGCCGCACCGTCCATGCCGTCGGCAAGGTCGGCGATATCTTCGCCCACCAGGGCGTCTCGCGGGTCGTCAAGGCCAACGGAAACGCGGCGCTGATGGATGCGACGCTGGACGCCATGGATGTGGCCGAGGATGGCGATCTCGTTTTCACCAATTTCGTCGATTTCGACATGCTCTACGGCCACCGCCGCGACGTGCCGGGCTATGCCGCGGCGCTTGAGGCCTTCGACGCGCGCCTGTCGGAAGTCGGCGGCAAGCTGAAGCCCGGCGATCTCGTCATCATCACCGCTGATCACGGCTGCGACCCGACCTGGCGCGGCACCGACCATACCCGCGAGCGGGTTCCCATCATCGCCTACGGCCCCGGCCATCGCCCGCGCAATCTCGGCATCCGTTCGAGCTACGCCGATATCGGCGAGACCATCGCCCAACATCTGCGCATCCCCGCCGGCCCGCACGGGAGGAGTTTTCTGTGACGTCACATCTGAAGAAGGTCGAGCTGCACTGTCATCTGGAGGGTGCCGCGCCCCCGGCGCTCACTTTGGCGCAGGCCCGCAAGTACAACATCGACATCAGCGCCTATCTGAAGGACAGCGCGTATGTCTGGCATGATTTCGCAAGCTTCCTCGAGTGCTACGACAAGATCTCCGAGGTCTACAAGACCGACGAGGACTACGCACTGCTCACCGAAACCTATCTGGCCGAACTTGCCGCGATCGGCACGATCTACAGCGAGCTCATCGTCTCGCCCGATCACGGCAAGCGCATCGGCCTCGGCGCCGACGCCTATATCGCAGGCGTGTGCGAGGGCATCCGCCGCGCCAAGGCGGCATCGGGTATTGAAGCGAGGCTGATCGTCACCGGCGAGCGCCACTTCGGCCCCGAGAGCGTCATCGGCGCCGCCGAATACGCCGTAAGTGCCCGTAACCAGCTCATCACGGGCTTCAACCTCGCGGGCGAGGAGCGCATGGGCCGCGTGGCGGATTATGCGCGCGCCTTCGATATCGCCCGCGACGCCGGCCTCGGCCTCACCATCCACGCCGGCGAAGTCTGCGGCGCCTTCAGCGTCACCGATGCGCTGGATGCGGTTCGCCCGGCCCGCATCGGCCATGGCGTGCGCGCCATCGAAGACGCGGATCTCGTCAAGCGGCTGGCCGATCTGGGCACCGTGCTGGAGGTCTGCCCGGGCTCGAACATCGCGCTCAAGGTCTTCCCGGATTTCCAGTCGCACCCGCTGCGAGCGCTGAAGGATGAAGGCGTGCGCGTCACCATCAGCTCCGACGATCCGCCCTTCTTCCACACCTCGCTCGAGCGGGAATACGAGCTCGCTTCCTCGGTCTTCGGCTTCAGCGACGCCGAGATCGACGCGATCACCCGCACCGGCATCGAGGCCGCCTTCGTCGACGAGGCCACGCGTAGAGAGCTTCTGGCCAGGCTCTGATCCGTCCCGATCCGGGCCAGATTGGGGATCATAGGGGCAATTTGCCGTCCGCTCTTGCGGCGGAGGCAAAATCCGTGGAAGAAACATGCTATAAGAACAGCCAAAGAAAGGGCTCGGCCATGAACGGCGTAACGGTCATCGATCATCCGCTCGTGCAGCACAAACTCACCATCATGCGGCGCAAGGAGACGTCGACGGGCAGCTTCCGCCGCCTGTTGCGCGAAATCTCCACGCTCCTGTGTTACGAGGTGACGCGCGATCTCGAGCTGACGATGGCAACCATCGAAACGCCGATGCAGGAGATGCAGTCGCCGATCCTCGAAGGCAAGAAGCTGGTCTTCGTGTCGATCCTGCGCGCCGGCAACGGCCTGCTCGAAGGCATGCTGGAGCTGGTGCCCTCCGCGCGCGTCTCGCATATCGGCATGTATCGCGATCACGACACGCTGCAGCCGGTTGAATACTACTTCAAGGCGCCCGAAGCGCTCGACGAACGCCTGATGATCGTGGTCGATCCAATGCTCGCGACCGGCAACTCCTCGATCGCCGCCATTCACAAGCTGAAGGAACGCGGCGCGACCAACATCCGCTTCCTCTGCCTGCTTGCCGCTCCCGAGGGCATCAAGAACTTCCAGGAAGCTCATCCCGACGTGAAGATCTACACGGCGTCGATCGACAGCCATCTCAACGAGAAGGGCTATATCATGCCCGGTCTCGGCGATGCCGGCGACCGCATGTACGGCACGAAGTAATTAACGAGCCGTTTACCATTTGAAATGTTACATGGGGCCTGGACTATGTTTCCAGGCCTTATCTCCTTCCGCCGTTAGCAACTTTTCAGCAATTGTGGCTTAGCTGCTAAAGATACGGCCGCGCATGATGCACGGTTTATACAGGAAGGATTTCTGTTTCCATGCTCTTGCGTACAGTCATATTCGCAAGCATCGCCGCGGTGCTTGCCACACAGGTTCCTTCCTTCATCGGAAGCACGCCTACGCGCCCGGAAGGCCCGATCTCCGCCAATTTCGTCTCCGGCGCGATCGATCCCACCCCCACGACCGCAATCTCAGGCAATGGCACCAGCATGCGCCTGCAGGCCGATCAACAGGGCCACTACACCGGCGATTTCCGCATCAACGGCAAGTCGGTCTCCGGCCTGATCGACACCGGCGCCACCTATGTCGCGCTGAACGAGACAATGGCCCGCCGCCTCGGCTATACCGCCAACCAGCTCGATTTCCGCTATTCGGTCAATACCGCCAACGGCCAGACCAAGGCCGCGCATGTCATGCTCGACCGCGTCGAGATCGGCGGCATCCGCGTGCGCGATGTCGAGGCTTTCGTCTTGAAGGACGAAGCCCTGTCCTCGACGCTCGTCGGCATGAGCTTCCTGAAGAAGCTCGCCTCCTATGCGGTGGCCGACGGCTCGCTCAGCATGAAGCAGTAGTCAGAAGCGCGATGAAATGACCGGTGGCAGCGCGGGCGCGCTGTCGCTGATCGTGTAGTTCGCCTGAAACGCCGCAGCCGCTATTTCCGCCGCGTCATCGTTCGCCGCGTGCACAAAGGCGATCGGTTCGCCGCGCTCGACGCGCGTGCCGAGCGGCAGGATATCGCTGAACCCCACCCGATGGTCGATCCTGTCATCGGGGTGTCGCCGCCCGCCGCCGAGATCGATCAGGCTCATCCCGATATCCCTGCTGTTGCAGGCCGCAAGCCAGCCGCTTTGCGTGGACACGACAGGGCGAATGGCTGGGGCAGCCGGCAGATAGCTGTCGGGCTTCTCCAGAAGGTCCGACGGCCCGCCCAGCATATGCGCCATGCGCGCGAATATCTCCGCCGCCTTACCAGATGACAGCGCTTCGGCCGCCCGCGCCTCGCCATCCTCCCGCGAGGATGCGACACCTGACTGGACGAGCATCTCGGCCGCGAAGGCGAGAACCACGGTCTCCAGCCTCGTGCCGCTCTTCGCGCCCGCGAGGAACGCGATCGCGTTGCGGATCTCCAGCGCGTTGCCCACCGCATCCGCCAGCGGCTGGTTCATGTCGGTGATGACGGCCGATGTCTTCAGCCCGGCGCCATTCGCAACCTCGACCAGCGACCGCGCCAGCTGCTCGGCCTCCTCGGACGAGGCCATGAAGGCGCCGTTGCCGACCTTCACGTCGAGCACCAGCGTCTGCAGCCCGGCGGCCAGCTTCTTGGACAGGATAGAGGCGGTGATCAGCGGAATGGAATCGACGGTCGCCGTCACGTCGCGCACCGCGTAGAGCTTGCCGTCTGCCGGTGCCAGCGCCGCCGTCTGGCCGATGATGGCGCAGCCCGCCTCGCGCACCACCTTGCGAAACAGCGCGGCGTCGGGCGTAACCGTATAGCCTGGTATGGATTCCAGCTTGTCGAGCGTCCCACCGGTATGGCCGAGCCCGCGCCCCGAGATCATCGGCACTGCCAGCCCACAGGCCGCGGCGATCGGCGCCAGCATCAGCGAGACATTGTCGCCAACGCCGCCGGTCGAATGCTTGTCGGCGATCGGCCGGTCGAGATCGCTCCAGTCGAGCATGTCGCCGGAGCGCGCCATCGCCATGGTCAGCGAAACGGTCTCCTCGCGACGCATTCCCTTGAACCATACGGCCATGGCAAAGGCGCCGATCTGCCCCTCGGAGAGCTTGCCCGCCGCAAGCGATGCGATGAACGCCTGGATATCGTCATCGGACAGCACCGCGCCGTCGCGCTTGCGGCGAATGATCTCCTGCGGGATCATCTCAATAGCTCGCGGCGGTCGCCGGTGCCGATTGCGTGCCTGAGAGAACCGCGAGGATATCATCGAGCACGCCCGAAGCGCCGAAGCGGAAGGTCGATGGCATCGGCCAGTCGGGCGCCATGATCGTCTCGGCGAGGCTCAGATAGAGTGCCGCATCGGCCACCGAGGCAATGCCGCCCGCCGGCTTGAAGCCGACCTTGCGACCGCTCTGGCGAATGGCCCGCAGCATGATGTCGGCGGCCTCTAGCGTCGCGTTGACGGAAACCTTGCCGGTCGAGGTCTTGATGAAGTCGGCGCCCGCCTCGATCGCCAGTTCCGAGGCACGGCGGATCATTGCCGCATCCTTGATCTCGCCGGTCTCGAGGATGACTTTCAGCAGCACCGCGTCACCGCATTCGGCGCGCACGGCGGCCACCATGTCGGTGACGGCCCGGCCGCTACCGGCGATGAACTTGCGATAGGGAATGACGAGATCGATCTCGTCGGCGCCGTCGGCGATTGCCTCGCGCGTTTCAGCCGCCACGTCAGCGACCTCCATATCGCCGGAGGGGAAGTTGACGACGGTGGCGATCTTGATCGGATGCCCGCTGCCGAGGATCGAGCGCGCATGCGACACGAAGCGCGGCCAGATGCAGATCGCGGCGCTATTGCCGTAGGGCGTCTGCGCGCGTGCGCACAGGGCCTCGATCTGCGCTTCCGTGCAGTCGTCCTTGAGGTTGGTGAGATCAAGCAACGACAGCGCCACGGCCGCCGTTTCCTTCAGCGAGTGATTGCTCATGCGTCATTTCCTCCAGCCGCGATCATCTCTTTCAGGATGGCGGCAAGACGGGCACCGCCGATGGGCGCCATCTCCTTGGTTTCGTCGTGGCTCAGTTCCGAACCGGTCATTCCGGCCCCATAGTTGGTGATAACGGAAGCAGCCGCAACCCTCATGTCGAGCATTCGGGCAATGATGACTTCAGGCACGGTCGACATGCCCACGGCATCCGCGCCGAGAATACGGGCCATGCGGATCTCCGCCGGCGTCTCGAAGCTCGGGCCCGAGAACCACATGTAGACGCCCTCAGAAAGCGCTGTCCCGGTCTTCTCCGCCGCCCGCCGCATCGCGTCGGCAAGCTTGGTATCATAGGCATTGGTCATGCCCACGAAGCGGCGGTCGCTTTCCTCGCCGATCAGCGGATTGATGCCGGAATAGTTGATGTGGTCGGTGATCTGCATCACCGATCCCGGCGCCAGATCCTCGCGCAGCGATCCCGCCGAATTCGTCAGGATCAGCGCCTCGACGCCGAGCGCCTTCAACACCTCGATCGGCCGCCGCATGGCGTTGGCGTCGCCCTTCTCGTAGAAATGCACGCGCCCCGACAGCATGATGACGGGCACACCGCCAAGCGTGCCGGCCACCACCTCGCCGGCATGGCCGGAAACCGCGCTGACGGGAAAGCCCGGGACATCCTGATAGGCTATCCGTACCGCATCCTTGAGCTCCGCCACCAGCGAGCCGAGCCCGGAGCCGAGGATCACGCCGTAGCGCGGCGAAGGCCCGCCGAGCCGCGCCTTCAGGAGGTCGAGCGCCGCCTGCATCAGAGTTCGGTCTCGAAGCTGAAGGGCAGCAGCTCGTCCATGGTCATGGTCTTCTGCACGCCGGTTTCGTCGCAGAGATAGATCCGCGTTTCCTTGGAGGCGAATTCCGAGATCTTCTGTCTGCAGCCGCCGCAGGGCGGGCAGAGCGGCAGTTTTTCGGCGATCACGGCCATCTCAACGATCTTCTTCGCCCCGCCCATGATCATGGCGCTGATCGCCGTCGGCTCCGCGCACCAGCCCTGGGGAAAGGAGAGGTTCTCGATATTGGCGCCGGTATAGACCTTGCCGTCCTCGGCGCGGATCGCAGCACCTACGGGGAACTTGGAGTAGGGCGCGTGGGCGAATGCCATGGCGCCGCGGGCGGCTTCGAAGAGGTCGTGGGACATGGTCTTAGCGCTCCTTGACATAGGGTGTGCCGCCGGCCTTCGGCGGGATGGCTTTGCCGATGAAGCCCGCGAGCAGCACGCAGGTGAGGATATAGGGCAGGGCCTGGAAGATCTGCACCGGAACCTCGCCAATCCCCGGGATCGGCTTGCCCTGCATGAAATTCCCAAGCGCATCGAGGAAGCCGAACAGCAGGCAGGCGAACATGACAGGCACCGGCTTCCACTTGGCGAAGACGAGGGCTGCCAGCGCGATATAGCCCTTGCCGGCCGACATGTCCTTGATGAAGGCGGCAGATTGCGCGATCGCCAGATAGGTGCCGGAGAAGCCGCAGAGAATACCGGCGCAGATGACGGCGCGGTAGCGCAGCCAGCTGACCGAGATGCCGGCGGTATCGACCGCACCCGGATTTTCACCGACGGCGCGCAGACGAAGACCGAAGCGCGTGCGGTAGAGGATCCACCAGGAAAGCGGCACCGCCAGGAAAGCGAGGTAGGTGAGCACGTTGTTGCCGGAGATGACGTTGGCATAGAGCGGCCCAAGGATCGGCACCTCGCGCACCGCATCAGCGCCCGGAAGCGTGATTGGCGTAAAGCGCGCGTCGCCGGCCAGCTGCGGCGTGCGCCCGCCCTGGCCGAACCAGGCCTGGCCGAGCACGATGGTGATACCGGCCACGAAGAAGTTGATCGCGACGCCCGAGATAATCTGGTTGCCGCGATTGGTGATCGAGGCAAAGCCGTGCACGAAGCTCAGCGCCACCGAGCATATGATACCGGCGCAAAGCCCCGCCCAGGCGGAATCGGTGAGGTAGGCGACGCAGGCGGCGGCAAAGGCCGAGCCCAGCATCTTGCCCTCGAGCCCGATGTCGAAGACGCCGGCCCGTTCGGAAAACAGGCCAGCCAGCGCCGTGAAGATCAGCGGGATCGACAGGCGGATGGTGGAGCTCAGAACGCTGATGAAGATGTCGTAATATTCCATCGTCGCGCTCCTTACGCCCGCTTAAACTGTTGGTAGAGACGCACCATCGCCGGCCGGTACATATACTCAAGCGCGCCGGCAAACAGGATCACCAGACCCTGGATCACGAGGATCATCTCGCGGGTGATGTTGGGCATCTCGAACGAGATCCAGTCGCCGCCCTGATAGAGGATGCCGAACAGGATGGCCGACAGCACGATGCCGACGGGATGGTTGCGCCCCATCAGCGACACCGCGATGCCGACGAAGCCGGCGCCGCCGACGAACTCGACCTGCAGGCGGGCCGACGAGCCCATCACGGGGTTGAGCGCCATCATCCCCGCAAGCGCGCCCGAAAGCAGCATGGCGATGATGACGATGCGCGCATAGGGAATGCCGGCGTAAGCGGCCGCACTCGGGCTGACGCCGAGCGTGCGCATTTCGAAGCCGAGCTTGGTGCGCCAGATCAGCAGCCAGACGAAGTAAGCCGCCACCAGCGCGATGATGAAGGAGACGTTGAACGGAGCCGCCCCCAGCTTGGCGCCGAAAATGTCCATGATCCAGCCAAGCTTCGGCAGCTGGCCGCCTTCGAGGAAGGTGCGGGTCTCAGGCGCCATCTTGCCCGGCACGATCAGTACGTGCACCAAGAGGTACACCATCAGCGCCGCGCCGATATAGTTGAACATGATCGTGGTGATGACGATATGGCTGCCGCGCTTGGCCTGCAGCCAGGCCGGAATGAAGGCCCAGGCCGCGCCGAACAGACCGGCGCCGATGACGGCCACAGGCATGGTCACATACCACGGCACGAACTTGTCGAGCGCCAGCGCCACCAGCGCACAGCCGAGACCGCCGAGATAGGCCTGGCCCTCGGAGCCGATGTTGAACAGCCCGGCATGGATGGCGACCGCCACCGAAAGGCCGGTGAAGATGAAGCTGGTGGCGTAGTACAGCGTAAAGCCGATGCCTTCGCCGCTCCCGAGCGCGCCTTCGATCAGAAGCTGCAGCGCGCCGATCGGGCTTTCGCCGATCAGCCAGACGACGAAGCCTGATATCAGGAAGGCGGTGAGAAGGTTCAGGATCGGGATGAGGCCGTAGTTGATCCAGCGGGGTAGGGGAGTGGAAGCAGTGCTCATCAAGGCCTCACGCGGCAATGCCGGCCATCATCAGGCCGAGGGTCTGTTCACCGGCATCGGGCGTCTTCTCGCCGACGACATGGCCGGCGAACATGACAAGGATACGGTCTGAAAGGGCGCGGATTTCGTCGAGCTCGACGGAGACGAGCAGGATCGCCTTGCCCGCGTCGCGCATCTCGATGATCCGGCGGTGAATGAATTCGATGGCGCCGATATCGACGCCGCGCGTCGGCTGACCGATGATCAGCGCCGTCGGGTCGCGCTCGATCTCGCGGGCGACGACGATCTTCTGCTGGTTGCCGCCGGAGAAGTTGGCGGTCTTCAGCCGTGGGTTCGGCGGCCGGATGTCGTATTTCTCGATCTTCTCCATCGCGTCCTTGCGGATCGCTTCGAGATCGAGCAGCGGGCCCTTGCTGTATTCAGGCTTGCGGTGATAGCCGAGCACCGAGTTCTCGTATTCCTCGAACTTCAGCACGAGGCCCATATGGTGGCGGTCCTCGGGGATGTGCGCGAGCCCAAGCTCGCGCAGCCGCGCCGGATCGGCCTTGTCGATCGGCTGGCCATCGAGCAGGATCTCACCCGAATGCGGCTTGCGGATGCCCGCGATCGCTTCCAAGAGCTCCGACTGCCCGTTGCCGGCCACACCTGCCACGCCGACGATCTCGCCGCCGCGTACGTCGAACGACACGTTGTCGACCATGACGACACCGCGGTCGTCCTTCACTGTCAGATTGCGCACCGACAGGATGACCTTGCTGGGATTGGCCTCGCCCTTCTGCACGCGAAGCAGCACGCGACGGCCAACCATCAGCTCGGCCAGTTCCTCGACCGTCGTCTCGGCCGTCTTGCGGGTCGCCACCATCTCGCCGCGGCGCATGACCGACACCGTATCGGTGATCGCCATGATCTCGCGCAGCTTGTGGGTGATGAGAATGACCGTCTTGCCCTGGTCGCGCAGCACTTTCAGGATGCGGAACAGATGGTCGGCTTCAGCCGGCGTCAGAACGCCGGTGGGCTCGTCGAGGATCAGGATCTCGGCGCCGCGATACATGGCTTTGAGGATTTCGACGCGCTGCTGCAGGCCGACGGGGAGCTGCTCGATCAGCGCATCCGGGTTGACCTCAAGGCCGTATTCCTTTTCCAGCCGCTTCAGCTCGGCGCGGGCCGATGCCACGCCTCTGGCGAGCAGCGCTCCGCCTTCGGCGCCGAGCATGATGTTCTCGAGCACCGTGAAATTGTCGACCAGCATGAAGTGCTGGTGCACCATGCCGATACCGGTTGCGATCGCCGTCTGGCTGTCCTTGATCGTCACGGCCTGGCCGTTGACCCGGATCTCGCCCTGATCGGCGTGGTAGAAGCCGTAGATGATCGACATCAGCGTCGATTTTCCGGCTCCGTTTTCCCCGATGATGCCGTGGATGGATCCCTTGGCGACAGTGAGGTTGATGTCTTTGTTGGCGTGGACGGCACCGAATTTCTTGTCGATGCCCACAAGTTCGATAGCGGGCGTGTCAGTCACAGCAGGCTCCAGATACGAAAAGGGCGTATGGCGAAAATCAATTCCGCCATACGCCCAATTTCAGGCGCGGATCACTTCGGGCAGGCGTTGTCCGAGGTGTAATCGTGAACCTTGACGGTGCCCGCGATGATGTCTGCCTTGGCCTTTTCGACGGCGGCCAGCATTTCAGGCGTGATCAGCGCCTTGTTGTTGTCGTCGATGGCAGCAGCAACGCCGTCTTCCTTGACGCCGAGCGACTGCACGCCGCCGGTGAACTTGTCGGCCTTGGTGTCGGTGTAGGCGTTGTAGACGGCGAGATCGACGCGCTTGACCATCGAGGTCAGGACCGAACCTGGATGCAGATGGTTCTGGTTCGAATCGACGCCGATCGAGAACTTCTTGTTGTCGGCGGCGGTCTGTAGAACGCCGAGACCGGTTGCACCGGCTGCCGCGTAGATCACGTCGGCGCCCTGGTCGATCTGGTTCTTGGTGAGCTCACCGCCGCGAACCGGGTCGTTCCATGCTGCACCCGTCGTGCCGGTCATGTTCTGGAACACTTCCATCTTGGCGTTGGCGGCGCGCGCGCCCTGCTCGTAGCCGCACTCGAACTTGCGGATCAGCGGGATATCCATGCCGCCGACGAAGCCGACCTTGCCGGTCTTCGATGCCATGCCGGCGAGAACGCCGACGAGGTAGGAACCTTCTTCTTCCTTGTAGACGACCGAACGGACGTTCGGCTTGTCGACAACGGCGTCAACGATGATGAACTTGGTGTCCGGGAATTCTGCGGCAACCTTCTCGATCGCCGAGGTCCAGGCGAAGGATACGGCAACAACCGGGTTGAAGCCGCGGCTGGCGAAGTTGCGGATGGCCTGTTCGCCCTGGGTGTCGCCGGTCGGCTCGAAGTCGCGGTAGGCGATACCGGTTTCCTTCTTGAACTTCTCGGCGCCATTGTAGGCGGCTTCGTTGAACGACTTGTCGAACTTTCCGCCGGTGCCGTAGACCAGTGCCGGCTTGACGTCGGCAGCGAGCGCCGTCGTGGACATGGCAGCCACGGCAAGGACGGTCAGAAGGGATTTTTTCATTGTGCAGCCCTGTTGTTGCTATTTGTTAGGGGTCCTCCCGCAAGCCCGTTTTCAGGCATGTCTGCGGAACACCGACCTCCCCCCGGAGGCCTGGCTTGCCGCATCCTTGCATGGCTCCAATGAAAATTCACGAGAAATTTTTCGGCTGGTAAAAAATCACCGACTTTGCGTAAAAACCTGCCAGCGCAATCGTTTTTTACGCAAAAGCACCGCCAAAATGCGTTTTTTCTAGCCATTTGGTATGCTGCATACGCGTATGGCCGCGCTGGGATTCGTGTCCGCGCTATCCCGCCATGGCCGCTTCACGCTGATTACAGCTACGCCAAGTAGCAGTAAGGCGAACAATGGAAGCCCAAGAACGGAGTGTTCTCTAAGCCGCGAAACGACCGGCCACCGGCGGCTTCTTGTACCCCGCCATCCACAGGAGGAGCGAAAGCACGAGAAACACCGCGAAAGCCGGCTGCATCATCAGCCACTGGAAGGCGATCGTGTAGAAGCGGGGATGGATATAATAGGCGATGGTCGATTGCAGCGCCTCGAAGGAGGATGCGCTCATGTCCTGCCAGGCATCGCCCATCGGCGTGATGACGACGGAGGATGCCGCCACGGACTGGATGCTGTCGATCGTTCCGGCAATCACCGCAACCGCCAGCGCGATCAGGCTCGCCAAACGCAAAAGGAAACGCATTACACTCTCCGCCACCGATCCGCCGGATTTGACACGGCCAGTTGCGCCCATTCTCCAAGACTTAAAGACACTAGTGCCCTGCCGCCGGAACCGCAATGGACCGCATTCCGGCACTTTTGCTGGAAGAAGTCAAAAAACTGTTAGATTTAGGTTGATCCCTGAAAATTCCTCGGTATATATCGCGCCGTTCCAACGATTTGCATCAAGCGATGCGGATCGGCAATCAAGGACAGGTGGCCGAGTGGTTTAAGGCGCACGCCTGGAACGCGTGTGTACGTGAAAGCGTACCGTGGGTTCGAATCCCACCTTGTCCGCCATTTCCTCGGAAATCGATGCTGCTATCTCCGTCTTCCCAACGACGTGTGATCCGTTAGTCAACGCTGGCTTTTTGCGCCTACGCCCAGCACTTCACGCCTCGTGTTGCATTCCGTCAACATGCCCGCGTCGAAGCTCTCAAGCTCTTCTGTATTTCCTTCCGCGAACACAATTTGGTCACCGATGCCCGGCCAGGGAGAGGGATCACAGCTTACCTCTCGCATTGGATACCCTGAAATTGCATAGCCTCTCCATTCTTCGGCCGCTTGTCGCGGCGGCCGGCGTTTCGCTGCTTGCGGCCTGCACGCAGCTTCCCTCCCAACCGGTCGACGTCGCCATGCCCAAGCCGCCGGCCGTCGAGGCCCCGGCACCCGCCGCGGAGGCCGCCGTGTCGCAGCCGGAGCGGCCGGTCGACAAGCCGGATTATCCGCTGATCTATGCAGATCTCGATGACAGCAACTATCGCCTGCCGGCCATCAGCTATGCCGAGGTCGATCCGCGCTACCTGCGCCAGGAGGTCGATTATCATAGCGACGAGCCACCGGGCTCCATCGTCGTCGATACCGAAACCAAGTTCCTCTATTTCATCCTGAAGAACGACCGGGCGGTCCGCTATGGCGTCAGCCTGGGCGCACAGGGCCGCGCCTGGAAGGGGCGGGCGGTGATCCAGTGGAAGCGCAAATGGCCGACCTGGACGCCGACGCCGGCGATGATCGGCCGCAATCCGAAGCTCAGCGAGTGGAAAGAGGGCATGCCGCCGGGGCTCAGCAATCCGCTCGGCGCCCGCGCGCTCTATATATTCCAGGATGGCCAGGACACGCTCTATCGCATCCATGGCTCGCCGGAATGGCGCTCGATCGGCAAGAACGCCTCTTCCGGCTGCGTGCGCATGTTCAACCAGGATATCATCGATCTCTACGACAGGGTCCGCGGCAAGGCGATCCTCGTCGTCAAGTAAGCGGGCGACGGGCGCCCGAACGCGAGGCGCCCGTCTCGCCTGATTGATGGAGATGACGATGCAAGCATGCCATGCCGCCTTGCATCCCCACCAATATGCTGTAAACGCAGCGTCGGAACGCGACTGCCGTTAACTTAAGAACGGGGTCGGGCGGCAGATTGACGTCACGTCGCTGTCACGAGATCACGTGGCCGTTCCCTCATTCCAAACATGACCGTTGCATAACCTGCCTCAGACCAGAACGGCCTGATCGACCAGATCCTCGGTGCCGAAGAACTTCAGATAGCGCTGCACTTCCTCGGGCTCGCCCGTCGCCTTCTGCGGGTTGTCGGAGAGCTTGACGGCCGGGCGGCCGTTGGCGTCGCTGACCTTGCAGACGATCGAGATCGGGTTGAGGCCGGAAATCTCGGTCGGCGCGCAGCCGGCGAAGTCGTTGGTGAGGTTGGTGCCCCAGCCGAAGCTCATGCGCACGCGGCCCTCGAAGTGCTTGTAGGTGTCGATGATCGCATCGACATCCATCCCGTCCGAGAAGATCAGCATCTTCTGCCGGGGATCGCGCCCCATCTTCTTCCACCATTCGATGATCTTCTCGCCGCCTTCGATCGGCGGCGCGCTGTCGGGGCGGAAACCGGTCCAGTCCGCCACCCATTCCGGCGCGTCGCGCAGGAAGGCCGCGGTGCCGAAGGCATCGGGCAGCACGATCAAGAGGTTGCCGCCGTAAAGCTTGTTCCAGTCGCGCAGCACCTTGTAGGGCGCATTGCGCAGTTCGTCGTCGCTCTCGGCAAGGGCGGCCGCCACCATCGGCAGCTCATGGGCGTTGGTGCCGACGGCTTCGAGGTCGTTGTCCATGGCGAGCAGCACGTTGCTGGTGCCGGTAAAGCCGGCGCCGATGCCTTCCTTCAGGGCCTCGACGCACCAGCGCTGCCACAGGAAGCTATGGCGCCGCCGCGTGCCAAAGTCGGAGATGCGCAGGCCCGGCAGTTCGCGCAGCCGCTCGACCTTCTCCCACATGCGCGCCTTGGCGCGGGCATAGAGCACATCGAGCGTGAACGGCCCGAGCGCGCGTAGCGCTGAGCGCGAGCGCAGCTCGTTGATAATAGCGAGTGCCGGAATTTCCCACATCGTGGTCTCTTTCCACGAGCCGTGGAAATCCAGCCTGTACTGTCCGTCGCGCTTCGAAAGCTCGTATTCCGGCAGCTGGAAATGCGACAGCCAGGCCAGGAATTCGGGCTCGAAGATCTGCGCGCGGCCATAGAAGCTGTTACCCGCCAGCCAGATCATCTCTTTCTTGGAGAGCCGGAGCGTGCGCGCATGGTCGAGCTGCGCGCGCAGTTCCCCCTCGTCGATCTCCTCGGCAAGCAGCACGCGCTTGGTGCGGTTGATGACGGTGAAGGTGGCGTTGACGTCGGGATAGAGCTTCCAGATCATCTGCAGCATCAACAGCTTGTAGAAGTCCGTGTCGATCAGGCTGCGGACGATCGGGTCGAGTTTCCAAGCGTGGTTGTAAACGCGCCGTGCAATATCTGTCTTCGCCATCGATTCCACCCTATCCAATCCGGGTGCAGGCGCCGAAAGAGGCGCACGACAACCGGCCTGTGCGCTTTCTTATCGAAAACTGTGCCGGTAATGTCCAGAACAAATAAGACCCCGCCATTTGCCCGAAAGCCGGGGTAAGCGTCGCGCCCGCCTACTGCGTGCTTGTCTGCGGCGCATTTGCCCGCCCGGCGGGCGTGGGCGCCTCGGTGCCGGACTGTCCGCCACCGCCCTGCGCTGGGGTGGGCTCCGCGTGAGTGGACTCGTCAGGCTGCGGCAGGTGATAGCGGCTCCAAATTTCCACGGGAATCCAGACGGCGAACGCCAGAAGCAGTGCCGCGATCAGCATGCGTAAGATGCGGACGCTGGTGGGCGACTTCCGCTTGGTCCGCCCGGCCATCGGTTCTTGTGACGCCTGAGCGCCTTCGTTCCACGGTCTCTCGATCCGCTCGACCATGCCTGCCCCTTCCCAAACCGGGCGGCATCGGCCGCCCTTGAAACATCAGGGAAAGAAACGGCCACCGGCAACGATGGTTCCCGCCTCAGTAACCGCGGTTGCGGTCGACCACATATTGCAGCGGCTGGCCTTGCTCGAAGCGGGCGATCTGCCGCTCCACATGGCGAAACAGCGCATTCTCCTCCGAACTCGCTGCATCATGCGGCGTGATGAAGACACCAGGCAGGTCCCAGAGCGGGCTGTCCGAAGGCAGAGGCTCGACCTCGAAGACATCGAGCGAGGCGCCGCCAAGCACGCCGGTTTCGATCGCCGCGACGATATCGGCCTCGACCTGGCTCTTGCCGCGCCCGGCATTGATGAACACCGGCTTTCCAAGCGCCCCGCCTTGGCGGAGCTTGGAAAACAGTGCTGCGTTATAGAATTTCGTCGTCTCCGGCGTCAGCGGCAGCAGGCCCACAAGGATGTCGGTCTTCGAAAGAAAGGCGTCGAGCCCGCTCGCGTCGAATGTCTCGATGCCATCGATCTGTTTCGCCGTGCGCGACCAGCCGATGACGTTAAAGCCCATCACCGTCAGCTTCCTGACGGCATCCTGGCCGAGCACGCCGAGACCCATGACGCCGACGGTGAGCTCCGATGCCTCCGGCGCCACGTCGTGGCCCCATTCGCGCCGGCGCTGCAATCGGTCGTGCTCCGCCTGTCCGCGCTGATGCATCAGGCACTGCATCACCACCCACTCACTCATTCGCGTCGTCAGGCTGTGGTCGACGAAGCGCACGATCGGCACGTTGGGAAGACCAGGCAGGTTCATGAAGCTGTCGACGCCAGCACCGCCCGAAAAGATCACTTTCAGATTCGGTGCCCGTTCGAACAAGTCCACATCCGGCTTCCACAGCAGCGCGTAGTCGAGATCGGAGAGGTCCCGGCCCTTCGTCTCGGGATCGGCGATATTGATGCTGCGGCGATCGAGAAAAGCGGTTTTCAGGATACGCGCGACGGTATCGGGATTGAACTTGAGATCGACGAGAATGGGGGCTGGCATATTGTCTGGGCTCTGCTGTCGTTAGTGTTGCACTGCGGGCGTCGGCCGCGCCTCGATGTTGAAGGCCGCCGCCATCAGCGCCTTGGTATAGTCGTCCTTCGGCGCGCGGAAAATATCGGCCGATGGCCCCTGTTCCACCACCTTGCCGAAGCGCATCACGATCACCTCGTTGGCGAGCGCCTTCACAACCTTGAGATCGTGGCTGATGAAGAGATAGGCGAGGTCGTGCTTCTGCTGCAGGTCGCGCAGAAGATCGACCACCTGCGCCTGAACGCTCATGTCGAGCGCCGATGTCGGCTCATCGAGCATCACGAAGCGCGGCTTCAGCACCATGGCGCGGGCAATCGCGATACGCTGCCGCTGGCCGCCGGAAAATTCATGCGGATAGCGCCAGCGGGTGGTCGGATCGAGCCCCACTTCCTCAAGCGCCCAGCAGACGCGCCGGTCGCGCTCCTCGTAGGAAAGACTACCCTCATGCACCTTCAGCCCCTCGGCGATGATATCGCCCACCGACATGCGCGGGCTGAGCGAGCCGTAAGGGTCCTGGAACACCACCTGCAGCTGGTTGCGCAGCGGCCGCATCTCGGTGAATGAATAGCTGGCTATATCCTTGCCGACAAAGCTGATCCGCCCCTGCGAGGAGATCAGCCGGGTGAGCGCCAGCCCTAGCGTCGTCTTGCCCGATCCGGATTCGCCGACCACGCCCAGCGTCTGCCCGGCGCGCAGCGAAAGATCGATCCCGTCCACGGCCTTCACATGATCCACCACCTTGCGCATCAGCCCCGCCTTGATCGGGAACCAGACCTTGATGTCCGATCCCTGCATCACGATCGGCTTGGAGCTGTCGGCAAGCGGCGGCTCGCCGCGCGGCTCGGAGGCCAAAAGGTGGCGGGTATATTGATGCTGCGGATTGGTGAAGACTTCCTCGACCGTCCCGGTCTCGACGATCTTGCCCTTGGTCATCACGCAGACCCGGTCGGCGAACTTGCGCACGATGCCGAGGTCGTGGGTGATGAACAGCATCGACATGCCGTGCTGGCCCTTCAATTGTCGCAAGAGCTCAAGGATCTGCGCCTGCACGGTAACGTCGAGCGCCGTCGTCGGCTCGTCGGCGATCAGCAGTTCCGGGCGGTTGGCGAGCGCCATGGCGATCATCACACGCTGCCGCTGCCCGCCCGAGAGCTCGTGCGGATAGGCTTTCAGCCGCTTCTCCGGCTCGCGGATTCCCACCTGGTTGAGCAGCTCTAGCACCCGCGTGCGCGCCGCCTGTCCCTTGATCCCCTGGTGCAGCTCCAGAATCTCCGCGATCTGCTTCTCGATATTGTGCAGCGGGTTGAGCGAGGTCATCGGCTCCTGGAAGATCATCGTGATGTCGTTGCCGCGGACCTCGCGCAGCACCTTGTCTGACGCTTTCAGGAGATCCTTGCCCTTGAACAGGATTTCACCGGAGGGATGACTGGCCGAGGGGTAGGGCAGCAGCCGCAGGATCGAATTGGCCGATACCGATTTCCCCGAGCCGGACTCTCCCACCAGCGCCACCACCTCGCCCTTGTTGACGTCGAAGGAAATGCCATCGACAGCCACTGAAGTCGCGCCCCCCTGGTGAAAGGCGACGGAAAGATTGCGGACGGACAGCAAGGGTTCAGACATCAGGACAGGCTCTCGATCAGGGAGGTCAGGGTGGCGTCGTCGGGGCGGAGAGTGGTGAGAGGTGAACGCTTTGGTGCCGCGTCCGCACCCTTGATTTCGTAGTCATGCTTCAAGCCGGTGTCGCTTGTCAGTATATGCGTGCATTCCGTTGCCAAGGCCGTCGAAACATGAATGGCATCGGGCAACTTCAAGCTTGGGTAGTTCGCCCTCAATAGTGCGGCATATCGAAGAACCGGTTTTCCGACTGGGATGACGTCAAGCCAGGGACTTGAGACGATCGTTCTATCATATGCATCGACCAGTCTGCTGTTGGCGTCACGAAAGGGCCTGACCAGCAGCTCCGAGAGGGTCAGTTCGCTTGTAGCAAAGAGCGGCCTTTTGCTTTTGGTCGCGAAAAGCTTTCTCAGCAGTTGCGTGGCTATGCCAGCATTTTCGAACGCCAGGATAAAGATATTGGTGTCGATGTAGACCTTCTTTATCGCGGGCATCAGTAGTCCCACTCGTCACGCAATTCGCGTATGCGAGCGACGGCTTCTTCCTCGCTGACGGGGGGGTGGCCAAGCGCCTGATAATCCTCGATCAGCTTAATAAGTTCGGCACCGGTGAGTGGCTTCTTGGGCTCAGTCTGGAAATCGCGCAGACCCGGGTAGACGTCGTGCTCAGAGGAGGCTTTATCCTCGACCTCAAGCACGACACGCACTGTTGCATCGTCGGCAAAACCCTCCCTCAAGTCCTCGGGAAGGTTGGCGACGGGATAATGATCACGCACAATCTTGTTCATGACGGCCACGCTCCAAAAGCTGCAACGCCAGCAACTCTACCCGCAAAGCCCTGCCATGACGAGGCCGCCCTCATCCGAAGGTCTTCCTTGGATCGAACGCATCGCGCACCGCCTCGCCGATGAAGATCAAAAGCGACAGCATGATCGACATCGCGAAGAAGGCCGTCAGCCCCAGCCATGGCGCCTGCAGGTTGGCCTTGCCCTGGGCGATCATCTCGCCGAGCGATGGTGAGCCGGGCGGCATGCCGAAGCCGAGGAAGTCGAGCGAGGTCAGCGTGGTGATCGAGCCGGAAAGGATGAAGGGCAGGAAGGTCAGCGTCGCCACCATCGCGTTCGGCAAAAGGTGCCGCCACATGATCGTGCGGTTGCCGACGCCGAGCGCGCGCGCTGCCCGGACATATTCGAAATTGCGGGCTCTCAGAAACTCCGCGCGCACCACGCCCACGAAGCCGACCCATGAGAACAGCAGCATGATCCCGAGCAGCACGAAGAAGCCCGGCGGCAGGATCGCGGCGATGATCAGCAGGATGTAAAGCACCGGCATCGACGACCAGATCTCGATGAAGCGCTGCAGCAGAAGATCGGTCCAGCCACCGAAATAGCCCTGGATCGCGCCGGCGCTGACGCCGACGACAGCCGAGCAGATGGTCAGCACCAGCCCAAACAGCACCGAGATGCGGAAACCGTAGATCACGCGGGCGAGCACGTCGCGCGCCTGGTCGTCCGTGCCCAGCCAGTTGAGGTTGCTCCAGGTGCAGTTCGGGTCGTTCACCCCTTGCGGATAGCCCGAGCAGCGCTCCTCCTGGCTTATCATCCAAAAGGGCGCGGTCGGCGCCGAGTGCGGGATGTTTGAGTTCACCGAGCGGTAGGAATAGCGGATCGGCGGCCAGATCATCCAGCCATTGGCCTTGATCTCGTCGGCGATCACGTCCGAACGATAATCGGTCTCGGCCAGGAAGCCGCCGAACTTCTCCTCGGGATAATTGACGAGCACGGGAAACAGGATCTCGCCCTTGTAAGAGGCGATGATCGGCCGGTCGTTGGCGATGAATTCGGCAAACAGGCTGAGCCCGAAGATGAGAAGGAACAGCCAGAGCGACCAGTAGCCGCGCCGGTTGGCCTTGAAGTTCTTCCAGCGTCGGATGTTGGTGGGCGAAAGCAGCCCCTTGCGCGGCGGCTGGACGGGCGTGGCGGTCGCGGGCTTTGCGGCGGTATCCATCACACGTCCCTCCGCTCGAAGTCGATGCGCGGATCGATCCAGGTGTAGATCAGGTCGGAGATCAGGCTGACGAACAGGCCGAGCAGCGAGAAGATGTAGAGCGTCGCGAACACGATCGGGTAGTCGCGGTTGACCACCGAGAGATAGCCGAGCCGTCCCAGCCCATCGAGAGAGAATATGTTCTCGATCAGCAGCGATCCGGTGAAGAAGGCGGAGATGAAGGCGCCGGGAAATCCGGCGATGATGATCAGCATGGCGTTGCGGAAGACGTGGCCGTAGAGCACCTTGCGCTCGTTCAGCCCCTTGGCGCGCGCCGTCACCACATACTGCTTCTTGATCTCCTCGATGAAGGAATTCTTGGTGAGCAGCGTCGTGGTGGCAAACGCCGCCAGCGACAGCGAGATCAGCGGCAGCGCCAGGTGCCAGAAATAGTCGAGCGGCTTCTGCCACCACGAAAGCTGGTCGAAATTGTCGGAGACGAGGCCGCGCAGCGGGAACCAGTCGTAGAACGACCCGCCGGCGAAAAGCACGATCAGCAGGATGCCGAACAGGAAGCTCGGAACCGCATAGCCGATGATGATTACGCCCGAGGTCCACACGTCGAAGGTCGAGCCGTCCTTCACCGCCTTGCGGATGCCGAGCGGAATGGAGATGCCGTAGGAGAAGATCATGATCCAGATGCCAAGCGAGGCCGAGACCGGAAGCTTGTCCTTGATCAGGTCGAGAACGGAGGTGTTGCGGAAGAAGCTCTCGCCGAAATCGAAGCGGATATAGTTCCACATCATCTCGCCGAAGCGCGTCAGCGGCGGCTTGTCGAAGCCGAACTGCTTCTCGAGCTTCTTGATCAGCTCCGGATCGAGCCCCTGCGCGCCGCGATATTTCGAGCCGCCTTCATCCATGCCCGATCCCATCAGGTCGCCGCCGCCGCCCGAAAGGCGGGCGTCCGCCCCTTGAGCGTCGCCGGTCAGCTGCGCGATCACCTGCTCGACAGGCCCGCCGGGTGCGAACTGGATGACGGTGAACGAGATGGCCATGATGCCGATAATGGTCGGGATCATCAAAAGCAGGCGGCGAAGGATATAGGCTCCCATCAGCGAGCGGCCTCCGGGGAGTTCTGTCGTAGGCTGTCCAGTCTATCGCCGCTCAATCGTCAAGCCTTCCTCTGCCAGTCAATACCGGCGCTGATCATGGTCCGAAGTGATTCGGTGGGCCCATTTGGAGCCCAGCCGTCAGGCCAATGCAAGTCCGCTCATTTCGTGGCGGAAGACGACCACCAGACGTCGGGGAAACCGGTCGCGTAGGTCGGATATTCTGCCGGCCGGCTGATCGTGTTCCAGTAGGCGATCGACTGCGTGCCGCGATAAAACAGCGGGATCACATAGTGCCCTGCCATCAGCACGCGGTCGAGCGCCTTGATCGACGCCACCTGCTCGTCGCGGTTGGGCGCAAAGATCACCATGCGGATCAGCGCGTCGACCGCCGGGTCGGAAACGCCGGCATAGTTGCGCGAGCCCTGCTGGTTGGCGGAACCCGAGCCCCAGTAGTCGGCCTGCTCGTTGCCGGGGTTCATCGTTTGCGCCCAGACGTTCCAGATCACGTCGTAGTCGAAGCTGCGCACGCGGTTGGTATATTGCGAAGCATCGACCGTGCGCACCCGCGCATCGATGCCGATCTTCTTGAGATTGTTGGTGTAGGGTACCGCCCAGCGCTCCAGCATCGGGCTGGAAAGCAGAATCTCGAAGCTCATCGGCTTGCCGGTCACGGTGTTGACCATGCGGTTGCCCTTGATCTCCCAGCCCGCTTCCTTGAGCAGCTTGATCGCCGTGCGCAGGTTGTCGCGGCTCTTCTGCGGGTCGCCGCCGACGGGGTTCGAATAGGCAGTAGTGAAGACCGAAGGCGAAAGCTTGTCCTTGAGACCGTTCAGGATCTCCAGCTCTCGCCCCCCAGGCAGGCCGGAGGAGGCGAGCTCGGTGTTCCAGAAATAGCTGTCGATGCGCATGTAGCTGTTGAAGGCGACGGTGCGGTTCAGCTCCTCGAAGTCGAAGGCGTAGTTCAGCGCCTCACGCACCTTCTCGTCCTTGAAGATGTCTCGGCGCGTGTTCGGCACCAGCGCCTGCATGATGCCGGTGGCACGCAGCGCATTCGGCACATCCTCCTTCTTCACGCGGCCTTCCTTGACTGCGGGGAAATCGTAGCCGGTCGCCCAGCGTGCCGCCTGCGTCTCCTGCCAGTAGTCGCTGTTGCCGGCGCGGAACGCCTCGAACTCCACATCCCGGTCGCCGTAATAGGTGTAGTTGATCGAGCCGAAATTGTTCTGCCCGACATTCACGTTGAGATCCTTGCCCCAATAGTCGTCGCGCAGCTCGTAGCGGATCGTGGCGCCAGCCGTGAAGGCGGCGATCTTGTAGGGTCCGGAGCCCATCACAGGTTCCAGCGTGGTCTTGGCGATATCGCGCGGTTTGCCGTCGGGCCCGGTGCCCTCCCACCAGTGCTTCGGCACGACCACGAGCTGGCCGAGGATGTTCGGCAGTTCCTTGTTGTTCTTCTCGTCGAAAGTGAAAGTCACGTCGCGATCGCCCGTCTTCTCGGCTTTCACCACGTGCTTGTAATAGTTGGAGGCGAGCGGGTTCAGCTCCTTCACCTTGTCGAAGCTGAAGATCACGTCCTCCGGCGTGACGGGCTTGCCATCCGCCCACTTCGCCTCGGCACGCAGCCTGAAGGTCGCGCTCGACACGTCATCGGGAAAGGAAAGCCCTTCGGCCAGCAGCCCGTAGGAAGCGAGCAACTCGTCATCCGCCGATTTCATCAGCGTCTCGAACGGCAGCGTCAGGCCGACGGCGGCCTGGCCCTTGGAAAGCAGCGGATTGAACGTATCGTAGGTGCCGGATGCCGAAAGTCTCAGATTGCCGCCCTTCGGCGCATCCGGGTTGACGTAGTCGAAATGCTTGAAGCCCGGCTTGTATTTCAGTTCGCCGATGGTGGAGGTTCCGATCCGGAAGACCGGCTCCTGGGCGACGGCCTGCAAGGGCAGGGCGGCAGCGCCCAACAGAGAAAACACCAAACCAAGTCTCGACCACGCACGCGCCATTCGCCAGCCCCAATTGTTTCGCTTTTTTCGAGGATAGGCGAAATGCTGGCGAAAAACAGGTGACGCAACCTTTTTTGTCCGGCTTCGCGCAAATGTGAGCGCAAGCCCGGCTGCTCAGGCCGTCGCTTCCTCCAGCCTTTTGCGCAGCATCCCCCGCAACTCCGCCACCATGCGCGGATCGCCGCCGATGTCGGGATCGTGCGCCGCCGTCACGATGATCCTCAGCAGCTCAAGCACCAGCGCCGACAGAAGGTCGAGATCGTCGCCAACAGAAGGGCTCGCCTTCTGCAATAGCGCCTTGATATTGCCACGCAGCTCCGCCCGCGATTTCACCTTGCGGTCCTTGGGAATGTCGCGCCGCGCCGCCAGCACCGGAAATTCGCGGTACTCCTCCAGAAAGCTGCCAAGCCGCGCGAAGATCGCGTCGCCAATCTCGGACGCCCGCTTGCCGTCCACTTCGCCTTGTAGTTCGATCAGCGCGGCGTTCAGCTGCCGCATCCGCTCGACATGCAGCGCTTCGGCCAGCACCGGCTTGGTCGGGAAAAACTGGTAGAGCGAGCCGATCGAGGATTTCGCCTCGGCGGCGATCTCCGTCATCGTCGCGGCCTCATAGCCCTTCTCAAGAAAAACCTTGGCGGCCGCCTCGGTCAGAATGGCAACGCGCTCGTGCCCGCGCTTCTGCTTCGGCGAACGATCGATCGAATCGGCACTTGATTTTTGTGAGGGCATCCTCATATTTCCAATTGCGAGGATATCCTCATGTTTATTCCGGAGCCTTCCATGTCCCTCTACGATCCCAAGACCACCGCCCTGATCTCCATCGATCTGCAGGGCTTTATCATTTCCCGGCCCGTCGCGCCTCATTCCGCTCAGCAGGTGATCGAAAATACCGCCGCGATCGCCAAGTCGCTGAAAGCGGCCGGCGGCACGACCGTCTTCGTCACCGTCGGATTTTCCGCGGACTATGCCGATGCTGTCAACCAGCCGACCGACGAACCGATCGCCTTCCCACAGGGTGGCTTGCCGGCCGAAGCGCTGCGCGAACCGCCGGAGATCGCTGACCTGACGCCGGATGTGCGCATCACCAAGCATCAATGGAGCGCATTCTACGGCAGCGAGCTCGATCTCCAGCTGCGCCGTCGCGGCATCCGGACGGTCATTCTCACCGGCATCGCCACCAATTTCGGCGTCGAGGCCACGATCCGCGATGCCTTCGCCCATAATTACGCGGTCATCGCCGCCGAGGATGCGATGACGACGTTCACCGCCGAGATGCACGCCTTCGCCTGCGAGCGCATCTTCCCGCGCCTGTCGCGCATCCGCAAAACCGCCGACATCCTCGCCAACGCCTGAGTGCGGCGCTGCCGGCCGACGCGATGTCTCGCAATCGCCCGTGAAAAACATCGATTCACCAGAATCGCATTTCACGGTAAAACGAGTGCAAATCACTCGACCTTGGTCGGCAGCAGTTCAGGATACGGCATGGCTTTCCGCATCGCGCAGGCGCTCTCTTCAATCGGTAAACTGGCGTTGGCCACTGCGATCGGCGCCAGCCTTATCGCCGGCGATGTCGCCGCCCAGCAGAAACAGCCGAGCCCCGGCAGCGCCAAGGCGATCTTCGGCGGCGTTCAGCTTCCGACGCAAGGTGCTCCGCAACCCTTCGGCTTCTATGCCAAGGGCTGCATGGCCGGCGCCGAGGCGCTTCCGACCGATGGTCCGAACTGGCAGTCCATGCGCCTGTCGCGCAATCGCCGCTGGGGCAATCCGGCGATGCTCTCCACCATCGAGCAGCTGTCGCGCGATGCCGCCAAATACGATGGCTGGCCGGGCCTGCTGGTCGGGGATATCGCCCAGCCGCGCGGCGGCCCGATGTTCAACGGCCACGCCTCGCACCAGATCGGCCTCGACGCCGATATCTGGCTGACGCCGATGCCCAACTTCCGCATGACGGCGGAACAGCGCGAGGCGCTGCCCTTCACGACCATGCTGCAGAAGAACGCCTTCCTGACGATCAACCCGAATGTCTGGACGCCGGCCCACGCCCGTCTCCTGATGCGCGCCGCAAGCTATCCGCAGGTCGAGCGCATCTTCGTCAATCCGGCGATCAAGAAGAAGATGTGCGACACCTGGACGGGCGATCGCACCAATCTCGGCAAGCTGCGCCCGGAATACGGCCACGATTCCCACTTCCACATCCGCATCAAGTGCCCGCCGGGCGCCGTCAATTGCAAGCCGCAGGCACCTGTCGTCGCCGGCGACGGCTGCGACAAGTCGCTCGCCTGGTGGTTCAGCCCTGCACCATGGGCCAAGCCCAAGCCGCCGAAGCCGGATGCCAAGCCGGTCAAGCCGCGCGAGGTTATGGTGTCGGATCTGCCCAAGGCCTGCCAGGCGGTTCTCGATGCCCCCTCGGTCTCCTCCGTGCGCGCCGCGACCTATGGCGGCCCTTCGGCTGCCGAAGTGCTCCGCGCTCAGCCCATCGACGCGCCGCCCGCCGCAAATGACGACGAGCTGCCCGATCTCGGCCCGATCCCGGATGACAAGCCAGCAGCGCAATGATCCCGGTTGAACACCGCGACGCCGCTCTTTAAAACCCTGATCGCTTCGTATAGAAGCGGTCAAATCGATTGAATTATGCCAGTGAATTTAGAGGGGGAGCTTCTGATGGCCGGCCGCAAGTGCCTTGCGCTCATCGCGCATGACCAGAAGAAGGACGACATGGCGGAATTCGCCCGCCGCAACGAGGAGACGCTCAAGGCGAACTGGACGATCTTCGCGACCGGTACGACCGGCGGCCGCGTTCTCGACGCCGCTCCCTCGCTCGATGTCACCCGGTTGAAAAGCGGCCCGCTCGGCGGCGACCAGCAGATTGGCGCGCTGATTGCCACCGGCGAGGTCGATGCCCTGATCTTCTTCGTCGACCCGCTGACCCCCATGCCCCACGACGTCGACGTCAAGGCCTTGATGCGCCTTGCGATCGTCTATGATATCCCAATGGCACTCAACGAGGCCACGGCCGACAGGCTGATCGCCAATCTTCACGCATAAGCGGCGCGCGAACGCGCAACAACGGAACCTGCCATGCACCAGCTCGATACCAGCGACGCCTCCATGCCCTTCCCGATCCTGATCGGCGATATCGGCGGAACCAACGCCCGTTTCGCCATCATCGAGACGGCCGACGCCGAACAGGTCAATTTCCCGAACGTGCGCACCGCCGATTTCAAGACCATCGACGACGCCATCCGCGCCACCATCCTGGAAAAGAGCGCGATCAAGCCGCGTTCCGCCATCCTCGCGGTCGCCGGCCCGATCAGCGACGACGAGATCCCGCTGACCAATTGCGATTGGGTCGTCCGCCCGAAGTCGATGATCGAAAATCTGGGCATCGAGGATGTCCTGGTTGTCAACGATTTCGAAGCCCAGGCGCTCGCCATCTCCGATCTGGCGCCGGAACACCGTGAACGCCTCGGTAATGCCGACGCCCATGAGGACATGGTCGCCTCCCGCGTCGTGCTCGGTCCGGGCACCGGCCTCGGCGTCGGCGGCCTCGTGCATGCGCGCGGCGTCTGGATCCCGGTTCCGGGCGAGGGCGGTCACGTCGATCTCGGGCCGCGCAGCAAGCGCGATCTCGAAATCTTCCCCTATGTCGAAACCATCGAGGGCCGCGTGTCGGCCGAGCAGATCCTCTCCGGTCGCGGCATCGTCAATCTCTACCGCGCCATCTGCACCGCCGATGGCATCGCGCCCAAATACAGCGACCCGGCCGACATCACCTCGCACGCCCTGGCCGAAAGCGATCCGGTCGCCGTCGAGACCATCTCGCTGTTTTCGACCTATCTCGGCCGCGTTGCCGGCGACATGGCGATGATCTTCATGGCCCGTGGCGGCGTGTTCCTCTCCGGCGGCATCAGCCAGAAGATCCTGGCCGCTCTGCGCAAGCCCGAGTTTCGCGCCGGTTTCGAGGACAAGGCGCCGCACACGGCACTGCTCTCGACCATCCCGACCTATGTCGTCACCCACCCGCTGGCCGCACTCTCCGGCCTCTCGTCCTACGCCCGCCGGCCCGACACCTTCGGCGTGTCGACCGATGGCCGCCGCTGGGGCCGATAGCCCCCCAGCGTCCGGCGCCCGGACAGACCTAGCCAAACGGGCGCCAACTCTTTATAGAGCCGCTCGAGCGCGGGCCGCAGCAGCGGCTCGCATGGTCACGAGACAGGAAGTCTTTATTGCGTTCATCCGATCCCCAGCAGCGCCCCGTCGACAGCGGCACGGTCACCGCCGTCTTGAAGCGCATCATCGCTGAAAACGGCCGCGAGCACATCTGGGGCTACGTCGTCGCCATCAGCTGTCTTGTCCTCGTCGCGCTATCGACGGCCTTCACGGCCTGGATCATGCGCTCGATCATCGACGAGGCCTTCGCCAACCGGCGCGCCGATGTCGTCTGGGTCATCTGCCTCTCCATCTTCATCGCCTTCGTCATTCGCGGTTTTGCGAGCTACGGCCAGGCGGTGGCGCTGTCGAAGATCGGCAACAATATCGTCGCCCGCTACCAGAGCCGTCTCTACGTGCATCTGATGACGCTGTCGGTCGGCTATTTCAACGAGGCGCGTTCGGCCCGTATCGCCGCCCAGGTCAGCCAGAATGTCGGTGGCATCCGCGATGTCCTCAACCTGACGATCACCTCGACCGCCCGCGACCTGCTGACCTTCGTGTCGCTGCTCGGCGTCATGGTCTATCAGGACCCGCTGCTCAGCGTCGCCGTCCTCATCCTCGCGCCGCCGCTGCTCTTGGCGCTGCGCTATCTCTCCAAGCGCCTGCGACAGGCCACCAAGGAAGCGATCGATCTTAACAGCCACGTGCTCGGCGCCATGCAGGAGACCATTCAGGGCATCTCCATCGTCAAGGCGTTCACGATGGAACGGCAGCTCGAGCAGAAGATCAACAAGATCATCGTTGCCGCCGAAGAGCGTGGCAACAAGATCGCCAAGCTGTCCGAGCGCAACGCGCCGATGACCGAAAGCTTCGCCGGTTTCGCCGTCGCCAGCGTTCTTGCCTACGCCGCCTACCGCTCGATCTATCAGAACGTGCCGCCCGGCGCCTTCTTCTCCTTCGTCACAGCGCTGCTGCTCGCCTATGATCCGGCCCGCCGCCTTGCCAAGCTGCAGGTGCAGATGGAGCGCGCCGCCGTCAATGCGCGCATGATCTACGAGCTGCTCGACATGGAGCCGCGCCAGCGCGATCTGCCGGATGCCAAGCCCCTCGTGGTCACCGAAGCCCGCATCGAGCTCAAGGATGTCGCCTTCGCCTATGGCAACGACAACGTGCTCGATGGCGTCAACATGGTCGCCGAGGGCGGCAAGACCACCGCGCTCGTCGGCCCCTCCGGCGCCGGCAAGTCGACGATCATCAATCTCATCCCGCGCTTCTACGATCCGAAGGCCGGCGAGATCCTGATCGATGGCCAGGACATCGCCCACGTGACGAAGAAGTCGCTGCGCGAGCAACTGGCCTATGTCTCGCAGCAGCCCTATCTGTTCGAAGGCTCGATCCGCGACAACATCCGTTACGGTCGTCCCGACGCCAGCGATGCCGAGGTCGAGGAAGCAGCGCGTTTGGCTTACGCCCACGACTTCATTCTCGCCCAGCCGGAAGGCTACGACACGCCGGTCGGCGAAAACGGCGTGACGCTTTCGGGCGGCCAGCGCCAGCGCCTGTCGATCGCACGCGCGCTGGTGCGCAATGCCCCGATCCTGCTTCTCGACGAAGCGACCTCCGCGCTCGACACGGAATCGGAAGCAGCCGTGCAGAAGGCGCTCGACGAAGCCATGACCGGCCGCACCGTCGTCGTCATCGCCCACCGTCTCTCGACGGTCGTGCGCGCCGACAAGATCGTCGTCATGCAGCAGGGCAGAGTGGTCGAAGAGGGCAATCACGAGACGCTTGCGAAGCGCAGCGACGGTCTTTACGCTCGCCTCAACAACCTTCAGAGGCCCGCGGCCTCCGAGACTTTCTGATACGTTAATGATGGACGCCTGACATGAGCGATGCTGCGATGAAACTGGTGGTGGTTGGTGCAGCGGGCCGCATGGGACAGGCGCTCATCCGCATGGTGCATGAGATCGACGGCGTCGTGTTGCACGCAGCCGTCGGCCGCCCGGGCTCGCCCTTCATCGGCAAGGATGCCGGCGAGATCGCGGGCCTCGGCCCCAACGGTATCGCGATAACCGACGATCCGCTGGCCGCCTTCCTGCATGTCGATGGCGTGCTCGATTTCACCACGCCGTCGACCACCAATGAATTCGCAGCACTCGCCGCCCAGGCCCGCATCGTCCACATCATCGGCACGACAGGTTGCTCGGTCGAGGACGAACAGAAGATCTCAGCCGCCAGCCGCCACGCCCGCATTGTCAAGTCTGGCAATATGGGCCTCGGCGTCAATCTCTTGAGCGTGCTTGTCGAACAGGCGGCGCGCGCGCTCGATCCCGCTGATTGGGACATCGAAGTGCTCGAAATGCACCACAAGCGCAAGGTCGATGCCCCCTCGGGCACCGCGCTGCTGCTGGGTGAAGCCGCCGCCAAGGGCCGCGGCATCGATCTCGCAACGCACTCCGTCCGCGTCCGCGATGGCCACACTGGCGCGCGCGAAGCGGGCACGATCGGCTTTGCCACGCTTCGCGGTGGCTCCGTCATCGGCGAACATTCCGTCATCTTCGCCGGCGAGGGCGAGCGCGTCTCCATGGCCCACAGCGCCGGCGACCGCTCCATCTTCGCGCGCGGCGCCGTCAAGGCAGCCCTTTGGGCGCGCGACAAGAAGCCGGGTCTCTATTCCATGCTCGATGTTCTCGGGCTCTCCCAACACTGATCTCATCAGGAGGAATTTATAATGAGCGGTACCCTCGTCCTCGTTCGCCACGGCCAGAGCGACTGGAACCTGAAGAACCTTTTCACCGGCTGGAAGAACCCGGAGCTCACGGAGCTCGGCGTTCAGGAAGCCAATACCGGCGGCAAGGCGCTTGCCGAAACCGGCATCAAGTTCGACATCGCCTTCACCTCCGATCTGAAGCGCGCCCAGGACACGCTGAAGATCATCCTTGAAAACGTCGGCCAGACCGGCCTCGAGACGATCAAGGATCAGGCGTTGAACGAGCGCGATTACGGCGATCTCTCCGGCCTCAACAAGGACGACGCCCGCGCCAAGTGGGGCGAAGAGCAGGTCCACATCTGGCGCCGCTCCTACGACGTTCCCCCTCCCGGTGGCGAAAGCCTGCGCGACACCGGCGCCCGCGTCTGGCCGTATTATCTGACGGAAATCCTGCCCCGCGTGCTGCGCGGCGAAACCGTACTCGTCGCCGCTCACGGCAACTCGCTGCGCTCGCTGGTCATGGTGCTCGACAAGCTCACCAAGGAACAGATCCTCGGCGTCAACCTCGCGACCGGCGTTCCCATGGTCTACAAGCTCAACGCCGACTCGACCGTCGCTTCCAAGGAAGTCCTCGGCGACATGTCCGGCGCCCACTAAATATTATCGCGCCGCGCGTCTCTGTGATGCGCGGCGCCTCTCCGGACAGACCGGACAAATTCATTAGTTTTTGGGTCCGTTTTCCGTCTGACCCTTCGGCTTCCGCGCCGCCTCGAAATCCGGCAGCCGGTTGGCGATCCATTGCCAGAGCCCCACCACTTCCACCAGAAGCTCCCCGCCCAGCGGCGTCAGCTCGTATTCCACGCGCGGCGGCACCTGCGGGTAGAGCGTGCGCGTCACCAGCCCGTCGGCCTCCAGCGTCCGCAGTGTCTGCGTCAGCACCTTCTGGCTGATGCCTTCCACCCGTTCCAGAACCCGTGAAAAGCGCAGCGGCCCCTTCGCCTCTGCCAGGATATGCATGACGCGCAGCGGCCACTTGGCGCTGGCGCGCTCCAGCATCTCGCGGGCAAGCGCATCCTCTGCATCCGTCAGCGTCTCGCAGAAGTCGAATGTACCATCGTTCAGTTCAGTTACCATAAGGTATGTATAGATCCATCCGGTACCTTCTTTCAAGAAGATACCGTCAGGTCTATATGGTCTTTCGACGGATCAAGGAGATTTCGGATGTCACAGGTTTGGTTGATTACAGGCAGTTCGCGCGGTCTCGGCAGGGCGCTTGCGGAAGCGGTTTTGGCTGAGGGGCACAATCTGGTCGCCACCGCACGCAATCCCGCCCAGCTCGATAATATCAAGCAGCGCTATCCCTCAAGTGTCTTGACGATTTCGCTTGATGTGACCGACGAGCAATCGGCCGAGCAGGCGGTGAAGGCCACGGTCGAGCGCTTCGGCCGGCTCGACGTCCTCGTCAACAATGCCGGCTATGGTGACGTCGGATCGATCGAGGATACCAGCCTTAGCGATTTCCGCGCCCAGATCGAAACCAACCTCTTCGGCACCATCATCGTCACCAAGGCGGCACTGCCTCTGATGCGCGAGCAGGGTGCCGGCCATATCATCCAGGTTTCCTCCGTCGGCGGCCGCATCGGCCCGGCCGGCCGCGCGCCCTATGCTGCGGCGAAGTGGGGCGTCGAGGGCTTCTCCGAGGCCTTGAGCCGCGAAGTCGGCCCGCTCGGCGTCAAGGTCAGCATCGTCGAGCCCGGCGGCTTCCGCACCGATTTCGCCGGCGCCTCCACCACGTTGCGCGAAGGCCGCCCCGAATACGACGAAACCGTCGGCAAGATGGCCCGCTATCAGCGCGATTATGACGGCAGGCAGCCCGGCGACCCGGCAAAAGCCGCCGCCGCCATCATCCATCTCGCCAGCCTCGAAAACCCGCCGCTGCGCCTTCCGCTCGGCAGCGACGCCATCCGCGCCATCGAGCAGAACGACGCGCAAAGAGCCACCGAACACGCCACCTGGCGCGACCTCAGCCTCTCCACCGACTTCGACGCCGGCAACGGGGCAGGGCACTTTCCCTGGGAGGCGAGGTGAGCCTAAAATAGCGTCTAGCACGCCTGCTTGAGGGCGATAGGAGTGGATGCTAGGTTGCGGGTCGAGCAGGGAGATACACCATGACGACCCGGCGTAAGTTCAAGTCGGATGCGTTCGAAGCCATCCATTCGTCCGCGCAGGCGCTGTTCAAGGTCGGCGGCATCGATGAGTCGATGCTGCGCGATTTCGATTACGCATGTCTGACGGTGCCCCCGGCGATCAAGACGCCGAAGGCCTAGGATAACCCTCAATTCTCGATCGTGAACTGCACCCTGTCGGCCGCAAAGCGCGTCACCGAATATTGCACCGGCACGCCGTCGAGATCGGTATTCATCGCCTTGGTGATCAGCACGATCGCCCCCGGCGTCAGTTCCAGTGCCGAGAGGTCGGCGGCTTCGGCGTGGGCGGCGGTGATTTCGGTGGTGGCGCGGATATAGTCGGATAGGCCTAGTGCGGCGAAGGCGCGGGTGATCGATTCCGTCGTCTCGTAGGCATCACGCATGCCCGCGAAGCGCGCCGCCGGAAACCAAGAGGTCGCGCTCGAGACCGGCCGCCCATCCGCCTTGCGCACCGTCTCCAGCCGGATCAAGTTTGTCCCCGGCACAAGCTTCAGCCAGCGCGCCACCTCGTCGCTGGCCGCTTCCTCGCCATGGCCGAGCAGCAGCCCGCGTGTCTCGCGCGCCTGCTCGCCGATGCCGCTGTTGAAGCGGGTCCGCTTGCTGATCGGAAAGTTCAGCCGCTCCTTGCGCTCGATCAGCGTGCCGCGACCCTGCACGGCGCGCACGATCCCTTCCTGCGCCAGAGCCGCCAGCGCGCTGCGCACCGTGTGGCGGTTGACGCCGAACTGCGTGGCGAGCGTCATCTCCGGCGGCACCATGCCCGTTTCGTCGTAGGCGCCGGCGCTGATCGCCTGGCGAATCCGGTCGGCGATCTGCCGCCACAGCGCCACGCCCGTCTGTCTCTGAACCTGCCCAGCCATTTTAGCCCTTTATCTTATGCGCCCCCGAAATGTCACACGCTTGTCACCTCGGCGATTTAGGTCTAGGTATAGCTTGTATGGTTGTCTATATCAATAGACATTTAAAGGATGTGGCGATGACCTTAGCGGAAAAGAAGGTAGGCAAGACCGAGCTGAGTGAGGGCGACCGGGCGCGCAAGCGCACCGTCGATCTGCTCGCCCGCGCCGAGCGGCAGGAGCTGGAAGCAGCCTGGCAGGCATTGACGGAAAAGCCGGTGGCGCAAGCCGTGCGCGGCCCCGAAACCGGCCTCGTCATGGTGCGCGGCCGCATGGGCGGCGGCGGTGCCGCCTTCAATCTCGGCGAGGTCACCGTCACCCGTGCCACCATCCGCCTCGCTTCCGGCACCATCGGCCATGCCCAGGCGCTCGGCACTGATCGCGAAAAGGCACGTCTCTCGGCGATCTTCGATGCGCTCTGGCAGGAGCCGGCCACCCGCGACACAATCGAAACCACCCTGCTTGCGCCGATCGCGGCCCGCGTCGCCGATGCCGATAACAAGAAGGCCGACGAGACCGCGGCCACCCGCGTCGATTTCTTCACTATGGTTCGCGGAGACGACTGATGCCCCTCAAGACCGAAACACATAACGCCGATGCTCTCTCCGGCGGCTTCGCCGAGCCGGTGTTCCACGCCCAGAGCGTCTTCAAGCTGATGATGGATGCCATGGCCCGCCCCGGCACCATCCAGACCGTGTCGCCCGATGCCGAGCCGCCGGCGCCGCTCGGTATCGCTGCCGGCGCCATCGCGCTAACGCTCTGCGATCACGACACCCCCGTCTGGCTCTCGCCCGCCTTGGCAAAGTCCGCCACGCCGCAATGGCTCGGCTTCCACACCGGTGCGCCGGTCACGCCCGAAAAGGCCGAAGCCCGCTTCGCCTTTGTCGATGAAGGAGCCACGCTCTCCTCCTTCGGCCTGTTTGCATCCGGCACCCAGGAATATCCGGATCGTTCGACCACGCTCGTCATCGAGCTGCCCGATCTCGAAGGCGGTCGCCGCCTCGCTTTGATGGGCCCCGGCATCAAGACCGTCACCGACGTCGCGCCGCTTGGGCTCCCCGAGCGCTTCCTGCATCTGTGGACGGAAAATCGCGCGCTTTTCCCGCGCGGCGTCGACATCGTGCTCACCTCGGGCAGCCGTTTCCTCTGCCTGCCGCGCACCACCAAGATAACCGCAACGGAGATGTGACCCATGTATGTTGCCGTCAAAGGTGGCGAGGCCGCCATTTCGAATGCCCACCGCCTGCTCGCCGATCGCCGCCGCGGTGATCGCGCGCTCCCCGCCATCGGCATCGAGCAGATCGTCGCGCAGCTGACGCTCGCCGTCGACCGCGTCATGGCCGAAGCCTCGCTCTACGACCGCACGCTGGCGGCACTCGCCGTGCGCCAGTCGCGCGGTGACATGATCGAGGCGATCTTCCTGCTGCGCGCCTACCGCACGACATTGCCTCGCTTTGGCTACTCGCAGCCAATCGATACGGCGCAAATGAAGATCGAGCGCCGCGTCTCCGCCACCTATAAAGACCTGCCGGGCGGCCAGCTGCTCGGCCCGACCTTCGATTACACCCACCGCCTGCTCGACCCGTCGCTGCTTGAGGATGGCGCGGTCGAGGAGCCGGTGCTGCGCGAGGCCGAGACCGGCCGCGTCATGCGTGTCTCCGAGATCCTCGCCCATGAAGGCCTGATCGAGGGTGATGGCGAAATGCCGGAGGATCACGAGATCGGCGATCTGACCCGCGAGCCGATGGAATTCCCGATGAGTCGCGACCTGCGCCTGCAGGCGCTTGCCCGTGGCGACGAGGGTTTCCTCTTGGCGCTCGGCTATTCCACCCAGCGCGGCTATGGCCGCAACCACCCCTTCACCGGCGAAATCCGCATCGGCGAGGTCGAGGTGGAGTTCGATGTGCCCGAGCTCGGCTTCGCGGTCTCGCTCGGTTCCATCCAGGTCACAGAGTGCCAGATGGTCAACCAGTTCAAGGGCTCCTCCAAGGCGCCGCCGCAGTTCACCCGCGGTTACGGCCTGGTCTTCGGCCAGAGCGAGCGCAAGGCCATGTCCATGTCGCTGGTCGATCGTGCGCTGCGCGCCGGCGAGCTAGGCGAGGATGTCACCGCGCCCGCGCAGGACGAGGAATTCGTCATCTCTCATGCCGATAACGTCCAGTCGACCGGCTTCGTCGAGCATCTGAAGCTGCCGCATTACGTCGATTTCCAGGCCGAGCTCGATCTCGTCCGCCGCATGCGAAACGACTTCGACGCCGCCCGCAACGGTGGCGATGACGATCTCAAGGAGGCAGCCGAATGAGCGATCTCGCCACATACAACTTCGCCTATCTCGACGAACAGACCAAGCGGATGATCCGCCGCGCCATCCTGAAGGCGATCGCCATCCCCGGCTATCAGGTGCCCTTCGCCTCCCGCGAAATGCCGATGCCCTATGGCTGGGGCACCGGCGGCGTGCAGGTCACGGCCTCGATCATCGGCCCCGATGATGTGCTGAAGGTCATCGACCAGGGCGCCGACGACACCACCAACGCCGTCTCCATCCGCGCCTTCTTCCAGAAGGTCGCCAATGTCGCGGTCACCACGCACACCAAGGATGCCACCATCATCCAGACCCGCCACCGCATCCCGGAAGAAAAGCTCGGGGCGGGCCAGGTTCTGGTCTACCAGGTGCCGATCCCCGAGCCGCTGCGCTTCCTCGAGCCGCGCGAGACCGAGACCCGCAAGATGCACGCGCTCGAGGAATACGGCCTCATGCACGTCAAGCTCTACGAGGACATCGCCCATAACGGCCGCATCTCCAAGACCTACGCCTACCCGGTCAAGGTCGCCGGCCGCTACGTCATGGACCCGTCGCCGACGCCGAAGTTCGACAATCCGAAAATGCACATGTCGGACGCCTTGCAGCTCTTCGGCGCCGGCCGCGAAAAACGCATCTACGCCGTCCCGCCCTACACCGAAGTCGTCAGCCTCGATTTCGAGGATCACCCCTTCGAGATCCAGCGCTTCGGCAAGCCCTGCGCCCTCTGCGGCGCGGAAGACGTCTATCTCGACGAGGTGATCCTGGACGACAAGGGCGGCCGCATGTTCGTCTGCTCGGATACGGATCATTGCGAGGACCGGCGGGAGCATGGCCATGTCGGCGAGATGCTGGCGCAGGGTCGGGAGGCTGCGGAATGAGGGCGCTTTCAAGCTGGCGTTCTGCCGCGGATACCCCCCTCTGCCCTGCCGGGCATCTCCCCCACAAGGGGGGAGATTGGCTGGGCGCAACCGCTCGTTCCGCATCCATTGGCTGGCGTAAACATCGCAACGAGTCGATCTCCCCCCATGTGGGGGAGATGTCCGGCAGGACAGAGGGGGGTAACCCGCCCTCGACATTCCATGCCCTCACACACACATTCGCGGAGGCATAGCCATGACCGACACCCCCCTTCTCAAAGTCAACGACGTCTCGAAGTTCTACGGCAACCGCATCGGCTGCAAGAACGTCTCCTTCGAGCTCTGGCCCGGCGAAGTGCTGGCGATCGTCGGTGAATCCGGCTCCGGCAAGACGACGCTCTTGAACTGCATCTCCACCCGCCTGATGCCGACCACGGGCAGCGTCGAGTATCACATGCGCGATGGCCAGTACCGCGATCTCTACCACATGAGCGAGGCCGAGCGCCGTTTCCTGATGCGCACCGACTGGGGCTTCGTGCATCAGAATCCGGCTGACGGGCTGCGCATGACGGTGTCGGCCGGCGCCAATGTCGGCGAGCGGTTGATGGCGATCGGCGATCGGCACTATGGCAATATCCGCGCCACTGCGGTTGATTGGCTGAGCCGCGTCGAGATAGACGAGAGCCGTATCGACGATCAGCCGCGCGCCTTCTCCGGCGGCATGCGCCAGCGCCTGCAGATCGCCCGCAATCTCGTCACCGGCCCGCGCCTCGTCTTCATGGACGAACCGACCGGCGGTCTCGACGTCTCGGTTCAGGCCCGCCTGCTCGATCTCGTTCGCGGCCTCGTCAACGATCTCGGCCTTGCCGCCATCATCGTCACCCACGACCTCGCCGTCGCCCGCCTGCTGTCGCACCGGATGATGGTGATGAAGGACGGCCACGTCATCGAGCATGGCCTGACCGACCGGGTGCTCGACGATCCCCGCGAGCCCTACACCCAGCTCCTCGTCTCCTCGATCCTGCAGGTATAGTTGAGAGCGCAATCCGTAAGCCGGCTAAGCTCACGGATTGTCGCCAGAAACCAGGGAAGTCAATCATGGCAACGCCACTCGTTGTTTCGGAAGTCTCCAAGAGCTTCACCATGCATCTGCGCGACGGCATCAAGCTACCCGTCGTTTCGGATGTCTCCTTCTCCGTCGCCTCGGGCGAATGCGTCGTGCTCGGCGGCCCCTCGGGCATCGGCAAGAGTTCGCTGTTGAAGATGATCTACGGCAATTACGCGGTCGATAGCGGCCAGATCCTGGTCAAGCACCAGGATCGCATCGTCGATCTCGCCACCACCGATCCGCGCACCATCATCGAGGTGCGCCGCCGCACACTCGGTTACGTCAGCCAGTTTCTGCGCACCGTGCCGCGCGTCGCGGCCATCGATGTCGTCGCCGAGCCGCTGGTCGCCCGTGGCACGAAGGCGGATGTCGCGCGCGAAAAGGCAGCCGAGCTGCTTGCCAAGCTCAACCTGCCGGAAGCGCTCTGGCAGCTCCCCCCCGCCACCTTCTCCGGCGGCGAGCAGCAGCGCGTCAACATCGCCCGCGGCTTCATCACCGATCACACCATCCTCCTGCTCGACGAGCCGACCGCTTCGCTCGACGCAAAGAACCGCGCTGTCGTCGTCGAAATGATCGCCGAGAAGAAACAGAAGGGCGTCGGCCTGCTCGGCATCTTCCATGACGAGGAAGTGCGCGAGGCCGTCGCCGACCGCATTCTCGACGTGCAGAAGTTCTCGCCACGGAGGCCGATCGCAGCATGAGCCGCAAGATTGGCCTTGAGCCCTATATCCACGAGACCGCCTCGGTGAACAATTCGACGCTCGGCCGCTACACCGAGCTGTCGGAGCGCTGCCGCATCGATGAGGTCGGGCTTGGCGATTACTCCTACGTCATGCAGGACGGCGCCATCTGGTGCGCCACGATCGGCAAGTTCGTCAACATCGCCGCCTCCGTGCGCATCAACGCCACCAACCATCCGACCTGGCGCGCCACGCTGCACCACTTCACCTACCGCGCCGCCGATTACTGGCCGGACGCGGACATGGAGACGGAGTTCTTCGAGTGGCGCCGCTCCAACCGCGTCACGATCGGCCATGACGTCTGGATCGGCCACGGCGCCACGCTGCTGCCGGGCGTCAACGTCGGCAACGGCGCCGTCATCGGCGCCGGCGCGGTGGTCTCCAAGGATGTCGCACCCTACACCATCGTCGGCGGCGTACCCGCCAAGCTGATCCGGGAGCGCTTTCCGAAAGAGATCGGCGAGCGCATGGACAGGCTCGCATGGTGGGATTGGGAGCATGACCGGCTGCGCGTGGCGCTCGCCGACTTCCGCGCGCTCAACGCCGAGGATTTCTTGGCGCGATACGAGGCCTGAGCCGCCTATCCCTTTGCATCAAACCTCTCCGGCGCGAATGGATCACCATTCGCGCCGGGGGCTTAGCCGAGGCTGATCAGCGCCGTGCCCGCGATGGCAAGTGCGGCCCCGCCCCAGGCATGCGCACGCGGCATCTGTCCGCTGCGCAGCCACACCATCGGCAGAATGACGACAGGCGTCATCGAAGACAGCGTCGAAACGATCCCGACATTTCCGGTCTTCAGGGCCGCCATCAGAAGCGACATTCCGAGCGCCGTACCGAAGAAGGCCGCGGTGGCCGCAAGGCCGAAATCCCGCGCTCGAAAACCGATCGCCTGGGCCCGCACCCGAGGGAGCGCCAGAAGCGCCCAGAAGCAGATCACCGCCAGCCCGGAACGCACCGCCATCGCCGTGAAAGGCTCGACACCGGCAGCCATCGCCGGCCGCGCCGTCAGGCTCCCCAGCGCCTGCCCGAGCGCGGTGATGACGCCGAGCGTTATCCCGACCATGGACACCGGCGGCGTAGAAGGTGCCGGCTCCGCGATCGGCTCGCCATCGGCAAGCGGGATCATCGGCGCCGGCCGACGCCGGCGAAAGCCGATGGCAATCACGATGCCGCAAAGAATGAGCACGACCCCGAGCCCCTGTCGCAGATCGATCGTCTCGCCCAGCGCGACATAGCCGAGCACCAGCGCGAATGGCGAGGCCAGCGAGAACAGCAGCGCCGTCACGCGCGGCCCGGCCGTATAGATCGCCGCGAAATAGGTGGTGCTGGCAATCACGATCCCGAACACGCTGGAGGCTAAGAGCGACCCGAGCTGCCAAGCCCCAAGCGTCGCCCACCCGCCGGCAACAGTCGCCGCCAGCGCCGTCATCACGAAGGCCGCGGTCAGCTGCCAGCGCGCAAGCTGCATCAACGGCACCCGCCCGTTGAGCTCGTTGATGAACATCGAGCTGAGCGCGATGCAGGTGGCCGAACCGATTGCGAAGGCTTCCGAGACGAACATGGAGATTTCCTTGAGGGGCAACGCAGCTTTCAGGAAAGTCTCGCGGGAAATCAAGACGCTATGAGGCGCGAACGGCACCAATCTCTGCCGGTGACTTGGCTGTCCAATAACAACAGGGATCGGCCGTCGTTTCCCGCCCAGATGTATCGCTGTAGCAAACCCCATATCTTCCCGCCGAAGCTTCCGCTAATGTCCGCGCCACGACACGTCCCATCACGGAGCCAGCCTTGACCCATACGCCGCAGTCCCCGGTGAACCTTTGACGACCGATCACGAAGCGACATTCCTGGCCTCGCTCGGCTGGTCCGAATTCTTTTCCGATCAGCTGACGGATGACGATCATGGTCTCATCCCCCGTCGCATCGCCGAAGTGCATCGCAGCCGCCTGAGCGTCACCTCGCTAGACGGCTTGATCCGGCTCAAGATTTCGCATCAGCTGAATACGTCCGAATTCGCCGTCGGCGACTGGGTGATGGTGGATCCCGAGGACGACAGGCTGGTGCGCCGGCTGGAGCGCCGCACGCTGTTGCAGCGTCGCGTCGAGGGACGTCAGGGCCAACAGCTCGGCGCCGCCAATGTCGATACGCTCCTGATCGTCACCTCCTGCAACGCCGATTTCAACGTCGCCCGCCTCGAGCGCTACATGGCGCTCGCCAACCAGGCCGAGACAACGCCCGTCATCGTGCTGACCAAGGCCGACCTCGCCCCTGATGTCGCGGAATACGAAGCCCAGGCGAAAGCGCTGCAGCGCGATCTCGCGGTGGTCGTGCTCAACGCCAAGAGCGACGATGCCGCTGCAGCGCTTGGTCCATGGAGCGGCTTCGGCCAGACGCTCGCGCTGATCGGCTCCTCCGGCGTCGGCAAGTCGACGCTGGTCAATGCGCTGGCCGGGCTGAGCGGCGAGGGCTCGCAGGCAACCGGCGGCATCCGCGAACGCGACGCCAAGGGCCGCCACACCACGACCGCCCGCTCGCTGCACGCCATGGAAGGCGGCGGCTGGGTCATCGACACGCCGGGCATGCGCACGCTCCACGTCAGCGATGTGCAGGAAGGGATCGAGCAGGTCTTTTCCGAGATCACCGAGCTTGCCGAACACTGCCGCTTTCGCGATTGCACCCACGACCACGAACCCGGCTGCGCCGTCCAGGCCGCCGTCAAATCCGGCACGCTTGCGCCCGAGCGTCTCGCCCGCTGGCGAGTGCTGCGCGACGAGAACGACAAGAATACCCCGAAGATGACCGGGCCGAAGGGCAACAAGGTGCTGCAGAAGCGGCGGTGAGGGGTGAGGCGTGGGCGCGGGAACCGTGCGCCAAGCCATGGCGTCACTAGCCATGACTATGGAAATCTAATGTTTTTCACTAGACTTCGCCATGCATGGCTAGACTTCGCTTGAACTTCGGGAAAATGCCGTAGAAGTGCACCGCATTCACCACACCCCACGCCTGTCACAGAATTGTGACCCCACTGTCACGTTTCAATCCACAGTAGCCCCGTTTGTGACAGCACTTACACAAAACTGACATTGGAGCTTCACGGACCGGGCCTAATGCACTCCCTCATATCGCGTTTGGGCTATGAGGAAGAGCATGATGTTCGAGCTGAAGAATGTCACCCGTCAATTCGGCAAGAAGATCGCCGTCGATAGTGTGACGCTTGACATCCCTCAGGGCCAGATGGTCGGCATTATCGGCCGTTCGGGCGCCGGCAAGTCCACGCTTCTGCGCATGATCAACCGCCTGCAGGAGCCGAGCTCCGGCTCGATCCATTTCAACGGCACCGAGGTGTCGGGCCTGCGCGGCAAGTCGCTGCGCAACTGGCAGCGCGATTGCGCCATGATCTTCCAGCAGTTCAATCTCGTGCCGCGCCTCGACGTGATGACCAATGTCATCCTCGGCCGTCTCAACCATCGCTCCACCGTGCTTAGCCTGCTCGGCGTCTTCACCCGCGAAGAGCGGGTGCAGGCGATCGCGGCGCTTGAGCGTATGGGCATCGAGCAGACGGCGCTGCAGATGGCCGGCACGCTCTCGGGCGGCCAGCAGCAGCGCGTGGCGATTGCCCGCGCTCTCATGCAGGCGCCGAAGATGCTGCTTGCCGACGAGCCGATCGCCTCGCTCGACCCGCTGAACGCCAAGATCGTCATGGACGCGCTGCGCGATATCAACGAGCGCGAAGGCATCACCGTCATCACCAACCTGCACACGCTCGACACCGCGCGCAGCTATTGCGAGCGCATCGTCGGCATGGCCGGCGGACGGGTCGTCTTCGACGGCAAGCCGTCCGAACTGACGGCCGACGCCGTCAACGAAATCTACGGCACCGACAAGAACGGCGCCGGCATCGACGAGACCATGACGTCCACCAGCCTTGATAACATCAAGGGCAAGCAGCAGGACGCCGTATCCCGCGTGATGGCCGCCTCCGCCGTCATGCGCTGACAAGTTTCCGGCCGGGGGAAAAAGCCGGAAAAGCACAGCTCCCCAGTAACTCAAAGTCACTGACAAACGTCACCAAAGGAGACTACCATGTCTGCGTTCCGCAAGATCCTGATGGCAACGATCGCCATCGCCACCGTTGCAGGCCAGGCCTACGCTCAGGACGTCAAGGTCCTGCGTATCGGCCTCGACGGCGGTGAAAACGAAGCCGACCAGGTTCGCCGCACCGAGTGCGTCAAGCCGGGCCTCGTTGCCGCCACCGGCGTTTCGGAAGTCCAGATCTTCCCGTCGCCGAACTATAACGGCGTCATCCAGGGCCTGCTGGGCGGCACCATCGACCTCGCTGTCATGGGCGCTTCCTCCTACGCCTCGATCTACCTCAAGGATCCGAACGCCGTTACGCCGGTTCTGACCACCAAGCAGGAAGACGGCTCGACCGGCTACTACTCGATCATGGTCGCCCGCAAGGATTCGGGCATCAAGACGCTCGCCGACGCCAAGGGCAAGAAGCTCGGCTTCGCCGATCCGGATTCGACCTCGGGCTACCTCGTCCCGAACGTCTCGCTGCCGAAGGATGTCGGCATGCCGGTCAAGCAGTACTTCTCTGAAACCGGCTTCGGCGGCGGCCATGAGAACCTCGTTCTCGGCGTTCTCGACAAGAAGTTCGACGTCGGCACCACCTTCGGCTCCGCCACCGGCGATTGGGCCCAGGGCTACACCTCTGGCAACCTGCACATCATGGTCACCAAGGGCCTGCTCGACATGGACGATATCGTCCAGGTCTGGAAGTCCCCGCTGATCCCGAACGGCCCGCTGATGGTTTCCAACAAGCTGCCGTCCGACATCCAGAAGAAGGTCACCGCCTACTTCGCCGAACTGCCGAAGACCGACAAGGGCTGCTTCGACAGCTTCACCGGCGGTGGTTACGTCGATTGGTCGCCGGTCGACCAGTCCTTCTACCAGACGATCATCGACGCTCGTAAGTCGGTTATCGGCGGTTGATCCGAACCTCTGAATAAACTCGCGGCGGCATCATCATGGTGCCGCCGTTCGTTCAACAAGGATGCTCAACATGGCGCACGTGGCCGAACCCGACCACATGGGCGGACTGCAGCAAGGCTCCCGCACAATTCTCGATCACTACCAGCAGCAGGTCCGGACACGGCGTATCTACACCGTGATCTCGATCGTTGTGTTCCTGATCGTCCTCGGTGCCTCGCTCGATTTCGCCAACAGCGCCAATTCGGGCAAGTTCTTCGAACGTCTGCCCTATCTCTTCGATTTCATGAAGCATTTCGTGCCGGACAGCCCGCTGGAGATTTTCAGGGCCATGTTCGACCTGCCGTCGCCCTATGCCGATGGCTCGATCAAGTATGATTACGTCAGCGACCGCGTCTACATCACCGACAGCTTCTATATCCCGAATTTCTTCTACCAGCTGGCGATCACCATCAACGTCGCCATCGTCTCGACCATCCTCGGCGCATCCGGCGCCTTCGTGCTCTGCTTCTTCGCCTCGACCAATCTGGTCGGCGCCGGCGCCACCCGCTGGGTCGTGCGCCGCATCATGGAAATCCTGCGCGCCTTCCCGGAGATCGTCATCGCCGGCCTGCTCGCCGCCATCCTGTCGATCGGCCCGATCTCGGCCATCATCGCGGTGTCGATCCACACCATCGGCGCGCTCGGCAAGCTGTTCTTCGAAGTGGTCGAGAATGCCGACATGAAGCCGGACGAGGGCCTGCGCGCATCCGGCGCCAGCTGGCTCGAGCGCGTCCGCTTCGCCATCCTGCCGCAGGTCATGCCCAATTTCGTCTCCTACACGCTGCTGCGCCTTGAGATCAACGTGCGCGCCTCCACCATCATCGGCGCCGTCGGCGGCGGCGGTATCGGCGAGGTCTTCAGCCTGGCGATCGGCCGCGATCACGCCGCCAAGACCTATGCCATCATCATCCTGCTTCTGATCACCGTCGTCTGCGTCGACCAGTTCTCCGCCTGGCTCCGCCGCCGCATGATCGGCAAGCAGTCCTTCGAATTCGGCCGAGGAGCAGCCTGATGTCGTCGCTCACAGTCAACGCCGCCGATCGCCAGCGCCTGCTGGACAATTATCCCGAAGTCTTCCACCGCAGCTTCATGCAGCGCTGGGGCCTCGCCCTCATCGCCGGCCTCGTCATCATCTACCTCGCGCTCGCATTCAATTTCTTCAAGGTCATCCCGACCTTCGTCAACGGCAATTGGGATCGCGCCTCGATCTATGTCCAGGACTGGTATTCCTGGCGCGCCCAGCCGCGCCTGCGCTTCGTCGATGGCAAGGTCGTGCCGCAGTGGACCAGCCGCGGCCAGTATCCGAAGGACGCCATCATCGCATGGATGCTGCCGACCGCAGCCGGCGGCTACACCGTCACCTACGGCAGCGATGCCGACCGCATGGAAGTGACGCCTGAACGTGTCGACGTCTATCTCGGCGGCAAGCTCTATCCTGTCGAGATCACCAAGGATCGCGCCATCCTGCCGCCGGGCGCCCCCGCCGTCATGAAACAGGACGACAGCAAGGTCACCGTCTCCTTCGGCTTCGAGGGCCAGGCGGAAATCCGCTCGACGCAGGTCTATGTGCAACGCCGCTTCCTCGGCTGGGCCAATTTCTTCTTCGACACGCAGTCGCCCTTCTGGGGCAAGAGCCTCGTCGATGTCGCCGGCCTCATGCTGTCGGGTGATCGTATCGATCCCGCGCAGTCCAACGCCTCGCTGGTGCTTGACAATTTCCTCAACAATGCCAGCTGGCAGCACGGCGATATCCTGTCGAAGCTGATGCAGACGCTGGTCATGGCCTTCGTCGGTACGCTGCTCGGCTCGCTCTTCGCCTTCCCGCTGGCCTTCATCGCCGCGCGCAACATCACGCTCAACCGTTCGGCCAACTGGGCGACGAAGCGCCTCTTCGATTTCCTGCGCTCCATCGACATGCTGATCTGGGCGCTGTTCTTCACCCGCGCCTTCGGCCCCGGGCCGATCCCCGGCATCGCCGCCATCTTCTTCACCGACACCGGCGCGCTGGGCAAGGTCTATGCCGAGGCGCTGGAAAATGTCGATGACAAGCAGCGCGAGGGCGTCAAGTCGGTGGGTGCATCGCCGGTCGTCGTCCAGCGCTTCGGCGTGGTGCCGCAGGTGCTGCCGATCTTCATCTCGCAGTCGCTCTATTTCTGGGAATCCAACACCCGCTCGGCCACCGTCATCGGCGCCGTCGGCGCAGGTGGTATCGGCCTGAAACTCTTGGAATCGATGAAGACCAACTCCGATTGGGACAAGGTCGCCTACATGGTGCTCCTCATCCTCATCGTCGTCTTCGTCTTCGACAATATCTCCAATGCGCTGCGTTCGCGGGTGATGGGCAAAAAGACCCATTGATGGGTCTTGATCATCATCATTCTGTCACGGAAATCTTTTAGCCGGAAACAAGCTTGCGGCGGGCGGTCAAATCACGGCAGACTGCCTCCCGCATCCACATAGATTTCCGGGATACTGGCCTTGCGATACGCACTCTATTTCACGCCGCCGAAGGGTGATCCTTTGAACGTGGCGGCAGCCCATTGGCTCGGTCGCGATGCCTTCACCGGCGAAACTTATCCGGCTCCCGATTATCCTGACCTGCCGGCCGCCGAGCAGTTCGAGCTCACCGCCGATCCGCGCCGCTATGCCTTCCACGCCACCATCAAGGCGCCGTTTCATCTGGCCTCCTCGGTCACCGAAAAGGACCTCATCCAGGCCGTCGAGGATTTCGCCGCCGCGACGCCAGCATTCGAGATCCCCGAGCTCGTGCTCGGCCAGCTCGGCCGGTTCTTCGCGCTCGTGCCCGGCTCCCTGCATCCGCCGCTTCAGCAATTCGCCGCCTCCGTGGTAAAGTCCTTCGAACCGTTCCGCGCGAGCTTGTCCGAAGCCGATATCGCTCGGCGCAATCCGGACAAGCTCAGCGAAAGCCAGAGGGCCAATCTGTTGCGCTGGGGCTATCCTCACGTGATGGATGACTTCGGTTTCCACATGACGCTTTCCGGCCAGGTGCCGGAAGAGCGCGCCGAGGTGATGAAGACCATTCTCGCCGAGCGTTTCGCCGCCTTCACCGGCCGGCCGCTTTTGATTTCGGGCCTTGCCGTTTTCGTCGAAGAGACGCGCGGAGCGCCGTTTACCGCCCATTCCTGGTGGCCGCTTGCCGCCGCCAAACCTTGAAAGATCTGACGCCCATGACCAAAGAAACCGTCTTCTCCAACGCCCGCATCGTCCTTGAGGATGAAATCGTCGAAGGATCGGTCCTCGTTCGCGACGGCAAGATCGAGGATATCGCAAGCGGCAGCTCCCGCCTGGGCGAGGATTTCGAAGGTGACTACCTGATCCCCGGCCTGGTCGAGCTGCACACCGATCATCTCGAGGGCCACTATTCGCCACGCCCCGGCCTGCGCTGGAACAAGACGGCGGCGATCCAGGCGCACGACGCCCAGATCGTGACGTCAGGCATCACCACGGTCTTCGATTGCCTGCGCATGGGCGCGGACGAGGATGGCGGCTTCGAGCATGGCGAGATGCGCGACATGGCCGATGCCATCCAGAAGGCCGAGAAAGAGGGCCGCCTGCGCGCCGAGCACCTCATCCACCTGCGTTGCGAAGTCTCCGCCGACAACGTGCTGCAGCACTTCGCCGATTTCGAAAACGACCCCTATGTCCGCCTCGTCTCGCTGATGGACCATGCGCCGGGCCAGCGCCAGTTCCAGACCATGGACCAGTACATCTTCTACTATCAGAAGAAGCGCGGCCTCACCGACGCCGAGTTCGCCAAGTTCGTCGATCGCCGCGTCTCTGAATCCGAGCGCAATTCGACGCCACACCGCGTCGCGATCTCGAAGGTCTGCGCCGAGCGCGGCATCACGGTCGCCAGCCATGACGACGCGACGCTCGCCCATGTCGACGAGGCGATCGAAAACGGCGTGCGTCTCGCCGAATTCCCGACCAGCTTCGACGCCGCCAAGGCCTCGCATGAAAACGGCATGAGCGTGCTGATGGGCGCGCCGAATATCGTGCGCGGCAAATCGCACTCCGGCAACATCGCCGCCCGCGATCTCGCCGAGCGCGGCGTGCTCGACGTTCTCTCCTCCGATTACGTTCCGCTCAGCCTGCTCTACGCACCCTTCCTGATCGCCGACGAGGTGGAAAGCATCTCGCTTCCCAAGGCGATCGCCATGGTCACCTCGACGCCGGCGCGCACGGTGAGCCTCAACGATCGCGGCCGTATCGCGACAGGCCTGCGCGCCGATCTCGTTCGCGTCTTCCGCGACGAGGGCGTTCCGGTCAGCCGCTCCGTCTGGCGCGAAGGGCGCCGGGTCGCATGACCGCGCACGAAACCCATCCCTCGCACGAGCCACACGTCGTTCCCGGCACCGAGCACGGCATCATGGTGGTCGTGGTCGGTCCCTCCGGCGCCGGCAAGGACACGCTGATGGCGGCCGCCGCCCGCCATTTCCGCGAGCGGCAGGACGTTCATTTCGTCCGCCGCGTCATCACCCGCGATCATGATGCCGGCGGCGAGGATCATCTCGCCGTCTCGCCCCAGGGCTTCGCCTCGATGGAGCAGGCCGGCAGCTTCTCCGTCTGGTGGGAAGCTCACGGCCTGAAATACGGCATCCCCTCGGAAGTCTCGGTGTCGCTGTCGGCTGGAAGCCTCGTCATCGCCAATGGCTCACGCTCGGCGCTGCACCATTTCCACGCCGTCTTCCCCCGCCTGAAGGTCATCAACGTCACCGCCCGCGCAGAGGTGCTGGCGAGCCGTCTCGAGGCCCGCGGCCGCGAGACCCACGAGGACATCATGGCCCGCCTGGCCCGCGGCCCGCTCACCGTGCGCGGCGATTACGACGTCGTCGATCTCGACAATAGTGGCTCGCTGGAACAGGGCGAACGCCTGATGGTCGAGGTGCTCGAGGGCTTCCTCCAAGAGATCGGCTGACGACGATGCGGCCGATCCGGCCAAATCGACCAATCCGGGTTATCGATTACGATCCGCGTTGGCCCTCGTTCTTCCATGCCGCGCGCGACGAACTCCTGTCGCTCGCGCCCGGCCTCATCCTTGCTGTCGAACACATCGGCAGCACCGCCGTCCCCGGCCTCGCCGCCAAGCCGAAGATCGACCTCGACGCCGTCCTCATCGACGTCAACGCCCTCGCCACCCTCACCGATAAACTCGCACTCTCCGGCTTCCGCGCCCACGGCGACCCGCATGGCGACGGCCGCCTGCCATTCACCCGCGAACACGAAGGCTACGGCCTGCGCCTCTACCTCTGCCTTAAGGCCAACCCCGCCCACCACGACCGCCTCCTCTTCCGCAACCACCTCCGCCTCCACCCGGACCGCGCCGCCGAATACCAGGCGCTGAAGCAGCGCCTCGCCGAGGAATCAGCAGGCGACTGGGACCACTACACTGGCGGCAAGAGCGCCTTCGTTGCCGAGACGCTGCGCCGCGCCGAGGCCGAGATATCGGCATCGCGGGGATAATTTTATTACGCGGCCAAAGAACTCGCCGCGATATCAGCCGCTTGCGGATTTCATCGTCCCCATCCATCCCCGCTGCAATGGTCGCTCCCATACTGATGGCGTCATTGGACAGGGAGCCGGGTCGCGAACCGGATCTGACACATCAGGGCGTAAGCCCGGCGTTCGGTGATGGTTGTTGAAAGGTGGATGTTGAGGTCGTCAGGACCTCTCATCCATCCGGAAGCGAAAGGCCGAGAGACGCTCCTGTCGGCCTGGATATCCGGAAGCCTTGATATGATCGGGCAGGCGATATTGCCTGACAATCCCATTCTATACCGACCGTCGCCTGCCCATTCCCAGCCTGCCATGCCGTCGCGGAGAGGTCTCCGGCGCGGGGTTTTGTGGTGTGTGGTTGGCGCGTTGCATTTTATGACCATCGCACCGTTTGCGCCCGCGACCCCCTCATCGCCTCGCTGTCGCTCCGGCACTTCTCCCCGCTGGGGAGAAGGGGCTGGGCGCATCGCTGTGCCCTATCTCGGGGTCCTTTTCACAACAGGAGAGATCTAGGCGAGCGGCCACCACGAGTCTCTTCTCCCCCGCGGGGAGAAGGTGCCGGCAGGCGGATGAGGGGGCCTCACCCACCAAGGACAAACACCGACGCCCGCCCAATCCCAACACACGCTTCGCACCAAGTCCCAATCTCACTGTCGAAAATATGATAGAATTCTGCGCTAGAAGCGCGCCACTGGCATCGCCAACGTGTGCCTCGCCAGCAAAGCTATGATCTATCGAATGAGAGCAAAATGGGCGTCAGAAACGTTCTGATCGAAGGCGTGTCCGGCACGGGCAAGACCTCGGTTGCGACAGGCTTGCAACAGCGCGGCTATCACGTCGTCCATGGTGACCGCGAACTCGCCTATAAGGGCGATCCCGTGACAGGCGAGCCCCTGAACGATGCCGCGCGCAGGCAGAATGCGGCTGATGTCGCCTTTGGTCACCGGCACCATCTCTGGGACATCGATAAGGTCAGGGCCCTGGTCAATGACCAAAGCAACGCGATCTCCTTCTTCTGTGGCGGCTCCAGGAATTTCGATCGTTTCATCGATCTCTTCGACCACGTTTTCGTCCTCGACGTCGATGCGGACACGCTGATGAAGAGACTGGCAACGAGGCCCGACGACGAATTCGGCGCAAGCCCCGCCGAGCAGCAATTAGTCCTGCGGCTGCACGCGATCAAGGAAGATATACCGTCCGCTGCGACAATCATCGATGCCACCGCGCCGCTTGCCTCCGTCATCGACGACATCCTGGCGAGATGCGCCGCATCCGGCTAACGATAGGCGATCCGATACCGCGGCCGGCACCCGCCTCGAACATCGAAACGACATCACAAGGTACCCCCCATGACCGACGCAAGACCCCAGCACAACGCCGCCTGCCACTGCGGCACGGTTAAGTTCAAGGTGCGGCTGACGGATGAGTTCAACACCATCCGCCGCTGCACCTGCTCCTATTGCCGCATGCGCGGCGCCATCGCCGCCTCCGCCAATCTCGACGACATAGAGTTCGTCGAGGGCGAGGACAATCTGACGCTCTACCAGTTCCACACCGGCACGGCGAAACACTACTTCTGCAAGACCTGCGGCATCTACACCCACCACCAGCGCCGCTCCAACACCAGCCAGTTCGGCATCAATGTCGCCGTCCTCGAAGGCGTCAGCCCCTTCGATTTCGCCGAAGTAAAAGTCATGAACGGCATCGCCCACCCCAACGATTCCGGCGGCACATCCGAGGTCGCCGGCGTGCTCAGGTTCGAGAAACTTCGCGGCCATGCCGGGGAGGGCCCAAGCACCGACGCGGTGATGGCGCTCACCCGAGGCGAGGCGTAACGCCGATCAACACTGACATTAGCGTGCCTCTAATCCCCTACACCAACCCAAGCCGAACCAAGCTCTCGGCGCAGGCAACGATCGCCTCTTCCCTTGAGCGCGGTGCCCACCCCAGCAGGCGCTCCGCCTTCTCGCCCGTCGCGTTCATGTCGTAGTTGAGGAGCGGCACCACCGCCTTCAGCTGCGCATTCGTCTCGCCGGCGATGCGCACCTGCTCGTCGGGCCAGACATCGGTCGAGACCTTGGCCGCCGCTGCACCCAGCCTTTGCCGCAGCAGTTCCGCGACCTCGACCATCCATAGGCTGTCGCCGACGGTGGCAAGGAAGCGCTCGCCGGCAGCTGCGGGGTCGGTCATGCAGCGCAGGTGCAGGTCCGCCACATCGCGCACGTCGACGCAGCAGGAATTAACGTTCACGCAGCCCGGCTGCCCTTTCATCATGTTGGCGATCAGCCGGATCGAGTGCGAATAGTCGGCGCCGAGAACCGGGCCGTAGACCGCGACCGGATTGACCGCCGAAAGCTGCATGCCTTGGCCCTCGCGCGCGATGAACTCCCAGGCGGCGCGCTCCGACAGCGTCTTCGATTTCTGGTAGGGCGCGACATTGCCTTCAAGGTTGCTCCAGTCGGTCTCGTCGAACGGCCGCCGGTGGTCCGGCCCATGGCCAACGCCGATGGCGCCGAAGGCCGATGTCAGAACCACGCGGCTGACACCCGCATCGCGTGCCGCCGTGAGCACCCTCAGATTGCCGTTGACGGCGGGCTCGATCCAATCCTCCTCGCGCGTCTGGTCGCCCGATGGCGTCGGCGAGGCGCCGTGCATCACGTAAGTGCAACCGGCCACCGCTTCAGCCCATCCCTTGTCGTGATCGAGATCGGCGATCGCGAAGGACAGCCGGTCGCTGGCATCGACACCGCCAGCCTTGAGATGCGCCCGCACCTCGTCCTCCCGCCCGGGTGAACGGATGGTGGTGCGCACGCGGTAGCCGTCTTGCAGCAGCGCCAGCATGCAATATTGCGCGATGAACCCGGTGCCGCCGGTAACGAGAACGAGCGTGTCTTTGTTGTCAGTCGTCATAATCTGCCTCATGCTTCTGCCGCCGCATCGGATCGCGGCGAACTCGATGACGGAAAGGTAGGCAGCCCGTTCCGTACTGTGAATGCTTGAAAATCCGCATGACTTGCGCGATAGTTCGATAGTGCTGACTGATCCTTTCTCCGATGTCCTGAGCCTGACGAAAGCCGAGGCGATCGTCACCGGCGGCTTTACCGCCGGCGGTCCGTGGTCGATCGCCTTTCCGGGGCGCGACAAGATCAAGTTCTTCGCGGTGGTAAAGGGCGGTTGTTGGGTGATGCTGGAGGGCGAGGCCGAGCCGATCCGTTTCGAGGAAGGCGATGTCGGCCTGCTCGCGAAGAAGCGCAGCTTCGTGCTGTCAAGCGATCCCGCGCTGCAGCCGGTCGACGCCATGAGCATATTCACGGGCACGGGGCGGCGGTTGGTGACGCTGGGAGATGGCAATGATTTCGCCCATATCGGCGGCCATGTCGCGCTCGATCCGCTGAGGGGCGGCCTGCTGTCGGATATCCTGCCCACCTGGATCCACACCCGCTCCGCCTCGCCACAGGCCGCCATCTTCCGCTGGCTGCTCGACCGGCTGATCGAGGAGCGCGACATCGGCCAGCCGGGGGCGGCGCTCGCCTCCGCGCAGCTGACCCAGCTGCTCTTCATCGAAATCCTGCGCTCGCACTTAAGCGCCGCCGACCGCATGCCCGCCGGTTGGCTGAAGGCGCTGGCGGAACCCAGGATCGCGCCGGCGCTGCGCCTGATGCACGGCGATCCCGCGCGCGCCTGGCATCTGGAGGAGCTCGCCAGCGCCTGCGCCATGTCGCGCACTTCGTTTGCCGTGCATTTCAAGTCCGTCTCGGGCGTCGCCCCGCTCGCCTATCTCACGGAATGGCGCATGCGCCTTGCCGAACGGGCGCTCCGCGAAGCCCGCACCCCCATCGCCTCCGTCGCCCGCTCGCTCGGCTACACCTCCGAAAGCGCCTTCAGCAACGCCTTCAAGCGCGTGAACGGCAGATCGCCGTCGGCCTATAGGGTGGCGGTGAATGGGCTGGATGCCGGCGATGAGGGTGAGTTGGCATCTGCGGGCTAAATACCATAGGAGCCGCCACTATTGGGCGCCTCCCACGCTTTCACGCCCGATGGGTCGCCGGCTCCATCACCCCTGTCTCATCCGCTCTTCGCCGCGTATCGCGACCGCGCCGAGAACCACCGCAGCGATCGCCACGGTCAGCCCGTCAGCGATCGGAAACGCGAACCAGATGGCCGTTCGGTCCAGCAAAGCGGCAATGACAATGATGGCCACCGGAACAAGCACGAACGACTTCATCAGCGTCAGAAGTCCTGCCTGCAGAGGTCGGCCGATAGCCTGGAAGTAAAGCGCGAGCACCAGCACCGGTCCCGAAAACAGATAGAGCGCCGCCATCGGCTTGAGAATCCTGGCGACCTCCTCGATAACACCGGCATCGGCGATAAAGGCGGAGGCGATCAGCCGGCCTTGTGTCAGAAGCAGCAGTTCGACGGCGGCTCCGTAGATGAAGGCGGTTACCGCGGCAATCCTCAGGACCTGGTCGGCGCGATCCCAGCGCCCGGCTCCGACATTGTTGCCGACGATGCTCTGCATGGCGAGCGCTGCGGCCATGGGCGGCAGGAAGGCAAAACCGAGGATGCGCGTGATGATGCCATAGGCAGCAACAGCCTGCGAATGGCCTTCGCCCGACGACGGCAACGCAAGAACCACGCAGGTCGCCGTCAGCGCCATCCCGATGAAAGTGAGGCTGACGGGAGCGCCGAGTGCCGCAATCTTCCCCCATTGCCCATGCCAAGCGTTGCGCCGTAAGACGCCAAGCGGCATCATCTCCCGCGACCGCCGCCGGCCCTCGATGAGGAGAGCAAGCCCCGCCCCTTGCGCCAAAACGGTGCTCAAGGCCGACCCCGCAACGCCCATCGCAAACGGCACGATCAGGATGTAGTTGAAGAGGATGTTGATCGATGTCACGCCAAGCGACATCAGCGCCATGCTCCCCGCCCGGCCTTCATTGCGCCAGGCATCCGCATGGATACCGAGCAGGAATTGCAGCGGCGTGCCCAGAAGAGTGATCATCAGAAACACCCACGCCATCCGAGCGATAGGCTCCGCCGATCCGGCCATCCGCATTGCAAACGTCCCGCCGCCAACGAGGAAGAGAAGGATCAGCACCAGGCCGATCAGGATGGCAAGGCCATGCGCCCGGGCAAAGGTGGCGCCCGCCTCTTCGCGCGCACCGGCGCCGAGCTGTCTCGCAAGCAGGCTGGACATGCCGCTGCCGACAAGCGTCGAAAGCGCAATGGTCACAAGCAGGATGGGAAACGCGATACTGATGGCCGCTATGGCCTCTTCCCCGACAAAGCGTCCGAGAAAGGCGGCATCGACGATGCCGAGCAGGCCGTTCATCGTCATGATGGTCACCATCGGCAAGGCGGTCGTGGCAAAGATCCGGCCCACGGGCGCGGTCAGGAATCGATTGTCGGGTGATTGTCTCGCAGACATCACGCACTCCTCATATGAGGCATTTCGATTGAGGAGGGAGCCTGCATTGCCACCAACGAAATGCTTCGAGGGTGAGACGATATCCACGTCGAGCTTTTACCGTGACTTGCGTCCGCAGGCGGCAGGCACTCGAAACCTGCACCGGATCAATCATTTTGACGCGGGGCTGTCAATTCGAAAACCGGCGGACCACGGAGTGGCGGTAAATGGAGGTGGGGTTTGGGAAGCGGAAATGTGAGGACTGGCGTGCCCTTCGCTTGTCGCTCAGGGTGTCGCTTCCGCTCCACCCCCTCATCGCCTCGCTACGCTCCGGCACTTCTCCCCGTTGGGGGAGAAGGGGCAGGTGGCAGCCGCTCTGCACCACCTTGGCCGTTGATTTCAGCCCGTCCACGAATGACAGTGTGTGTCGAAGCGCCGCCACGAGTCTCTTCTCCCCATCGGGGAGAAGGTGGCGGCAGCCGGATGAGGGGGCTCCGGGTTCTGAGCTCAATTTTTCTGTGCTGCATCCCCGGCGCCGAGACCTCAATCCCCCTCGCCACGCCCATTGACGATCTCGCGCTTGCCCACGTGGTTGGCCGGGCCGACCAGCCCTTCCTTCTCCATGCGCTCGACGAGCGATGCCGCGCGGTTGTAGCCGATGCCGAGGCGGCGCTGGATGTAGGAGGTCGAGCACTTCTTGTCGCGCAGCACGACCTTCACGGCCTTGTCGTAGAGGTCGTTGCCGTCCTCTGCCGCCATGTCGCCCTTGTCGAACACGGCGCTGTCTTCTTCCTCGCCGTCTTCCTCTTCGTCGGCGGTGACCGTGTCCAGATATTCCGGGCGGCCCTGCGTCTTCAGATGCGCCACGACCTTCTCGACCTCGGCGTCGGAGACGAACGGGCCGTGGACGCGCGAGATGCGGCCGCCGCCCTGCATGTGCAGCATGTCGCCCTGGCCGAGCAGCTGTTCGGCGCCCTGTTCGCCAAGGATCGTGCGGCTGTCGATCTTAGACGTCACCTGGAAGGAGATGCGGGTCGGGAAGTTGGCCTTGATCGTGCCGGTGATGACGTCGACCGAGGGACGCTGCGTCGCCATGATCAGGTGGATGCCGGCGGCGCGCGCCATCTGCGCCAGACGCTGGATCGCGCCTTCGATTTCCTTGCCGGCCACCATCATCAGGTCGGCCATTTCGTCGACGATGACGACGATATAGGGCATCGGCGTGAGGTCGAGTTCCTGTTGTTCCTCGATCGGCGCGCCGGTGCTGCGGTCGAAGCCGGTTTGCACCATGATGTGGATCGTCTCGCCCTTGTCCTTGGCCTGCGCCACGCGGCTGTTGTAGCCGTCGATATTGCGCACGCCGAGGCGCGACATCTTGCGATAGCGCTCTTCCATCTCGCGCACCGCCCACTTCAGCGCCATCACGGCCTTCTTCGGGTCGGTCACGACGGGGGTGAGCAGATGCGGAATGCCGTCATAGATCGACAGTTCGAGCATCTTCGGATCGATCATGATCAGGCGGCACTGTTCCGGCGTCATCCGGTAGAGCAGCGAGAGAATCATCGTGTTGACGGCGACCGACTTGCCCGAGCCGGTGGTGCCGGCGACAAGCAGATGCGGCATCTTCGCAAGCTCGGCGATGACAGGCTCGCCGCCGATCGTCTTGCCGAGGCCTAGCGCCAGCTTGTAGCTGCTCTTTTCGAAATCGGCGCTCTCGATCATTTCGCGGAAATAGACGGTTTCGCGCAGCGCGTTCGGCAGTTCGATGCCGATGACATTGCGGCCGGGCACCACGGCGACGCGGGCTGACAAGGCCGACATCGAGCGGGCGATGTCGTCGGCAAGGCCGATGACGCGCGAGGATTTGACGCCCGGCGCCGGCTCGAATTCATAGAGCGTCACGACGGGCCCGGGGCGCACATGGATGATCTCGCCCTTGATGCCGAAATCCTCAAGCACGCTTTCCAGAAGCCCGGCATTCTGCTCCAGCGCTTCCTGCGACATGATCTCGCCGACGCGTTCCGGCGGCTCCTGCAGCAGCGAATTGGAGGGGAATTCATAGCCGGAGGCATCGACCTTGGAGGGCACGAACTTGTGCGCCACCATGCGCGCGGCGGGTGCCAGCGGTGCGATCGCCGGCTGCGAGCGAACCGGCATCGGCGCGATCGGCTGCGCTACTGATGGCTGCGGCTCTATGGCGATCGGCTGCACGATCTGCGGGGCAGGGGCGGGCGCCAGCGCCTCGGCGGCAGCTGCTTGCTGCTTCAGCCTGACGGCAAGCGGCTGGCGGATCGGCGCACGACCGGTGGTCGGGGCCGGCGCCACGACAACAGGCGCTGCAACGGAAGCGGCAGGCGCAGCTGTTACGACAGGCGCGGTGATCGGGGCCGCGACGGGAGCAACGGCAACCGGCAGCGGCGCGGCATAGGGCGCGGCGACGACGGGCTGCCTGCCCGGGCGCCATTCCATGATGCGGAACTGGCTGATGATCGAATGCGGTTCGGAGACGGTCTGCGGCGCGACGATCTGCACCTGCGGTGCCGCTTCCACCGGCTCGACGGGCGCCTCGCCATCCTCGAATGACATCACTTCCCAGAAGGCGAAGTCGGAGATCGAGGAGAGGTTGGATGTGGCGTGGAACTGCGCTTCGTCGGCGGTCTCGGAAACGACGATCGCGCTTTCTTCGACGGCGGCGACATTGGCTGCCGGCTGGTAGACGTCGAAGGGCACGTTAGCCACGACAGGCGCGCGTGGGCCGGTCTGCTGCGGCGCGTAAGCATTGCGCAGCGCCTGCTGCTGAACGTGCGGCTGTGGCTGTGTGACGGCCGGCTGCATCGCGGCCTGGCGGGCGACATAGCCCTGGCGCGGCTGTGCGGCGGGTTGCGGCGTCACGACGATCGGCTGGGCCACCGGCGCCATCACCTTTACCGTCACCGGTGCCACCGCTTGGGCGGGTGTCGGTGCGGCTGCCACGACCTGTTCCGGCTCCATCACCCGCTGCTGCACCGGCTCGGCCGGCTGCTTGCGCGGGTTGATCTGGCTCTCCGGCGTGCGGGTAAAGCGGACATTCGGCGCCAGCGAAAAGTGATTTTGCCAGATCGGCGGCACCGGCTTCTCGCCGGCCTGTTCCTGCAGCTGTTCGCCCTGGGTGTCGGCGGAAACCTCGCCGGCATCCGTCAGATTGGTTCTAGGAAAGCGCATACGACAGCCACTCACTCATGATTGGTAACTATTATCCTCTTCCGGCTTAGGAAATGAAGGTTAATAAGTTCCTTCTCGACGCCCCTGCGCGACAGCCGCAGCAAGGCGTAAATCGAGTGCTTTCAGTGACTTGCTTGATAAAGAAAATTTTAGCGATTTTTCGACGAGGCGCCCGCGCATCGGCCCGAAAATCAAAATCGATTTCCGGAAGTCCGATGCGCAAATGCAAAAAGTTAGAGCGTCCTTTGCGCGTTCGCGCGAACGCCCGGAGCTCTAGTGCGCCTCGTCCCAATTGGTCGCCGCGCGCGCATCGACCTTCAGCGGCACGCGCATTTCGAGCGCCGGCATGGTGGCGTTTTCCATCACGGAAACGATAACAGGCATGGCCTTGTCGACGTCCTCGTCCTCGACCTCGAAGATCAGTTCGTCGTGCACCTGCAGGAGCATGCGCACCCGCTCGGAAAGCCCGACCTCGGCCAACGCCGGTTCCATCTTGATCATCGCCCGGCGGATCACGTCGGCGGCCGAGCCCTGGATCGGCGCGTTGATCGCCGCGCGCTCGTTGAAGGCGCGAACCGAGGGGTTTGAGGAGCGAATATCAGGATAGTTGATTCGCCGCCCGAAGATCGTCTCGACATAGCCCTTGTCGCGGGCCAGCTGCTTGGTGCTGTCCATATAGTCGCGAATGCCGGGGAAGCGTTCGAAATAGCGCTTGATGTAGTCGCTGGCTTCCGAGCGCTCGATGGAGAGCTGGTTGGCAAGGCCGAAGGCCGAGATGCCGTAGATGATGCCGAAGTTGATCGCCTTGGCGCGGCGACGCACCTCCGACGGCATGCCCTCGACCGGAACGCCGAACATTTCGGAGGCCGTCATCGCGTGAATGTCGATCCCGTCTGCGAAGGCCTGCGTCAGCTGCGGGATTTCGGCGACATGGGCGAGCACGCGCAGCTCGATCTGGCTGTAGTCGGCCGAGATCAGCTTGTGGCCAGGCGTCGAGATGAAGGCGGTGCGGATCTTGCGGCCTTCTGCGGTGCGAACCGGAATGTTCTGCAGGTTGGGTTCCGACGAGGAAAGCCGCCCCGTCGTCGTCGAAGCCAGCGAGTAGGAGGTATGCACCCGCTTCGTCTGCGGGTGCACATAGCCCGGCAGCGCGTCGGTATAGGTGGATTTGAGCTTGGTCAGCTGGCGCCAGTCGACGATCTTGCGCGGCAGTTCCAGCCCGGCCGCCGCCAGATCCTCCAGCACGCTCGCCGAGGTCGACCATTGACCGGTCTTGGTCTTCGAGCCGCCGGCAAGGCCCATCTTGCCGAACAGGATGTCGCCCAGCTGCTTCGGTGAGCCGATGTTGAAGCGCTCGCCGGCGAGCTGGTAGATCTCGTCCTCCAGCCTTGCCGCCCCCTGCGCCAGCTCTCCCGAGAGCCGCGAGAGGATCTGCCTGTCGACGGTGATCCCCCGCTCTTCCATATGCGCGAGAACGGGCAGCAGCGGCCGCTCCAGCCGCTCGTAGACGGAGGTCAGCTTCTCGGCCGCCAGCCGCGGCTTCAGCACCATCCAGAGCCTGAGCGTCACATCGGCATCCTCGGCCGCGTAGTGCGTGGCGCGGTCGATATCGACGAGGTCGAAGGAGATGTTCGACTTGCCGCTGCCGGCCACATCCTTGTAGGCGATCGGCTTGTGGTTGAGGAATTTCTCCGACAGCGGGTCCATGCCATGCGCGCCGGTGCCGGCGTCGAGCACGTAGGAGATCAGCATCGTGTCGTCGAAGTTCTTTGTCTCGACGCCGTAGCGCTTCATCAGCAGGTAGTCGTATTTCAGGTTCTGCGCGACCTTGAGCACCGACTGGTCCTCGAGCAGCGCCTTTAGCCGCGGCAGCGCATCGCGCATTGCGATCTGGTTCTCGGCCATGCCGCCGCCGAGCAGGTCGCCGACGCCGGTCTTGTGGCCGAGCGGCACGTAGGCGGCGCGGATGTTGACGCCGGTGGGGCTCTTCGCGTTGTCGGCAATCGCCATCGAGAAGCCGACGAGCTCCGCCTGCATGGCGTCGAGCGAGGTCGTTTCGGTGTCGAAGCCGATCACGCCGGTCTCGTGCGCATCCGCGATCCACTTGTCGAGCGTCGCGACATCGCGGATCGTCACATAGCGCGAATGGTCGAAGGGCAGGTTGGCGAAGGCATCGGCCCGCGACTTGGCGAAATCGGATGGCGTGAAGCTGCCCTCCGGCGCGGCGGAGCCGTTGACCTTAGCCCCATTGGTCTTAGTCGGAACAGCCACGGCGTCGCCGACGACCTCGGGCGTCCCGCCGGCAACCGGCGCCGGCTCGGCTACGTCGAGATCCGGCCCATGCGCATTGGCGCCCCACTCGACCGGCACGTCGACCGCGTCGATGGCACCAGCATCGCATTCGCAGGCCTCGGCCACGCGCCGCGTCAGGCTGGTGAACTGCATGGCCTTCAGGAAGCCGATCAGCTTCGGTCCGTCCTGCGCCTCGAGGATGAGGTCGGCAACGGCGATGTCGAGCGGCACGTCGGTGCGGAGCTTGACGAGTTCACGCGACAGCCGCGCCTTGTCGGCATTCTCGATGATCGTCTGCCGACGCTTCTCCTGCTTGATCTCGGTGGCGCGAGCGAGCAGCGTGTCGAGGTCGCCATATTCGGCCAGCAGCGTCGCCGCCGTCTTCGGCCCGATACCGGGAATGCCAGGCACGTTGTCGACGGAATCGCCGGTCATCGCCTGCAGGTCGATCATCTTTTCCGGCGGCACGCCCCATTTCTCGATCACGTCAGGGATGCCGATCTGCTTATCCTTCATGCTGTCGTACATGTGGACGTTATCGGTGACGAGCTGCATCAGGTCCTTGTCGGAGGAGACGATCGTCACGTCGGCGCCGAGCGCTTCGGCCTGGCGGGCATAAGTGGCGATGATGTCGTCGGCCTCGAAGCCCTCGGTCTCGATGCAGGGCAGGTTGAAGGCGCGCGTCGCCTGGCGGATCAAGCCAAACTGCGGGATCAGCTCTTCCGGCGGCGCCGAGCGGTTGGCCTTGTAGGCGTCATAGAGATCCTTGCGGAAGGTCTTCGACGAATAGTCGAAAATGACGGCCAGATGCGTCGGCGTCACGCCCACGGACGTGTCGCGCGCCTCGGTCAGGAGCTTCCACAGCATGTTGCAGAAACCGGAGACGGCGCCGACAGGCAGCCCATCGGATTTGCGCGTCAGCGGCGGCAGGGCATGGAAGGCTCGAAAGATGAATCCGGAGCCGTCGACAAGAAAGAGATGATCGCCTTTTTTCATGGCAGCATGGATAGCGCGCCGGCCCTGCGAGGTCCATATAAAGTTAGGGTGCCGGCGCGTTGCGCACATGCTTGGGAAGTGCCGGAAAACGCGCGGAAACGGCCATAACCCCTCAATAGCTGCGGCTTGTTTCAGGCGTTTTTCGCCCGTACATTGGGCGGAGGCCAAAGGGAGTCCGCAATGTCTGGAGAACCCGAATCGCAGAGGTATATTCTCAACCAGATCTCCATGCTGCTTGATGGCGTGAAGGGGTTGAATACCAAGATCGCTCGCCAGGTCGACGCAATTGGTCGGTACGATGTCGAGTTCATCAAGCTAGGGCGCTTCATGAACAAGTTCGAGGGCGAGTTGATCGAACTCAGGGCTGACATGGGAAAGGTGAAGCTGGAAGTTGGCCAGCTGAGAATTGAGATCGGCGAGGCACGAACCGACGTCGGTCAACTGAGAACCGAGATGGGGCAATTTCGCTCGGAGATGGGTCAGTTTCGCTCGGAGATGGAAGCTCGGCTCGACGCGATCCTGAAGCGCATAGACGACCTGGAGGGGCGGACACATGATATCGCCGATCATGTCCAGGAGCTGCGCTCAGATGGGGTGCGCCAGTACAACGAAGTCATAAACGCGCTGCAGGACAGCTATCAGAACCGCATGTCCCTGAAGGACCTCGACGCGCGCGTCTCCGAATTGGAGCGTATCGTCGGGCTGCGCCCGCCGCCCGCAGCGTGAGTCTCGCACAAGCCGCTCACTGGACTGTTACCAAAATGTAATAGTCAATTCTTTTCTTTCCCTTGAAAAGCCACATTCGGAACTACAAATAAATATCACCGACGCGACATTGATCACGTCGAGGGTCTGATTGCTGGCTCGTCCCCCGCCGCATTGGACTTGGACAAAGGCCTCATCCCCTCTCCGGGCCTTTGTCCCCTATTTGAAGCCGCCATAGCCTTACCTCCAGGCTATGGCGGCTTTGTTTTTCTGCACTATCTCCAGCTGTATGAATATGAATGTCTGTCTTTCAAAGCATCGCATACGATTTGTTGCATTGCTCGTGGCTGGGTTTTGCGCCTAACTGAAAAAATGGGAACGGAACGAATGGACTCGGGAGCCTATCTCGCCAGCCAGCTGGCCAAAGGCTTTGCCCGCTCGCTGCAGCAGCGCGCGGCAAGGTTGGGTTTTTCGCCGGGTCAGTTTCCGATATTGCTGGAGCTTTGGGCCGAAGACGGGCTGACGCAGAAGCAATTGCTCGCCCGCGTCGATATCGAGCAGGCCACCATGGCCAACACGCTGTCGCGCATGGAGCGCGATGGCCTGATCGAGCGCCGCCCGCATCCGTCAGACAAGCGCGCCCAGCTGGTGTTCCTCACCGACCGCGCCAAAATCATGGAAAACGATGCCGTTCTCGCCGCCCGCGAGGCCGATCTCGCCCTGTTCGATGGCTTCAAGACATTCGAGCGCGAGCTGACGCTGGAATACATCCGCCGTCTGCTGGAGAACGCAAAGAAGCTCTGAGATTTGGGTGTGGTCCCGGCGCGAGTAGCACCCGGGACAGGGCTGGCGCCTTATTCGGCGGCGGCGAGGTAGATCTGGTTCTGCGAGGATGCGGCCAGAGCCTGCACACGCGCTTCGGTCTTGGCGATCAGCTGGTAGAACTCGTCCTGCGCCTCGACATCGAGCTGAATGACGGCGTTCACTTCATCCGGCGTATCGCAGACGCAGGCAATGGCCGATATCGGGCAGATGCCGCCGGGATAACGCTTACCGCTGCCGGTGTAGGCGCGGCGGCCCCAGCGCTCGGAATAGACGGTCTCTTCGCGATCGATATGAAGGATCGTGCCCTTGCACGCGGTCACGATGCCGGCCTTGCCATAGGCAAACCAGTGGTAGTTCAATTTCCGCAAGATATACTTGCCGGTGATGTCTTCCCCGGCCAATTCGGCGGGATCTTCAATCATACGGATCATGACGTCTTCCTTAACGTGCACGTAATATCCGATATCTATGTTTCAGCTTCAAGACGAAAAGGTCAGCTTTTGGAGCCACTTAGTCACAAGTTGTTTCGAATTCTTACGAATTTCGCCGCTTTTTCGCCGTTTGAGCGCCATCGGCTCAGCCCCGGAACGCAACTTCCAGGTTTTGCCGGTCCTGCGCGACCACCCGGCAATGCGTCTCGAAGCCTTCACCCTTGATCATCAAAACGAACTCCGCCGGGATTCCCGTCGAGCTCGAAACAGAGAGTGCGGCACTGTCGGCGCCGAGCGAGCGGATGGTGCAGTCGATCGTCGAGCGACGGTCGTTGAAGAGGATCGAGCCGGCCTTCAGCACCCGCCGGCGCGCGCCGCTCGGCTGATCCGAGCTGATCGATTGCCAGCAGAGGCAGCGGTTGCGGCCGCTGCGCTTGGCCTCGTACATGGCGGCATCCGCCTGGGCCAGCAGCGTGTCGATCTCCTTGCAGACGATCGAGAGCGCCGAAACCCCGAAGCTCGCCGTCACCTCGAGCGAGCCGAACTCGCCGACGATCGGCTCGGCCGAAATCGCCGCCCGCAGCCTCTCGGCAACGACGAGTGCGCCGTCGCGGTCGACATTGGGCAGGATGATCGCGAATTCCTCGCCGCCCAGCCGGCCGAAAAGGTCGCCGCTTCTAAGCACCGAGCGGCAGATCGAAGACACCGCCTTCAGCACCTCGTCGCCGGCCGCGTGGCCATGCGTGTCGTTCACGGTCTTGAAGTGGTCGATGTCGAGCACGATGCAGGCGAGGCTTTTCTGGTTGCGCAGCGCGGCCCCGATCAGCTGGTCGGTCTCTTCCTTGAAGGCCCGGCGTGTCAGTCCCTCGGTCAGGCTGTCGGTCGCCGCCGATTGCATCAGCTCGATGCGGTCCATGGCGACGCCGGCGATCTCTTCGAGAATGGTGAGATCCTTGCGTCCGAAGGAGCGCGCCGTGCGGTCGATGGCGCAGACGGTGCCGACGGTGTGGCCGCTCTTGGTGCGCAGCGGAACGCCGGCATAGAAGCGAATATGATTTTCACCTGTCACCGCGGGGTGGGCGGCAAAGCGCGGGTCGCGCGTCGCGTCGGGCACGATCACGGCCGTGTCGAGGTCCACCACGAAACGGCAGAAGGAATCCTCGCGCGGCACTTCGCTGTTCGAGAGACCGGAGCAGGCCTTGTACCATTGGCGGTGTGCGTCGATCAGCGACACCAGGCCGATGTCGACGGTGAACACTTCCTTGATCAGCCGAACGATCCGCTCGAAGCCTTCATCGCGCGGCGAATCGAGCAGGTCGAGCTGCTCCAGCGCCGCCAGACGCTCGAGTTCCCGCTGTTTCACATCCGCGGAAGACGTACCGAATGCGCGCGCAACAGCCATTGCAAACGTGCTCCCCACCTAAATCCGTGTATGAGATGCCTCGCACAAAATCATGAACAAATGAATATTATGCGTCCCCGGTTCTCATGGGTGAAGGTCGCGGGCAGGGGTGTCAAGGTTTCGGATAGGGGCTCCCATCCTTGTGAACGAACCGGCCATCGGCGTTGGCGCTCATCATGTCGATGTCGGAACAGGTGGTGAGATCGGCCATGTCACGCGAGCCGATTTCCAGGTAGATCGCCACCGCATCGGACCGGTTGATGAGGTGATGGCCGTTGCCGGTGTTCTTCGGAAAGGCGGCGCAATCGCCGGCGCGAAGCGGCGTCTCCCCATCATCCTCGACCAGCACCACCTCGCCCGAGAGCACATAGACGAACTCGTCCTCATGCGAATGCCAGTGCCGCTGGCTCGACCAGTTTCCCGGCGGCAGGTGCATCAGGTTGATGCCGAAAGCGGAAAGCCCGCCGGCGTCACCCAGCCGCTGGCGGATACGCTCGGCGCAGGCCGCCGCATGCGGCTCCGGATAAGGCGAGCCCTTGACGCGGGCAACGGTGGCGACGTCGATTTTCGGCATCAGACTATCCTCCGCATTGGTGGCTAGGCGGACCGCCCGCTCAACCGCCCTTCGGCTTCTTCGTGGCCTTCGTCATGTTCAGCGCGATCGCCGCCCGCACGAGTTCCGTAAGTGCCGGCGCGTTGATCGTGTCTCCCTCGTGAAAGTCGATCGCGCGCCGGGCATTGCCCTCGAGGCTGGCGTTGAAGAGGCCGGAGGGATCGTCGAGCGATGCGCCCTTGGCGAAGGTCAGCTTCACGGCGGTCTTGTAGGTCTCGCCGGTGCAGATGATGCCGGAACGCTCCCACACCGGAACGCCGCGCCATTTCCACGTTTCGATCACCTCTGGATCGGCGTCCCGGATGATCCGCCGCGCATTCGCCAGCATCGGGCCGCGCCAGTCCGTCAGCTCCGCGATCCGCTGGTCGATCAGCTGCGACGCATCGGCTTCCTCGCCCGCGGCACTCGTCTTCTCCGCCATTCCATCCTCCCCGTCGATAAGCTTATGCGAATACTACGCAATCTAGGAGATTCGCGGCTGAGGGGAAGAGGGTTCCCTCTGTCTCCGCCTCCATCATCGTGTTACCAATCTCGCGGGATTCGAGGAGGTTCACTCATGACGCAGGTGCCTGCCGCCAATTGGGCGGAAAGCTTTCACTATGGTTTCAAGGACTGCAATTATCCATCCTCGCTCGAGGAAATCAGTGCGATCGTCGCGCGGTCGGCGGCGGTAAAGACGCTCGGCTCGCGCCACTCGTTCAACGCCATCGTCGATGGCAGCTCTGCCATGTCGCTCGAGCGCCTGCCGATCGATCCGGTTGTCGAGGGCGACGGTCGCCAGGTCTCGGTCGCCGGCCACTGCACCTATGGCGAGCTCGCGCTCTTCCTGCAGCGCCACCAGCTCGCCATCCACAATCTCGCCTCCCTTCCGCACATATCGATCGCCGGCGCGATCGCGACCGCGACGCATGGCTCGGGCGATGGCAACGGCAACCTGGCCACTGCGGTCTCCGGCCTCGAATTCGTCACCGGCGATGGCAGCTTGGTGAAAGTAAAGCGTGGCGATGCCGATTTCGAAGGCATGGTCGTGCATCTGGGCGCGCTCGGCGTCGTCACCCGCGTGACGCTGGATGTCCAGCCGGAGTTTCAGGTCGCGCAGCATGTCTATGAGGGGCTGGGCTGGGACGCGCTCTTGTCCAATCTCGATGCCATCATGGCGGCGGCCTATAGCGTCAGCGTCTTCACCCAATGGGGCGAGAAGGCCGGCGCGGTCTGGCTGAAGGAGACGGAAAAGAGCGGCAATCATCCCGATGCCCTGCAGGGCGCGGTCAATGCCGACATCAAGCGTCATCCGATCATCGGCCTCGACGCCGAAAACGCCACCGAGCAGCTGGGCGCCTTCGGCCGCTGGTCGGATCGGCTGCCGCATTTCAAGATGGGCTTTACCCCAAGCAGCGGCGCCGAGATCCAGTCCGAATATCATGTGCCCCGCAAGCATGGCGCGGCCGCCGTCGAGGCGCTCTTGTCGATCCGCCCGAAATTCGCGCATCTCGTCCAATCGGGCGAACTCCGCACCGTCGCCGCCGACAGCCTGTGGCTCAGCCCGCAATTCAATCGCGATACGCTGTCGATTCACTTCACCTGGGTTCGCGACCAGGCGGCCGTCGATGCCGCCGCCGCCGAGATCGAGCAGGCCTTGGCGCCTTTCTCGCCCCTGCCGCACTGGGGCAAGGTCTTCACCCGCCGCCATATCGGCAAGAATTACGCGAAGCTCCCTGACTTCGCCCGCCTTCGCGAGCGCATGGACCCCGAACGAAAGTTCTCCAATCCATGGCTGGAAGAGGTCGTCTTCGGCACGACGAACTGAGCGGGATTGTGCGGCATCTTGCCGGCGTTGGCGCTCGCCGCCGCGCCGGTATATGCTGTTGCGAACAGGCAAGGGGCGAAGATGTCCCTGATATCGGTATGGAGTAGAGATTGGCTGTAGCCTTCACCAAGGAAGAAAGCTTCGAGACGGCATCGGAAACACTCATTCCCGATCGCCCCATCTCGCAGCATCCGAACCTCGTCACCGAGGCCGGATTGAAGGCGCTGGAGCTCAATCTTAGCCAAGCGCGCGAGGCCTATGAGGCGACGTTGGGGATCGACGACATCAACGAGCGCCGCCGCCAGGGTGCCGCGCCGTTGCGTGATGTCCGCTACTTCGCGGCCCGCCTCGGCACCGCCCAGCTTATGCCCGCGCCTACGTCCAGCGATACCGTCGCCTTCGGCAGCCTCGTCACCTTCGAGCGCGAGGACGGGCGGGTGCAGACCTATCGCATCGTCGGCGAGGACGAGGCCGATCCGAAGGCCGGGTCGATCTCTTACGTCTCGCCGGTGGCGCGTGTGCTGATCGGCAAGGCCGTCGGTGATGTGGTTGATGCCGGCGGCCAGGAGCTGGAGATCATCGCGATCGCTTGAGCGGGGCTTTCACCGCGATCGAAAGCCGCCCGCTATCCGCAAGCCTGTCGGCCCGCTCGTTTCCCTCGGTGCCGGCATGGCCCTTGCACCACGAAACGGTGATCGTCGCTGATCCCGAGATTGCCGTGTCGATCGCCTTCCAGAGATCGGCATCGGCGATGCCACGGCTTCTGAGCCGGCTATTGGCGTTGATCTTCTTGAAGCCGTTGTTGCGCCAGATCGGCCGCCACTCGTTGCAGCCCTTCACCGCGTAGACCGAATCCGACCAGATCGTCACCACCGCTTTTTCCGCGTGGGCGTTGACCCATTCCGTTGCCTTCAGAACGGCGGTCGCCTCCATCGCATTGTTGGCGGTCTTATCAGCGCCGCCGCAACCGGATGCGATCTCGACGCCACCGCGGTAGACGGCGAAGCCCCAGCCGCCGTCGCCGGAGCCGGGCTCGCAGCAGCCGTCGGTGAAGATCTCAAGCTTGTCGTGAGCACCGATGGCGCGTGGGTCGTCGGGATTGTCGGTCATATGGGCGGCGGAACGTCTGGCAAATCGGCAGGAAGGCGCAGCCTATCCGAAATGCCCGGCCCTGTCTTCCGCCCCAGATAATGCCCGCCTACTTCGACGTCGACACCACCTGCGGATAAAGCAGCACCGTCTTCTGCTGCTTCTCATGCGCGGAAAGATAGCTCTCGCGCGCCGCCATCTTCACACTCGGCTCGATATCCGGCTTGCCGAGAAGCAGCCCCTGCATCTGCTCGCAGCCCTCGTTGGTCACGATCTGGCGCTGCAGTTCCGTTTCCACGCCCTCCGTTACCACCTGTATGCCAAGGCTGTGGCCGAGGCCGATGATGGCGCGCACGATCGAGCGGGCGGCGGCGTCATGTTCGAGAATGCCGGTAAAGCTGCGGTCGACCTTGATCTTGTCGAAGGGCAGCGCGCGCAGGTTGGAGAGCGAGGAGAAGCCGGTGCCGAAATCGTCCATGACGATGCGCACGCCGAGACCGTGCAGCCGCATCAGCGTCGAGATCGTCGCCACCCGGTCGCGGATGAAGGCGGCCTCGGTGATTTCAAGCTCCAGCCGCTGCGGCGCAAGCCCGGTCTCGTGCAGAATGGCGGCCACCCGGTCATAGAGATTAGGCAGCATGAATTGCACCGGCGAGACGTTGACGGCGATAGTCAGCGGCTGCGGCCAGCGCGCCGCCTCGGTGCAGGCCTGGCGCAGCACCCATTCGCCGAGCTGCACGATGATGCCGCTCTCCTCGGCGATCTTGATGAAGACGTCGGGCTCGGAGCTTCCATGCCCCGGCCGGTTCCAGCGCATCAGCGCCTCGTAGCCGCTGATGCTGCCGGTGCGGCTGTCGAGGATCGGCTGGTAGTTGACGAAAAGCCGGTTGCGGGTGATCGCGTGGCGCAGCTCGTTTTCGATCTCGCGCCGCGCCTTGACGGCGGCATCCATCTCCGCGTCGAAGAAGCAGGCCTTGCCGCGTCCGGCATGCTTGGCGCGGTAAAGCGCGGTGTCGGCGTTGATGCACAGAAGCTCGCCGGTATCGCCATCGGCGGGGTGGACCGCGATGCCGATGCTGACGCCGACGGCGGTCGGGTCGCGGGCGACGTCCATTTCGGCGGCGACGCCCGCAAGGATCGCGTCGGCAAGGCCACGCGCGCCGTCGGGCTGCGGCTTGCCGCTCTGGATGATGGCGAACTCGTCGCCGCCAAGCCGCGCGATGGTGGCGCTGTCGTCGGCCACGCGCTGCAGGATCGCGGAGACCTTGCACAGAAGCCGGTCGCCCTCGGCATGGCCGAACAGGTCGTTGACGGCCTTGAAGCGATCGAGATCGAGATAGAAGACGGCCACCTGCCCACGCTTGCGCTGCGCCACCTGGATTGCTTGTCTGAGACGCGTGTCGAAGAGAGAGCGGTTCGGAAGCCCGGTCAGCACGTCATGCTGGGCCAGATGCTCGATCATCTGCTCGGCGCGCTTGCGCTCCGTCAGGTCGCGCACGGCCAGGATATCGCAGCTGCGGCCGCGATAGATCATCCGCCGGAGCATGAGTTCGACCGGCAGTTCGGTCTCGCCGTGCGTGGTGAGCAGCGTCTCATGATGGACGCCGGATTGCAGCCCGCCTGGGGGCAGCAGCAGGAAGTCCGGTTTCTGGCCGCGCAATTCGTTGAGCTGCCAGCCGGACATCTCGAGAAAGCGCTCGTTGGCGTCGAGGATCATTCCCTCGTAGAGCACCAGCAGCCCCTCCATCGTGGCGTTCGCCAGGCCCTTGAGGTCGGTGAGGTGGCTCGCCAGGAACACCATGCCGAGCGATGCCAGAATGAGCGCCGTCGAGACCGCCATGACGACACCCGCCAGCGCCTTCGGCTCGACGATCGCAGCCGTCATCTGCCGTCCCGGCTCAGGGGTCAGCGTGATGAAGCTCATCGACACGAAATGCGCGGCGGCGATCGCCAGCACCATTGCGGTTGCGGATAGCAGCACGCGCTTGGAGCCGGATAGCGAACGGAAGATCAGGAAGGCAACGCTCGCAAGTGCTGCGCTGATGACAAGCGCCGAGAGTGTCGCCGTCGCGTTGAAGAGAATGTTGAATTGGCCCTCGACCGCCTGCATGCCCGTCAGGTGCATGGCGGTGATCCCGAGCGCCATCAGCGCGCCGCCCTGCGCGAAGGCGAAGCGGCTGGTACCCTCGGTGGCGACGAGCAGCGCCAGATAGGAGACGCCGATGGCGATCACAACCGAGAGTGTGGTGAGCCCCAGCCCGTAAGCGATGGAATAGCCGCCGTCATAAGCGAGCATGGAAATGAAGTGGGTGGCCCAGATGCCGACGCCGATGGCGAAGGCCGACGCCATGATCCAGTTGCGCTGCTGGGCGCGATCGCACTGCTGCGCGCGGAAGAGCAGCAGCATGGCGGTGAGATTTCCGATGAAACAGACGACGACGGCGGCAATGATCAAGCGCCAGTCATGATTGTCACGAATACAGGCGATCACGGTAAACATCAGCCACCTCCAGCACCAATCTCCGGAAGTTATCAAGCGTCTTCTTAAATAACTATGAATTGCAAATTACAACTTTTCCATGCTCTGAACGAATGTTCTCGCAGAGTCTGGCGTGTGCCCGCATTTCGTTTTTCACCTCGAAAGCGCTGATGCTTTGGTCTATCGTCCGGCAAAAATTCAAGAAGGAGTCGGAAATGCCTGACCTGATGCCGGTTCTCGCGCGCGCGGACCAGAATTTGCCCTCGAGCCTCGACAAGCTGTTCGAGCTGCTGCGGATCAAGTCGATCTCGACCGATCCCGCCTACAAGGATGATTGCCACAAGGCAGCCGAGTGGCTGGTGGCCTATCTCCGAGACATCGGTTTCGACGCTTCGGTGCGCACCACGCCCGGCCACCCGATGGTCGTCGCCCATCACGATGGCGCCAACCCGTCGGCTCCGCATGTGCTTTTCTACGGTCACTATGACGTGCAGCCGGTCGATCCGATCGATCTCTGGGACAACGACCCCTTCGAGCCTTCCGTGCAGGAAGCCGGCGGCCGCAAGATCCTGACCGGCCGCGGCACCGCCGACGACAAGGGCCAGCTGATGACCTTCGTCGAAGCCTGCCGCGCCTATAAGGAAATCAACGGCGCGCTGCCCATCCGCGTCACGATTCTGTTCGAAGGTGAGGAAGAATCCGGCTCACCATCTCTGAAGCCATTCCTAGAGGCCAATGCCGCCGAGCTGAAGGCCGACTATGCGCTGGTCTGCGATACCAGCATGTGGGACCGCGACACGCCGGCGATCGCAGGCACCCTTCGCGGCCTCGTCGGTGAAGAAGTGGTCGTCACCGCAGCCGACCGCGATCTGCATTCGGGCCTCTTCGGCGGTGCTGCCGCCAACCCGATCCATATCCTGACGAAGATCCTCGCCGGCCTGCACGACGACACCGGCCGCATCACGCTGGATGGCTTCTATAACGGCGTCGAGGAAACACCTGCAAACATCAAGGCTTCGTGGGAAACGCTCGGCCTCACCACCGAGGGCTTCCTCGGCGAAGTCGGCCTGTCGGTTCCCTCTGGCGAGAAGGGCCGCTCGGTGCTGGAACTCACCTGGGCCCGCCCGACTGCCGAAGTCAACGGCATCTGGGGCGGCTACACCGGCGAAGGCTTCAAGACCGTGATCGCCGCCAAGGCGTCGGCCAAGGTCTCCTTCCGCCTCGTCGGCACGCAGGACCCGGCCGCCATCCGCGACAGCTTCCGCGCTTATGTGCGCTCCAAGCTGCCTGCCGATTGCTCGGTCGAGTTCCACCCGCATGGCGGCTCGCCGGCCATTCATCTGGCCTATGATTCGCCTGTTCTGACAAAGGCGAAGACGGCGCTCTCCGACGAATGGCCGAAGCCCGCCGTCGTCATCGGCATGGGCGGCTCGATCCCGATCGTCGGCGATTTCCAGAAGATGCTCGGCATGGAATCGCTGCTGGTCGGCTTCGGCCTCAGCGACGACCGCATCCATTCTCCGAACGAGAAGTACGAGCTGACGTCCTATCACAAGGGCATCCGCTCCTGGATCCGCATCATGGAAGCGCTGGCGGCGTAATCGGCGTCGATGAAATGAAAAAGGCGCACCGATTTTTAAAGATCGGGGCGCCAGAGGAACAAAAAGGCCGGGTTGAAACCGGCCTTTCGTCATTCGCTTCGCATCAGTGCCAGTACATCCGTGGTCAAAGTGAAAGCGAATATTGCAGTCAGACTGCCCGCGAAAGGTTAACGAAGCGTTAACGATAATCTCGCGATAGGCAGGTCAATTCTCCATGCGCTCCATGGTGCGGCTTGGTGATCGACGACTGCATCCGATGACCGGGATATCGTGATTGCGCCGGCCCATTTCAAGGCCTTGGTCCTCGAACCGTTCAAGCTGCGTTCATCAGTGGATGCTATAAGTCATTGAAAGAAAAGTTGAATCACTCTCGCCAAACTTTGGCCGGGAAGCTGTTCACTGTTGTCTTGATAAGGCGATAAGCCCGAAAGTTTTCTGAAGGGGCGGCGTTTCGTCCGCTCTATCTAGGGAGTGCAAGCGTGAAGACCACATTGATGAAGATCACCGCCGTCGCAGCCTTGTTGCTGGCCCCGGTGGCAGCTCAGGCCGCCGAAGGGTTCGCGACCGCCAACGTCAACATGCGCGCCGGCCCGAGCACGCAGTATCCTGCTGTCACCGTCATTCCCGCCGGCGAATCCGTCGAAATCCACGGCTGCCTTGCCGATGTGCCCTGGTGCGATGTCGAGTTCTACAACGGCCGCGGCTGGGTCGCCGGCCGCTATGTGCAGGCGCTCTATCAGCAGCGCCGCGTCTATGTCGATCCGCAATATTATCGCCCGCTCGGCATCCCGACGGTCGTCTTCAGCGTCGGCAATTACTGGGATCGCTACTACCGCGACCGGTCCTTCTACGGTCAGCGCGACCGCTGGCGCCGTAACCCGGTCTATGACCGCCCGGCAGCCGTCCGCCCGCCGCCCGGCCCGGGCTTCGACAATCCCGGCCGTCCGCGTCCCGGCTATGACAATGGCGGACCTCGCCCTGGTTACGATTACAACCGCCCGGGTTACGACAACAATCGCCCGCGTCCCGGCTTCGACAATGGCCAGCCCAATTTCGACCGTGGCCCCGGTCGCGGTCCCGATTTTGGCCGTGGCCCCGATCCGCGCCAGGACAATGGTGGCCGTCCCGGCCGCCCGCCGCAGTTTGACGATCAGTCCGGCCGCGCCGGCATGCCCGGCCAGCCAGGCATGCCAGGTCAACCGGGTCAGCCCGGCCGGCGTGGTGAGGGTGGCCAAGGCGGTCAGGGAGGACAGGCCGGCCAGCCAGGTCAGCCAGGCCAACCCGGACAGCCAGGCTTCGATCGCGGCCCGGATCGTCGCGACCACGACCGCCGCCGCCCGCCTGTCTGCCAGCCGGGCGACCCGAACTGCGGACAGAACCAGCAGTAATCAAGCATCAACAGTGAAAATGAGAAGGGCGATCGAAAGGTCGCCCTTTCTGTTTGTCGGGAAGAAACGAAAAGCCCGACGCTCCTGAGAGACGCCGGGCCTGAATTCGATCGGCTCGTGTTGAGGGGAGACGGCCGATCTGCCGCGAAGCGTGTTGCCTCGCTTGGGTAGAAATGGGTGAAAGCGGAAATGGTTCCGCGTCACCAGCCGGAAGCTGTATTTTTGCCGGATGCCATCAGGTCGCGCATCGAGGCGTAGGGGCCGTGCAGCATCTTCAGACGGCTCTCTTCCATCTTCGACAGCCGATGACGGCGCGCGAAATCATGCACGCTCCAGATCTCTCTGGGGCTGAAATCGTCTGCTGTTGCCGAATGGATGCTCATTGTCCGCCTGCTTGATGCGCCGAATGCGCGAATAATAGGCGCAATCGCCGCGACATATGTCAGATTTGTGACAAAGGCAACGAATGGCAGCCATGTTGAGACAAAATGGCTCGCCTTGCGCATGCATACGAAAAAAGGCCCGCGACGGGCGGGCCTTTCGAGTGGTCGGTGCGATCGTTTGGTCGCTCAGTAGCGATAGCCGTAGCCGTCGCGTGCCCATGGCGGCGGGCGATGGCCGCGATCGTCGCGCCAGCCGTAACGCGGCGGCGGGCGGTGGCCCCAGCCGTAGTCGCGGTGGTAGCGGCGTTCGTAACGCGGCGGCGGCGGGCGGCGCCAGTTCGGGCGGCAATCGCCCCAGGGCGTGACGTGGAAGCCACGGCCGCAGGCATAGTCGACCTTCACGACATTGTTGGTGACGCCGCTCTGAACGGCGCCCATCGGCATGGCTTCGGCAACCGTGGCACCAAGCCCGGTCAGTGCGATCGCGATCGCGATAATTGTCTTGCGCATCTCTGCACCTCATTCCTTATGCAAGTCCCTTGCACGTGGATTAGAGGGCCGTTCGGGTGAATGGGACCTGAACCAACCAAGGCATTATTGCGGCAGGCGGGGAGGGCCGGCTGAAACCGAAAAATGCTGCGTTCAAAAGCTTTTGCCTTTGGCTAACGAGGTCTTAACTCCCCCTTAAATCGCCGCATTTAAAGTTCAACCGGGTAAAGATGCGGCCAGCGTGATGCGGCCGCCGCACCCATCGGGCTTGTAGCCGGTGGATTGCGGGTTGGGGCAAACCTCGGTTTGCGATTGAAGCGAGGTTCAGCGGGCGTAAATGGCAGGCAGGGGCAGATCAGGCGATAGAATCGAACCATCCTTCAGCGGTCGCGAGCGCCGCGACGATGGCGATGATTTCGCGCTCGGCGCCGATGACCGCGTCGCCGGCGGCGGACGCGCCGTCAAGCGCACGGCGCAGAAGTCCGCCCCACGCCGCGAACCGCCCGCAAGGCGCGAACCCGATTCCGCCCGTTATGAAGATGATTACGACGACGAGCCGCGCTACCGCGAGCCGACGCGCCGCCGCAATGGCGGTGGTGGTAACGATGGCAGGGGCGGCAAGCGCCGGCGGCCGGAGCGCGAGGGGCTCGGCTTCTTCGGCCTCATCCGCCGCATGGTCTACTGGTGCATCGTGCTCGGCATATGGGTCGGCATCGGCGTAACCGGCCTGGTCGTCTATTACGGCTCGCGCATGCCGAGCGCCAGCAGCTGGGAAATTCCCGCCCGTCCGCCCAACGTCAAGATCACCTCGGTCGATGGCAGCGTGATTGCCAATCGCGGCGCCACGGGCGGCGAAGCCTTGGCGCTGGAAGACATGTCGCCGTATATTCCCGAAGCGATCGTCGCCATCGAGGACCGGCGTTTCTATTCGCATTATGGCGTCGATCCGCTCGGCCTCGCCCGCGCCTTCGTCACCAACCTGACCTCGGGCCACATGGTCCAGGGCGGCTCGACGCTGACGCAGCAGCTCGCCAAGAACCTCTTCCTCTCGCCCGACCGCACTTTAGAGCGCAAGGTCCAGGAAGTGCTGCTCTCCTTCTGGCTCGAGCAGAAATACACCAAGGACCAGATCCTTGCGATGTACCTGAACCGCGTCTTCTTCGGCTCCAATGCCTATGGTGTGGAAGCCGCCTCGCGGCGCTATTTCAACAAGTCGGCACGCGATGTGAACCTCGGCGAGGCCGCACTGCTGGCCGGTCTCGTCAAGGCGCCGTCGCGCCTGTCGCCGGCGCGTGATCCGCAGGCCGCAAACGACCGCGCCCAGGTGGTGCTGCAGGCCATGCGCGACCAGGGCATGATCTCCGACGACGAGGTCAAGACCGCGATGTCGCAGACGCCAGCCAAGGCCAAGCGCTATTGGGATGGCGCCGGTCACTATGTGGCCGACATGGTCATGGACGAGCTTCCGGCGCTGATCGGCGACGTCAAGGAAGACATCGTCGTCGACACCACCATCGACAAGACGCTGGAAAAGCGCGCCGAACAGTCGTTGAACGACGTGCTCGGCAAGGACGGCGCCAAGCTCGATGCCTCGCAGGCGGCCCTCGTCTCGGTCGACGGCACCGGCGCGATCCGCGCGCTTGTCGGCGGCCGCGATTATGCCGACAGCCAGTTCAACCGCGCGGTCAAGGCCAAGCGCCAGCCGGGCTCCTCCTTCAAGCCCTTCGTCTATGCGGCGGCGCTCGAAAAGGGTCTGACGCCGTTCTCCGTCTTCAACGACGCGCCGATCCGCATCGGCGACTGGACGCCTGAGAATTACGAGAAGAAGTACAATGGCGAGGTCACGCTTGCGACAGCGCTTGCGAAATCGCTGAACACGGTCGCCGCCCAGCTGGTCATGTATGACGGCCCCGATCAGGTCATCAAGCTCGCCCACCGCCTCGGCATCGAGAGCGAGCTGCAGTCCAACGCCTCGATCGCGCTCGGCACCTCGGAAGTGTCGCTGACGGAGCTGACCGGCGCCTACGCCGCCTTCATGAATGGCGGCTACAAGGCGACGCCGCATGTCATCCGCCGCGTGACCACAGCCGATGGCAGCAAGGTTCTCTACGAAAACACCTATGACAACCCGCCGCGCGTTCTCTCCGAGGCGGTCGCCGCCAACATGAACGCGATGATGATCGGCGTCGTCGAGCAGGGAACGGGCAAGGCCGCGAAGATCCCCGGCTGGCAGGTCGCCGGCAAGAGCGGAACGACGCAGAACTCCCGCGACGCTCTCTTCGTCGGCTTCACCAGCAATCTCACGACGGGCGTCTGGTTCGGCAACGACGACGGCAAGCCGATGAAGAAGGTCACCGGCGGTGGTCTCCCGGCCAAGGCTTGGCAGGAATTCATGGTCGCCGCCCACAAGGGCCTGTCTCCGGCGCCGCTCTTCGGCAACGGCCAGTTCGTCAATCCGGCAGCACCCGTCGATAACGGCCAGCCAATGGCGTCCAACGATCCGAACATGCAGGGCGGTATGCCCAACGATATGCCCAATGATATGCAAGGCAACATGACCGGCTCGACCGGCGGCATGCAGCCGCCCGTGGAGGAGCAGGGCACCATCGGCAGCATCATTTCGGGCGTCTTCGGTGGCGGCGGCAACGACCAGCGGAGCCAGTATCCGCAGGCGCCGGTGCGTCGCGGCGGCCAGCAGCAGCCTCCGGTTTATGGCGGCCCAGTACCACCTGCCGATGTCGCTCAGGACGAGGGTTACGGCTATGGAAATGCGCTGCCGCCGGGCGATGTCGGGGGTGGTCCGCAGCACCAGCCGTACCAGCCGCGCCGCACCACGCTTCTCGACCTGATCATGGGTGAGTAAACGCTTTGCCGCGCAACAAAAAACGTGCCTTCGGGCGCGCGGCGAAAATTAATTGCTGTTGGCTTCTTTTGCTGGTTTTCAGGACATTTCCCGCCTTGCAGTCGCGAAAACCCGTCCTTATATACGCCGCATCACCGCAATCACGATTGCGTCAAACACAGAGACCCATCCCGTAAGGGGCTGTCATCGAAATGCCTTCCCGGGGTTCAGACAGCTTGCTTCAAGGAGTAAATGACATGGCAAAAGTAATTGGTATCGACCTCGGAACGACAAATTCCTGCGTCGCTGTCATGGACGGCAAGGACGCAAAGGTCATCGAGAACGCCGAAGGTGCGCGCACCACGCCTTCGATCGTTGCATTTTCCGAAGATGGCGAACGCCTCGTCGGTCAGCCGGCCAAGCGCCAGGCAGTCACCAACCCCACGGACACGCTGTTCGCAGTGAAGCGCCTCATCGGCCGCCGCTACGACGATCCGACGGTTGAAAAGGACAAGGGCCTCGTTCCCTTCGAGATCACCAAGGGTGACAATGGCGACGCATGGGTCAAGGCCCGCGGCACCGGCTATTCGCCTGCCCAGATCTCCGCGATGATCCTTCAGAAGATGAAGGAAACCGCTGAATCCTACCTCGGTGAAAAGGTCGAAAAGGCCGTCATCACCGTTCCCGCATACTTCAACGACGCACAGCGCCAGGCAACCAAGGATGCCGGCCGTATCGCTGGTCTCGAAGTTCTCCGCATCATCAACGAGCCGACGGCGGCAGCCCTTGCCTACGGTCTCGACAAGAAGGACGGCAAGACGATCGCCGTTTACGACTTGGGTGGCGGTACCTTCGATATCTCGATCCTCGAAATCGGCGACGGCGTCTTCGAAGTGAAGTCCACCAACGGCGATACCTTCCTCGGCGGTGAAGACTTCGACATGCGTCTCGTCGAATACCTCGTTGCCGAGTTCAAGAAGGACAACGGCATCGACCTCAAGGGCGACAAGCTTGCTCTGCAGCGCCTCAAGGAAGCTGCCGAAAAGGCCAAGATCGAACTGTCTTCGTCGCAGCAGACCGAAATCAACCTGCCGTTCATCACGGCCGATGCAACCGGTCCGAAGCACCTGACGCTGAAACTGACCCGCGCCAAGCTCGAAAGCCTGGTCGACGATCTCGTCCAGCGCACCATCGCGCCGTGCAAGGCAGCCCTCAAGGATGCCGGCGTCACCCCTGCCGAGATCGACGAAGTCGTTCTGGTCGGCGGCATGAGCCGCATGCCGAAGGTGCAGGAAGTCGTCAAGCAGCTGTTCGGCAAGGAGCCGCACAAGGGCGTCAACCCGGATGAAGTCGTCGCTCTCGGCGCTGCCATCCAGGCCGGCGTTCTCCAGGGCGACGTCAAGGACGTTCTGCTTCTCGACGTAACCCCGCTGTCTCTCGGCATCGAAACGCTGGGTGGCGTCTTCACCCGTCTGATCGAGCGTAACACCACGATCCCGACGAAGAAGTCGCAGACCTTCTCGACCGCCGACGACAACCAGTCCGCCGTCACCATCCGCGTTTCGCAGGGCGAGCGCGAAATGGCCCAGGACAACAAGCTGCTCGGCCAGTTCGACCTCGTTGGCCTGCCGCCGGCACCGCGTGGCGTTCCGCAGATCGAAGTCACCTTCGATATCGACGCCAACGGCATCGTGCAGGTTTCGGCCAAGGACAAGGGCACCGGCAAGGAACAGCAGATCCGCATCCAGGCCTCTGGTGGTCTCTCCGACGCCGACATCGAAAAGATGGTCAAGGACGCCGAAGCCAATGCTGAAGCCGACAAGAAGCGTCGCGAAGGCGTTGAAGCCAAGAACCAGGCCGAAAGCCTGATCCACTCCAGCGAGAAGTCGCTGAAGGATTACGGCGACAAGGTCACCGAGGCCGATCGCACCGCGATCTCCGACGCGATTGCCGCTCTGAAGACCTCCGTCGAGGCAACCGAGCCGGACGCCGAGGACATCAAGGCGAAGACCCAGACCCTCATGGAAGTGTCCATGAAGCTCGGTCAGGCGATCTACGAAGCGCAGCAGGCTGAAGGTGGCGCGGAAGACGCTTCCGCCGAAGCCGGCGATGACAATGTCGTCGATGCCGACTACGAAGAAGTCAAGGACGACGACCGCAAGAAGTCCGCGTAAGCGGCTCGCAACGGTCACGTTTGAAACTGACATTCCGGCTGCTCACCATGGCAGCCGGAAATCCATTTCCGGGGTCTGATCCTTAATGGCAAAAGCCGATTTTTACGAAACGCTGGGTGTCGCCAAGACGGCTGACGAAAAAGAGCTGAAGAGCGCTTTCCGCAAGCTGGCGATGAAATACCATCCGGACAAGAATCCCGATGATCATACCGCCGAGCAGAAGTTCAAGGAAATCAACGAAGCCTACGAGACGCTGAAGGACCCGCAGAAGCGCGCGGCCTATGACCGCTACGGTCACGCGGCCTTCGAACATGGCGGCATGGGCGGCGGTGGCGGCGGTTTCGCCGGCGGCGGCTTCTCCGATATCTTCGAGGACATTTTCGGCGAGATGATGGGCGGCGGCCGTGCAAGGCAGCGCTCGTCCGGCGGTCGCGAACGCGGCGCCGATCTTCGCTACAACATGGAAATTTCGCTGGAGGAATCCTTCTCCGGCAAGACGGCGCAGATCCGGGTTCCGACCTCGATCACTTGCGACGTCTGTTCCGGCTCCGGCGCCAAGCCCGGCACCCAGCCGAAGACCTGCGGCACCTGCCAGGGCTCCGGCCGCGTGCGCGCCGCACAGGGCTTCTTCTCCGTCGAGCGCACCTGCCCGACCTGCCATGGCCGCGGCCAGATCATTCCCGATCCCTGCACCAAGTGCCACGGCCAGGGCCGCGTCACGGAAGAGCGTTCGCTCTCGGTCAACATTCCGGCCGGTATTGAAGACGGCACCCGCATCCGCCTGCAGGGCGAGGGCGAGGCCGGCATGCGTGGCGGCCCGGCGGGCGATCTTTATATCTTCCTGTCGGTCAAGCCGCACGAGTTCTACCAGCGCGATGGAGCCGATCTCTACTGCGCCATCCCGATCTCGATGACGACGGCTGCCCTTGGCGGCACCTTCGATGTGGCCACACTCGACGGCACCAAGTCGCGCGTCACGGTTCCCGAGGGCACCCAGGCCGGCAAGCAGTTCCGCCTGAAGGGCAAGGGAATGCCGGTGCTGCGCTCCAGCCAGACCGGTGATCTCTACATCCAGATCCAGATCGAGACGCCGCAGAAGCTCTCCAAGCGCCAGCGCGAGCTGCTGCAGGAGTTCGAGGAGCTGTCGTCGAAGGAGAATAATCCGGAATCGACCGGCTTCTTCGCCCGCATGAAGGAATTCTTCGAGGGTTGATTTAAGATACTCAGTAAAAATTCAGGGGCCCGGTTGTTCGCAACCGGGCTTTTCTATTTTTGCATAGGGATAAACATATCTTTTGTGGTCGAAGAGACTCGACAATTCTATTGCTAGTCTCTTTATTAGGTTTGTTGCATTCTTCCTGTATTGGGCCTCGAAAAGGGTCTAGACTTGCATTCCCTTTGGTAGCCTGTCCCGAGGTTGATTTGGAACGCCGTCTCGCAGCTATTCTCGCAGTGGATATTGTTGGCTACAGCCGAATGATGGGTGCCGATGAGCGGGGGACCTTGGATGCGGTCAAACTCTGCCGCAGCGAGGTCATCGATCCCAGGATCGCCAATGCCCGCGGCCGTGTGGTCAAGCACACCGGCGATGGCATGCTCGTGGAGTTCTCCAGCATCGTCAACGCGGTGTCCTGCGCCAACGACGTGCAGCAGGCGATGGCGGCGCGCAACACGGCGCTTCCCGAAGAGCGGCGCATCGAATTCCGCATGGGCATCCACCTCGGCGACGTCATCGTAGAGGACAACGACATCTTCGGCGATGGCGTCAATGTCGCGGCCCGGCTGGAGGCGATCTGCGCGCCCGGCGGCGTGGCGATCTCGGCGTCCGCCCGCGACCACGTCGGCAGCCGGCTCGATCTGTCTTTCCAGGATCTCGGCCTCTTCACGCTGAAAAACATCGAGCAGCCCGTGCAGGTCTACGCCATCTCGGCAAAGCGCGCTCTGCCGCTGAAGGTCAATGCGGCGGCACTGGCGGCGGCCAAGGAGAAGCAGAAGCCGCTGGTCGCGGTGCTGCCCTTCTCCAACATGAGCGGCGATCCCGAGCAGGAATATTTCTCCGACGGCATCACCGAGGACATCATCACGGATCTGTCGAAGATCTCCAATCTCTACGTCGTCGCCCGCAACACCGCCTTCACCTACAAGGGCAAGTCGGTGCAGGTGAAGCAGGCGGCAGCCGAGCTCGGCGTCCACTTCGTGCTGCAGGGCAGTGTGCGCAAGGCCGGCCAGCGGGTGCGCATCACCGGCCAGCTGATCGATGCGCGCAACGGCGCCCATCTCTGGGCCGACCGCTTCGATCGCGACCTGACCGATATCTTCGCCGTGCAGGATGAGATCACCCACGCGATCGTCGACCAATTGAAGATCAAGCTGCTGCCGGAAGAGCAGGAAGCGATCGCCGCCGCGCCGACCACCAATGTCGAGGCCTACACCTATTATCTGCGCGGCCGGCAGTTCTCGCATTCCTGGACCCGGCACTATCTGCTGATGGCGCGCCGCATGTTCGCGACGGCGGTCGCGCTCGATCCGAATTACGCCCAGGCCTATGCGGGTATCGCCGATTGCGAATCGACACTGCGCGACTGGCATGCCGGCGAATACACGCTGAAGGGCATTCTGGAGCTTACCGCCAAGGCGCTAGCGCTCGACCCCAATCTCGCCGAGGCGCACGCCTCGCGCGGGCTGGCGCTGCACCAGGACGGCCGCGACGGCGAGGCGCTGGTGGAGTTCGAAAAGGCGCTGGCGCTGGAGCCCGATCTCTACGAGGCGAACTTCCACTACGGCCGCTTCCTGTTCATGCAGGGCAAGTTCGAAGGCGCCATCACCTTCTTCACCCGCGCCAGCGAAATCCGGCCGGACGATTATCTCTCGCCGATCCATCTGACGAGTGCCTGCCGCTCGCTGGGGCTGTCGCGCGAAAGCGAGCACTGGGCGAGGGTCGGGCTGGAGCGCGCCGAGCGGGCGCTGGAGCTACATCCCGAAAACGCCGGCCCCGCGCATCGCGGCGCGCTGGCGCTCGCCCATATGGGCCGCTTCGACGAGGCGCGCGAATGGGTCAAGCGCGCCCAGCTGATCGATCCCGATGATATCGTCGCGCAGTACAATGTCGCCTGCGTCCACGCGCTGATCGGCGAATGCGACAAGGCGCTCGATATCCTCGAGGCGCTGCTGCCGCAATCATCCTGCTACCAGATCCTATGGTTCAGCAATGATTCCGACCTCGATGCGGTGCGCGGCCATCCGCGCTTCCAGGCGATGCTCGACGCCATCGCCGCCTGCACCTTCCATCAGGACGGGTTCCGGGTCGCGTCGGAATAACGTGCAGGTAGAGTACGTCAGCGCGGACGCCTCATTCTGAGACAGCGGTTCGCAGTCGCAATATTCGCGTTAACGCAAGCAATGAAAGCCGCTATGCAGCGATCGCGAATATATTCAATATGCTCGAAGGGGAATACACACACTCACTCACACACCGAGAGCAACTTCCATGACGGTAGCCGCTTTGTCCATGCATGCTGATGATGTCGATGTACTCGCGGGCGCGCTGTACACCTGGTGCGCGGAGCGCAATATCAAGCTCCTGAGCCAGCAGGGCCTGTCGATCGCCAGCGTTGCGATCGATCTCTACCATGCCGGTCATCAGACGCAGGACCAGCTGCTGGTCGCTCTGCACGACTGCGATTTTCACTAACCGCTCGCGCGGTCACGTCACGCCGAAATCTCAGGCGTAGACGTCTTCACCCGACATCAGCGTCACGATGGTCATGACGGCTTCCTTGCCGGCGGTCGATCGCAGCTTGTCGTAGGTCACGGCAAGCTCGTAGGCCTCGGCGCTGAGGCCCGGCCGTGACGTCGTATCCGCACCCTCAAACAGCGCCGAAATATCGACGCCGAGAAAAACCGCGATCTGGTGCAGCTTGCTCGCCGAAACGCGGTTGGTGCCCTTCTCGTATTTCTGGATCTGCTGAAACGTCAGCCCGAGCGCCTCTCCAAGTTCCAGCTGGGAGATGCGTCGCTTGGCGCGCAACGTCCTGACGTTCTGGCCGACAATAATATCCACCGGATCTGGCACTTTGATAGTTCCCGTTCATTTCATTAAATTTATCTGAACACTATGCCGAGGTTTTTAAATATCTCAACCCGAGAGTTGCAAATTTCAACCAGCTTTTAGGCTGATTTTTAGGCTATTTTTGTAAATAAAGAAGATGAAATATACCTGGGCGTGCATAAAATACATGAAACTAGTTTACGGGTGTGCTTGCGGTTACTGCGGGGAGCTGTTTTTCGCTTTCGCTAGACATGGCCGCTCGGCGGAACATGCACATCACCCGCAAGCGGCCGCTCCGCGGGCTTGACCGCCGCATGTGCGAGGCGTATTTTAGAATTATTCTAAAAGAGGCCAGCATGCTCAAACGTATTTTCAGATCACCCAAGCGTTCTTTCGACAGCCTGTCCGAGCAGGAGATCCTGGCGCTCGCCATCGGCTCCGAGGAGGACGACGCGCGCATCTATTTCGCCTATGCCGACCGCCTGCGCAATGATTATCCGGCTTCGGCCAAGGTTTTCGAGGAGATGGCGGAAGTCGAAAACACCCACCGAAATTCGCTGATCACGCTCTACCGTCAGCGCTTCGGCGAGCGCATCACGCTGATCCGCCGCGAGCATGTCGAGGGCTTCTACGAGCGCAAGCCGGACTGGCTGCGCGCCAACCTGTCGCTTGAGAAAATCCGCCAGGAAGCGGAAGCCATGGAAAACCAGGCCTACCGCTTCTACATCGAGGCCGCCGGCCGCGTCAGCGATGCCTCGACACGGCAGTTGCTCGGCGATCTGGCACTGGCAGAGCAGGGGCATGAGGACATCACCCGCATGCTCGGCGACAAGCACACGCCGGAAGACGTGCGCAAGGAAGAGGACCAGAAGAACCGCCGGCAATTCGTGCTGACCTATGTTCAGCCCGGCCTCGCCGGCCTGATGGATGGCTCCGTCTCGACGCTCGCCCCGATCTTCGCCGCGGCCTTTGCGACGCAGGATACCTGGCAGACCTTCCTTGTCGGCCTCTCGGCCTCCGTAGGCGCCGGCATCTCGATGGGCTTCACCGAAGCCGCCCATGACGATGGCAAGATCTCCGGCCGCGGCTCCCCCATCAAGCGCGGACTCTCTTGTGGCGTCATGACGGCGCTCGGCGGCCTCGGCCACACGCTCCCCTACCTGATATCGGATTTCTGGACGGCCACCACGCTGGCGGTCATCATCGCCATCTTCGAACTCTGGGCCATCGCCTTCATCCAGAACCGCTTCATGGAAACCCCGTTCCTCCGCGCCGCCTTCCAGGTCGTCGTCGGCGGCGGGCTGGTGCTTGGGGCGGGGATATTGATCGGGAGTGGTTGACCCGAAAACGAAAATGGCCGGCGCAAGCCGGCCATTGAACATTTCGGTTTTCGATAATCCTACTTCAGCGCGCCGACCAGAACGTCGCGGCCATTCTCGATGGTGACCCAACGGCCGGCATTGGCGCTCGACTGGCGCTTGATGAAGGAATATGGGGTGTCGAACCAGGGCTTCACGGTGGAGGCCAGGTTGTCGAGGACGAAATCGCCCTTGGTGGTGCGCAGCGTCAGGATCGCGTGACCCTCGCCGTCAGGCTTGCGCACGACGGTCATCAAAAGGTTGGCGGCGGAGAAGCCGCGCTGGATCAGGATGCGGCGCTTCAGGAGCGCATAGTCCTCGCAGTCGCCGGCGGTCGTCGGGTAAGCCCAGACTTCTTCCTTGCCGTAGACTTCCATGTCGGTCATCGGGATGATCGTGGTGTTGACGCTTGAATTGACCGAACGGACGAGAGCCCACTTGGTGTCGGTCATTTCCATGGCGGCGACGTTGCGGTTCGGGCCGCATTCTTCGCGATGCGACTGGCAAAACTCGTAATGGCCGATCGGCTGCGACGTCGTGGCGCCGACGACCATGGAAAGAGTGTTGGTCGATGCCGGCGTAGCCGAGGTCGACATTGCAAACATGGCCATCATGGCCACCAGGAAACCCTTGATCCGCACGCCCACTGTTCCTTGCATCGCCCTTGATTTATTAACAAAAAGTTAACGGAGAGGGCCGCTTGGAGTCAATCACTACTTCTGAGGAGGGGGTGAGAAGCGGTCAATATGGTTAAAATGCGTTAGGATTTGGCACAAGGCGTGGCGCCGCGCGCGCTCGTTGCGCGCAGCGAAATGTCGCCAACGCATTGAAATAAATTCAGATTTTTCGGCAGGCGCGACGCGGTTGCGCCATCAACGGCTTAGCTGACGAACGACTTGACCGCCGCAAGCATGCGCTCGATGTCCTGTGGACGCGACAGGCGGTGGTCGCCATCACGAATAAATGTCAGCACCACATCGTCGGCGGGAAGGTGCTCGATCAGCGTCATCGCATGCGTGTAGGGCACGTCGGGATCCTTCATGCCCTGCAGGATGTGAACCGGGCATCCGGTCTCGATCATCCCGGTCAGGACCCGGTTGTCGCGGCCGTCCTCGATCAGCGCGCGGGTATAGATATTGGGCTCGGGGCTATATTCCGAATGCTCCTCGAAGAAGCCGCGCTCGGCGAGCGATGTCTTCTCTTTCTCGGTGAGGTTCGGCTCGATCAGCACCTCGGTGAAATCCGGCGCCGGCGCGATCAGCACCATACCCTCGAGTTTCGGCGCACCGTCTCTTGCGGCCAGCTCCTGCGCCATCCTGAGCGCGATCCAGCCGCCCATCGAGGACCCGACGACCACGATGCGTTCCGGCTTCAGATGAAGCACGACGGCCAGCGCCTCCTCGAGCCAGCGCGAAATCGTGCCGTCGCGGAATTCGCCGCCGGAGATCCCGTGGCCGGAGTAATCGAGGCGGATGCAGTCAAGCCCGGTCTCTTCAGCCATGCGATCGAGCTCGACGGCCTTGCTGCCGCTCATGTCGGAGCGGTATCCGGATAGCCAGACCAGCGTCGGGCCCGTTTTGTCGCCGGCAGCCGGGCGGGCGATATAGGCGATCTCTCGCGCAGCCAGCCCTTCGCCGACGGTCAGAAATTGGTGCTGAGGGGCGATATTGGCGTCGGACATGGCGAAACTCCTTTGTTTCGGCCTATAAAACAGATTCTTGACAGGCTGACAGCAGGTGATTTTTCCGCTAAAGCGTGCTAATGACTTCGTTGCAGCGATGGCGAAACACGGTCGTCTTCCTTATATAGAGGCGATCCGCTGCAGCAATCCGAAACAACGCGAGGAGAATACGACCATTCGCAGACCGTTTAAGAACGACGCGCCCGTAAAGGATGGGCCGCGCTCGAACAGGGAAATTCGCATTCCCAAAGTTCAGCTGATCGACGCTGAAGGACAGAATTTGGGCGTCGTGGCGACCGACCAGGCCCTGAGAATGGCTGAAGAAGCCGGACTCGACCTCGTTGAGATTTCCCCCAACGCCGAACCGCCTGTGTGCAAGATCCTGGATCTGGGTAAGCTGAAATACTCCAACCAGAAGAAGGCCGCCGAGGCGCGCAAGAAGCAGAAAATCGTCGAAGTCAAAGAAATCAAGATGCGTCCGAACATCGACACGCATGACTATGACGTGAAGATGAAGGCGATGGGCCGCTTCTTCGAAGAAGGCGACAAGGTCAAGGTGACCCTGAAGTTCCGCGGCCGCGAAATGGCCCACCAGGAACTCGGCATGAAGCTCCTGCAGCAGGTCAAGGCCGACACGCTGGAATATGCCAAGGTCGAAGCCGAGCCCAAGCTCGAAGGTCGCCAGATGATGATGGTGCTCGCGCCCAAATAAGGCGCGTCGCCACCGTTCGTATCAAAGCCGTCCGCGAGGGCGGCTTTTGTATTTCTGCCCTGGTATAAAGGGCAATCGACGCCCGAGGAGCAGGGTCCGAAGCGGCTTCGGAAGATTCCTTCCTCGCCCCGTTGCACTTTCATGACACTGCGGTTATAAGCGCGCGTCCGAACTGACCGGCAGGGCATGCCGTGGCAGTTTCGAATGCTTGCGGCACGGTTCGTCACCGTGACCGCAGATCAACAACAAACGCTCCCGCACTTGTTGCGACGACCGGGCAACCGGGCATCGTAAGAAGGCTTCTTTTGAAGCCGTCTCTTTAGGCCAAGTGGGGGGATCAGAAACGGAGTAGCAAAATGCCCAAGATGAAGACGAAGTCCTCCGCCAAGAAGCGGTTCAAGATCACCGCGACCGGCAAGGTCAAGGCTGCCGCTGCTGGCAAGCGCCATGGCATGATCAAGCGTTCCAACAAGTTCATTCGCGATGCACGTGGCACCATGGTTCTGGCAGAACCGGATGGCCGCAAGGTCGTGAAGAATTACCTGCCGAACGGTCTCTAAGACTATTCCGCGAACGTATAGATTAAGGAGATCATGATATGGCACGTGTAAAGAGAGGCGTTACCGCCCACGCCAAGCACAAGAAGGTTCTGAAGCAGGCCAAGGGCTTCTACGGCCGCCGCAAGAACACCATCCGCGCCGCCAAGGCTGCTGTCGATCGTTCGAAGCAGTACGCTTACCGCGACCGCAAGATCAACAAGCGTAACTTCCGCGCACTCTGGATCCAGCGTATCAACGCTGCTGTCCGCGAATTCGGCCTGACCTACGGCCGCTTCATCGACGGCCTGAACAAGGCTGGCATCGAAGTTGACCGTAAGGTTCTCTCCGACATGGCGATCCATGAGCCGGAAGCATTCGGTGCGCTCGTTGCTGCCTCCAAGAAGGCACTCGAGTACCTGAAGGACGCTGGCACGAAGAACGAGTTTGAAGCAGCCGTCAACTAAGCCGGCGCTATTCGAACCTTCGCTTCGATGATTTGAAACCCGCGCTGGCAAGGCTTGCGCGGGTTTCTTCGTTTTACCGGGATAGGGACGCCTGAAGTGGCGAACGATCAAGATTTGGCCAACGATCTGAGACACCCGACGACGGACCGCGATCTGCTTGCCGAAAGCGGGCTGGGCGAGGAGGACGTTCCGGTTCTGCTCGCGGCCCTGTTGCGCGGCTCCAAGCGCGTCGAGCGTGTTGCGCTGTCTGGCGGCGCTGTCTGGATCAAGCGTTACGGCACCGAGCGCGCCTCGCGCTGGATGGTGCTGCAGCGCATGCTCGCCAATCTCATCCGCGCGCCCTTCCTGCGCCCATCGCCGCTTCTGGCCGACGAGGGCATGGCGGCGCGCGAAATCCGCCGCATCGCCCAGTTTTCAGCCCTAGACGTGCCGACCGCCCGCGTCATCTATTCCTCGGGTGCCGCCGTCGTCTTCAGCGATGCCGGCGAGACCGTCGATCGCCAGCTCTATCACGTGCTGAACAACGATCCGGTCGCCCATGACAACATGCTCGTCCATTGCGCCGGAGAACTCGGACGGCTGCATGCAAAGGGCCTGTGCCATGGCCGCCCCTATCCGCGCGACATGTTTTTGAAGGACGGCCGCGTCGGTTTCATGGATTTCGAGGAAGAGCCAGACCGGGTGATGCCGCTTGAGGTCGCCCAGGCACGCGATATCTGGCTGCTCTTTTTGCAGGTCGCGACCCGCGCCAAGCTTGGCGGCGAAACCCACGACCGGGCCTACAAGGCCTGGGCCGAGGTGGCGCCACCGGCGGCCGTTGCCGAACTGCGCAAGCTTACCGGCTTCCTCGGCGGCTTTTTGTCGGCTGCCCGGTTGATTGGCCGCGTACACATGGGTAGTGATCTGCGACGTTTCATCGTGGCGACCAGCTATCTGAAGCATGTTTCGTGAAGTGTCCCTCAAAGACTGGACGCCCTGAAGGCAGGAAAAGATGACCGAACTCGCAACCCTGGAAAAGCAACTCCTGTCCGATGTCGCGGCCGCCGCCGATGAACCGGCGATCGAAGCCGTGCGCGTCGCGGCCCTCGGCAAGAAGGGGTCGGTTTCCGAACTCCTGAAGACGCTGGGCTCGATGACGCCTGAAGAGCGCCAGACCCGCGGCGCCCAGATCAACGCGCTGAAGACGGTGGTGACCGACGCGATCAATGCCCGCAAGGCTGATCTCAAGAAGGCTGCGATCGATGCGCGCCTGAAGGCCGAGACCGTCGACGTGTCGCTGCCGGTCCGCTCCTCGCCCGCCGAGCGCGGCCGCATCCATCCGATCAGCCAGATCGTCGACGAGATCACCGCGATCTTCGCCGACATGGGCTTCTCGATCGCCGAAGGTCCCGATGTCGAGACCGACTATTATAACTTCACGGCGCTGAATTTCCCCGAGGGTCACCCGGCCCGCGAGATGCACGACACCTTCTTTTTCAATCCGGATGAGAACGGCGAGCGCAAGGTGCTGCGCACGCACACCTCGCCGGTTCAGGTGCGCACCATGGAAGCGCAGAAGCCGCCGATCCGCATCATCATCCCCGGCAAGACCTACCGCCAGGATAGCGACGCGACGCACTCGCCGATGTTCCACCAGGTCGAAGGCCTCGTCGTCGACAAGAAGGCCAATGTCGCCAACATCCGCTGGGTGCTGGAAGAGTTCTGCAAGACCTTCTTCGAGGTCGACAGCGTCACCATGCGCTTCCGCCCGTCCTTCTTCCCCTTTACGGAACCGTCCTTCGAGGTCGACATCCAGTGCGACCGCTCCGGCCCGATCGTCAAGTTCGGCGAAGGCACCGACTGGATGGAGATTCTGGGCTGCGGCATGGTGCACCCGAACGTGCTGCGCGCGGGTGGTCTTGATCCCGACGAGTACCAGGGCTTTGCCTGGGGCATGGGCCTCGACCGCATCGCCATGCTGAAATACGGCATGCCCGACCTGCGCGACTTCTTCAACGCCGACGTCCGCTGGATGACCCACTACAGCTTCCGCCCACTCGACATGCCGACGCTGTTCGGCGGGTTGAGCAGCTGAGTTTATTGTGGCCACAAATAACTGAGTGTGCTAGAAATGGAGCTGGAGTGGGACGAAGATAAACGTCAGCTAACCCTCCAGCACCGAGGACTGGACTTCGCCGACGTCGAACGCTTCGATCCCGAAAGCATCGTCACGGTACCTGATCTCAGAGCAGACTATGGAGAGGATCGTTTCAACTCCTATGGACGGCTTGATGGCACACTCTGCTGTTTTTGCTGGACGCCGAGAGAGGGCCGGGTTCGAGTTATATCGCTGAGGAAGATGAATGACCGCGAACAGAAGATTTACGAAGAGCGACGGGGCGGCGAACGATAGTTCGCTTCCGACGCTCGACGATGTCCGAAAGGGTCTGATCTCACTCGACGAATATGAGATCGCCCACGGCGAGGATGTGCCCGCTTTCGGGGATGGTGGCGATGCCCCGATCCTGTCGCTGCGGGAAACGCCGGAGCTTGGTGCGGTCTTGGAGAGGGCGCGCGGCAAACGCGGTCCGCAAAAGGCGCCGGTGAAGGAACGCATCGGTTTGAGGCTCGACAAGGACGTGGTCGATTACTTCCGCAGCACGGGACCCGGCTGGCAAGGCCGCATCAATGACGCGCTGCATGCGCTGGGGCCGGCTGACGAGGAACAGCGCCCGGTGGCCGCTCGTTGCGACGACGAGTTCCTCTATGTCGTGCTGGCGGATGGCAGGCAGATCAGGACGCCGCTCTGGTGGTATCCCTTCCTGGCCGAGGCACCCTCCGAAGCGCGCGCCGAGGTCGAACTGCAATTTTCCGGCGTCTGGTGGCCGGGTCTGGACGAAGGCGTCTCCGTCAAGGGGCTGCTTCTCGGCTGGAAAGCCCCCGGCGCCAGGGCGCCTGGTCGTGCAGCCTGAACAATCTGAACTTTTTCGATGATTTTTGAGACGAGAACAACACAATGAAATTCACGCTTTCCTGGCTCAAGGATCATCTTGAGACCGACGCCACACTGGATGAAATCTGCAAGCGCCTGACCGAGATCGGCCTCGAGGTCGAGGATGTCGACGACAAGGCGGCCTACAAGCCCTTCGTCATCGCCCGCGTGCTTTCGGCTGAGAAGCATCCGGAAGCCGATCGCCTGAAGGTGCTGTCGGTCGATGCCGGCCCTGATATCAACGGCGGCAAGCCGTTGCAGATCGTCTGCGGTGCGCCGAATGCGCGTGCCGGCCTGGTCGGTGCGCTGGCGCGGCCGGGCGATTATGTGCCGGGTATCGATGTCACGCTCGGCGTCGGCAAGATCCGCGGTGTCGAAAGCCACGGCATGATGTGCTCCGAAAAGGAGCTCAACATGTCCGACAGCCATGACGGCATCATCGACTTGCCCGAGGATGCGCCGGTCGGTACCTCGTTTGCGGCCTACGCCCATCTCGACGATCCTGTCATCGAGATCAACCTGACGCCGAACCGTCCGGATTGCACCTCGATCTACGGCATCGCCCGCGATCTGGCCGCTTCCGGCCTCGGCACGCTGAAGACGCGCCCCGCGCCATCCTTCGCTGTCGAAGGTGAAACGCCGGTCAAGCTGACGCTCGATTTCGATAACGACAAGCTCTGCCCGGGCTTCGGCCTGCGTCTCGTGCGCGGCGTCAAGAACGGCCCGAGCCCCAAGTGGGTGCAGCAGCGCCTGACGGCGATCGGTCTGCGTCCGATCAACGCGCTCGTCGACATCACCAACTACATGACCTTCGACCAGGGTCGCCCGATGCACGTCTTCGACGCCGCCAAGGTGAAGGGCAACCTCACCGTTCGCCGCGCGAGGGATGGCGAGACGGTATTGGCGCTAGACCAGCGCGAATACAAGCTCGGCCCGAACAACGTCGTCATCGCTGACGAAAATGGCATCGAGTCGATCGGCGGCATCATGGGCGGCGAGCACTCCGGCTGCGACGAGAACACCACCGACGTCTTGATCGAATCGGCGCTGTGGGATCCGATGAACATCGCCAAGTCCGGCCGCGGCCTCGGCATCATCACCGATGCCCGCTATCGCTTCGAGCGCGGCGTCGACCCGGAATACATGGTCCCCGGCCTCGAGCGCACCACGGAGTTGGTGCTCGAATTCTGCGGCGGTACCGCCGCCAAGGCCGAGATCGTTGGCTACAAGGGCTACGAGCCCAAGATCGTCGACTTCCCCTTCTCGGAAGTGAAGCGTCTGACGGGCCTGGAAGTCTCCACCGAAGAGAGCGTCGAGATCCTGACGCGCCTCGGCTTCAAGGTCAGCGGCTCGGGCGAGCGCGTTTCCGTCGCCGTTCCCTCCTGGCGTCCCGATGTCGATGGCAAGGCAGATCTCGTCGAAGAGGTCATGCGCATCCACGGCGTCGACAACATCAAGCCGGCGCCGCTGGAAAGCCACACCGAAGTCAACGGCCGCATCCTGACGACGCTGCAGATCCGCACCCGCACCGCCAAGCGCGCGCTTGCCTCGCGCGGCATGTTGGAAGCCGTCACCTGGTCCTTCATTTCGGAAGATCAGGCGAAGCTCTTCGGCGGTGGTTCGCCGGCTCTGAAGCTCGCCAACCCGATCGCAGCCGAAATGTCCGACATGCGCCCCTCGCTGCTGCCTGGTCTCCTGACGGCTGCCCAGCGCAATGCCGACAAGGGCTATGGCGACGTCGCGATCTTCGAAGTTTCCGGCACCTATGAGAACGACAGGCCGGAAGGCCAGCGTCGCGTTGCCGGCGGCATCCGTCGCGGCACCGCCTCGATGGCGGGCTCCGGCCGCATGTGGTCGAATGCATCCAAGGGCGGCGGCAAGCCGGTCGACGTCTTCGACGCCAAGGCCGATGCGCTTGCCGTGATCGAGGCCTGCGGCCTGCCGATGACCAACATCCAGGTCGAGCAGGGCGGTCCCGAATGGTACCACCCCGGCCGCTCCGGCACCATCAAGATGGGCCCGAAGGTCGTGCTCGGCTATTTCGGCGAGTTCCACCCCTCGACGCTGGAAGCGCTCGACGTCTCCGGCGCGCTCGCGGGCTTCGAGGTCTATCTCGACGCCATGCCCGAGCCGAAGAAGAAGGCGACCCGCACCAAGCCGGCGCTGGAGCTCTCGCAGTTCCAGGCCGTCAAGCGCGACTTCGCCTTCGTCGTCGACAAGGCGGTCGAAGCCGGCGCCATCATCAAGGCCGCGACCGGTGCCGACCGCAAGCTGGTCGCCGGTGTCAACGTCTTCGATATCTTCGAGGGCGCCTCGGTCGGCGAGGGCAAGAAGTCGGTCGCCATCGAGGTGCAAATCCAGCCGGTCGAGCGCACGCTGACCGACGAGGATTTCGAAGCCCTGACGCAGAAGATCGTCGCCAGCGTCACCAAGGTCACCGGCGGCGTCCTGCGGGGTTGATAGATAGGGGCTGCGGCCTCGGCCTCTGGTGCGGGCAGGCTACGGCCCTACGGCCGCCGCCCTCATTGGTTTAGCGCTGGTCGCGCCCCACTCTCCCTCATCCTCGCCCTTGTGGCGGGGATCCAGCAGCCGCGCGTCGGCGCGGCGCAGAGACTCTTTCCTTGATATGAAAAGCAGTCATTCACGGCGCAGACGCGCCGTGGCTGGATTCCTGTCACAAGGACAGGAATGAGGGAGGAGAGTGGGCTGTGGCGGAACGCGATAGCAGATCTGCCGAGGCCAACACCCCACCACCACCCCATCAAAGGTGCAGATAATAAACCTTATTCACAATCGTCCATCGCCCCTCGATCTTCAGCATCGAGAGATAATCGGTGAAACGCATGCCGGCGAAGTCGTCGCTGACCTTGACGCTGGCGGCATCGCCGATAACATCAAGGGTCTGGATGTCCATGTGCGGCTGCGTGCCTGGCGGGGCGGAGCCCTCGGCCACGATGGCGGCGATGAACTCATCGCGGGTCGACCATTCGACCGCGCTCTCATAATGCCCGATGACAGCGCATTTCGGATGAAACGCCTTGCGCAGCGCTGCCTCGTTGGCGAAGGTCATGCCTTCGACATAGAGATGCACGACTGCCTCTATCGCCTGCCGGTCCGTCATGGTCCGTACCTCGATCATATCGATGGTGAAGTATAGCGCGGAGCGGGCAACGCGCAAAGTCGTTGCTGGGCTGGGCCTACTTTAATGCGTGGATGGGTAGAGCGTGGCCAGGGCGGTGCCGATCAGTTCCTCGGCATAGGCCTGCGCGGTCGATGAGGCGTTGTCGGAGAGACCCATCTCGTCGCATTTGTTGCCGACGGCCTCGCGGATGAGATGCAGGATACCCCGCCCCATCTTCCCGCCATCCTCGCCGGATGTGTCCAGAACCAGCGCCAGCGAGGTCATCGCCACCACTTCAAGCACGAGCATGCGTCCTCTTATGTCGGACAGGCCTGGATCGGCCGGCCCTTTGTCCTTGGCATCTGGCATGGGGTTCCCTTCCTCTCAACGGAAAGTTTACCTAGTGCTAATATTCGCGAGGAGAAGACCCAAAGTTGAACAAAACCAAATCTCTTTCCTTATCTGTGGTTGGCCCGCCCCGCTGATCTCGCAGGGCCGGCCCAACCTGTCAGAGGTTGTTCTCTCAGAGATTGGTCATCGCCAGCGATGCCTCGGAGTAGCGCTTGCCGGCGATCTCCTCGAGCGGCATGATTGCGCTAAGCTCCGCGAGCTCTGTAGCCGAGAGCGCGATATCGGCGGCGGCGGCGTTTTGCTCGAGATGGTTGACCTTGCGGGCGCCGGGGATCGGCACGATGTCCTCGCCCTGATGCAGAACCCAGGCGAGCGCCAGCTGCGCCGTGGTCACGCCCTTGTCTTTCGCCAGCGCTTCGAGCTTGGCCACAAGGGCCGCATTGACATCGAAATTGTCCGCCTGGAAGCGCGGCAGCTGGCTGCGGAAATCGTCGGCACCGAGATCATCAGGCTTGCGGATCGCCCCCGTCAGGAAGCCGCGACCGAGCGGGCTGTAGGGCACGAAGCCGATCTTGAGCTCCCGGCAGGTAGCAAGCACGTCATGCTCGGGATCGCGCGACCAGAGCGAATATTCGCTCTGCACGGCCGCGATCGGATGCACCGCATGCGCCCGCCGGATCGTGGCGCTACCGGCTTCTGACAGGCCCAGCGCCCGCACCTTGCCCTCGCGCACCAGCTCGGCCATGGCGCCGACGGTCTCCTCGATCGGGACGTTGGGATCGACGCGGTGCTGGTAATAGAGGTCGATGACATCGGTGCCGAGCCGCCTCAGCGACGCTTCCGCCACGCGCTTCACATTCTCCGGCCGGCTGTCGACGCCCGTCAGCGCCGCCGCGCCGGATTTCGAAGGATCGAACTTGAAGCCGAACTTGGTGGCGATGACGACGCGGTCGCGCACCGGCTTCAGGGCGCTGCCAAGCAGCTGCTCATTGGTGTAGGGGCCGTACATTTCGGCCGTGTCGAAGAAGGTGATGCCGAGATCGACGGCGCGGTGAAGCGTGCGGATCGATTCATTCTCGTCGCTGGCGCCATAAGCAAAGCTCATGCCCATGCAGCCGAGGCCGACGGCGGAGACTTGAAGGTCCTGTCCGAGTGTGCGGGTTTTCATGTCTGGCTCCCTTCGAGCGAATAGTGAGGCCGCGTTCGAGCGGCACCAGGCAAACCTAGCGCGCCGAAAGCTTTCAAAAAATACGTGCAATGCGGCACAGGCTGTTCTAACAAATAGATCAATGAACAGGACTCAGCTCGCCCAACTCGCCGTTCTCGCCACTGTTGCCGAGCGCCGCAGCTTCCGCGCCGCCGCCAAGGAACTGGAGATCGCGCCCTCGGCCGTCAGCCACGCCGTCTCTAGCCTCGAGGAGAGCCTGGGCATCCGGCTTCTGGCGCGCACGACGCGCAGCGTCGCGCCGACGGAGGAGGGGAGACTGCTGTTGCAGCGGCTGAAGCCGGCGCTGGAGGAGATCGGCGTCGCGCTCGAAGCTGTCAGCGAGGCGGGAGGAAGGCCGGCCGGCACGCTGCGGGTGACCGCACCGCGCTTCGCCTCCGATATCCTGCTCGCGCCCCGCCTCGGCGAATTCCTCAACCGCTACCCCGATATCACGCTCGAAATCGCCAACGAGGATGGCTTCATCGACATCGTCCGCGAAGGCTTCGACGCCGGCATCCGGCTGGAAGAGAGCCTTGAGGCCGACATGATCGCCGTGCGCGCCTCGCCGAATCTCACGACCGTGATCGCCGCTTCGCCGGATTATTTCAAACGCCACCCCAAGCCGCTGCATCCCTCCGATCTCGTCAATCACCGTGCATCAAGCGGCGCTTCACCAACGGCACGATCTATCGCTGGGAGTTCGAGAAGGATGGCCGCGAACTGGTCGTGCCTGTCGATGGCCCGCTGATCGTCAGTGAGGACAGGCTGGCGCTGATCGCGGCGCTGAACGGCGTCGGTCTCGCCTATCTCTTCGACCTGCGCGTCGAGGATGAGCTTGCAAGCGGCAAGCTGGTGCGGGTGCTGGAGGATTGGTGCGCGCCCTATCCGGGCCCCTTCATCTATTATCCAAGCCGCCGCCAGATGCGCCCGGCCTTGCGCGCCTTAATCGATTTCTTCCGCTACACGGGCTGAGGCGGGAGCGGCCGGTCGCGGCGCTCCCACCTGCGCCACCGGTCAGGCCGCGGCCTTCTGGTTGGCCGCCGAGGTGGCGAGCTTCGACAAGGTCTTGTCGGTGGCCGCTTCCTCCTGCAGCGTCTGGTCGAGCAGTGTCACCACGTCCTTCTTGCCGAGCGTCTGCGCCCAGGTCTTCAGCGTTCCGTAGCGGGCCATCTCGTAGTGCTCGACGGCCTGCGCCGAGGAGATCAGCCCGGCATCGATAGCCGGCGAACCCTTGAATTCCTCGATGATCTCTTCGCCTTCCGCGATGATCCCCTGGATCGCTTCGCAGGTCTTGCCCTGCGCCCGCTTGCCGATCAGCTCGAACACCTGCTGCAGCCGGTCGACATGGCCTTCCGTCTGTTCCTTGTGCGTCATGAATCCGGCTTTCAGCTCTTCCGATTGCGCCGCGCGCGCCATCTTCGGCAGAGCCTTGAGGATCTGCTTTTCCGCGTAGTAGATGTCCTTGAGCGTATCGTAGAACAGATCGTCGAGGTTCTTTTCCTTTGCCATGTCCCTTGTCCTTTGTCCCTGGCTCGTGGAAGCCGCGTCATGCGGCTTCGCAGAGAGAAGCTGGACGAAGGCTAATGGTTCCGATCATTTCGGGTGGCCATTTGCGGCCGATGCTGCAAACTTGCCGTTTGCAGGGCAGGGAGGCCGCTTATGAAAAAGCCGGGATCGATGAAAGCATTGGAGGATCTGGGCCGGGCGAGGCTGTCGAAGAATTTCTTCCTGCGCGATTTCCTGCATTCCGAGATCGCCGATTTCTATCGCATCCCGAATATTCCCGAGGATCCGGATCTCGCCATCGAGACCGGCAGGAGACTGTGCGAGGAACTGCTGGAACCCTTGCAGGAAACCTTCGGCCGCCTGCACATCCGCTCCGGCTACCGCTCGCCCGAGGTCAACCGCTTCGGTAACCAGAACAAGCTCAACTGCTCCACCAACGCCGCAACCGCCGCCCACCACATCTGGGACATGCGTGACGCCGATGGCTACATGGGTGCTGCGGCCTGCGTCGTTGTTCCCTGGGTGGTCGATCGCTATCACGCGCTCGAGGACTGGCAGCGGCTCGCCTGGTGGATCCACGACCATCTGCCCTACGCCTCGCTCTGCTTCTTCCCGAAATTATGGGCCTTCAACATCCAGTGGCACGAGCGCCCGCGCCGGGTGATCCAGAGCTATGTCAGCCCGCGCGGCATCTTGACCAAGCCGGGGATGGAGAATTGGGAGGGCGATCATTCTGGATGGTACGTGGGGTTTCCGCCGCTCAAAAATTGATGCGGTAGCGGATATGGCCGTCGCTTTCGACGTAGCTGTCGTAGAGCGAGCGGGCGCGTTCATTGCTCTCGCTGGTATGCCAGTAGAGCCGCGACCAGCCTTGCGTCTTGCAGAGCACCACGAGATCGTCGAGCAGCGCCCGGCCAATCCCCATTCCGCGCGCGGCGTTATCGACATAGAGATCTTCCAGATAGCAGTCCTTGCCCATGATCCAGGTGCCTTCATGGGTGAGATAGAGCGCAAAGCCCATCAGCGTCCCATCCACCTCGGCCACGCGCATGCCGATGGATGACGCCGGATCGAAGACCCGGCGCCACGTATTGTCGGTAATCTCTGGCGCGACCGTGACCGCGTAGAACGCCAGATAGCCATCCCAAAGCGCACGCCAGCGCGCTTCGTCGTCGGGTCTCGCGTCTCGTATCGTCACGGTCATCGCCATCTCCCCTAGGCGCCAGCCTTGTCGAGCAGCGCCATCGCCTCGTCGCTGAGCGCAAGCGTTGCCGATTTCGTCAGGCTGTCGAGCTGCGACAGGCTGGTGGCGCTGGCGATCGGGGCGGTGACGCCCTTTTTGCGCAGGAGCCAGGCAAGCGCGATCTCGGCGGGCTTGGCGCCGGTCTCGGTGGCGACGGTGTCGAGCGCCGCAAGGATCTTCAAGCCCTTGTCGTCGAGATAGCCGGCTGCCTTGCCGCCGCGCGCCTTGCCTTCGGTATCGGCCTTGCTGCGGTACTTGCCCGACAGGAAGCCGGCCGCGAGGCTGAAATAGGTGATGACGCCGATATCCTCCTTCACGCAGAGATCGGCCAGTGGTCCCTCGAAGGGGGCGCGGTCGTAGAGATTGTATTCCGGCTGGATCACGTCATAGCGCGGCAGGCCGGCCTTCTCGGCGGCGTCGAAGGAGGCCTGCAGCTGCGTGGCGTCGAGGTTGGAGCAGCCGATCGCGCGGATCTTGCCCTGCTGCTTCAGCTTGGCGAAGGCGCCGAGCGTCTCTTCATAGGGCGTCTCGGCATCCGGCCAGTGCGAGAGGTAGAGGTCGATATAATCGGTCTGCAGCCGCTTCAGCGACGCCTCGACTGCTTCGAGGATGTACTGCTCCTTCAGCCCCTTCTTGCCGGGACCCATCTCGGAGCCGACCTTGGTGATGATCACGGCCTTGTCACGGGCGACCTTGTTCTGCTTCAGCCATTTGCCGATGATCTCTTCGCTATCGCCGCCCTTGTTGCCCGGCACCCAGGCCGAATAGACGTCGGCCGTGTCGATGGTGTTGAAGCCGGCGTCGAAGAAGGCGTCGAGGATGTTGAAAGAGGTTTTCTCGTCGGCCGTCCAGCCAAACACATTACCGCCGAACACGATCGGCGCGACCGAAAGGCCAGTTTTTCCAAGGCGACGCAATTCCATGAGATACTCCTGAAATCTTCAATCTGGTGAAATTCGGACCGCGGCAGGACGCCGCTGCGATGTAACCTAGTGCGCATCAGGGCGGATGAAAACCTGCATCGCGGCCAGCGCCGCGAATTGTGATCGCGCCATTGCGCCGCAGCCCGGCCGTCTCTAATCTCCCCTCAAAATCAATTAAGGAGAGGAAATGACCATGCTGCGCTTCGGTATCATGTCGACCGCCAAGATCGGCCGCGAGCTCGTGGTTCCGGCCATCCAGGACGCGGAAAACTGCGTCGTCACGGCAATCGCCAGCCGCGATTTGGCGAAGGCGAGAGAGATGGCAGACCGTTTCTCGGTGCCGCACGCCTTCGGCTCCTACGAGGAGATGCTGGCCTCCGACCTGATCGACGCCGTCTACATCCCGCTGCCGACGGCCCAGCATGTCGAATGGACGATCAAGGCGGCCGATGCCGGGAAGCATGTGCTTTGCGAAAAGCCGATCGCGCTGAAGGCCGACGAAATCGATAGCCTGATTGCCGCGCGCGACCGCAACAAGGTGCTGGTGACCGAGGCCTACATGGTCACCTACGCGCCGGTCTGGCTGAAGGTGCGTCAGCTGATCAAGGACGGCGCCATCGGCACGCTGCTGCATGTGCAGGGCGCCTTCACCTACTTCAACCGCGACCCCGGCAACATGCGCAACATCCCTGAACTCGGCGGCGGCGCGCTGCCCGATATCGGCGTCTACCCGACCATCACAACGCGCTTCGTCACCGGTGAGGAGCCGCGCCGCGTTCAGGCCGTCACCCGCCGCGATCCTGATTTCGGCACCGACATCTATTCCAGCGTCAAGGCGGATTTCGGCGGCTTCGAGCTCAGCTTCTACATCTCCACGCAGATGGCGAACCGCCAGGTCATGGTGTTCCACGGCAGCGAGGGCTTCATCGAGGTGAAGTCGCCCTTCAATGCCGATCGCTGGGGCGCCGAAGAGATAGAACTCAGCAACCGCAGCCACAACGAATCCACGGTGTTCCGCTTCCCCGACAGCCGCCAGTACAAGCGCGAGGCCGAAGCTTTCGCGCGTGCGGCAAACGGTGAGGCGCAGGAGATCGTGTCGCTGGAGAGCTCCAAGCTCAGCCAGGCATTCATCGACGCCATTTACAGGGCGAGCGAGAAGGACGGCTGGGAGACGGTGTGATTATTTCTCGCGAAAGACGAAGCGCGAGTAGCCGAAAAAGCTGAAGACAGTTGCCGCGGCGGTGGCAAATACCATCGCCGCCAGCGGCTGCAGGTCGGGCATGGAAAGAAGCAGCGCCGAGTAGAGCCCGTAATTGACCAGTGCGGCGGTGATCCCGACCGAGCCGTAGCGAAACCCTTCGGCGGCGAGAGAATCTCCCGAGCGTTCGAAGGTGAAGGTTCGGTTGAAGACGAATGTCGTCACCATGGCGAGCGCGATCGCGATCACCCGGGCGATGAAGGGCCCGATCGGCGTCGTGTGCAGCAAAAGCATGAGCACGCCGGCATCGACGATGAAGCCCAGCCCGCCGGCAATGCCGAAGCGCAGCAGTTTCTTCACGCCGCACCTGCTTGAGAGGGCTGCCGGCGAATGTCGATCTCCTCAAGCTCGGAGGCAAAGCCGTTGCCGAGAAGATGCGATGCCTCGAGCCGCATATATTCGATCCGCAGGTGCTCGGCGCGCGAGCGGGCGACCGAATCCAGGATCACGCCTGCGGTAAACATCATGAACGAGATCATCATCAGCGCCATCGACATGACCCAGGTCGGCATGCGGCTGACGAGGCCGGTCGCGAAATATTCCGCCAGAACCGGCGCCATGAAGCCGAGGCTCAGCGCCATGAACAGGCCGGTGATGATGCCGAAGAAGGCGAAGGGGCGCGTTTCCTTCATCAACATGGCGAACATCCAGAGAATCTTGGCGCCATCCTTGAAGGTCGACAGCTTCGAGTGCGAGCCCTCGGGCCGGCGGCCGTAATCGAGCTCCAGTTCGCTGACAGGAAGCTTCAGACGCGAGGCGTGCACGGACATCTCGGTCTCGATCTCGAAGCCGGCCGAGACCGCGGGGAAGCTCTTCACGAAGCGGCGCGAAAACACCCGGTAGCCGGAGAAGATATCGGTGAAATCCGGGCCGAAGATCGTGCGGTACAGGATGTTGAAGATGCGGTTGCCAAAGGCGTGGCCCTGGCGGCCGGCGTCGTCGTGCACGCCGCGACGTGTGCCGACAACCATGTCGGCGCGCTCGGAGAGCAGCGTGCGGATGAGCTCCTCGGCGTCCTCGGGCGCATAGGTGCCGTCGCCATCGGCCATGATGTAGATGTCGGCATCGATATCGGCAAACATGCGGCGCACCACATGGCCCTTGCCCTGGCGTCTTTCGCGCACGACATGGGCGCCCGCCAGCATGGCATGAAGCGCCGTGCCATCGGTGGAGTTGTTGTCGTAGACATGGATTGCCGCATCCGGCAGCGTCGCCTTGAAGCCGCGCACGACCGGGCCGATCGTCGCCGCCTCGTTGTAGCAGGGAAGCAAAACGGCAACGCTCAGATTGTCGACACGCGATCCGGTCATGATCACACCCATCAGGAGAAACTTGCGGCAAGTCTAAAGCAGGGCCGTTAACAAGTGCCTATGACAGCGTCGAAGATCATGCACACGCCGGAGAAGGTAAGACCGCGCCGCTACTTTACGCTTTCTTGATACGGGCATCGTAAAGTCGCGCCGCAATCAATGACGAGATCTGCTTCATGGCGACTGTTGCCCCGATGACTGGTGAACCAACATCCATGTCCCTCCGCGAAAAGCTGCAATTGCAGGCGACGCGCCTCTGGCCTTCTGTTTTCTTCTACAGCGTGCTGCTGATAATCGCGATCGTCGCGCTTCGCCTGCCGAATGCCAAGGACTATGTCGGTGCCGACAATGACGATGTCATGCGCCTCGTCGAGGTTCGCGATTTCCTGAACGGACAGGGCTGGTTCGATCTCATGCAGTATCGCATGGGGCTGGGCAATGGCACGCTGATGCACTGGTCGCGGGTGATCGACCTTCCGATCGCAACGCTGATCAAGTTCTTCTCGCTCTTCCTGCCTGAGCAGCGGGCCGAAGCCGCGGCATTGCTCGTCTGGCCGCTCTCGCTCGTCATTCCTAGCCTCTGGGGCATGGGGCTTGCCGGCCGGCGCGTCGGCGGCGTGTTTGGCATGCATATCGCGCTGGGGTTCACCGTCTTCCTGCTTCTTGCCAGCAACCGCTTCCTGCCCGGCTCCATCGATCATCACAATGTCCAGTTTGCCCTGGTGGCGATCATGACGGCCATGCTGCTCGATGAGGATCACAGGCCGCTGAGCTACGCGATCGCTGGCTTCTCAGCGGCACTGGCGATTGCGATCGGCGCCGAGACCACGCCCTTCGTCGCCGGCGTCTGCCTTGTCGTTTCGCTGGCCTGGGCCTGGGAGGGAAAGCCCTTCGCGCCCGCCGCCAAGGCCTTCGGCCTGACGCTCGCGCTGTCGATCAGCCTGTTCTTCTTCGGCACGGTGCCGCCGAGGCTTTATCCGGCCGTCACCTGCGACAACCTCTCTCTCGGCTATTACAGCCTGGCGACCATCGGCGGCGGTCTGCTCCTGTTTGCCGCCGCTTTTGCCAGCGGCCTCGGCCGCGGCTTGCGCTTCGTGGTCCTTGCGGGCGTGGGGGCCGGCGTGCTCGCCTCGGCGCTCATCATCGCCCCGCAATGCCTGCGCAATCCGCTTGCCGATCTCGACCCGATGCTGATCGACCTCTGGCTCAACAATGTCCAGGAAGCGCAGTCGATCTTCGGCGCAATGCATCAGGATCCCTATACGCTCGGCTTCTTCTACGCGACGGGATTGTTCGGCATCGCCGTCTGCGTCTTCCGGCTGTTCCACGCCGATCGTGTTCGTATCCATCTCATCCTGCTGTGCCTGCTCGGCATCAGCTTCGGGATCTCGCTTGTCCAGGTTCGCGGCTCGACCTTCGCCAATCAGCTCGCCGTCTTCCCGCTGGCGCTGCTGATCATCGACATGCGCCGCGTCTCCAATGCCGACAGCGAAAATGGCGCCGCCGCGCTGAGCTATATCCTGACCGTGCTTTTGAGTGTTGCCTCGGTCTGGGGGCTGGTCGGCGGCTTCATCGGCTCGCGTCTGGACAACACCCAGGCCGAATTGGCCGAGGCCAAGGAGAAGCTCACCTGCGCCTCGCCCGAGGTTGTCGCGCCGCTGGCGTCGATCCCGCCCGGCCTTGTCTCCGCACCCTCCGACATGGGCGTTCATATCCTGCGCTTCACGCAGAACCGTATCCTTTCCGCGCCCTACCACCGCAACCAGGGCGGCATGCTCACCGAGCTGCATATCGGTCTCGCGACACCCGCGGATGCGGAAGCCTTCATCCGCGGCACCGGCGTGACCACGCTCGCCTTCTGCCCCGATTTCGCGCAGACGCGCGAGATCGCCAAGATGAAGCCGGATGGTCTCTACGCACATCTGGAAAAGGGTAACGTGCCATCATACCTGCAGCCGCTGCCGAAGCAGGAGGGCTCGCCGGTGCAGTTCTTCCGCTACGTGCCGAGTGGTTCCTGAGGGATATCAGACGAGGCGCGCTCTCTTGCGGGCGCGCCCGATCAGGTGCAGCCCGACAAGGCAGGCGAGCAGGCTGATGTTGTAGAAGAGGATGGCGACGGCGAGATCGATGATCGAGGTCGGCCCGAAAAGCGCCGCACAGATATAGCTTCCGCAGATGAGCAAGCCCACGAGAACCATGGAAAAGATGTTGCGCATCGGCGCGGTTGCGATGCCAATTGCTGATGCGGTCAGAGCAATCATCAGGGTCTCCCGAATCACCTCACTATACGTCCGCTGGCTTTGACGAACAATTAACGCATCGGCAACATTCGCGGTTCCGTATGTATCGCCGTTCGACATTCAGACGAGACCGATGAGGCCGCTTGCCGTGGTGCCTGAGGCGCGCACGCGCGACACCCGAAGCGGCAAGAGCGCGCCATCGGCCACGCCCGCGAAGGTCAGCACCGCGCCCGACGCCATCTCCACCACAAGACTGCCGCCGATGCCGACATAAAGCGCACGCGTGGTTTCTGGCAGCGCCAGCGCGTCGTCGGGCGTGATCGGAAAGCCGCTGCTGGCCGGGCCTGTGAGGGAAGGCGTGTGGGATGCAAAGCGATCGGACATGGGAAGCTCCTTGGTTGCTTCCGCAATCATGGTGCCACCATGCAAAACGGGGAAAATCGCGCGCTGGCTTCAGACGTCGTTCTGTCTTGCCGATCTATCAAGCTATTGAAACAGCGCGCTTGTTTTCGCTGAGACGCAGCATCGAACAGCGCCGACGAACAAAAAACCTCCCCGCGCACGGGGCTGCCTTTGCAGGCTTCTTCAGCTAGAACAGCGCCATGAGCAGCTTCTTCGACAATGATTCGCCGAGCAATCTCACCGAATATTCGGTGTCGGAACTGTCGGGTTCGATCAAGCGAACCGTCGAGACGGCATTCGATCAGGTGCGCGTGCGCGGCGAGATCTCCGGCTATCGCGGCCCGYATTCGTCGGGACACGCCTATTTCTCGCTGAAGGACGATCGCGCCCGCATTGACGCCGTGGTCTGGAAGACGAGCTTTTCGCGCCTCAAAGTCCGCCCTGAAGAGGGGATGGAAGTGATCGCAACAGGCAAGATCACCACTTTCCCGGGCTCTTCCAAATATCAGATCGTCATCGAGACGCTGGAGCCGGCCGGCGCTGGCGCGCTGATGGCGCTGATAGAGGAGCGCAAACGCAAGCTTGGAGCCGAGGGTCTGTTCGATCCCGCCCGCAAGCGGCCGCTGCCCTTCATGCCCCGGGTGATCGGCGTGGTAACCTCGCCGACAGGTGCTGTCATCCGCGATATCCTCCACCGCATCTCCGATCGCTTCCCCGTGCATGTCGTCGTCTGGCCGGTGAAGGTGCAGGGCGAGGGCTCGGGCGAGGAGGTGGCGAACGCCATTCGCGGCTTCAACGCTTTCGAGCCCAATGGGCCGACACCGCGCCCCGACGTGCTGATCGTCGCGCGCGGTGGCGGCAGCCTCGAGGACCTCTGGAGCTTCAACGACGAGATCGTGGTGCGCGCCGCCGCCGAAAGCCGGATACCGTTGATCTCGGCCGTCGGCCACGAAACCGACTGGACGCTGATCGACTACGCCGCCGACGTCCGCGCCCCGACGCCGACGGGCGCCGCCGAAATGGCCGTGCCGGTCAAGGCGGAGCTTGAGGCGCAGCTCTCGGGTCTTGCCGCCCGGCTGCAGGGCAGCACGCTGCGGCAGATGGATCAGCGCCGGCAGCAGGTGCGGGCGCTGATGCGGGCACTGCCCTCGCTCGACCAGCTCCTGGCTTTGCCGCGCCGCCGTTTCGACGAGGCCGCATCGGGCCTTGGCCGTGGCCTCGAGCTCAACACGCTCAATAAGCGCCGCAGCTTCGAGCGCACGGCGGCGCATCTGCGCCCCGACATGCTGTCGAACCGGATCGCCGAGCGCCGCCAGATGCTGGCCGAGCGCATGACGCGGGCCGAGCGCACCGTGGAGCGGCTGATCGATCGCTCGAAATCGCGCATCGGCCGCGCCGACGCGGCACTCGCCTCGCTGCCATCGCGGCTGAAGAGCCAGACATCGCGGATGCGCGACCGCCTCGCCAACCTCTCGCGCAGCGCCGACACGGCGGTGCGCCACCAGCTGGTGCGCGCCCGCGGCGAGCTCTCGGCGCAGGAGCGCATGCTGCAATCGCTCTCCTACAAGAACGTCCTGAAGCGCGGCTATGCCGTCATTCGCGACGAGGATAACCGCCCGGTCTCCGAGGCGGCGATGTTGTCGGCGGGCTCTGGCATCTCGATCGAATTCTCCGATGGCCGCATCGGCGCGATCACCACAGAGGGCGGCGAGCCGCCGGCCGGCGCCAGAAAGCGCGGCAGCAAAACCTCGGAGTCGAAGACCGCTGATCCCGCGGCGCCGCCGAAGCAGGGCAGCCTGTTCTGATCCCGCGAGGCTTCTTTGGGGGCCGCGCGGGGCAATCATCAAATCGTGGCCGCGCGCCATCTCCGGGCGTTTAAAAATTGCCGCAAAGTGCTTATCTGGATGCTGAAGCGACCACCTTTCGGTGCGTCGCGCGTTTGACATGGCCCGCCCATCGCGGCCGCTCTGATATTTGAGACTGGAGAAATACCGTGAACAGAATGTTGCCCGCTCTTCTGATGGTCGGCGCCCTTGCCGGCGCGCTCTCCGGCGCTTTGCCTGCCGCGCCGGCGCTGGCGGGCCAGTCGAAAGTGTCCGAGTTCATTTTCGGCAAGGCTTACAACGATAGCGTAACCGCCATTCGCATCACCTCGCTGTCCCAGCGCGAGCAATCCCTGCCGCTCTCGCTGCGCCACCCCATGCCATCAGGCATCCGCGAGGCGCAGGCTACCGTCAGCGCCGACAGGCACCTGATGCAGGCGATCGCCGATCGCGGCATTGCGCTGAAGAATGTCATCCAGGTGCAGCGGGCGCTCAACGGCGGCCACGTGATCTACTACCGCTGATCACTAAGAGAGGGCGGCGTTTTATTCGAACGCCGCCAGGAACTTCCGGAGCAGCGCATCGAGCGCTGCCTTCTCATCCTGATCAAGCGTCCCCGTCAGCCGCTGCTGGTTGGCGACATGCGCGCCGACAGCTTCGTTGACGAGGCTCAGCCCCTTGCCGGTCAGCGCGATCAGGACGCTTCGCCGGTCATGCGGATTGACCACGCGCTCCACCAGGCCCGATTTCTCCAGCTGGTCGATGCGGTTCGTCATCGTGCCCGAGCTTACCATCGTCATCTCAAGCAGATCGCCCGGCGACATCTGGTAAGGCGCGCCGCAGCGGCGCAGCGTCGCCAGCACGTCGAAGGAAGACGACGACAGGCCGTGGCTCTGCAGCACCTGCTCCACCTCGCGCCCGAGATGCGTCGCCAGCCGCTTCATCCGCCCGAGCAGGCCCATCGCCTGGGTGTCGAGATCAGGCCGCTCGCGGGCCCATTGCTGCAATATCCTGTCGACGCGGTCCATCGGCTCACTCCATGCTGATTGAGCTCTATCGCAATATGTCTTGACGTCAAGATAAATCGGCGTAGGCTTATTTTATCTTGAGATAGAGATACTTGATATGAAGAAAAACACGACATACGCCGCTGATGTGTTGGCCACCGCGCTCGCTCCCGCCATCTGGGGCAGCACCTATTTCGTCACCACGTCCTATCTTCCGCACGGCTATCCGCTGACCGTTGCCATGCTCCGCGCCCTGCCGGCAGGGCTGTTGTTGCTCGCGGTCGTTCGCAGGCTGCCTCAGGGCATCTGGTGGTTTCGTGCCTTCGTGCTCGGCGCGCTGAACTTCTCTTTCTTCTGGGCAATGCTCTTCGTTTCGGCCTACCGGCTGCCCGGCGGCGTCGCCGCGACCGTCGGCGCCATCCAGCCGCTGATCGTCATCGTGCTCTCGCGCCTCGTGCTTGGCCGGCCGATCAAGGCGCTGGCGGTCGCAGCCGGCCTTGTCGGCATGGCGGGCGTGGGATTGCTGGTGCTGACGCCAGGCGCCGCACTGGATCCGATCGGGGTTCTCGCGGGTCTTGCCGGCGCCGTTTCCATGGCCTCCGGCACGGTGCTCACCCGCCGCTGGACGCCACCGGTATCAAGCCTCACCTTCACCGCCTGGCAGCTGACGGCGGGCGGCCTGCTGCTGGTGCCGGTGGCGCTGATCGCCGAGCCCGCTCTGCCGCCGCCGACGCTCGAAAACGTGCTCGGCATGGCCTGGCTCGGCCTGATCGGCGCGGCGCTGACATATATTCTGTGGTTTCGCGGTCTCGCCCGCACCGAGCCGTCTGCGGCATCCTCGCTGGGGTTCTTGAGCCCTGTCGTCGCCACTCTTCTCGGATGGCTGGCGCTCGGCCAGGTGCTGACGCCCGCCCAGCTTTGCGGTTTCGCAACGGTGCTGGCGAGCGTCTGGTTCAGTCAGCGGGTCTCGATGCCCGCCAAATTGGATGACAAATCGGTTGTCGAGCCGGCTGTTACGCCCACTCGCCCTGCCGCATGACGGGAACCTTCGAGCCATCGGCTCTGATGCCGTCGATATCGACCTTGTCGGAGCCGATCATCCAGTCGATATGGATCAGGCTGGAATTGCCGCCCTGCGCCTTGATCTGCTCCTGGCTGAGGCTGGCGCCATCAAGGAAGCACTTGGAATAGCACTGGCCGAGCGCGATGTGGCACGAGGCGTTTTCGTCGAACAGCGTGTTGTAAAACAGGATGCCACTGGCCGAGATCGGCGAGGAATGCGGCACCAGCGCCACTTCGCCAAGCCGGCGCGCGCCTTCGTCGGTATCGAGCACCTTGTTCAGCACCTCTTCACCGCGCGACGCCTTCGCCTCGACGATCCGGCCGCCTTCGAATTTCACGCGGATATTGTCGATCAGCGTGCCCTGGTGCGACAGCGGCTTGGTGCTCGACACGTAACCCTCGACGCGCAGCGCATGCGGCGTCGTGAACACTTCTTCGGTCGGGATATTCGGGTTGCAGGTAATGCCGTTCTTGGCAGTGGAGGCCCCGCCGTGCCACTCGTGGCCATCGGCAAGACCGACCGTCAGGTCCGTGCCCGGGCCGGTGAAATGCAGCGCCGAGAACCGCTCGCCGTTCAGCCAGCCGGAGCGCTTCGCGAGGTTGGCGTTATGCTCCGCCCAGGCCGCGATCGGGTCCTCGACGTCGACACGCGAAGCGGCGAAGATCGCCTTGGCGAGCTTGGCGACCGCGATCGGCTCGGGATCGTTGGGGAACACCAGCTTGGCCCAGGCCGGGTTCGGATAGGAGACGATGTTCCAGTTGATGTCGAAGTTGGAGATCTTCTCAAGCGCCGGCTTGTAGGCCGTCGACATCGCCCGGTTGGCGCGGCCGACCTTGGCGGGATCCTGCTCGGAGAGCATCATCGGATTGTCGCCGGCAACAGCAAGCCGCGCGGCCCCGTTCGCATAGGCCTTCGCCATGCCCTCGTAGAGCCAGCTGGACGCCCGGTCGAAGCTCGCATCATTGGCATATTGATAGCGCGCCAGCGTCGATTCCTCGTCGGAATAGAACGCGCTGACCAGGCCGGCACCAGCCATATAGGCGTGCTTGGTGATCTGCCGCACCAGCGGCAGCGCCACGACAGGCGCGGTGATCACGAGATCCTGGCCGCTCTGAAGCTGCAGCCCGACCTTGACGGCGACTTCGGCGAGCTTGTCGAGCTTGATGGGGTCTACGGCGTTATCGCCCTGCGGCATGTAGTTCATGATCGATCACCTTCTGAAACGACGGACAGCGCATCAGACTTAGACCCCTTTGCGGCGAAATTGAAGCTTGCGGCCCTTGCCAATTTCAACCGTGCATATTCAGATGTCCCACGGGGACATCGGGCGAGCGGGGAGCGGATGAGACAGCTGATGGGGATACTGGCCGCGGCGGGGCTCGCCCTGCCGGCAGCGGCAGTCGCTGGCGAGCTCGGCATGACCATGTTCGGCCACAAGGTCGAGATCGTGAAGCAGGATGACGAGCTTGCCTTGACGGTCGATGGCCGCAGGCTGCTGGCCAATGCCTATCTGATGATCGAGGAAATGGCGGTCGTCGGCAACGTCCCGGTCGCCATCGGCTCCTCGTCCAATGGCGGCAATGCCTGCCCGGGCGATCGTTTCGTGCTGTCCTTTTCACCGGGCGCCGTTCCGCGTCTCGACGGGCAGCCGGACGATTGCGTCGGGCTGGAAGTCGAAAACAAGGGCGATCATCTGCTGTTTTCCTCGCAGCCGATCCCCGGCCGCGCCGGCGTGCAGTGGTCCTGGACTGCGCCCGACGGCTTCAAGCCATTGGCCGACGTCGCCTTCAAACCCAATGCCGCAAAGGGCTGGGACACGCTGCGCGATCACAAGGCGGCGCATCCGGCGGAACTCTTCTCCAACGCGGCGGTGGCAAAGGAAATCTACGCTCTTCTGGGTGCCGACAAGGAACAGTATGAGCGCAGCATCACCGGCGTCGGCAGCGGCAGCTTCGATGGCAATGTTTTTACCGGCATGGCCTGCACGCCGCATATGTGCACGGAAGAGGAGGCGATCCTCGTTGCTGATATCGACAGCCGCGCCGTCTATCTGGCCTGGAAGCCTTTCAACAAGAAGATCATTGTTCGCCCGCCGGTCAAGCAGTGGCCGGACAAGGCGCGGTCGGCGCTGAAGGACTGGGCTGCCAAATGGAAGGGTTGAGGCCGGAACTCGCTCACGCCACCAGCGCAGCCGCCGTCGCCTTCAACACGTCAAGCGCATCCTTAGGCGCAAGCCGCACCTGCAATCCGCGCTGCCCGCCATTCATGTAGACGAGGGCTTCGCTCATTGCCGCTTCCTCGATCGCCGTCGGAACCAGCTTCTTCTGGCCGAAAGGGCTGATGCCGCCCACATGGTAGCCGGTCAGGCGCTCGGCATCCGCCGGCTTCATCATGTTGGCCGACTTGCCCTTGAAGGCGGCGGCGAGCTTCTTCATGCTGACCTCGCGGTCGGATGGGACGACGACACAGACAGGCTTGCCGTCCACCTCGGCCATGAGCGTCTTCAACACGCGGTGCGGCTCCTCGCCGATGGCTTCGGCCGCCTGCAGCCCGATGCGCTCGGCGTTCGGATCATACTCATAGGTGTGGACGGTGAAGGCGATTTTCGCCTTCTCCAGAACCTGTGTTGCCCGCGTCGTCTTCGACATCGATCAGCCCTCGAAGAACCCGCCATAGATCTCCGGCTTGAAGCCTATCAGAAGCTTGCCGTCGGCCTCGACAACCGGCCGCTTGATCATCGACGGCTGCTCCAGCATCAGCGCGATCGCCTTCTCGCGGTCGAGATTTTCGCGGGCGTCCTCCGGCAGCTTGCGGAAGGTCGTGCCGGCGCGGTTGAGCACCGTTTCCCAGCCCGCCTCCTGCGTCCACGTCTCCAGATGCGCCCTGTCGATGCCCGATGCCTTGTAGTCGTGGAAATCATAGGCGACGTCGTGCTCTTCCAGCCAGGTGCGGGCCTTCTTCATCGTGTCGCAGTTCTTGATGCCATAGATGGTGACGGTCATTCGGTTCTTCCCAATCGGTTCCCAGCCCCAATGCCAGGGCGCTCAGTTTTCCAGCGCGCCCGGCTTGCGCACAACCTTGCTGGCCGCTCCGCAGGCAATCTTCATCAGGTCGGCGCGGCGGCGCACCAGGCGCGACGAGGTGCGGGTGACGATCAGACCCGCTTGCGGCGCACGCACTTCGATCGCGCCATCGGCCATGCCCGGGCGGGTGAGGATGGTCGCCAGCAGATCGCCTTCCTTGATCTCCTCGCCGATGTTGCGATGGAAGAGCACGGTGCCGGCCTCAGGCGCGCGGATCATCTCGATATTGTCGAGCGGCACTGCAGGGCCGGTAAACGGCGCAAGCGTAACCGGATGGGCGATGGCGCCGCGCGCGGCGAGGAAGTTGAACAGCCCCTCGGCATCCTTCTTCGCCATTTCGGGGTAGACGTCGCGCATGCCGCGAAGCTCGACGGTGACCGAGAGTTTACCCGGCAGCCGCGTCTTCTTCTCCGAAGTCTCGTGTTTCCAGGCATAGCCGATCGCCTCTTCGAAGGCCGAGCTTTCGCCATCCGACAGGAGCACCGCCTCCATGTCGAGGGCCGAGGCGAGATCAGTCGCCTCCGGCCAGAAGGCCTCGTCGATATAGGCATATTGCAGCGATTCATCGTCGCAATGCAGGTCGATCACCAGGTCCGCTTCGAGCGCCATATGCATCAGCTGGCGCTTCAACCGGTCGACGGCATTGTAGCGGTCGAGCTCGGCCACCAGCCCGTTGTGATCACGAACCGAGATCAGCGGGAACTCGCGGTTGAAATTGGTGCGCGTCCCAAGATCGAACCGGCCCTGCAGCTCGCCGAAATGCGATTGCGCCGCACCGATTGGATTGGCGTGCGGGATGATCGTGATGTCGCTGCGGATCTCGCCGGCGCTTTCGGCAGCGCGCAGCTTCTCGCAGAGGAAATGCACCAGCGCCGTTCCCGGCAGCTCGTTGGCATGCAGCGCCGCCTGGATATAGACCTTCGGCGCCTTCGGGTCGCTGCCCTTGAAGCGCAGCACCGGCAGCCGCCACTCCATCCCCGCCGTATCGCCTGAAATGATGATCTCGGACCTATCCATCTTTGTCTCCGCTGCTGCTGTCATTGCTGCAGCAGCTTTAAGCGTGTTCCCATGTGTGAGGCAAGCCGTCAGCCGCGTTCACTGAGCGGCCAGCTTTCCACATGCTCGTAAGTCGGCTCACCCGGCCGTTTGTGCAGGAGCACGAACTCCCGCGCGGGCATGACAACCGGCGCGGCAAGCACAGTCTTAGCCACCGTCTCGTCGGCGTAAAACAGCGTCGCATGCGGCTGGAAATCGGCTTTCACATGCGGCTCGCAGCCGATCGCATGCATCTCGATACCGATCTGGACATGCAGCTGTCGCAACAGTTCCCGACCGCCATTGCCCGAGAGTACAATGGCGTTGCGCGACCCGGTTCTGAACGACGCGACATGATCGAAGCTGAGATCGAACCGGCAGGCATCGACCGCCGACGCTGCCTGGCAAGCCGCGAAGATCATCTCGTCCTTTATCTTCTCGGCGCTCGCAACGCCATAGAGCGAAACGTGTAGCCGCTCAGGCGCCATGGGCGAGAGCAGCCCGTCATGCTCTCTCTGCAGGCGCGCCTGTATCTCCAGGCAGGCCTGTCGCGCTTCGGGATCCGGCAGGATCGCGAAAAACAGGGTTTCTTTGCCAAATCTTGACGATTTCGGGTGCATCGTGCGGCTTGCGAAATCGAAGGACGATTGCGTGTTCTGTTCGTGCATGACCAACCACCGGAGCATCCGCCCCGCCTCTGTCTATCCAGGGAACGCAGGGATGGTAGCAGGTGAATTGAGGAAATCAAGAACAAAAGAAGAACATTCGATATCGATGCCGGGAGACTGTACATGCGTATCCTGATGGCCTGCGCGGCCTTTCCGCCCTTTATCGATGGCGGCGGCCCGATTTCGGCGATGATGGTCGCCAAGCTCCTGATCGCGGCTGGTCACGACCTCGAAGTCGTCAACGTCTCGGGCGAGGACAGGCACGAGGTCTATGACGGCGTGCCCGTGCACCGCCTGAAGACGCTGAACATCGACTGGAATTACCGGCTTCCCCGGCCGGGCTGGAAGAAGCTGATCTGGCATGCGCTGGAGAATTTCAATCCGCGCGCTTATCTCGTCATGCGCCGCGAAATCCGCCGTTTCAAGCCGGATATCGTGCTGACCGACAGCATCGAAAATATCAACGTCGCAACCTGGGCGGCCGCCAAGCGTTCAGGCGTGCCGGTCTGCCATATCCTGCGCAGCGCCTTTTTGCTTTGCTGGAAGGCCAGCATGCGGCGCGGCGACGACAATTGCGTGCGCGCCTGTTCCTCCTGCCAGGTTTCGTCCTACGGCAAGAAATTCTTCTCGCGCTATGTCGATGCCGTGGTCGGCGAGACCGATTTCATCATCGGCCGCCACACCGAGCATGATTATTTCCCCAACGCCAGCACTTACCGCGTGCCCGGCGCCGTCCCGCCGATTGCCGGTAGCGAGCCGCGCAAACCGCCGGAAGGACCGATGCGCTTCGGCTTCATCGGCGTGCATGATCCGGTGAAGGGCCTCGACACGCTCGCCCGCGCAGCCCATAGGCTGGTCAACGACCAGAACGTCCGCTTCGTCATCGCCGGCAGCGCCAAGAGCGATTATTCGAAGTCGCTGCCGCAGAAGTTTCCCCGCGAGAATACGAAGTTCCTTGGCTGGACCAAGCCCGAGGATTTCTTCCCTCAGATCGACGTGCTCGTGGTCCCCTCGCTCTTCCGCGAGCCCTTCGGCCGCGTGGTGATCGAAGCCTTCGCGCAAGGCGTGCCCGTCATCGGCGCCCGCTCCGGCGGCATTCCCGAGTCCATCGATCCCGGCAAGGACGGCTATCTCTTCGACCCCGGCGACGACAAGGCGCTGGCCGCCGAGATCGCATCCATGGCGGCGAAACCAGAGGCTATTCCCGCGCTGTCGCGCGCAGCCCTTGAGGCCGCACGCCGCTACGAGCCGCAAAAGATCGCCGCCGGCTTCGACGCCGTCTTCGCCAAGCTGCGCCCGGATCTCGCAAAGCCTGCGCAGGACGAAGCCGAGCCCCGCCAGGCGCGCGGCTGACCGCAAATTCGCGGCGCGCAAGAAACGGGTTGAATTCGTAGCCGGCAGGTACGATTTTCGGGTGAGGCCGATCATGTCGGTCGACAGGCTTCACTATCGGGAGGCGAGACCCATGGCCCAACAAGCACAGCACTACGCCATCTTCGAAACCGCAGGCGGTTTCTGCGGCATCGCATGGAACGCCATCGGCATCACCCGCTTTCAGTTGCCGACATCAAGCGCTGATGGAACCGAACGCCTGCTGCTGCGCCGCGTCCCCGATGCCGAACCGGCAGCCCCGACGCCTGACATTGTGGAAGCCATCGCCGCCGTAAAACGCTATTTTGCCGGCGAGCAGATCGACTTCTCCGATCTCGCGCTCGATCTCGCAGGCCAGGACGATTTCTTCCGCGACATCTACGCCGCCGCCCGCCGCCTGCGCTGGGGGGAAACGACCACATACGGCGCGCTCGCCAAACAACTCGGCCACGGCCCCGAAGCCGCCCGCGACGTCGGCCAGGCCATGGCGAAGAACCCGGTGGCGCTGATCATCCCCTGCCACCGCGTTCTCGCCGCCGGCAACAAGATCGGCGGCTTCTCTGCCCCCGGCGGCTCCGTGTCGAAGGCGCGCATGCTGGAGCTGGAGGGCGTGAAGCTCGCGCCGCCGAAGCCGGTGCAGCAGTCGTTGTTTTGAGGTCAGCCTAAATATCGACCGCTCTTGAGGATTTGCGCGTTCCTGGCTATATTACTGGAGATATCAGGAAGCCGCTCATGAGCAGTTCGCAGAAACGAGCCATCCAGAATTACCGCTCGCGCCTCAGCGAGCGTGGCTTGTCGCGCTTCGAGGTGCTCGGGCGCGACGAAGATCGCGATCTGATCCGCTCGCTTGCCCGTCGTCTTGCCGACGATACGCCAGAGGCTTCGGAGCTGCGCGCGACCGTCAGCCGATCCATATCGGGTGAGCCGCCGGCAAAAGGCGGCATATTGGCTGCGCTGAGACGCTCGCCCCTGGTGGGTGCCGATCTCGATCTTGATCGCCCCCGAGAAGAAGGGCGAGAGGTCGATATTTGACCCGTTTCCTGCTCGACACCAACATCATCAGCAACATCACCAAGCCGATGCCATCGCAGGCCCTGCTGGAGTGGATGTCGATGCAAGTGGATGACGATCTCTTCATCGCATCGCTGACGATCGCCGAGATTCGCAAGGGCGTCCTGGAAAAGCCGGCGGGAAAGAAACGCGACCAATTGGAAGCATGGTTCGCGGGGCCGGAAGGGCCTCTGTCCCTCTTCTCCGGCCGCATTCTACCCTTCGATGAGGCGGCCAGCCTAGTCTGGGGACGCCTGATGGCCGAGGGTAAGGCGAGGGGGCGGCCGCGCAGCGCTCTCGACATGATTGTCGCCGCCATCGCCGAGGCCAACGGCTGCATCGTCGTCACCGACAACGAGCGCGACTTCGACGGGATCGACTACATCAACCCGATGCGCGGCACCGTCTGACACCAACACACCAACAAAAATGCCGCCAGACGCATCACGCCGGCGGCATCATTGTCAGCATGAGGCAATTAGCCCCCTGTCTTCAAGCGTGAAGCATCACTCCCACTCGATCGTGCCCGGCGGCTTGCTGGTCACGTCGTACACCACGCGGTTGATCCCGCGCACTTCGTTGATGATGCGGGTGGCGGCGCGGCCGAGGAATTCCATGTCGTAGTGGTAGAAATCCGCCGTCATGCCGTCGACGGAGGTCACGGCGCGCAGCGCGCAGACGAATTCGTAGGTGCGGCCGTCGCCCATGACGCCGACGGTCTGGACCGGGAGCAGCACGGCAAACGCCTGCCAGATCGCGTCGTAGAGACCGGCCTTGCGGATTTCGTCGAGATAGATGGCGTCTGCTTCGCGCAGGATCTCCAGCTTTTCGCGGGTGATGCCGCCGGGGCAGCGGATCGCGAGGCCGGGGCCGGGGAAGGGGTGGCGGCCGATGAAGCTATCGGGCAGGCCGAGCTCCTTGCCGAGCACGCGCACTTCGTCCTTGAAGAGCTCGCGCAGCGGCTCGACGAGCTGCATGTTCATGCGCTCGGGCAGGCCGCCGACATTGTGGTGCGACTTGATCGTCACCGACGGGCCGCCGGTGAAGGAAACGCTTTCGATCACGTCGGGATAGAGCGTGCCCTGGCCGAGGAAATCGGCGCCGCCGAGCTTCTTGGCCTCTTCCTCGAAGGTCTCGATGAACAGGCGGCCGATGATCTTGCGCTTGGTTTCGGGGTCGGAAACGCCTTCGAGCTCGCCGATGAACTTGTCGGCTGCATCGACGTGGATCAGGTGCAGATTGTAGTGTTCGCGGAACATGGCGACGACATTGGCCGCCTCGTCCTTGCGCATTAGGCCGTGGTCGACGAGCACGCAGGTGAGCTTGTCGCCGATCGCTTCGTGGATCAGCAAAGCCGCAACCGAGCTGTCGACGCCGCCGGAGAGAGCGCAAAGCACGCGCTTGTCGCCGACCTGCTTGCGGATATCTTCGACCGCCTTCTGTCGGTAGGCAGACATCGACCAGTCGCCCTTGATGCCGGCGATGTTGTGAATGAAGTTGCCGATCAGCTTGGCGCCATCGGGCGTGTGCACCACTTCGGGGTGGAACTGCACGCCGTAATATTTGCGCTTCTCGTCGGCGATGAAGGCGTAGGGCGCGTTCGGCGAGGTCGCGACGACCTTGAAGCCTTCGGGAAGGGCCGTGACGCGGTCGCCGTGGCTCATCCAGACCTGGTGGCGCGAGCCCTTCGACCAGAGGCCTTCGAACAGTTCGCTGTCTTCGTCGACTTCGAGGAAGGCGCGGCCAAATTCGCGATGATGGCCGCTCTCGACCTTGCCGCCGAGTTGCATGCACATCGTCTGCTGGCCGTAGCAGATGCCGAAAACGGGAAGGCCGCTGTCGAAGATGATCTGGGGCGCGCGGGGCGAACCCTCATCGACCGTCGAGGCCGGGCTGCCGGACAGGATCACGGCTTTCGGCTTCAGGCTCTTGAAGCCTTCTTCGGCGGACTGGAAGGGGACGATCTCGCAGTAGACGCCCGCTTCGCGCACGCGGCGCGCGATCAGCTGGGTTACCTGGCTGCCGAAATCGACGATGAGAACGCTGTCGGGATGTGCTGTCTGGGTCATGGCGAGCCTTTAATGAAAAGCACCCGGTCTTGCAATGCGGGAAATCCGCCGCCGCGGGATTTTATTGCATCGATTGTCCCGCTTTCGCAGGGCCTGTAGTTCAAGAAAGGAGCAGGCTTTCGAGGGCGTCGAAAGCGCTAGAACCAGAATACCCCATCTTCCAGCGCGGTGAACAGGCTGTCGGTGGCATCCGATAGCTTGCGGTCGATCACGTGCAGATATTCGGTCCAGCCGGAGATGTGCTGCAGCTCCTCGACGCCGTCGGAAATCCCGCGCAGGCCGATCAGCGGCAGATTGTAGGCCTGGCAGGCGCGCAGGATGGCGAAGGTCTCCATGTCCACCATATCGGCATCGATGGAAGAATAGGCCGCGCCCGAGACCACGTTGCCGCCGGTCGACAAGGTCGCTTCCGCGACACCGGGAATCCTGAGCGGCAGGTCGATCACGGCAGGCAGGTCGAGAAACGGCGTGCGTCCCTTCTCGAAACCGAGCGGCGAGGCGTCCATGTCGCGATAGGAAACCGACGTCACCTGATAGACCGCCGTCTGCTCGAGCTTGGCCGAGCCTGCCGAACCGAGCGATACCACGAGCTGCGGCAGCTCTCCCTGGTGCTCGAGTGCTGAAAGCGTGCGCGTCAGCACCACGGCGGCCTCGACGGGGCCGACGCCCGTCATCAATGGCTCGAAGCGCGAGCGCAGGAAGGGGCCGTACTCGGCCTCGGCTGCCATCACGAACAGGATGGATTTTCCCGCGACCGATTTCAGTTCGAACGTCATCCAGTAATGCCCTCTCTGCCGCGTATGATCATCATGGTGCTGGTCATCGAGGCGATCAGCTTGGCCGGGCCGTCGCTGATCGCGTAGCCGCGCCCGTCGGCGACGATGATATTGGTGCCGGGCTTGGTGATTTCGCCGCGAAAGAGGAAGCGCTCGCCGCGCCCGGGCGAGAGCAGGTTCACCTTGAACTCGATCGTCAGCACCGAGGCATCGGGGTCAATGACGCTGTAAGCGGCAAAGCCGCAGGCCGAATCCAGCACGGCAGAAATGATGCCGGCATGCAGGATGCCGTGCTGCTGCGTCAGCTTCACGTCGAACGGCAGCTCGATCTCCACCATCGCCCGCTCCACGCGGGTGAGTTCGGCGCCGATCGTGTGCAGCGCCGCCTGGCGCGAAAAGTTGGTCTGGATGCGATCGCGGAAATCGCCGCTATCGGTGTTGGTCATCTGTCTGCCCTCGTGCGAGCCGGAAAGTGCCATGCGTCGCCGCGCCACACAAGCGCAATGGCGGAATGGCCGGTACGATTGTGCACTCAACGCCAGCGGCGGGTCGTGCTAGATCGGGGTTGAGATGAAGGGGAGGTCGGCATGCTGCAGGTGAGGCGTTACACGGCTGGCGATTGCGACGACACGATCGCGATCTTTCTGGCGGCGATCCGCGAGGTGGCATCGCGCGATTACAGCCCGGCCGAAATCGAAGCCTGGGCGCAGGTCGAGGATCACGCCGCCTGGGTCGAGCGCCGCGCCAGCCGGCCAACCTTCATCGCCGAGCATGCGGGACGCGCGATCGGCTTTTCCGATCTGGAACCCGACGGTCACCTCGACATGATGTTCGTCCACCCCGCTAACCAGGGCATCGGCGTCGCCAGCCTGCTGCTCGCGACGGTCGAGGAGGAAGCAAAAAAACAGGGTATCGGCCGCATCTTCACCGAGGCAAGCCTCACCGCGCGGCCCTTCTTCGAGCGTCGCGGCTTCAGCGTCATCGCCCGCCAGAGCGTCGAGAAACGCGGCCAGCGCCTCACCAATTTCCGCATGGAGAAATTTCTCTAGAGCCGTTCCAGCCAGGCATGGTCGGGGTGCGCTTGTCCCAGCGTGGCCTTCAGCCAGTTGCGCTCGGAAGGAGCAAGCTTCGGCAGCGCCTTGGCAAAGTCCATCTCGTCCTTGTCGCGCAGGTATTTGGCCTTGAACAAGAGCACACCGGCCGGCCTGAGATAGGGGATGCCGTCGGCGGTGGTGGCGATCATCTGGGCGCGGGGAAACGCGATCGAAGGATCGCGCTTGTAGACCCAGCGATCGGCCGTTCTCTCCTCGATCATCATGTCGACGCGCCAGCGGCCGGCGGCGCGATCGTGGCACCATATCTGCGCGATTCCGGCGGGCGGCGCTGTATCTTCAGGCAGAGGCGAGACCACGCCGCTCCCGACAGCGTAAAAGTCCATGTCGCCGAGCACCTTGCGAAACATCGCGACGTCGTCGCGCAGCACCGTGAACTCCAGGTCCTCGTGATCGCGCGTCTTCTCTCCATGCCAGAGATCGAGCGCCCAGCCGCCGACCACGCACCATGGCTTCGCAATCCCGCCGAGCCGCAAGGCGAGTTCCGTGGGCTGCCAGGCGTCCCATGCGCCGTGATCGGGGATCGGTCGTGTCTCCATGCGGCCCGTGTTAGCTGGGCGCGGCATCAAGGGCAATCTCAGTTGAGATAGACGATCGAGCCGTTGAGTAGCGTCGCGAAGGAAACCCAGGCAAGGTAGGGCAGGAAGAGCAGCGCCGCGATCCGGTCGGCATTCCAGCGGTTGAGGATGAAGGCGATGATCAGCGCCAGCAGGGCAAGGATCACGATCAGCGCGACCGCCGGGACCTGCAGGCCGAAGAAGAACGGCGACCAGAGAAAGTTCGCCACCATCTGCCCCGCCCAGATCAGCATCCCCACCGAGAGATGCCCGCGCATCCAGGTGCGCGCGCCGGCAAGCCCGATCAGCACGTAGAGAATGGTCCAGGCTGGCCCGAACACCCAGTTCGGCGGGTTGAAGGGCGGCTTGGCGAGCGATTGATACCATTCGCCCGGAAGATTGTTGACGCCGATCACGAGACCGCCGCCAAGCACGATCGCAACGAAGATGATGTAGGTCAGGGCTTTGCTCATGCGGCGGAGATAGGGCGCGACGGTCGCCTCGCCAGAGCCATATCGCATACGATTCAAATGATCGTGCAATGATCCCGATTGCCCGCCATGCGCTTCGGGATATGCTCGACGAAGCAGGAAATTGGAGTGTTTCGAAATGGCCGGCATCGTGCAGTCCACACAGGCCTACGAAAGCTGGCTTCGCGGCCAACTCAGGGCCGATCTGGTCGAAGGCGATCTTCTGCGCAAGCACATGAAGATGCGATCAAGCAGCTTTTCCTTCCTGCGCGCCACCTATTGGCGCTTCTCGGAAACCATCCTCGATATCTGCCCCGATGCTGCCGCCGCGCCGAAGGTTCTGGCGATCGGCGACACGCATCTCGAAAATTTCGGCACCTGGCGCGATGTCGAGGGACGCCTTGTCTGGGGCGCCAATGATTTCGACGACGCGGCCGTGATGCCCTACACGCTCGATCTCATCCGGTTGACAGCAAGTGCGCTCCTGGCGGTCACCGAGGGCGGCCCGCCGGCCCAGACGATCGCGGCCTCTGTGCTGACGGGTTATCTGAGGGCGCTGCAGACGCCCGCGCCCGTCATTCTCGAGCGCGATCACAAATGGCTGCGCAAGGCGCTGACGCTTCCCGATAGCGAGCGCCGCGCCTTCTGGGATAAATTCGCGAGCCTTGCGCCGGGCGAAAAGCCGGCGCCGTCAGCCTATGCCGAAGCGCTCGACGCGTCTTTGCCATCGGGCCATGCAGCTTACGTTCCAAAGCCGCGCACGGCAGGCACCGGCAGCCTCGGGCGTCCGCGTTTCATCGCTTACACGGATTGGCGGGGCGGGCCGGTGTTGCGCGAGGCCAAGGCCATGCTGCAATCGGCATGGTCGCTCGCCCACGCGCCTGATGATCGCGCTATCCACGCCGTCGAGATCGCGGCAGGTCAGATGCGCTCTCCTGATCCGCACTACCGGCTGATCGGCTCGGTTCTGGTGCGGCGGTTGTCGCCGAGCAGCACCAAGATCGAGATCGACGGCAATTCCGATCTGCTGCTGTCGCCGGATATGCTGGATCTGATGGGCTTCGAGATCGGCAACTGCCACGCCAATGATCCCTCGGCCGTTGGCGCGATCCTGCGCGACCTCAAGGCGCGCAAGACGGGCTGGCTGGTGGAGGATGCGAAGGCTGCGGCAGCGCAGATCGGCGCCGAGCAGAAAACATGGTCACACGCGTCGTGAGGGCGCGATCCTGACGATGTGCTGGTCCCAGGCCACATCGCTGCGCTGACCAAGAAAATCGCCCTCATAGGAGGAAACGGCAAAGCCGGTGCTTGCGGGCGCGATGCCGGCCGCCTCGGGCACGATTTCCTCGCGCAGAACCCGACCGCTTATGGCATCGATCGTCACCGAAGCCCCGCCCTTGGGAGACGTCACGCCCACCAGCCCGTCCTTTCGGTTGACGGCGATGGCGCCGACGTAATTGGCGAGCCTTCGGGTGGTCTCTTCGGGCAGATCGACGAAGCGCAGGTCTTCGCCTTTGGCGAAGCAGCCGACCAGCGGCGGCAGATCGTTGCGGCGGCCTTCATACTGGCAGGCAAACCAGATGCGGCCGCTGTCGTCGACATCGACATGGCGCGTCGAGACCTGCGCCCATTCGGCGGGCAGCGTGTGCTTCTCGATTAGCGCGCCGGTTGCGGCATCCACGAGCGTCAGCGAGGGCTGCATGTTGCCAAGGTTGAGCTTGGTGCGGCCGAAATCCGGATGCGTCTCGATCCCGCCATTGGCAACCACGAGCATGCGCCCGTCGTCGCTGACGGTCATGTCGTGCGGGCCGACGCCATAGGTCTCGAATTCGCCGATCCGCTCGAAGCGATGGGTGGCGTCGTAAAGCCCGATCATGCCGCGATTGCCGTCGAAGTCGTTCTCGCTGGCGTAAAGGATGCGCCCATCGGGCGAAAACGCGCCGTGGCCGTAGAAATGCCGGTTCTCGGCGGCGGTGATCACGATCGGCTTGGTTTTCCCGTGCGGGTCGAAGATCATCGCGTAGGTGCCGGGCCGCCGCGCGAAGGCGACGGTCTTGCCCGTGGCGGCGCTGAAGGCCATGCCATGCGAGCGCGCCGGCAGCGCCACCTGGTCGATGATCTCGCCGCGCTCGGAAACGGTCGCGACCGCGAAGGACCCATTGGCCTGCCGCACGCCGGAGGCATAGACGGCGTCGGCGCGCTCGAGCGCCATCAGCGCGCGCGGCGGCAATGCCGCCAGGAAGGTCAGCCCGGCCGCCTTGACGAAGCTGCGCCGGTCGATCGCGGCACTCCTGATCATCGGCTCAGTCGCCGTCGGAGAAGGAGAAGCCGGCCGAAAGTCCGATCGCGGCGCCATAATTGTCGCTGATCATGGTCACGAGATCGCGGGTATCGACCAGGAGCTGGTCGAGCTTTGCCTTTTCGGCATCGCTGGTCGCGACCTCGATGTCAGGGTTGAGCTTCGGCACGGTTTCCAGAAGCGACTTCAGCTTGGCGTCGATCGCGTCGGCAACCGGCTTCTTGTCTGATGGAAGCAGGTCGGCCATTTCGGCCTTCTGCCAAAGGTTGCGCAGCCCCTCCAGATTGGATGTCATCGACTTCCAGGTGTTCTTGGAGCGCCAGTAGATCGCCATCTTCGGGCGCGGCGTCGTGTCCTTGCCCTTGTAGAATTGCTCGAGGCGCTGATCGCGGACATTCTCGGCGCCGTGCACCAGAGTGCCGAGCAGCGCGGTCACGGCTTCCTTGTTGTCCATGAAATCGGCGCTCTGCGGACCGGGGTGCTTCCAGCTCGCCTGGATGCCGTCGGGCTTTTCCCAGGCAGCAACCACTTCGGCCGCCTCGCGTTGGATGTTGCCGGCCACAGCGGCACCATAGAGGCAGCGGAAACCGCTCTTCTGGTTGGTGAGGTCTTCCGATCCCGTCCCATAGAGCACGTATTCAAGCGCAGTCAGGCCTTGCAGGGCAACGCTCTTGGAGGCGATCGCATCGACCGTCGTGTCCTTGGGGTCTGCCTTGGCGATCAGCGTCTGCACCTGCCTCAGGCCCACGCCCTTGCGGTCCGGGTAGAACAGGATGTGCTCGAAGAGATTGTCCTGGATGACAGGCCCGACCTGCACCATTTCGATGGCAGACCAGTAGCGGATGATGTCGTCGAAAGCTGACTTTGCCTTGTCGAGGCTGCCGGGCGTGCCCTTGTCGCAGAGATCCTTCATCGCCGTGGTCAGCCGCGCGGCGGACTGCTGAGCATTGCGGTAACCCGGACGGATCACCTCGTCGACCGCGCGCTGCATCACGGCAGGCACGGCATCCTCGTTCAAGCCTGCCTGTGCGGCAGCCTGACCCGCCGGTGCTGGGGTCTGGCCCGCCTGCGGAGCGGCCGTCTGCGCCACGGCATGGGAGGCAAGGGCAAGCGAGAGAACCAGAGGGTACCAAAGGCGCATCAAAGAGACTCCAAAAACGTAATCAGTGCCTGCCTGTTATCCGCAGGCAGGGAGGCAAATGCGTCGCGCGACTTTTGTGCTTCGCCGCCATGCCAGAGAATGGCCTCGGTGAGGTTTCTGGCCCGGCCGTCATGAAGGAAAAAGCTATGTCCGCTGACAGTCTTGGTGAGACCTATACCCCATAGCGGCGGCGTGCGCCATTCACGTCCGCTTGCAAGTCCAACCTGTTGTCCGTCCGCCAGCCCGTCGCCCATGTCGTGCAGCAGGAAGTCGGAATAGGGCCAGATCAGCTGGAAGGATTGCGCCTTGTCGAGGCTGTCGCGCCGCGTCACATACTTCGGAACATGGCAGGCCGTGCAGCCACTTTCGTAGAACACCTGCTTGCCCTTCAGCGTCTCGGGAAAGCTCGCCTTGCGCCGCGCCGGCACGGCCAGATTGGCGGAATAGAAGGTCACGAGGTCGAGGATCGGCCCTGGCGCTTCCTCGTTCCCAAGCCGCTTCTGCACGCCTGTGGCCATCGCCTTGCACTTGGCCTGCGCCTCCGTGCAATCGCCATGCGGGTCGGGCTGGTCGGGGGTGGAGATGCCGATGTCGTTCAGGAACGCATCGGCGCTCTGGTCGCGCACGCTAGCGTTCTGCGCCTTCCAGCCGAAGCGGCCAAGCGCGGGTTTTCCGGTGCGGTGATCGCGCACGATCGCCGCCTTGCCGTGGATGCCATCGCCGTCCTTGTCGTCCGGGTCGGCATGCGCGAGGATATCGGCCTCGGGAATGGCCTCGATCAGCCCCAGCCCGATCATGGCCGGCGCCACGCGCGGCGAGATCGTCGTTGCCGGGTCGAGCGGCCCGTAGCCGAGGCTGTCGATCGCGTAGCGCGGTCGCCGCAGGGATATGGTCTCGCCGCCGGCAAGCGTCACTGGCTCTTCGGTGTATTCGATCGTCATCTTCCCCTCGGCGGGAAGGCCGGGTACCGCGCGGTCCTGCAGCTGGTGGCCGTAGACGGGATCGGGGAAGTTGATGGCCTCGGCATTGGCGACGGCGCGCTCCTCGTCGGGCGTCTTGGCCGTGCGCGCTAGTCTCAGAAACATCGAGCTCGTGCTGGCGTCAGGCTCCGGCTTGCCGCGCCCGTCGTTGAGGTGGCAGTTCATGCAGGAGCGCGCGTTGAACAGCGGCCCCAGCCCGTCGGAGGCCTGCGTCGAGGAAGGGGCGGAGACCCAGAGCTTCTTGAAGAGCGCATTGCCGAGCTTGAACGGCTGCTCCTCCTCGAAAGGGATGTTCGCGGAGATATGCGAGAAGGAATTGCGCGTCACCGGATCGATCGACGTCGCGCCGCCCGCCTGCATGGCCTCGTATGGCTCGGCCTTGGAGAAGTCGGTGATCGGCCGCGTCACGTCGGCAACGCGCTTGGCGTCGGCTTCCGTGAGATCGGTGCGCTTGGTGGGAAGGTCGAAATTATCCGCAAGGGCGGCGGATAGGCCGGCGATCGTGGCGCATATGGTTGCGCTGAAAAGAAGACGACGGGCCGAGAAAGGCGACATTTCGGAGTTCGGGCCGCCTCGACAGCGAAGCGGCCCGCCTTTTCACTTATTTGAAGACCGCGCCAGGATTATCCAAGCTGTCGGAACCTTCAAGCTTGACCGTGCCGAGATCAAGGGCTGCGATCACGCGCTGCACCGATTTCGTCTGGTCGACGAGGCCGTCGATGGCGGCCTGGACAACGGCGTTGCCCTTCTTGTTGCCCTCGGCGATCATCTGGTCGTACTTTTCGACGTTCTGGCCACGCTTGGCCATGATCGCCATCGCCTTCAGCGTCGCGTCGAGCTTGCCCTGCATTTCCTTGTCGAGCTTCTTGTCCTTGGCGGCGACGAGATCGTGCAGCGACGGACCCTTCATCTTCGTACCGTCGACGCGGGTGTAGTTGCCCGTATAGGCGGCAGCGATGCCGACAGCGTCGTTGAGGTGCGAGTTGTAGGTGTTGTCGGAGAAGCAATCATGCTCTTCTTCCGGATCGTGCAGGATCAGGCCGAGCTTCATGCGCTCGCCGGCGAGTTCGCCGTAGGAGAGCGAGCCCATGCCGGTCAGGATGGCGACGAGGCCGGCCTTCGGATCGGCTTCGACATGCTTCGTGGCTTCGCCATCCGGCTTCCAGTTGTCGGTCATTTCCTGCAGGTCGGAGACCAGAAGCGTCGAGGCAGACTTCAGATATTCGGCGCGGCGGTCGCAATTGCCGTGCGTGCAATTCTTCAGGTCGTAATCGGTGGCCGGGCGGTTGCCGGCGCCTGGGCCGGTGCCGTTCAGGTCCTGGCCCCAGAGCAGGAATTCGATGGCGTGATAGCCGGTCGCAACGTTGGCTTCCACGCCGCCGGCTTCCGCCAGCGTGCCGGAGAGGAATTCGGGCGTCAGCTTCGAAGCGTCGACATCCTTGCCGTCGATCTTGATCGTCTTGTTGGCGATCACGTTGGCGACGTAAAGGGAGTTCTCGTCGCTCTCGGTGCCGTAGGAGGCGTCGACATAGTCGATCAGGCCTTCGTCGAGCGGCCAGGCGTTGACCTTGCCTTCCCAGTCATCGACGATCGGGTTGCCGAAGCGATAGACTTCCGTCTGCTGATAGGGAACGCGAGCCTTGATCCAGGCGGCGCGGGCAGCTTCAAGCGTCTTGTCCGTCGGCTCCTTCAAGAAGGCGTCGATCGCGGCGTCGAGGGCCTTCGCCGTGATCAGCGCGTCCTCATACTTCGCGTGGCCGACTTCGGTGTAATATTTCACAACGGCAGCAGCATCCGGGGCCGCGTAAGCGGGGATGGCGGACAAAGCGGTTGGGGCCACCGCCAGCGCCAGGGCTGCGCAGAAATTCCTGTTGAGTTTCATGGGATCCTCTCCTGTGACGGGCGTGCTTTATAAGGCCCGGCGAAAATGTCTTCGCGCAAAAGCAAACTGGTGTCAAACACTCTAGTTTGGAATGGTTTTAAGGAAGGAAATGCGCCGAAAGGCCGTCAAATCGAAATCGAATTGCTTGGAAAATGGGCGATATATGAGTAATCACTGTGCAACTGCATAAACACTGTCCGGATTGACCGCGTATGCGCCGACATATCAAGCATTTCACCCATCGCCATGAACCGAAGGGTACTGTCCACCTCCATCTGAAATCCGGCATCGGCGCCATGATCGGCATGGCCTCTGTCGGCGCGCTGACCGTATTTACCGGCATTCCGCTGCTGATCGCGCCCTTCGGCGCCACGGCGGTGCTGATCTTCGGTCAGCCGAAGAGCCCGCTCGCACAGCCGGCCAACGTCATCGGTGGCTACCTTCTGGCGGCGCTGATCGGCGGCCTGGCGGTCTTCCTGTTTCCAGGTCTCTGGTGGGTCGGCGCGATCGCCGTCGGGTTGACGATTGCCGGCATGCTGATGCTGCGCGTCACCCATCCGCCGGCGGGCGCCGTGCCGCTGGTGGCCTTCGGCTCGCATATGGGCGGACCGATGCTGCTTCTGATCGTCGGTTTCGGCAGCGCGCTGTTGATCGCGATCGCCGTGCTGCATCACCTGATCCCGCCGCGGCATCAATATCCGCTGCGGGCCCCACACTGATCCAGGCTCTATTGATTTAGGCTTTGCGCTTCATCCGGCAGAAGAAGAATCCGTCCGTGTCTGTCGAAGCGGGCGTCAGCGTAATCGTCTGGCCGTCCGACGAGCGCGGATGCGGGCTATCCTTGCCGAACAGCTGATCCCAGCCCTCAAGCGCGCCCGAAATCTCGAACGCGGGATTGGCGGCCGTAAACGCGCGCACCTGTTCCTCGTTTTCCTGCGGCAGCACCGAGCAGGTCACATAGATGAGTTCGCCGCCGGGGCGCACATAGGCACTCGCTTGGCTCAGCGCGTCCTGTTGCTGCGCGGTGCGCTCGTCGAGATTCTTGGCCGTCAGGCGCCATTTCGTGTCCGGGCGTCGGCGCCATGTGCCGGTTCCCGTGCAGGGCGCATCGACCAACACCTTGTCGCAACGATCCTCGAGGTTCTTCAGCGCCTTCGGATTGTCGTGCACCTGAACGTTTCGGGTGCCGGCGCGCTTCAGCCGCTCGATGATCGGCGCCAGCCGCTTGCGGTCGGCGTCATAGGCGTGAACCTGGCCCTTGTTGTGCATGGCAGCCGACATGGCGAGCGTCTTGCCGCCGCCGCCGGCGCAATAGTCGAGCACCTGCTCGCCATCCTGCGGCAGCACGAGATCGGCCACGATCTGCGACCCTTCGTCCTGAACCTCGAACCAGCCTTTTTGGAACGAAAGCTCCGCTGTCACGTTGGGAAGACGGGAGGCTCCTTCGCCCGCGGCAATCCGGATGCCGTAGCGCGCGATGCTGGCCTCCTGTGCGCCTGATCTTTCGAGCGCCTTGACGGCCTTTTCGCGGGTGGCCTTCAGGATGTTCGCACGGAGATCGAGCGTCGGCCGCTCGGCGAGCGCCTGTGCTTCGCGAAGCCAGGTATCGCCGAAGGATTTTTCGAAAGTGGGCTGTATCCACTCCGGGATATCGCCCTGAATATGGGAAGGAGCGTCGTTGAGATCACGGGAGTGAAAGGCCGAAAGTGTTGCCTCGGAAAGTGCTGCCGGCGCGAACTTGTCATCGGCAAGCTCGGCGGCAAGCGTCTCGGGCGTAAAGCCCCACTGGCGGAACATGACGGCATGGGCGATTGCCGATGCGCTGTCGTCGTCCATCAGCCAGGCGTGCGAGAGGCGCATGCGAAGCGCGTCGTAGACGATGTTGCCGATTGCGGCGCGGTCGCCGGAACCGGCGAAGCGATGCGCGAGCCCCCAATCCTTGAGGGCATCGGCGACAGGCCGTCTGCGGGCATCGATGTCTTCAAGAACCGAAATCGCCCCTTCGAGCCTACCGCCCAATCGCATTCACAACGCTCCTATTGCCTGGATCAATGCCGGACCTTCAAGGACCGGCGGCTTGTGAACGATCCGCAGGAAGCGCGACAGACGCAGCGGATGGTACACAAGTCTCAACCGCGTGGTATCCGCGATTGGCGGCAAGAGCAAGCGGTGCCTTATATCAGGCGTTAGCCGATGACTTCGTAGCAGACCTTGGCGGTGCCGGTGCTGACCATGCCGATGTTGCTGGCGGCTGCACGGGAAAGATCGAGAACGCGGCCGCGGATGAAAGGACCACGATCGTTGATGCGCACGACGACGCTGCGGCCGTTGTTGCGGTTGGTGACCTTGACCTTGGTGCCGAAGGCGAGCGAGCGGTGCGCGGCAGTATTGATGGTCGGGTTCATGCGTTCGCCGGAAGCGGTTTTGGAGTGAAGTGCGTACCACGACGCGCCACCGCAACCATTTGCAGCAAAGCCTTCCATCGGAAGGATCGTAGAACAGGCTGCTATAGTTGTGACGGCGATAATAGAACGGCAGATTTTCTTCAAAACGGGGTGTCCCTCAACTGTTAAACCTACGCCTTGTGGGCGGCGGGGGCTTAAACCGGTCGAAAAGTGGCAGAAAAGTGCCCCGAGTTATCACGGAATGTTACATGTTGAAATATATGTGATGAGCCGGCAAAATGATTCGAACCGTCGTCAAGCGGTTTCGAATGAAAAAAGCGCAATTGAATCAAGTAAAATTAGAACTTTTTTTGCGGGAAGCCGTTCACGACTCCCGCGATCACAAAAATCACGAAAATAATTTTGCGCGGGCGTCATAATTCTTGCCCCATTTGGGCAATTTCCAAGGCTTCCGCCCAAATTTTGCGCCAAATTTTAACGAAATCTGCCTGGAGTAGGAATTTCCTACCAATTCATCTGGTGCAATATAGCGATATCAGGGGCGTCTAAGTCAGCCGCGCCAGCGCTCGTTCTGCAACAACTGCGCGAGTGATTGCGGGTAGGTGGGGAAGGCGAAGGCGAAGCCGGCGGCCTTCAGCTTGGCGTTCGAAACGCGCTTGTTCTCGCCATAGAAGGAGCGCGCCATTGGCGTCAGGTCGGCCGTCTCGAAGGCCTGTTCCGGCGGCGGCTCGACACCCATGAGCCGGGCCGCCTCGACGATGACATCCTGCGGCGGGCCGGGGCGGTCGTCGGTGACATTATAGATGCCGCCAAGTTTGCGGTCCGAGAGGAACCGCGCGCTGGCGCCGATATCCTCGACGCGGATGCGGTTGAACACCTGATCCTTCTTGATCAGCCGCCGCGCCGTGCCCCGCGCCAGATTGACGAAGGCGTTGCGGCCCGGTCCGTAGATGCCGGAAAGGCGCAACACCGCCGCGGGAATGCCGATCCGCTCGCCGACCGCAATCCACGCCGCCTCCGCCTCCAGCCGCTCCTTGGAGCGGCCCGAGACCGGCACGCAAGGCGTCTCCTCGCTCACCCATTCGCCCTTGTGGTCGCCATAGACGCCGACGGTCGAGAGATAGCCGATCCAGGAGAGCTCAGGCAGGAGCGTCTCGATGCGCTCGCCCGCAAGCCTCAGCAGCGGATCGCCCGTCTCACGCGGCGCGATCGATTGCACCAGATGCGTGGCCGAGCGCATGGCATCCACAAGCGTAGCATCGAGCGTCTCGCCGTCGAAGACGAAGGCCTCGATGCCCTGCGCTCTCAGCGCCGCCGCCTTCTCTTCAGAGCGCGTTGTGCCGGAGACGCGAAAACCCTCGGCCATGTACGCCTTGGCGATTGCCGTGCCGGAATAGCCGCAACCGAAAATCACAAGATGCATCACGCCGCTCCCGACAGTCTCCATTCGTTCAGCACATCGCTGTCCGACTCATCCGGAGGCCTTTGTGCCGCAAAGCGCCGGAATTCGCCAGCCTCCATCAGCCGCGACAGCGCCCATATCGCCATGGCGCGGACGACGGGAGAGGCATCGGCGGCAAGCGAAAGGCAGGCATCGAGGAACTGGCGGTCGCCGGAATTGCCGGCCGCGATCAGCACGTTGCGTACGAAGCGATCACGGCCGATGCGCTTGACCGGGGAGCCGCTGAAGAAGCTGCGGAAAGAGGGATCGTCGAGCGCAAGCAGCGCGGAGATATCCGGCTCCTGCAGATCCTCGCGGGCCTTCAGCTTCATTTCGGAAGCAGCACTTGCGAACTTGTTCCACGGACAGGCGGCGAGACAGTCGTCGCAGCCATAGATGCGGTTGCCGATCAGCGGCCGGATGGCGGGATCGATCGGCCCCTTGTGCTCGATCGTCAGATAGGAAATGCAGCGCCGCGCGTCGATCTGGTAGGGCGCCGGGAAGGCTGCCGTCGGGCAGGCGTCGAGACAGGCCCGGCACGAGCCGCAATGATCGATTTCGGGCGCATCGATCAAGAGATCGGCCGTGGTGAACATCGAGCCGAGAAACAGCCAGGAGCCATGCGCCCGGCTGACGAGATTGGTGTGCTTGCCCTGCCAGCCAAGCCCGGCCGCGGCCGCCAGCGGCTTTTCCATGACGGGGGCGGTATCGACGAACACCTTCACGTCTTCGCCGGCGCGCGCCGCAAACCGCGTGGCGATCTCTTTCAGCCGGCCCTTGATGATGTCGTGATAGTCGCGGTTGCGCGCATAGACCGAGATCGCCGCCTTGTCCGGCTTCTCAAGAATGCCGCGCGGGTCTTCCTCGGGCCCGTAGTTCATCGCGAAGACGACGACCGACTTCACGTCGCTCCAAAGCGTTCGCGGATCGCCGCGCCGCTCGCGCGTCTCGGCCATCCACTCCATCGTTCCGTGCCTGCCGGCATCGATGAACTGGCCGAGGCGTTCCTTCGCCTCGGGAATGCTGTCCGGCCGCGTGATCCGACAGAGGTCGAAGCCGAGCGCCTGCGCTTCCGCCTTGACGAAGGCGGTCAGCGTCTCTCTACGTTTGTCTTCCTTGGTCAGTGCGGATCGTTCGGGCATGAGAGGCCCCGTCAGAAATCCAGGTCGGCGTAGTGGGAAACGGGGGTCAGGCCGCGCACGCGCTCGGTGAGCAGCGGGCGGAAGGACGGGCGCGACTTGATGCGCTGGTACCATTCCTTGACGAGCGGCGATTCCGTCCAGTCGATCTCGCCGAGATAGTCGAGAATGGAGACGGAAGAGGCGGCCGCCAGATCGGCATAGCTCATCCGGTCGCCCGCCAACCACTGGCGCGAGCCGGAGAGCCAGGTGAGATACTTCATGTGCTGGCGGATATTGGCGCGCGCCGTGCGCAGGATCTTCGAATCCGGTGCGCCACCGCCCTGGTCCGCCGTCATCTGCAGCTTGTAGACGCGCTCGCGCGCCAGCGGCCGGGTGACGTCGGTTTCCATCTTGACCATGAACCACTCGGTCAGCCGCCGGATTTCGGCGCGCTGGAACGGGTCTTCGGCGAGCAGCCGGCGGTCGCGCTTCAGCACACCGTGGGTCTCGTCGAGATATTCGGAGATCACGGTGGACCCACAGAGCGCGCGCATGCTGTCGTCGACATAGACGGGCAGGGTGCCGGCCGGGTTGAGCGCCAGGAAATCCCGGCGCTTCTCCCAGGTCTGCTCTTCGATCAGGTCTGCCTGATAGCCGTACTCCGTCAGGATCAACCGGACGAAGCGTGATGCGGATGACATGGGGTGATGATAGAGCGTGGGCATCGAGACTCGGATTTTTGGATGGCTGGGGGTGCACGTCGCATGGACGCGATGATTATAGCGCCCTAGTCATGACTCATTCGTTGAAGCTATAGAAGTTTGGCCCCTCCAACACAAGCGAGTCGGGCCGCCCGAAACCCTGACGAAGGAAATCGACGTCGCCCAAAAATCGCCGATAACCGATCAGAGGTTCTCGTCGCATCCTCGTCTGGTGAAAATTGGTGTCGTTCCCCCAGCGGCACAGCACAATTCCCGTCTGACCGAACCCCGAAACGGAGACAATTGATGGATTACATAAACGCGATAATCCTAGGCATAGTCGAAGGCATTACCGAGTTTCTACCGATTTCAAGCACCGGCCACCTCATCATTGCGGAGCAATGGCTCGGCCACCGGTCTGATCTTTTCAACATCGTCATTCAGGCGGGCGCCATCCTCGCCGTCACCATCATCTATTGGCGCCGTATCATGACGCTTCTGCTCGGCTGGCAGGATCCCGAAAACCGCTCCTATCTCTTCAAGCTCATCCTCGCCTTCCTGATCACCGCCGTCCTCGGCCTGATCGTCAAGAAGCTCGGCTTCGAACTCCCGAGCACGGCCACCCCGATCGCCTGGGCGCTGATCATCGGCGGTATCTGGATGATGGTCGCCGAATGGCTCGCCGCCCGTCGCCCGCCGCACAAGGAGATCACCTGGCTGGTCGCCATCCTTGTTGGTATCGCGCAGGTCGTCGCCGGCGTCTTTCCGGGCACCTCGCGTTCGGCATCGACGATCTTCGTCGCCATGCTCGCAGGCACCGGCAACCGCGCGGCCGCCACGGAATTCGCGTTCCTGGTCGGCATCCCGACCATGTATGCGGCAAGCGCCTATGAATTGCTGAAGACGTTCAAGGATGGTGGCGCGGCCAATGAAGACTGGACCGCTCTCGGCATCGCCTTCGTCGTGTCGACGATCGTTGCCTTCGTCGCCGTCAAGTGGCTGCTCTCTTATATCCAGAGCAACAAGTTCACGGCCTTCGCGATCTACCGCATCATTCTCGGCGCCATCCTTCTCGGCATGGCATCGGTCGGTATGATCGCCTGATCGGGAAGCAAAGCTCCCCAACCAAAAAAAGAAACCGGCGTCTTGGGGCGCCGGTTTTTCTTTTACCTGAGAGCTGCGGTTTCGCAGGGATCGACGCCGTAGGCCGGCGAGCATTCGCCGTTCACGGCAGCGACCGAACCGGGCGCCACGAAAGAACCAGCCAGAATCACCAGCGCCGCGGAAGCAAAAAGCAGCGCAATTGACCTACCCATCGAAGTAACCTTTCAAGTCGTTTGATCGCGCCAGTTTGAGGCGCTGAGTCCAAGCACAGACGCGCGGGGTGTGTAGTCAGWGGAATRGSAAATAGCAATAAATGTTCCTGCTAAATTTSSTGTTAATTCCGCTAAACTTTTCATGCGACTTTTATGCAACGCCCGGCGGTGCATAAACCCGCGAAAGCTGATGGTTCAGCCTGTTTTTTAGCCTCTGCCTCGAAACGCACAACACCGCCCGCGGGGTCCGCGAGCGGCGTTGTCGTTAAGAAAATCGGCGTGGATCAGGCAGCCTTGCCGGTGTTCGTATACTGGCCCTGCGGGCGGAACTGCACGAGGTAGCCATCGATGACGGAGCTTACCATCGTCGGCGCAATGCCGAGATCCCTCAGGGTCCGTCCTTCGGTCTCAGCTTCCTTGGAAACGACGTTGTCCTTCTTCAGAAGCTTCACCTGATCAGCGGTGATCGGCGGGGCGATCAGCGGGATCATGGAGGCAACGCTGCCGATCAGCGAGGCAACGCCGAAGGGAAGCGAGACCAGCGGGTTGGTGCGCGCCGTCGACTTCAGCACCGCTTCGAGACACTGGCGGAACGTCAGCACTTCCGGGCCGCCGAGTTCGTAGATCTTGCCGCCGGCAACCTTGCCTTCGACAGCCTTGGCCACGGCCTCTGCAACATCCATGACATAGACCGGCTGCAGCTTCGTCTTGCCGCCACCGATCAGCGGCAGAAACGGCGCCGAGCGCGCCATGCCGGCGAATTTGTTGAAGAAGCCGTCTTCCGGACCGAACACGATCGACGGACGATAGATGATGGCGTCGGGCGCGACCGTGTGGATCGCAGCTTCCGCGCGTCCCTTGGTGCGGGCGTAGGACGAATCGGAGTTGGCGTTGGCGCCGATCGCCGAGATATGGACGAGCTTGGCGCCGACGCCGCGCGCGGCTTCGGCCACGGCGCGACCGCCGAATTCCTGGACGGCCTCAAACGAGTTGCGGCCGCTTTCAAACAGGATGCCGACACAGTTGACGACGTATGACGCACCTTCGACGGCGCGGTCGACCGACTGGCGGTAGCGCAGGTTGGCCTGCACGAAGGAAATCTGGCCGACATTGCCGAGCGGCTGCAGGAAACCTGCGAGATCGGGGCAGCGGACGGCCACCCGGATGCGGTAGCCGCGCTTGGCCAGCGCGCGTACGACGTGCCTGCCAACGAAGCCGGAGCCTCCGAACACGGTGACGAGTGGCGGCAGGTTGGCAAGGGTCATGGCAGGTTCCTCGGAAGGCTGATGTGATTGGCGGGTGATCTCGTCTTAGCCCAATCAGGGTGCGACGAAAAGACCTATCGCACCACGCTTGCCACGACTTTGATCTGCCTCAAACGCCTTCGACGACAACCATTTCCGCGTCGGCCACTTCCTGGCGGATCTTGGCAGCGATCTGGTATTCGGGCGAGTTGTAGCAATCCACCGCGTGCTGCATCGAGGGGAACTCGATGACGACATTGCGCGCCCGCGCCTTGCCCTCGAGCTCGGCCAACGCGCCGCCGCGGGCGAGGAAATTGGCGCCGTATTTCTCGAAGGCCGGCTTGGCGGCGGCGACATAATCCTTGTAGCGCTCGGCATCGCGCACATCCACGCGAGCGATCCAGTATCCCTTGGCCATGGTGTCTCCTCCTGGGTTATGTCGTAGGATCAGCGATTGGCGGGCCAGAGTGCGCTGACCATCTCGTCGAGAATGGCCTTGGCAGCCTGCTCAGGTTCCGGCGCCTTGACGATCGGGCGGCCGACGACGAGATGCGTCGAGCCGGCGCGCAGCGCGTCATAGGGCGTCATCACCCGCTTTTGGTCGCCGCGCTCGCTGCCGCTCGGGCGAATGCCGGGGGTAACGATCGCCATGTCGGGGCCGACGATCTCGCGCACGACAGACGATTCCTCGGCCGAGCAGACGATACCGCCCATGCCGGCTTCGCGCGCCTGTTCGGCGCGACGCAGCACCAGCGAACGCGGATCGCCGCTATAGCCGGCCTCGGTGAGGTCGGCCTCGTCCATGGAGGTCAGTACCGTGACGCCGAGCAGGCAGAGCCCCGAGCCCTTGGCGGCCTCGACGGCGGCGCGCATTGCTTTGGGATAGGCGTGTAGCGTCAGCATCGACATGCCCATCTTGGCGATGTTCTCGACGCCCGAGGCGACCGTGTTGTCGATGTCGAGCAGCTTCATGTCGAGGAAGACTTTCTTGCCGTCCTTGGCAAGGTCGCGGGCGAATTCCAGTCCGCCGGCAAACACCAGCTGATAGCCGATCTTGTAGAAGGAGACGGTATCTCCGAGCGTCGCGACCATCTTCTCGGCTTCACCGAGTGTTGGAACATCCAGTCCGACGATCAACCGTTCGCGCGCGTCCATCTCACATCCATCCCTGCCAGTCTTCGATAGGCGTCCAGTCGCATGATAGGCGCCGATCCGCAAGACGGAAACAATAGAGATTGCCGCCGCCACCGGGCTGGTCGCGATCCCGCCCGATCGGCCGGCCCTCAAGGTGACATTTCAGAAGCGTGCCCACGCCGCCATGGCCGACGAATGCGATCGGCAGGCTGGTATCGTGCGTGGCGAGAATGCGCTCGACGTTGGATACGATCCGGCGCTGCGCATCGATCGCCCGCTCCCATCCGTTGAAGCTCTTCTCCGGATTGGCGAAGAACCAGTCCGCCGCCTTCTCGAATTCTGATGGAGGCAGGAAACCGGTCGCCGACCGGTCGTTCTCGTGCATTTCCTCGACGATCTCGACCGAAACGCCCGAGGGTGCGGCCAGAATTGCGGCGGTCTCGATCGCCTTGGTCTCGTCGCTGCTGACGATACGTCGCAATTGCGACGCCCATGGGTTACCCGCCGCCAGCCGTGCGCGTGCGGCGCCGACATCCGACAAGCCCCATTTGGGCACCGGGACGGCGGCGTCGATCTTCACTTGCGGGTGGGTGATATAGAGACCGAACACGTCAGCCTCGGCGGTAGATCCAGAGCTGCGCCGGCGGAATATTGCGGACGATGAAGTCGAAGTGCTGGATGTGGTAGCGCTCGGGCCGCGCGATGATCGGCGAAACCGGGCCGTAGGAAATCTGCACGAAGGGGCGTCCTGCCGGCAGGCGGTCCAGCACGCTTTCCAGCATGGCGATGCGCGCCTGCATCGGGAAGTTCAAAAGCGGCACGGCGGAAACGACGCTGTCGAATTTCTGCCCATCCATATGGGCCAGCGTCTTGTCGAGATTGAAGGCGTCGCCATTGATGACGTTTACGCCGGGATAGAGCCGCACCAGATGTTCGTAGAAGTCGGTCGAATATTCGATGGCGACGAGGTTTTCAGGCTTCACGCCACGCTGCAGGATGGCTTTGGTGATGGCGCCGGTGCCCGGGCCGAGTTCGAGAACCGGAAGGCCGGAGTTTGGGTTGATGACGCTTGCCATCTTACGCGCCGTGATCGACGACGTCGGCACGATGGAGCCAACTGTTTTCGGCCCCTGCATCATCCCCTTGAAAAACCGGATCTCCTCGTCGAATTTCTTGCCCAGCCGTTCCTTGAGGCGCAAGCCACCCATGCCGTTCTCCTTCGTGCAGCACATGCTGCATGCTTATGTGCAGGCAATACGGCGCTAAAACAAGGCAGAGCGTCGCAATTGACAAAGTTTGAACGGCAAATGCGACGCGCTACACGCGCATCGGCATCAGCACGTAGAGGGCATCGTCGCCGGCGGTGTCGCGAATGAGCGTCGGAGAGCCGGCATCGGCCAGAAGGAAGATCGCCTGATCACCGGAGAGTTGCGCGGTGATATCGAGCAGGTACTTGGCGTTGAAGCCGATTTCCATGGCGTCGGTGTCGTATCCGACCGCCACTTCTTCCGTGGCGCTGCCCGAATCCGGGTTGTTGACGGTGAGCAGCAGCTGTCCGTCCGAAAGCGCCAGCTTCACGGCGCGGCCGCGTTCCGACGAGATGGTCGAGACGCGGTCGACGGCCTGCGCGAAGCTCGTGCAATCGACGCGCATTTCCTTGTCGTTGCCGGTCGGGATGACGCGCTGGTAATCGGGGAAGGTGCCGTCGATCAGCTTCGAGGTCATGACGATAGAGCCGATGGAAAGGCGGATCTTGGCGTCGGAAACTTCGACCGTGACCATCGCTTCCGGGTTGTCGACCAGCTTCTGCAGTTCGCCGACCGTCTTGCGCGGAATGATGATGCCAGGCATGCCCTCGGAGCCCGAGGGAGCGTTGACGTCGGCGCGCGCCAGGCGGTGGCCGTCGGTTGCGACGGCGCGCAGCTTCAGGTCGCCTTCGCTTTCGATCGTGTGGAAGAAGATGCCGTTCAGATAGTAGCGGGTCTCTTCCGTCGAGATCGCGAACTGGGTGCGATCGATCAACATCTTCAGATCCGTCGCCTTCAGCTTGAAGGTGTGCGTGAAGGTGCCGGCCGTCAGGTCTGGGAAGTCGGATTCCGGCAGGCACTGCAGCGAGAACTTCGAACGGCCGGACTGAACCGTCATCGAGCCGCCATCCTGGCTGGTGGCGAGCAGAACTTCCGAGCCGTCGGAAAGCTTGCGCACGATGTCGTAAAGCAGATGGGCGGGAACCGTGGTGGCGCCGGGCTGCTCGACATTGGCGGGCGTCGCTTCCGTCACTTCCAGATCGAGGTCGGTCGCCTTCATGTCGAGGTTCTGGCCATCGGCGCGCAGCAGGATGTTCGACAGGATCGGGATCGTGTTGCGGCGTTCAACCACGCGGTGAACGTGGTTCAGCGACTTCAAAAGGTTGGACCGCTCAATAGTAATACGCATGGGATGCTACCGCTTTCGACCGTTACTGCCCGGGCGCGCTTGAACGCGCCTGAATAATGCCTTTCCCAAAAGCTGGGATCGGAGGATTGGACGCGCAAAATGGCAGAATTTTGCGGACGAATGCAAGAGGCGCAAAGGTCGCTGCCCCAGCAATTGCCATTTTCGCTGCGGATGCTCACAGAAATCACCGTTACCGGCGAAGTCCTGCCCCTTGCCGAAGAGAAAGGTGTCGCCCATAAAGGCCGGAAGCCAGAAAGGGCACACATATCTTGAGCAATGACGAGACGACGACAGAGGGCGGCAGGCAGCGCAGCTTCCGCCTGCACAACATGGCCGTTCCCGCCCGCCCGCAGGAGCCCGGCCTTTATCTCGTCGCGACGCCGATCGGCAATCTCGGCGACATAACGCTGCGCGCGCTGGAAACGCTCGCCGGTGCCGATGTGCTCGCCTGCGAGGACACCCGCGTCACCCGCGTGCTGCTCGATCGCTACGGCATCCAGAACCGCCCCTACGCCTATCACGAGCACAATGCCGACGAAGCCGGGCCCCGGCTGCTTGCCGCGCTCGAAGCGGGCAAATCCGTGGCGCTGGTCTCCGATGCCGGCACCCCGCTGGTCTCAGACCCCGGCTACCGCCTCGCGCAATCGGCGATCGAAGCCGGCTATCGGGTGATCCCGATCCCTGGCGCATCGGCGCCGCTGGCAGCCCTTGTCGGCTCCGGCCTTCCGAACGATGCCTTCCTCTTTGCCGGTTTCTTGCCCACCAAGGACAAGGCCCGCCGCGACCGCCTGTCCGAGTTCGCCGCCACGCCGGCGACACTGATGTTCTTCGAATCCCCGCACCGCATCGGCGCCACGCTCATTGCCGCAGCGGACGTTCTCGGCGGCGATCGCCCGGCATCCGTCTGCCGCGAGCTGACAAAGAGCTACGAGGAATTCCGCCGGGGCACGCTCGCCGAGCTCGCCGCTCACTATGCGGATGTCGATAATGTCAAAGGCGAGATCGTCCTCGTCATCGGCCCGGCGCCGGAACGCGCGATCGAAGAGACGGATATCGACGCCATCCTCGCCGATCTCTCGCAAACGCTTCCGACCGCCAAGGCCGCCGCCGAGGCCGCCCGCATCACCGGTCTCCCCCGCAAGGAACTCTATCAGCGCCTTCTCGACCGAAAGGCGGGCGATGTCAGGTAACGACGCTACGGACCCGCATCAAAAGGGTCTTCGCCGCAAGGCACTGCGTCGGGGCCATGTCTCCGAATACATCGCCGCTTTCTATCTCATTCTCAAAGGCTACCGCATTGTCGCGTTGCGCTACCGCACGCGCCTCGGCGAGATCGACATCATCGCCCGCAAGGGCGATCTGGCTGTGTTCGTCGAGGTGAAGGCGCGTCGCGACGAGGGCGCGGCCGTCGATGCCGTCTCGCATCTCGCGCAGACCCGCATCCGTGGTGCCAGCGATCTCTGGCTCTCCCGCCAGCGCGACCATGCCCGCCTGTCTCAACGCTACGACATCGTCGCCATCTTGCCCGGGCGATGGCCGGTCCATTTGCGCGATGCGTTCTGATCGCTTTCGTTAGCTGAGTAAATTCTTCGGAATTTGTAATCGGCCCGTCACAAAACTGTTAAGGAGGTGTCACAATAGGCCTCTATTGCGTCCTCACGCCAACAACGGTGGAGAGGGTTTTTCATGTTTAAGTCGATTTCATTGGCCGCTGCTGCGGTTGCTTTGTCCGCTTCCGCGTCCTTTGCTGCAACCGAAGTGACCTGGTGGCACGCCATGGGTGGCGAGCTCGGCAAGAAGCTCGAGGAAGTTGCCCAGAAGTTCAACGACAGCCAGAGCGAATACAAGATCGTTCCGGTTTACAAGGGCACCTATCCCGAGACGCTGACGGCCGCTATCGCCGCCTTCCGCGCCGGCCAGCAGCCCGCCATCGTTCAGGTTTTCGAAGTCGGYACCGGCACGATGATGGCCGCCAAGGGCGCCGTCTACCCGGTCTACCAGCTGATGAAGGACGAGGGTGAGCCTTGGGATCCGTCGAAGTTCCTGGCGCCTGTCGTCGGCTACTATTCCGACGCTGAGGGCAACATCCTGTCGATGCCGTTCAACTCGTCGACCCCGATCCTCTACTACAACAAGGACGTCTTCAAGAAGGCCGGCCTCGATCCTGAAGTCGCTCCGAAGACCTGGGCCGAGCTTGCCGAAATGAGCAAGAAGATCGTCTCTTCCGGCGCTGCCAAGTGCGGCTTCACCATGTCCTACGGCGCGACCTGGGTTGGCCTGGAAAACTACTCCGCCATCCAGAACCTGCCTTACGGCACCCAGCAGAACGGCTTCGGCGGCATGAACGCCGAGTTCACCTTCAACGGCCCGAACCAGGCCAAGTTCTGGGATCACCTGAAGACCTGGCAGGATGAAGGCGTCTACAAGTACGGCGGCCCGAGCGCCGGTGCCGACGCTGCTCCGCTCTTCTACTCGCAGCAGTGCGCAGCCTACATGAACTCGTCTGCTTCGCGCGCCGGCGTCATCAACAACGCCAAGGACTTCAAGGTCGGCTTCGCGCCGATGCCTTACGACGACACCGTCACCCAGGATCCGAAGAACTCGATCATCGGCGGCGCAACGCTGTGGGTTCTGAACGGTCAGAAGGACAAGGCTGTCTACAAGGGCGCCGCCAAGTTCTTCACCTACCTGTCGCAGCCTGAAGTTCAGGCCGATTGGCACCAGTTCACCGGCTACCTGCCGATCACCAACGCTGCTTACGAGCTTGGTCAGAAGCAGGGCTACTACGAAAAGAACGCCGGTTCTGACATCGCCATCAAGCAGATCATGCGCGGCACGCCGTCGGAAAACTCCAAGGGCGTTCGCTTCGGCAACCTGACGCAGATCCGCGACGTCATCGACCAGCAGTTCGAAGCCGTTCTCAACGGCAAGAAGACCGGTCAGGAAGCGCTCGACGAAGCCGCAAAGCAGGGCAATGCCAAGCTGCGCGAATTCGAAGCAGCGAATTCCAACTAAGGGTCGCTCCCTCCGTCAGCCCTCTCCGGCCCGTCCGGGGAGGGCATTTTCCTTGAGGGGTCATGCATGCAAACCAAACGCACCGTCTTCCAAAGCCGTCTCCTGCCTTATCTCCTGATCGCACCGCAGTTGCTCATCACGATCGTCTTCTTCGTGTGGCCGGCGGTTCAGGCCGTATGGCAGTCCTTCCTGCGCCAGGATCCCTTCGGTCTGAAGGACACCTTCGTCGGTTTGGCGAACTACACGCGCTTGCTGCAAGATCCGGATTATCTGAATTCGCTGACCGTCACCTTCGTCTTCTCGATCGGTGTCACCGTGCTGTCGATGGGGCTGTCGCTGCTCTTCGCGATCTGCGTCAACCGCGTGATCCGCTCGCAGCGCTTCTATACGACGCTTCTGGTCTGGCCCTATGCCGTTGCGCCGGCCGCATCCGGCCTGCTCTGGTGGTTCATGTTCAACCCCAGCGTTGGTATCATTCCCTATGTGCTGGAACATTTCGGCTACAGCTGGAACCATCGCCTGAACCCGAACAATGCGATGATCCTGATCATCATCGCCGCCGCCTGGAAGCAGATCTCCTACAACTTCCTGTTCTTCGTCGCCGGCCTGCAGTCGGTCCCGCATTCGCTGACCGAAGCCGCCGCGATCGATGGCGCCGGACCCATCAAGCGCTTCTGGACCGTGGTCTTCCCGCTGCTGTCGCCGACCACCTTCTTCCTGGCTGTCATCAACATCACCTACGCGATGTTCGACACCTTCCCGATCATCGACGCGGCCACCTCGGGCGGTCCGTCGCAATCGACCAACATCCTTGTCTACAAGGTCTATGCCGATGGTTTCGTCGGTCTCAATCTCGGCCCGTCGGCCGCGCAGTCGGTCGTGCTGATGCTGATCGTGGTCGTCCTGACCGTCGTCCAGTTCCGCTGGATCGAGCGCAAAGTGCAGTATTGAAGCGAGAGCCAGCCATGGTCGAGAACCGTCCCTTCCTCAATTTCCTCACCCACTTCGTGCTGATCATCGGCATCGGCATGGTGGTGTTCCCCGTCTACCTCGCCTTCATCGCCTCGACGCGCGGTCCCTCGGACTTCTTGACCGGCGTGGTGCCGATGACGCCGGGCCACCAGATGCTGGAGAACTACGGCGTGCTGCTCGGGACCGGCGCATCCAACGCCGGCGCACCGCCGTTCCTCCTGATGCTCGGCAACAGCCTGGCGATGGCCATCCTGGTCGCGATCGGCAAGATCGCCATTTCGATCATCTCGGCCTTCGCCATCGTCTATTTCCGCTTTCCCTTCCGCACGGTCGCCTTCTGGATCATCTTCATGACGCTGATGCTCCCCATCGAGGTGCGCATCCTGCCGACCTACAAGGTCGTTGCCGATCTCGGCATGCTGAACTCCTATGCCGGCCTCGTCATTCCCGTCATCGCGTCGGCGACCGCCACCTTCCTGTTCCGGCAGTTCTTCCTGACGGTTCCCGAAGAGATGATGGAAGCGGCGCGCGTCGATGGCGCCGGCCCGATGAAGTTCTTCTGGGATATCCTGCTGCCGCTGTCGCGCACCAATATCGCGGCACTTTTCATCATCATGTTCATCTACGGCTGGAACCAGTATCTCTGGCCGATGCTGATCACCACCGAACCCGGCTACTACACCGTCGTCATGGGCATCAAGCGCCTGGCCGCGGTGCTGGATGGCGATACACAATGGAACCTTGTGATGGCAGGCGTCATCCTCGCGGCCCTGCCGCCGGTTCTGGTCATCATTTTCATGCAGCGCCTTTTCGTCAAAGGCCTGGTTGAGACGGAGAAGTAACAATGGCCTCCATCGACGTCGATAATGTCGGCAAGATCTATCACGGCGGCGTTCGCGCCGTTTCCGGCATCGAACTCAAGATTGCCGATGGCGAGTTCATCGTGCTCGTCGGTCCCTCCGGCTGCGGCAAGTCCACCCTGCTGCGCATGATCGCAGGCCTCGAGACCATCTCCGAAGGCGAGGTGAAGATCGGCGCGCGGGTCGTCAACAATGTCGAGCCCGCCGATCGCGACATCGCCATGGTCTTCCAGAACTACGCGCTCTATCCGCATATGAGCGTGCGCCAGAACCTGGAATACGGCCTGAAGAACCGCAAGACGCCGAAGGCCGAGATCGATGCGCGCGTGGCCGAGGCCGCCCGCATGCTGGAGATCAACCAGTATCTCGAGCGCAAGCCGAAGGCGCTCTCCGGCGGCCAGCGCCAGCGCGTCGCCATGGGCCGCGCCATCGTCCGCAAGCCGGCCGTCTTCCTCTTCGACGAGCCGCTGTCCAACCTCGATGCCAAGTTGCGCGTGTCCATGCGCGGCGAGATCAAGCGCCTGCAGCGCCGTCTCGGCACCACCTCCATCTACGTCACCCACGACCAGCTGGAAGCGATGACGCTGGCCGACCGTCTGGTCGTCTTGAACGGCGGCAAGATCGAGCAGGTCGGTTCGCCGCTCGATGTCTACCACCGCCCGGCCTCCACCTTCGTCGCCTCCTTCATCGGCTCTCCGGCCATGAACCTCCTGAAGGGCGAGCTGCACGGCGACAAGCTGGCGCTCGGGCCGAGCCTGATCGACCTTTCCGGCTGCGCTCCGACCTCGGGCGCCGTCACCGTCGGCATCCGCGCCGAGGATCTCTGCCTTGCCGGACCCGACCAGCACGCCATGCCAGTCAGTGTCGAATATGTCGAGGAACTCGGCGCCCAGCGGCTGGTCCACGGCCTGCTCGGCGATCAGCCGATCACCGCAGTGCTGGCGCCCGATATCGACATTCCCGCCGAACTGCGCCTGACCATCGCGCCCGAAAAGCTGCATTTCTTTGCGGCCGACACAGGCAAGCGCATCGTCGCCGCCGACACCGATGGCGCATCTAAGCCCGCCATGGCTGCCCAGCCCGCTTGACGATAGCGCCCGCGTTAGGCGGGCGTTGCATTATCGCGACACTCGTTACAACTTTAGCGAATGTTTGAACGGCTCCGTGAGGACTCTCTGATATCCCCCACACTAGGGGATAGCCTATACTCAGGGGGTTCTGGTGGCATCACTGCATCTTATGTTCGCGAGCGCGATGGCCTTGGCCGCCCGCTCCATGCCCGACATCGTGGCATTGCCGCGCGGCAAGTCCTTCGTCGCGCATTCGAGCGATCTCATCGCCATGAAACCGACGCCGATCAATCCGGACTGGATTGTCGCCGGCGATCCGCAGGCGCGCACCGGCGAGCACTCGCGCGGCCACGACGATGCCGCGCTGACGGCGATATGGGACTGCACGGCGGGAGAGTTCCGCTGGTTCTTCGGCTGGGACGAGACGGTGATGATCCTCGAGGGCGAGGTTCACATCACCGCCGACGACGGCACCGAGCGCATGCTGCGCGCCGGCGACGTCGCCTTCTTCGCCGGCGGCACCTGGGCCAGCTGGCGGGTCGACAATTACGTCCGCAAGGTCGCCTTCCTGCGCAAGCCATTCCCCAAGCCCGTGGCGCTCGCCTATCGCCTGCGCAACCTGCTGCGCGGCAGCGGTCAACAGGGCATCGCGGCCTGAAACACGGCTAGAGTTGAAGCCTGAAGGGAACGCCGGCCAATTGCGCCGGCGCACCGCACAAAAGCCGTCCATTGACCGTTGCGTTCGCGCCCTCTGCGGCCTACATCTGTCCGGCAATCGCTAAGGGACAGAAATGGCCAAGATCAAGAACGTAGCGGTCCAGATGGACCATGTCGCCTCCATCAATATCGCGGGCGACTCCACCTTCGCCATGAGCCTCGAGGCGCAGACCCGCGGCTACAAGCTCTTCCACTATACGCCCGACCGCCTGAGCTTCCTCGACGGCAAGCTCTACGCTTCCGTCGAGCCGATGACGCTGCGCGACATCAAGGGCGACCATTTCGATCTCGGCGCGCCCGAGCGCGTCGACCTGTCGACCATGGATGTGATCCTGCTCCGCCAGGACCCGCCCTTCGACATGTCCTACATCACCTCGACGCATCTCTTGGAGCGCATCCACCCGAAGACGCTGGTCGTCAACGACCCGGCCTGGGTGCGTAATTCGCCGGAGAAGATCTTCGTCACCGAATTCTCCGACCTGATGCCGCGGACGCTGATCACCAAGGATCCCGCCGAAATCCGCCGCTTCCGCGACGAAATGGGCGACATCATCCTGAAGCCGCTCTACGGCAATGGCGGCGCCGGCGTCTTCCATTCGACCAAGGACGACCGCAACCTCTCCTCACTGCTCGAAATGTTCGGCCAGCTCTTCCGCGAGCCCTACATCGCCCAGCAATATCTGCCTGACGTGCGCAAGGGCGACAAGCGCATCATCCTCGTCGACGGCGAACCCGTCGGCGCCATCAACCGCGTTCCGGCCGAGCACGACAGCCGCTCCAACATGCACGTCGGTGGCCGCGCCGAGGCGACCGAGCTCACTGCCCGCGAAAAGGAAATCTGCGCCCGCATCGGCCCCGCGCTTCGCGAGCGAGGCTTCCTGCTGGTCGGCATCGACGTCATCGGCGACTACATGACCGAGATCAACGTCACGTCACCGACCGGCATCCGCGAAGTCAAGAAATTCGGCGGCGCCGATATCGCCAGCCTCTTGTGGGATGCGATCGAGCGCAAGCGCGCGTAAGGTGGGCTATGGGGCGGGCGGCGACGTCTGGCGCCAGCAATGGCGCCTGCTGTAAGCGCGGCCGCCCCACGCTCTACCGTCATGCTCGGCCTTGTGCCGAGCATCTGCTGAGCATCCAACTTGCTCGACCTGAGTGGATAGCTTGCACGCCGCCTGCAGCAAGTGCCGCGCAAGCCCTCCCCACCTTTGTTCCACCCATACAACCCACCACAACCGCCCCACATCAATGGCGCGCAATTGTTCATTTATTGTTCTTGTTTCATTCCAATTTCTATGTCAGATTGCAATCCGCGACCATGATGGGTCGCGGTTTCAGGTGCAAGGGGTTGCACCATAGGGGATCTGGGCCAAGGGGTTGGGCATGGTGGCGCGCGTCAGCACGGTTGCATTCCAGGGCATAGAAGGGGTTCCGGTCGAGGTTCAGGTCATGGTCGCGCCCGGCAAGCTGATCACCCAGATCGTCGGCCTGCCCGACAAGGCGGTGGCCGAAAGTCGCGAGCGGGTGCATGCGGCACTCCACGCCTCCGGCCTGGCGCTCCCCGCCAAGCGCATCACCGTCAACCTCGCCCCCGCCGATCTCCCCAAGGAAGGCAGTCATTTCGACTTGCCGATCGCGCTCGGCCTGATGGCCGCCCTCGGCGCCATTCCTGGTGATGCGCTCTCGGGCTATGTCGTCATCGGCGAGCTCAATCTCGACGGCACGATCGCTGCCGTCACCGGCGCGCTGCCGGCCGCAATCGGCGCCAATGCCATGGGCAAAGGCCTGATCTGCCCGGCCGAAAGCGGCCCCGAGGCTGCCTGGGCCGGCGCCGAGCTCGATATCCTGGCGCCCCGCAGCCTGATCGCCCTCGCCAACCATTTCCGCGGCACCCAGGTGCTCTCGCGTCCCGAGCCGTCGATCCGCGCCACCGCCGCCAATCTTCCCGACCTCGCCGACATCAAGGGCCAGGAGAGCGCCAAGCGGGCGCTGGAGGTGGCGGCCGCCGGCGGGCACAATCTGTTGATGGTCGGACCTCCCGGTTCCGGCAAGTCGATGCTCGCCGCTCGTCTCCCGTCGATCCTGCCGCCGCTTTCGGCCGCCGAGCTGCTCGAGGTCTCGATGATCCATTCGATCGCCGGCCAGCTCTCCGGCGGCAAGCTTTCCGACCGCCGGCCGTTTCGCACCCCGCATCACTCCGCCACCATGGCGGCCCTTGTCGGCGGCGGTTTCCGGGCTCGTCCAGGCGAGGCGTCGCTTGCCCATCACGGCGTGCTCTTCTTGGACGAATTTCCGGAATTTTCGCCGCAGGCGCTGGATGCGCTGCGCCAGCCGCTGGAAACCGGCGAATGCATCATTGCGCGGGCCAATCACCGCGTCAGCTATCCCGCCACCATCCAGCTGGTGGCGGCCATGAACCCCTGCCGCTGCGGCATGGCGGGTGAGCCCGGTCATAGCTGCGCCCGTGGCCCGCGCTGCATGGCTGATTACCAGGCCCGCATCTCTGGCCCGTTGATGGACCGCATCGATATCAGGATCGACGTCCCCGCAGTCTCCGCCTTCGATCTGATCCGCCCGGCGCCGGCCGAAAAGAGCGCCGACGTCGCCCGCCGTGTCGCCCGCGCCCGTGATCTGCAGCGAGACCGCTTCCGCGCCGCCGGCCTCGGCGAGACCGGCACCAACGCCCGCTGCTCCACCGCGATGATCGAGACCTACGCGGCCCCCGATGCATCCGGCCTGCAGCTTTTGCGCGACGCCGCCGAAAAGATGAAGTTCTCCGCCCGTGGCTACCACCGCGTCCTCAAGGTCGCCCGTACGCTCGCCGACCTCGACGGCCAGGAGATGGTCGGCCGCATCCACTTGGCCGAGGCTATCTCCTACCGCATGGCGGGCGAGCGGCTGACGGCGGTGGCGTGAAGGGGAGGGGCTAGCGAAAGCGGATGGGCCGTCGGCGGGCCGACGCTGGCTTGGCCGAGAAGAGTCCGGTGCATCAGGTCTCGCGCGGCGCGCCGACCTCGTAGCTCTGGAGCTTGCGGTCATGAATGCGGAGTGCTGGCCATGCGGCGCGCCAGTCGCTCAGGTGCGCGGTTTGAAAGTGGCGATCGAGCGAGGCTTGGTCGCGCCAGCGTTCTGTAACGTGAATGAGGCCGGGCTCGAGCACGTCCTCGGCGTAGGAATAATCCAGGCAGCCGTCTTCGGCGCGGCTCATCTCCACCATGCGCTGCATCACGGGGCGTGCGAGCGCGAGGTTTTCGTGGGGGAGGCGGATGGTTCCGACGATCAGCAGCATGGGGTGACTTGCTTACGGTAAGAGCTTGGTGCGGGATTGCAGACAGTGGAAAGGGCGCCGAAGCGCCCTTTTGATAACGAAGTAAAGCGTGAAGTGCGGATGCTGGGAACCGCGACACGCTTCAGCCTAATCCTCAGCCGCCGAGGCCTTCGAACAGCGCCGTCGAGAGGTAGCGTTCGGCGAACGACGGGATGATCACAACGATGTTCTTACCGGCGTTTTCCTCGCGGGAGCCGATCTTGATCGCGGCGGCCAGCGCTGCACCCGAAGAGATGCCGACGGGCACGCCTTCGAGGCGGGCGACGTGGCGGGCGGTTTCGAGCGCGGTCGCGCTGTTGATGGTGACGACCTCGTCATAGATGTGGGTGTCGAGGATGGCGGGCGCGAAGCCGGCGCCGATGCCCTGAATCTTGTGCGGACCCGGCTGGCCACCGGAAAGAACCGGGGATTCCTCGGGCTCGACGGCGATCACCTTGATCTCCGGCTTCTTCGACTTCAGCACCTGGCCGGCGCCGGTAATCGTGCCGCCGGTGCCGATGCCCGACACCAGGATATCGACCGTCCCATCCGTGTCGTTCCAGATTTCTTCGGCCGTCGTCTTGCGATGAATCTCGGGGTTGGCGGGGTTTTCGAACTGCTGCGGAATGATCGCGTCGGGCAGCGTCGCGGCCAGTTCCTCGGCCTTGGCGATCGCGCCCTTCATGCCCTTCGGGCCCTCGGTCAGCACCAGCTCGGCGCCGAGCAGCGCCAGCATCTTGCGGCGCTCGACCGACATGGTCTCGGGCATGGTGAGGATCAGCTTGTAGCCCTTGGCGGCGGCGGCGAAGGCGAGCGCGATGCCGGTGTTGCCGGAGGTCGGCTCGACCAGCGTCGTCTTGCCGGGCGAAATCTTGCCCTGCGCTTCCAAGGATTCGATCATCGCCACGCCGATGCGGTCCTTGACCGAGGCGATCGGGTTGAAGAATTCGAGCTTGGCCAGAAGGTTGGCCTTCACGCCCTTTTCCTTGGCGAGCTTGTCCAGTCGAACGATCGGGGTATCGCCGATCGTTTCCGTGATCGAGGAGTAGATGCGGCCGCGGCCCGGTTTCTTCGACATGATAAGGCTCCCTTGATGAAATATAGAGTGAGAATAGGGTCTAAGCCGGTGGTCGGCCAGAGTAGCTTCACCCGCCAACCCTGTGGTTCAGAGAAAAAAGCCTTTTCGAACCACGGTTTAGCGGATGATTTTTTCAGGCCGCGCGAGTGGCGATGAAGGCGGCGGTGCCTGCCAGAATGCTCGCCGCCACCCGGTTCAGCGCCTGCAGCGCACGTGGTTGTTTGAGCAACGTGCGCGCTCGCGACGCCAGCAGCATATAGGGTATCAGCACCACCAAGAGCACGACGAAGGTGGTCAAAAGCAGCAGGCCGTATTCGCGCATCCCGACGCTGTCGATGCTGATCAGCGTCGGCACCAGCGCCACGTAAAACAGCATCGTCTTCGGGTTGCCGAGCGTGACCAGCAGGCCAGAGAGAAAGCTCATGCCGATACTGCTGGATTTCTTCGCAGCGATGTCCTGCGGCAGCAGGCCCGCGGTCCATAGCTTGTAGGCGATATAGCCGAGGTACAGCGCGCCGAGGATCTTGATGACGATGAACACCTCGGTGAAGGTCTGCGCCACGAAGGCAAGGCCGAGGATCACGGCGGTGAGATAGGTCATGTCGCCGAGCACCAGCCCAAGGCCCATGAAGAAGGTCTCGCGGAAGTTCGAGCCCAGCGCGCGGGCGACGATGGCTGTAATGCCGGGGCCGGGAATGGCGGCGGCGATGAACAGCGCCGCGGCATAGGCAAAGAGTGCGGTGAACGACATGTGAGCCTCCCAATCGGCTGTGTTCTACGCCTCTTGCGGGACCGTTTCAACAGGCCGTTGGGTAGCCTCAACGGAGCGGATTTCCGGCGCGGGCATTCTGTCACGGGCGTCTGCTATTGACGCCTCGGGTCGCGGTTCTAATTCTCGGTTGGTGGCGGATGTCTCGCCGTAGCCGGAGCCGGAATTGTCGGCCACATGGGGGACGCAACCCGTTCCGGCACCCGTATCACGCCGATCTGGCGAAGGAGAAAATTTCATGTCGACACCCGTCGAAAAGCGCAAGACCGCGGCCCTCGCAACCCCGACCGATCTGAAGAGCAACGCCATCCAGGATATTTCCGGCGCGCTGGCAGCGCTTCTGGCCGATACCTTCGCGCTCTATCTGAAGACCAAGAATTTCCACTGGCACATGTCCGGCCCGCATTTCCGCGATTATCATCTGCTGCTGGATGAGCATGCCGAACAGATCTTCGCCATCACCGACGAGATGGCCGAACGCGCCCGCAAGATCGGCGGCACGACGCTGCGCTCGATCGGCCATATCGGCCGGCTGCAGCGCCTCGCCGACAACGACGCCGACTACGTGACGCCGGAGGACATGCTGGCCGAACTGCGCGATGATAACCGCCAGCTGATCTCGCTGATGCGCGAGACCCACGATGTCTGCTCCGAACACAACGACGTCGCCACGACCAGCCTTCTCGAAAACTGGATCGACGAAGCAGAGCGCCGCCACTGGTTCCTCTTCGAGATCACCCGCCAGGCGAAATAATCGCAGCCGTCAGGCCGATCGCTCAGGCCCGGACGCCCCGCAGCGCACTCTTCAGCCGCGCGGGCGTCCAGCCAAGGTTCATGCCCGCCGCCGCCAAAAGAATGATGGCGGCGCCGGCGATTTGCAGCGGCTGCAGCGCATGGCCGAAGGCGACCCGGTCGACCACGATCGCCGCGATCGGGTAGAGGAAGGACAGCGCGCCGGTCAGGTGGATCGGCAGCTTCTGGATCGCGCCATAAAGCAGCACATACATCAGCCCCGTATGCACCACGCCCAGCGTCACCAGCAGTGACCATGTCTCGCTGTCATGGGGCAGGGCGGAGAAGTCCGTCATCGGCGCCAGCATCACGACGCCTGTGGCGACCTGGATCAGCGCGATCAGATGCGGCGGCGTGCCCTTCAGCCATTTCGCGGCCAGCGCCGCCAGCGCATAGAAGAAGGCGGCGCCCAGCGCCATGGCGATGCCGGTGGCATAGTCACCGCCCGCGCCTGCCACCTGCGGCTTGCCCTCGACGATCCCGATCATGCCTGCGAATGCCAGCACCAGCCAGAACAGCTTCGCCGCCGTGATCCGGTCGCCGAGAAACAGGGCGCCGAGCCCGAGCAGCATGAAGGGCTGCGTGTTGTAGACGGTGGTCGCGACCGAGATCGACGTATGCCCATAGGCGCCGAAGAGCAGCAGCCAGTTGAGCACGATCGCAACGCCGCCGAAGACAGCGATCGCGACGGCGCGCAGCCCGATCGTCCCGGGCTTCAGCAGTCCCATCGCCGCGCAGACGACGAGCAGACTGATCGCCCCGAACAGGCAGCGCCAGAAGACGACGCCACTGACCGGTTGGCCCGACATCACGACAAACCAGCCGATCGTCCCCGAAATCAGCATCGCCGCCGTCATCTGCACGCTGCCGCTGCGGATATCCTGTTGCATCGCAGTCTCCCATTGTTGAGAATGAGAATATTGCGGTCGCGACACCATTTATATAATCTTGAAGCGTCAAACGGCAGCTTTCACCTTTCATCGTGAGGCGAAATGAGCGTCCAGCCTAACAATGATATCGACGATATCGACCGCCGCATTCTTGAGGCGCTGGCCGCCGATGCGCGGATGTCGCTGAAGGAGCTTGCGCAGGCAGCCGGCCTCTCTTCGCCCAGCGCCGGCGAGCGCCTGCGCCGGCTGGAGGAGCGCGGCGTCATTTCCGCCTTCACCGTCGATATCGATCCCACGGCCCTCGGCTATCCCCTGCAGGCGATCGTCCGCGTCCGGCCGCTGCCGGGGCAGCTGCATGTGGTGGAGCGGATCATCCAGGAGACGCCGGAATTCGTCGAATGCGACAAGGTCACCGGCGATGATTGCTTCGTCGCCCGCCTCGTCGTCCGCTCCATGGCGCAGCTGGACACGATTTTGGACAAGGTCGCGGAGAAGGCCGAGACCAGCACGTCGATGGTGAAGGCCTCGCCGGTAAAGCGCCGCCTGCCGCCGCTGAGCTGAAAGCCTAGAAATCCGCCATCGGCGAAAGCATCGCCGGCCGGTCGAGGCTGATGTCGAGATCGGTCCGGATCATGAACTCAGTGCCGCCGTCAAGCGCCCGAGCTTCGCCCTGCCAGCCGAGCTTGTCCGGCGAAAACAGAACCTCGACCGCAAGCGGCGCGATACCGAGCCCACCGAGAATGGCCTCAAGCGGCGGGATGGTCGGAGCGATCACATCCGACAGCACGAATGTGTTGTCGTCCCCCACCTTCCAGGCGATCACCGCCTGCCGGTCTTCCAGCCAGCTCAACCGCACATCCGGATCGAACTGCGTGTTGATCAGGAACATCGCCGCGCTCTCGCAGACCGCCAGAGCGTCGGAGACTGGCGTACGGGATTTCAGCGCCGGGTGCAGCAGCGCAAGATCCTCGGGCTTCCACGGGTCGAGCATTCGCGCTGGCTGGGCGCTCATCGCGGGCTCCGGCGCCGCGCCGGCATAGAGATGCATCGGCAGCGAGCGGAAGCCATAGGGCGTGTAGAGATCAGGCTTGTCCGTATAGAGCACGATCGCCTCGAAACCCTGGACCTCGCACCAGTCGAGCGCCTTGTGGGTCACGTCACGATAAAGCCCGCGCCCGCGCCACGGCGGCCGCACGGCGCCCGATTGCAGGCCGGCGGCATTTATTTTGCGGCCGTTGATGATGATAGGCATGGCGAAGGCCGAGAGATTGGCGGACAGAAGTCCTGTCTCGTCGAACCAGCCGAAGGGCATGCTGGTGGGGTCAGCGCCGCCGAGACGCTTCAGCGGGTCTAGATCGATCCCGAACGTATCGGAGAGAAGCGACACCAGCGCCGCCCAAGCCTTGTCGTCGGCAAAATAGTCCTGCCGGAAGGTGAGGTCGGAGCTATCGGTCGCCTTGTCCATCACACGCCCGTGGAGCCGAAGCCGCCGGCGCCGCGCGCCGTTGTGCTCGCTTCGGTGATTTCGGCGACGCGCGCCTGCGTCACCGGCGCGATCACCATCTGGGCGATCCGCATGCCGCGGGTGATCTCGAACGGTTCTTCGCCGAGATTGATAAGCAGCACCTTCACTTCGCCGCGATAATCGCTGTCGATCGTGCCTGGTGTGTTGAGGCAGGTGATGCCGTTCTTGAAGGCAAGCCCGGAGCGCGGGCGGATCTGGCCTTCGAAACCCTCGGGGATCTCGAAGATCAGCCCTGTCGGCACCAGCGCCCGCTTGCCCGGCGCAAGCACCATCGGTGCACCGTCGTCTACGGCGGCGCGCAGGTCCATGCCGGCGGCGCCCTTGGTTTCATAGGCGGGCAGCTCGATGCCTTCGCCATGGGGCAGGCGCAGGAGATTGAGGGTCGGGCGGGTATCTGTGTGAATGGTCATGCGCCATTACTTTGCCCCCGCAAGGCCAAGGTCAATTGCAAAGCGGCGCCTAAATCGCTAGATACGCCGCAACTCCACAGGATTCATAGCATGGCCGAAAGTCTCGCCGAGGCGGTTTCCCGCCGCCGCACATTCGCTATTATCGCCCACCCGGACGCGGGCAAGACGACGCTGACCGAAAAGCTGCTGCTGTTCGGCGGCGCCATTCAGCTCGCCGGTGAAGTCAAGGCGAAGAAGGATCGCATCCAGACCCGGTCGGACTGGATGAAGATCGAGCGCGAGCGCGGTATCTCGGTCGTCACCTCGGTGATGACCTTCGAATATGAAGGCAATGTCTTCAACATTCTCGATACCCCAGGCCACGAAGACTTCGCCGACGACACCTACCGTACGCTGACGGCGGTGGATGCGGCCGTCATGGTCATCGACGCCGCCAAGGGTATCGAGCCCAGAACGCTGAAGCTTTTCGAAGTCTGCCGCATGCGCGACATCCCGATCATCACCTTCATCAACAAGATGGACCGCGAAAGCCGCGATCCCTTCGAGATCCTGGATGAGGTCGAGGAAAAGCTGGCGCTCGATACCGCCCCGGTCACCTGGCCAATCGGCCGCTCCAAGACCTTCTGCGGATCTTACAACCTCGCGAACAACACAGTTCGCGGCTCCGATACCGAAGTCGAGGGAACGCCGGTCAACGGCCCGCAGGCCGTCGCAGATCGCCTGCCGGAAAACGAGCGCTCCGCCTTCGTCGATGAGACGGAACTGGCGATCGAGGCCTGCCGTCCATTCGACCGCAAGGCCTTCCTCGAAGGCCACCTGACGCCTGTCTTCTTCGGCTCGGCGCTGCGCAATTTCGGCGTTCGCGATCTCATCAATGCGCTCGGCGAGTTCGCGCCGCCGCCGCGCGACCAGGTCGCCGATATCAGAACCGTGCATGCCGCCGAAGACAAGATGACGGCCTTCGTCTTCAAGATCCAGGCCAATATGGACCCCAACCACCGCGACCGCATCGCCTTCGCCCGCATCTGCTCCGGCAAGCTGGAGCGCGGCATGAAGGCGCGTCTCGCCCGCACCGGCAAGCAGCTCGGCCTCACCGCGCCGCAGTTCTTCTTCGCCTCGCAGCGCCAGCTGGCCGACACCGCCTTTGCCGGCGACGTCGTCGGCATCCCGAACCACGGGACGCTCAGGATCGGCGATACGCTGACCGAAGGCGAGGCGCTGGTGTTCCAGGGCGTGCCGAACTTCTCGCCGGAAATCCTGCGCCGCGTGCGGCTTGAGGATGCGATGAAGGCGAAGAAGCTCAAGGAGGCGCTGCAACAGATGGCCGAAGAGGGCGTCGTTCAGCTCTTCTCTCCGGAAGATGGTTCGCCGGCTATCGTTGGCGTCGTCGGCGCCCTGCAGCTCGATGTTCTGAAGGAACGACTGTCGGCCGAGTACACGCTGCCGGTCTCGTTCGAAATGTCGCGCTTCTCCGTCTGCCGCTGGATCTCGTCTGACCAGCCGGCCGAGCTCGACAAATTCCTGAACGTCAAGCGCGGCGACATCGCCCGCGACCTCGACGGCGACCCGGTCTTCCTGGCGCAGGACAGCTTCTCGCTGCGCTACGAATCCGAACGCTTCCCGGCGATCAAGATGGTCGCGATCAAGGAATATCACGTCGCCAAGGCGGCGTGATGTTTCATCGGCAATAACGCCATGCCATAGTGCCTCCCGCAAACTGGGAGCGCAGCATGGTCAGGGAAAACGAAATCCGGAAAAACGAAGTGGCGGTCGATGTTCCGCCGCCGACGGATGCCGGCCTCGTCTTCATCGGGCGAATTCGCACGCCCTGGACGTCCCGCATGGAAACCCCGCGCCAAGGGCGCCATGACGGGCCGATCTGCCGGATCGAGATCTTCGAGCCGTGGACGCAGGCACTGAAGGGCGTCGAGGCCTTCGAGCGGCTGGAAATCCTATACTGGCTGGATCGCTCCCGCCGCGACCTCGTGCTGCAGAGCCCGGCCAATTCGGGCAAGGTGCACGGCACCTTTTCGCTCCGCTCCCCCGTCCGCCCCAATCCGATCGGCACCTCGATCGTCAAGTTGGAAGCTGTAGAAGGATCGACGCTTCTGGTGCGCGGCATGGATTGCCTCGACGGCACACCGCTGCTCGACCTGAAGCCGGATCGCACCCTGTTCAAACCGATCGCGCCGCCGCAACCTGGCGATTTCCAGACTGGCGACGACGGAACGGCGCATTATTGCCAGAAGGCGTAATCAGTCGACGGCGACCATCACGTCGGAAGCCTTGACCACGGCATAGGCGTCGGATCCCACGGTCAGCCCGAGTTCCTTGACCGCCTCGTTGGTAATCGACGACGTCACGATCGAGCCGCCGCCGATATCGATGCGCACATGCGCCGTCGTGGCGCCGAGCGTGATCTCGACGACCTTACCCTTGAGGCGGTTGCGAGCGCTGATTTTCATGAGATATCTCCTTGTTTCGGTGGCGGAACTTAGCGATTTGCCACCGAAACGGCAATCTCACTCGCCGCGCGGATAGCGCTGGTTTTCTTCCAGCACGTTCAAATCCATGTGGTTGCGCATGTAGCGCTCCGAGGCGCGCTGCAGCGGCTGGTAGTCCCAGGGATAATAGGCGCCGTTGCGCAGCGCTTCGTAGACTACCCAGCGCCGCGCCTGGCTCTCGCGCACGGCGGCGTCGAAGCTCGCAAGGTTCCAGCGCTTCTCCGCCTGCGCGGTCAGATGCGCCAGCGTCTCGGCATAGGCGGGAAAGGTGGCGAGGTTCTTCAACTCTTTCGGATCCGCGTCGAGGTCGAAGAGCATCGGCGCGTCCTTCTCGCAGAGCGTCAGCTTGAACTTGCCGTCGCGAAGGCCGACCAGCGGCGCGATCGAGCCCTCGGCCGCATATTCCATCGGTACCGGCCCGCGTCCGCCGGTTCCCGTGGCAAGCGGCGTCAGATCCTCGCCGTCGGTCCAGGGCTTCAGCTTGGTGATGTCGATGCCCGCGAGCGAGGCCAGCGTCGGCGTCACATCAAGCGTCGAGACCGGCTGGCTGATCAGCTTCGGCTCCCAGCCGGGTGCCGATATGGCCAGCGGCACGCGTGCCGAGCCATCGAAGAAGCACATCTTGAACCAGAGGCCACGCTCGCCCAGCATGTCGCCATGGTCAGAGACGAAGAGGATGACGGTATCCTCGGCCATCCGCCCGCGCTCAAGAACGTCGATGAGCTCGCCGACCTTCTCGTCGATATAGGAGATATTGGCGAAATAGCCGCGCCGCGCGTTGCGCACCTGCTCGCGGGTGATCTCGAAGGCGTCGTAGTCGCAGGCCTTCAACAGCCGCTGCGAATGCTGGTCCTGCTCTTCGAAGGGGATCGTGCCGACTTCAGGGTCGAGATGAGGGCAATCCTCATAGAGATCCCAGAACTTGCGGCGCGCCACATAGGGGTCGTGCGGATGCGTGAAGCTGACCGTCAGGCACCAGGGGCGATCGTCCTGCCGGCGCGAAAGGTCGTAGAGCTTGCGGGTCGCGTTGTAGGCGACCTCGTCGTCATATTCCATCTGGTTGGTGATTTCGGCCACGCCCGCACCCGTCACCGAGCCGAGATTGTGGTACCACCAGTCGATGCGCTCGCCGGGCTTGGTATAGTCGGGCGTCCAGCCGAAATCGGCGGGATAGATATCGGTCGTCAGCCGCTCCTCGAAGCCGTGCAGCTGGTCGGGGCCGACGAAGTGCATCTTGCCAGAAAGTGCTGTGTGATAGCCGGCCGCGCGCAGGTGATGCGCGAAGGTCGGGATATCGGAGGCGAATTCGGCGGCGTTGTCGTAGACGCGGGTGCGGCTTGGCAGCTGGCCGGACATGAAGGAAGCCCGCGCCGGCGCGCAGAGCGGGCTTGCCGTATAGGTGTTGGCAAAGCGCACGGAGCGCTTCGCCAGGGCTTTCAGATGCGGCGCATGAAGAAACTCGGCCGGCCCGTCGGGAAACAGCGTCCCGTTATACTGGTCGACCATCAGGATGAGAAAATTCGGGCGCGACATGCTGTTCTAGTGTCCTTGAAGTATCAGAGGCCGAGGGAGGTCTTGACTGCATCCGCGGCGGGCTTGCCGTCAAACGTCGTGACGCCGGACAGCCATGGGTCGACAGCAGTCGGATTGGCCTTCAGCCATGCGGTCGCCGCGGCCTTCGGGTCCTCGCCGCCGAGGATCGAGCCCATCAGCACGTTTTCCATGCTGAGGTCGAACTTCAGGTTCTTCATGAACGCGGCCGCGTTCGGGCATTTCGCCGACCAACCGGTGCGCGCCAGCGTATAAATCTCGGCGCCGCCGAAGTTCGCGCCGAAATAGGCATCGCCGCCGGAGAGATAGGTGATCTGGAACTTCTCGTTCATCGGATGCGGCGCCCAGGCGAGGAACACGACAGCGCCCTTGTCCTTGGAGGCGCGCTCGACCTGCGCCAGCATTGCCTGCTCGCCGGATTCGACCAGCTTCCAGTCCTTGAGGCCGAAGTCGTTGGCATCGATCATCTTCTGGATATTGCCGTTGGCAGGCGCGCCCGGCTCGATGCCGTAGATCTGCTTGCCGAATTCGTCGCCATGCTTCTGCAGGTCGGCGAAATCCTTGATGCCCTTGTCGGCCACGTAGGTCGGCACGGCGAGCGTGAACTTCGCGCCCTCGAGGTTCTTGTTCATCACCTCTACAGCCTTTGCGGCGTTAAGGTCGTCGATGAAGGATTTCTGCGCCGGCATCCAGTTGCCGAGGAAGACGTCGATCTCGCCGTTCTTCATCGACTGGTAACCGATCGGCACCGAGAGCGTCTTGACGTCGGGCTCGTAGCCGAGCGCAGTCAGGATCACGGAGGTGACGCCATTGGTGGCGGTGATGTCGGTCCAACCCGGATCGGACATGCGGATCGTCTTGCACGAAGCGTCATCGGCGGCCGCGGCCGACCCAACGGCCAGAGCGGTAAGCACAACGCCGGCAGCAAGACGGCGGATCATGGAAACTGCTGTCATCTCATTTCCCCTTTTTTGTCATTTGATAGTTTTATTGAACAACACTAGCATCGTCCCTGTGAAGGCAGCTTTTTTCGATGGTTCCCAACAGGATTTTTTATGGCAGAGCGGCCGATCGATCTGGGGTGGATGCGCATTTTCGCGGAGATCGGCGGCGCCGGCAGCCTGTCGGCCGCAGCCGGCGCGCTCGGCCTCACCCAGCCCGCCGTCAGCTATCAGATCCGCAGGCTGGAAGAGCAGATCGGCGTGACGTTGCTCAAGCGCCAGCATCGCGGCGTCGAGCTCACACCCGAGGGACAGCGGCTCTTCGATCTGGTCGCAAGAAGCGTCGATGAGATCGACCAGCTGACGCGCAGGCTGCGCAGCGAAAAGGAACGCCCGTCGATCCGCCTGCATACGGACTACGCCTTTTCCGCGCTCTGGCTGATCCCGCGCATGCACGCGTTTCGGCTGGTCCATCCGGATACGGACATTCAGATCATCGCCACGCAGCGCATGGAGCGTCATCGTTCGGGCGAGGGCGACGTCTCCGTCGTCTTCGGCACCCGCGCCGAATTCGGCCGCGACGCGAAGCTTCTGCTGCCGGAAAAGGTGGCGCCCGTCTGCAGCCCCGGCTTCATCGAGCGCAATGGTCCGTTTGAGACGCCCGCCGATCTCGCCCGCAACAGGCTGATCCACCTCGACACGGCGGCACCATCGCCCTGGTTCGACTGGCGCAGCTATTTCGCCGAACTCGGCGTCGGGCGCGAAGCCTTTGCCGGGCAGGGCGATCTCAGTTTCAACACCTATTCGCTGGTGGTGCAGGCAGCGCTTGGCGAGCAGGGGCTGGCGCTCGGCTGGATGGGCCTGGTCGACACGCTGCTTTCGACCGGCATTCTCTCTCTCGCCGGCCCGACGCTGGAAGCGCCGGATCGCGGCTATTTTCTGCTGCAGCCGAAAGGCCGCACGCCCGGGAGCGACGAGCTCGGCGCCTGGATGCTGGCCGAAGCCGGTCTCTGACATTTCTATTTTCAAACGGCAGAAGGTCAGGCGGCCAGATCCTGCAGGAAGTCGTCGCACCAGCGTGAGACGTCGTGGACCATGAGATAGTCCATCATCCGCTGCCAGCGTTCCTTGCGCTCCTCGAGCGACATGTTCAGCGCCCGCGCTATCGCGTTGGCGGTCCCCTCGATGTCATAGGGGTTGACCAGAAGAGCGCCCTTCAGTTCGCGGGCGGCACCCGCAAAGCGCGATAGCACGAGAACGCCCGGATCCTCGGGATCCTGTGCCGCGACATATTCCTTGGCCACAAGGTTCATCCCGTCGCGCAGCGGCGTCACGAGGCCCACTCGCGCAAGCCGGTAAAGCCCGGCAAGGATGGGCCGGCTGAGCGAGCGGTTGATATAGCGGATCGGCACCCAGTCCACGGTGCCGAGCGCCCCGTTCACCCGACCCGCCTGTTCGGCCACGGTGCGCTGCATCTGCTCGTATTCGGGAACCTCCGAGCGCGATTTCGGCGTTACCTGCAGATAGGTCACGTTGCGCTGGTGGGCGGGGTTGTTTAGCACGAAGCGCTCGAAGGCGTCGATGCGCTGCGTCAGGCCCTTGGAGTAATCGAGCCGGTCGACGCCGATGATCAGGTCGCGGCCGATGATGCTCTCCTTCGCCTTGTGCACCATGGCGTGGCCGACGGCCTTCCGGGCGAATTTCGCGAAGGCCTCGGTCTCGATCCCGATGCCATAGGCGCCGCCCTTGAAGATCTTGTCGCCCGAGTTGAAGCGGCCGTCGCCTAGCGCGTCGCCCATCTCCTCGCGGCGCAGGCAGCCGGCGAAGTTCTCGAGATCGTGGTCGGTCTGGAAGCCGACGAGATCGTAGGCGGCAAGCCCGCGCATGATCTCTTCATGCACTGGCATGGTGAAAAGCACGTCCGCCGGCGGCCAGGGAATGTGGTGGAAGAAGCCGATGCGGTTCTTGATCCCCATCTGTCGGAGCTCGGCGGCAAGCGGGATCAGGTGGTAGTCGTGGATCCAGATCGTGTCGTCGGGCTCAAGCATCGGCGCCAGCCGGTGCGCGAAGAAGCGGTTGACGCGGAAATACCCCGTCATCTCCTTGCGGCCATATTCCGCCAGATCCAGCCGGTAGTGGCAGATCGGCCAGAGCACGCGGTTGGCGAAACCGAAGTAATACTCCTCGACATCCTTTTCGGTGAGGTCGGTCAGCGCATAGGTGATCCGGCCATCCTCGCTGATCTGCAACGGACCTGGCTCGGTGTCGCCGCTCGACTTGCCCGACCAGCCCATCCAGATGCCGCCGCGCTGCTGGAGCGCGGCCTGCAGGGCCACGGCAAGCCCGCCGGCCGCCGCTGCCGCTCCGCCCTTTTCGGGAACGGGCACACGGTTGGAAACGATGACAAGACGGCTCACGCAATATTCCTTTCAAAAACGGCAGTATGCAAAAATGGCAATCGATAGGTCGCGATCATCAAACGGCGAGATGCGCGATGAGTTCCCTGAGAGCGACCGCGGTCGGCAGCGTCAGCTGTGCGGCCGTGCCGGAGAGAGGTGCGCCGACGCGGATCGAATGCCCGCCCAGCCGGTTGGCGACATGGAACATCGCCTCGTCGGTGATATCGTCGCCAATGGCGATCGGTCGGCGGCCCGCGAACGGCGCTTCGGAGAGAAAGGTCTCCACCGCATGCCCCTTGTCGGCGCTGGCGGGGCGAATTTCGAGCACCATCTTGCCGCGCTGCAGCGTCCAACTCTCGCCGGCCTTGGCGAGAAACGTCTCCATCAGCGGCTCGAGCTCGGCCTGTCGCTGTGGCGCAAGCCGATAGTGGGCGGCAACCGCTGCCCCCTTGTCCTCGATCAGCACGCCATCGAAGCCTGACGTTTCCTTCCGCAGATCAGCCTTGAGTTTCTCGAATTCTGGCGTTGGCTCGGCCTGCTCGATCCGCCCGTCCGCGCGGCGCAGTTCCGCGCCATGCAGGCCCGCGATCGGAAAACTGTAGGGGGTAAAGAGCTTGTCCGCATAGGGCAGCGCCCGTCCCGTCACCAGCGCCACGGCGCCGCCGAGCTTGCGCGACAGCTGATCGAGTTGCTGCGGCAGGGCAGGGGGCACGACAATGCCATCGGGCGTGTCGGCGAGATCGATCAAGGTGCCGTCGATATCGAGAAACAGCGCCCAATCGGCGGCCGAGGAACGGAGCAGATTGAACAGAAACGAGGTCCCGGAAACCTGCTGCGGCTTCAGGGTTCGGGATGGCTGCGCTGGATAGGACATGTGGTCTAAATGTGGCAGCAAAGCCCGATGACAACCCCAAAAACTCATCGAGGCCGCTTGGCAGCCCCTCGCGTTGGCGTTCGTGGCCACTCAATCTCCCGGCATCGCAGGGGTATTGGCCGCATAAAAGGCCTTCGCGTCGCGGGTGAACAAAGCGCCCTGATCGCCGCGTGTGTAGAACATATGCCCACCCTGATAAACCTTTAGCCCGACCCGGTTCGCGGCAAGCGAAGCCGGGAGATGGTCGACGACATAGCGGCTGACGCCATAGGGCGTGACGAGATCGCTGTAGCCATGCGCGATCAGCAGCCGAAAGCTTGGAACGGCGGCGAGAAACTGCCTGATATCGCCGGTCACACTTGCCTGCAGGCGCGACCCGCCGCCGCGACGACCCCATTCCCACTGACGGTTTATGTCGCTGTCGAGCAGCGAGTAGGTCATCTCCGTCTTGAAGCCGAGCTCGTTGCGGGCGTAGTCGGCGAAAGCGCCGCCATAAGCGCGCGTAAAGCCGTCGAGAATGGCGTCATCCCCCCTTGCGTCAGCCGTCTCGGGAAAGGCATCGGGTGTAGTAAAGGCCGCGTCATAAGGGCTCGCGACCAGCCCGTCACTCTTGCCGATCTCCTTGGCGAAGGCGTTGCCGAGGAAGCCGCGGTTCTTCTCGACCACATCCTCTGGTATGCCCGTCATGGCAGAGAGCTTGGAATAAAACGCCTTTGCCGCATCGCCCGTGGGCGTCGCGCCCGCCAGCGTCGTCAGATAGTCGCCAAGCGCGAACCGCTCGGCCTCGCGCTGCTTCGTCTCGTCGAATGCCTTTTGCCGATCCATCTGAGCTGCCGCCAGCGACGGCAGTTCCAGCGCCGCGCCGAGCGCGAACTCGTCGGCCCCGAACATCAGCTGTCCCTCGAGGAGCGGCGACAGCATCACCGCGCCCGAGACGATGATGCCCTGCGTGTCCTTCAGCGCGCTCGCAACCTTCGCCGCCCGGAAACCACCATAGCTCTCGCCGAGCAGATATTTCGGCGAAGACGCCCGGTTGTTGTGCGTGACGTAAAGCGCGATCGCCTTGGCGACGCTTTCGGCATCGGCATTCACATTGTAGTATTTCGAGGCGTCGTCGGGCTTCACCGTCCGGCTCCAGCCGGTACCAACAGGGTCGATCAGCACGAGATCGGTGAAGTCGAGCCAGCTGTTCGGGTTGTCGACCAGCCTGGCTTCCGCGCCGTCATCGCCCTTCGGTCCGAAGTCGACGATGCGGGGACCAACGAGACCAAGATGCAGGAAGGCCGAGGCAGCGCCCGGGCCACCGTTGAAGGCGAAGGTCAGCGGCCGATTGGCCCCGCCATCCTTCTCGACATAAGCGGTATAGAAGATCGCCGCCGTCTGCGCACCATCCTGGCCGAACATGTCGAGCGTTCCGGCAGTCGCGGTATAGGAGAGCTTGCGGCCATCGAGAGTGATCTCATGCTCGGTAACGGAATCCGCCGGCAGCAGCTTCAGCACGCCCTCGCGCGATCCTGCGGATGGCCGCGCGGCGTCCTGCGCATAGGTCAGGGATGGGCCGAGTGCGGCGGTGAGCCCCGTGGCCAGGATGGTGGCCAGGACAATGGATCGAAAGCGCACGACTGTTCCTCCGCGGATGCCATCTTTGCGCGGAGCCTAGCATCGGCGCCGCCGCAAATGGCATCAACAGATGGTGAAGGCCTCAATCGGCGGTTTTCTCGACCGTCCGCGCGTTCACATGCAGCGCCCGTCCGGCGTTCCAGCCATTGATGGCGGCCCCCGCTCCGAGCGCCACGAACAGCACCGCGCACCACGCGAAGCTCCCGGTCCAGCCGCGGATCAGGCCAACGACGAGCGGCCCGATGGCGGCGAGCAGATAGCCGACGCATTGCGCCATGCCGGAAAGATGCGCCGCCACATGCGGATCGCGCGAGCGCAGCACGATCGTCGTCATCGCCGCCGCAATCAGTCCGCCCTGGCCGATCCCCTGAAGCACCGCCCAGAGCCAGACCGTCGAAAGCGGCGCAAAGAGCAGCCCCAGCAAAGCGACCACGGCGATGCCGCAAAGCGCCGCGTTGATCACCCGCTGATCCTTGCCGCGCACCGCGATCTGCGGCGCGACCAGGCAGGAGGCCGCCTGCACCATGACCGACACGGAAACGATCGCGCCGGCGGTGACGCCATCCATGCCGCGCTCGCGCAGGATCGGCACCAGCCAGCCGAATACGCAGTAGGCAAGCGCCGACTGCAGCCCCATGAAAAGTGTGACCTGCCATGCAAGCCTGTCCCGCCACAGCCCCTCGACGGAGAAGCCGCTGCGCTTCACCTGCGCTTTCGTCGACAGCACCTGCGGCAGCCAAATGAGGCCGACCACCAGGGCAGGCAGCGCCCAGATCGCCAGTGCCGCCGCCATCGAGCCGCCGAAGGCGCGCTCGAGCGGCAACGTAAATCCGGCAGCACCGGCCGCACCCGCGCAGAGCGCCATCGTGTAGAAGCCCGTCATCAAGGCCGCGCGATCAGCGAAATCGCGCTTCACCAGACCGGGCAGCAGAACATTGCCGACGGCAATGCAGGCGCCGGCAAGCGCCGAGCCGATAAACAGAAGCGGGATGGAGGAGAGACCGCGCAACGCCGTTCCGAGTGCCAGCAGCAAGAGCACGCCAAGCAGCGTCCGCTCGGCGCCGATACGTTGGGCTAGCTTCGGCGCCAGCGGCGAAAAGGCGCCAAGGCAGACGACCGGCAAGGTCGTGAGCAGGCTGGTGCCGAGCGCCGACAGGCCAAGCTCGCTGCGGATTTCGGGCAGCAGCGTCGACGCGCTGGAAAACAGCGGCCTCAGGTTGAACGCGATCAGCACAAGGCTGGCGCCGAGCATGAACCGCCCTGTCGCGCTCGTTCCCATCGGCGGCTGCGGTTGCGGCACGCTGTCTGCTTCCGCATCGATCAGCTGCTCCTTGGCGTGATCGTAGAGATGGGCGGCGTCTTGCGAAGGCGTGGTCATGAAAGGATCATCCGGTCGAGAGCTGTAATTACGGGAGCCATGAAGGCGCGTACCGCCGCACCCGCTTTCTCTGCGTCGCCGCTGGCGATCGCGTCGATGATGGCGGCGTGGGCCTGCATGTCGGGCTCGGGAATATCCTCGCCCAAAGTCGCCTCGATGGTCTCGGCGATCGAGGCGGAAAAGAAGTCGTAGATCTCGATCATCGCGCGGTTTTGGGATGCGGCGATCACAGCCTTGTGGAAGGCGAGGTCGCGCTCGATGAAGGCTATCTTGTCGCCACCCTCGAAATTGCCGCGGCTGGCAAGCAGCTTGCGCAGCGTCGTGATCGTCTGCGGTGTGTGGCGCAGCGCCGCCAGTCTGGCTGCCTCGACATCAAGCGCGCACCGCGCCTCGAAGAGATCGCGAAGCCCGGCGCGGCGCGCCATGGTCAGCGGCAATGCGCTGTCGGTGGTCGAAAGCACGTAAGTTCCCGACCCCTGCCGCGTATCGAGCAGGCCTTGCGAGACGAGCACACGCACGGCCTCGCGCACCGTGCCGCGGCTGACGGAGAGCATGGCGGACAGCGCCGCCTCGTTGGGCAGCTTGTCGCCAACGGCCCAGCGCTTGGCAAGGATCTCGGCGCGGATCGCCTCTGTCGCGGTTTCCGCGAGATTGGTTTTCGAAAGCGGCTGCATGGGCGCCTCATAAAGTCATCTGATGACTTTATGAATAGCGATGGAATTGCCTTTGGTCAATTAGCGATCTGAAACGGAAAAAGGGCCGCGCTAGCGACCCTTTCCATGAGTTTTGGCCTGTAAAACCGGCCGGACCGCTATGGCGATCCCAGGAAGGCGGGTTTCAGAGCGAGGGCTGCCTCGCCTTCATCACCACTTCCAAGCCCGTTACGAGGTCCGAAATCTCATTAGACATTGGATCACCTTCCTTTCGTTCTGTTTCCGATAGAAGAAAGGTAAGAGCATTTCAGCGGGATGCAAGGCCTAATTTGGTGGTAATGGAGATTGCAACCAAGGGATGATATTGCTTGCGGCGTGAGTGGCAAAGCAGCGTCCGCCGCGCCAGCCGGCGGGATCGGGGAAGATGGGCAACCTCGACCGCGGCGATCGGCCTCGCCCTCTCACAAGGAGGTGAGCTATGTGGTTTCCACTTAGCATCACGTTTAGGGTAAGAAAAACCCGGACCAGCTGGCTGCTAGAGGTCCGGGTTAGCTTCATAACCTAAGCAAGCGGGAGGCAGGTGCAAACCTGTCTCTCACTCCTCGTGAATATAAGCCATACCTCGGCTTTCATCAAGACATCGCGCGCAATGCTGGTGGTCCACGCCCGGTTCGCGCGGGCCGCCCACAACCACGTTCACAAAACAAAATGCTGCATTGCCGAAGTTGATCGCCGTCAATGTCAGAAAAACGTCATGTTCGGGTTGCAAGCCACATGCTTGTTTAGTTCTTATTAACCATCGGATTCGACAATCGTCGGTGCGTTTCAGCATTATCCCGCCACGATCAGGGCGGGTTGCGGAGTGAATAGCATGTGTCGCTGGGCAGCCTATCGCGGAGAACCCCTCTATCTGGAGGAGCTTGTCTCTTCGCCTGCGCACTCTCTGATCGAACAATCCCACTGCGCCACCCGCGCCAAGACGGCGACGAATGGAGACGGTTTCGGCATTGCCTGGTATGGCGACCACCCGGAGCCCGGCCGCTATCGCGACACGCTTCCTGCCTGGTCTGATTGCAACCTGAAAAGCATCGCGCGCCAGATCCGCTCGCCGCTGTTCCTGGCCCATGTCCGCGCCGCGACTGGCGGCGGCACGCGGCGCGACAACTGCCATCCCTTCGTTTTCGCCAACTGGTCCTTCATGCACAACGGCCAGATAGCGGGCTTCGAGCGCCTGCGCCGATCGATGGAGGCGATGCTCGACGACGATCTCTTCAACGCGCGCGGCGGCACCACCGATTCCGAGCTGATGTTTTTGCTCGCGCTCCAGTTCGGCCTGCGCCAGACGCCGATCGCCGCCATGTCGGAAATGATCCGCTTCGTCGAGGGCCTCTCGGAAAACATTCTCGGTTCAGCGCTGGTGCGCTACACCGCCGCCTTTTCCGATGGCAACGCGCTCTATGCCATCCGCTACGCCACCGATCGCAAGGCGCCCACGCTCTATGCGTCCCCGGTCGGCAAAGGCTATTGCCTAGTGTCCGAGCCGCTCAACGACGATGTCGATGCCTGGGCGGAAATTCCAGATGGCAGCGCCGTCACGCTGACCGATAGCGGCCTCGACGTCACGCCGTTCCAGCCGGTCGCGGCACCTGCCAAATCCGCTCCCGTCGCTATCCCCGCCTGAGCCTTTCGGCGATCAGCTCCGCAAGCTTCGTCGCGACATCCTCCTTGGCCATGTCGGGCCATCGATCGATGCCATCGCGCGTGACGATCTTCACGCGGTTGCGCACGCCGCCCATGATGCCGGTTGCCGGCGAGACGTCGTTGGCGACGATCATGTCGGCGCCCTTGCGCTCCAGCTTCGCCTTCGCATTGCTGTCGACATCCTGCGTCTCGGCGGCAAAGCCGACCACGAGTTTCGGCCGCAGCGTGTGATGCCCGATCGTCTTCAGGATGTCCGGGTTTTCTGTGAGAGCCAGCGTCGGAATGGATTCGCCGGGATGCTTCTTGATCTTCTGATCGGACGCGGATGCCACGCGCCAGTCGGCGACGGCCGCGACCATCACCGCAATATCGGCGGGCAGCGCGGTCAGCACCGCGTCACGCATCTCCTCGGCGCGCTCGACGTGGATGGTCTTCACACCATCGGGGTCGGCGATCGTCACCGGCCCCGAGACCAGCGTCACCTCCGCGCCAAGCCTTGCGAGCGCCGAAGCGATAGCGTGGCCCTGCCGGCCGGATGAGCGGTTGGCGATATAACGCACCGGATCGATCGGCTCATGCGTCGGACCCGATGTGACGATCGCCCTTCGCCCGGCAAGCGGCTTCGGGTTGGTGTCGAGCAATCGTTCCGCCGCGGCGACGATATCGAGCGGTTCCGCCATGCGGCCCACGCCCGCCTCGCGGCTTTCCGCCATTTCGCCGGCCATCGGCCCGATGAAATGGACGCCGTCGCCATGAAGCGTCGCGACGTTCCGTTTGGTTGCGGCGTTGCTCCACATATGCGGGTTCATCGCCGGCGCCAGAAGCACCGGCCGGTCGGTGGCGAGCAGCATCGTCGAGGCGAGATCATCGGCCAGCCCGTTCGCCATCTTCGCCATCAGGTCGGCGGTCACAGGCGCCACCAGCACGAGGTCGCAGTCGCGCGCCAGTCTTATATGGCCGACATCCTGCTCGTCCTGCCGTGAAAACAGATCGGTGAACACGTGGTCGGCGGCGAGCGCCCCGACGGCAAGCGGTGTCACGAACTGCTGCGCGCCCGCTGTCATCACCGGCCGAACCGCGGCGCCGCGCTCGCGAAGGCGCCGGATCAGGTCGAGGCTCTTATAGGCCGCGATGCCACCGGAGATGATGAGGAGGATGCGTTTGCCGCTGAGAACCATGCCTTCTATCCAACCTGGAATTGACTAGCAGAACCCTAAGCCTTTGGCGGATAATAAGCAATCGGCGCGAGCAGTTCGCTCTGTCGCTCACGCGTGCTGCTGCTGCCTGACATGGCTGAAGATCGCGATCGCCATGCCGACGCCCGCCAGCTGCAGCAGCGAGCCGCCGGCCTCGGCAAGCGTCGGAAGCCGCTGTTCGAAGACGAAGCCGAAGATCAGGCCGAACACCGTTTCGGCGACGATCAACTGGGCGGCGAGCGCAAGCGGCAGCCTCTTCGAGGCGATCATCCATAAAAGCGTGGCGAGCCAAGCGCCGGCAAGCCCCATGATCAGCGACCACAAAAGGAAGCGCATGAGGTCGATGTCCGTAAAGACGATCGGCGTGTTCAGGGATGTCAGCGGGATCAGCACAAGGCTGCCGAGCCCGGCGCCGATGCCCTGCAGGCCCGTCCATTGCAGAATGTCGGGTGCGTCGGGCGATTGCATGGTGGCGGTGCTGGCAAGCCCATAGACGACCCAGAGAACGAGCCCGATCGCCGCGGATGCGATGCCGTAGGCGATCATCATCCTGTCGCCCGTTGGCGTCGATGCGAAGACGGCGATGTTCACCCAGGCGATCCCGGCCGCGATCAGCATCAGCGGCAACGCAAGCAGGCGCCACGAGACGGAACGGTCGCGGAAGTTGGCGATCATCGCCAGGATCACGGGCATCGTCCCGATCACCAGCGGCGGAATGGCGGCGCCGGCGAACCGGACGGCATAGGCGACGCTGATGAAATAGCCGACATAGCCGATACCGCCGAGCAGCAGCGCGGTGATCATCGGCTTGAGCTTGATGCCACGCGGCCGGAAGCGCGGGTGAACCATCAGCACCACGCTGGTCAACGCGAACAGCCCATATCGCGCCACGGTCAGGTCGAGCGTCGTGAACGGCGCGATGGCGCGCGGCACGACAAAGGTCAGCCCCCACAAGGCGCAGGTGGCGATGCCGCAGAGAATGCCGAACAGCATGGAGGTCTCCGGAACGGATAGAGCCGCAGGAAATGGGAAGGAATCGGGATAGGCGAAGAGCTGGAAATGCCACTATGCCTGATATCGCACGGGTGCAAGTGTCCACCAACGACATGGCGCAGGCGGGAAGGGGACAGATCACGATCGCAAATCGTCCGTGAATGATCGGGTCGTGAGGTGGCCAAAGGTCGCATCCCCTGACGTCAATCGCCTAAGTTGATGATTAGATGGAAAGAATGCAGCTTTGGCGTCGCCAGCTGGCAGCGTGACATTGTCCGCGCGCTGTGGCATGCAGCGGATATGGGGATGATCAGGACAGTGTTGGGGGACAGGGCATCGGCAAGCGCCATCACGCTGCTCGTCGCCCTCCTGCTGCTGATCCAGGGCCTGTTGTCGGGCCAGGCGCAGGGATCGATGGCGACCTCCGCCATGGATCCCCTGCAGTCGATCTGCTCCATGGCAGGCGAAAGCGTCATCGACCACGTCGATCATGCCGAAAACACCAGCGACGGCACATCGCATGATCGATCGCATGGCAAGGCCGCCGATTGCCCCTGCTGCACGCTTTGCCGCCTCGCTGCCCACGCAATGCCGGCCATCCTCGGTGCTGACACCGCGATCCTCCACGTCGATGCCGTCGGCACAGCCGCGATCGTCTTCACCGCAGACGCCGCCATTGCGCCCACCCTGCGTGGCCGGATCGGCCAACCGCGCGCGCCACCACAAATCTCCTGACGTCCGACTGCAGGCGCTGTCAGTGCCGGCCTCAATGTTCATCATCAGGAGGTGGCATGAAAGAGGCCGCGCCCGTTGAGAGAACGGATCAGTGAGATGCAGGTAATGATCGAGGGACAGTCACACTTCCAGCCTTTCGGCTTATCCTGTTGGGGTTTCGCAGATCTCAACAAGGGAGTTGGAAGCATGACTGC